>JBKEDD010000063.1:0-3086 GCA_047975215.1 Jhaorihella sp.
ACCATCGACCGGGCGTATTTCGACCTGACCGGCGGGCTCGACCGTTGGCTGTATCGCCTGGTGCGCAAGCACGGTGGCCGGCAGCGGGATGGCTGGCGTTTCGACTTCCATCATCTTCACCAGAAGTCCGGGGCGCTGTCCCCCTTCAAGCGCTTCGCCTTCGAGCTTCGCGACATCATCCGGCGGCAGCCGCTGCCGGGCTACACACTCTTTCTCGAAACTGAAGTTGGTGGCCGCAAGTTGCTGGCCTTCGAGCCTGCGCCGGGCTGTGGAAAACCTGTGAATGCGCTCGTGCTATCGGGAACCCGGACTGTCGTGCCATCAGGAACCGGGGTCTCGTGCTATCAGGAACCCAAACAGGGTGTAACGTACGGAAGCAAAAGCGGAAATCGCTCCCTTAACTTAGAGTCTAACGAAGAATCTTCTTTAACTGTTTCTGTGGGTGTGAAGCACGCGCCCAGTGCCACCCGCGATCATCTTGCCAATGATCCAGGGCGTTCGCAACAAGCAGCATATGAGCCATCCCGATCTGTCCGTCTTCCGTGGATCCCAGGCATCAAGCCGGAGGACACGCCATGAGCGGATCATCGACATCACCCCGAGCGGCTCACGCTTCTTTCCGTGGTCGATATCAGGATCGCCACAAGCAGGGATCGGAAGGCCGGGCGGCCAAGCTAACTCGCGTCATCGCTATCGCCACGTGCGACGCGGACAAGATTCTGAACGTGCTCACCCGAACCCTCGTCCCCTCGGGGGACATCTCTCCGCCGCAGCGGAACTCTCAGCCTACGTCAGCCGGTATCCATGCAGATGACAGGCAGACGGGCTTAAACGCCGGGAATGGGCTTCGGCGCAATTGCCTGACCGTCACCCGTCTTCCAGAGGAAGGTGGTTCCCTCGACCCAGATGCGGTGCATCAGCACGGCCATCCGGCGTGCAAGCGCGGTGACGGCCCGCTTATGCCCCCGGTTCTTCACCAGCCGCATGCCCCATGCCTTGAGCGACGACCAGCGCTTCACGCGGATGAGCAGGATGTGCGCGGCCTCGTAGAGTGCCGCCCGTGCCATCGCATCGCCGCTCTTGGACACACGGCCAGACCAATCGACTGCGCCGGATTGGTAGGCGCGTGGTGTCAGCCCCAGATGCGCGCCGACCGATTTGGAGCGCCGGAACCGCGATGGCACGTCGATGGTCGCACGATAGGTCAGCGCCACGATGGGGCCGACACCGGGAACGGTCATCAGCCGGCGGCACACGTCGTCGTCACGGGCGAAGTCCATCGCAACCTTTTGCAGGTTGGTATATTCGACAGCCAGAGCGCGCCTTGCGGTCAGCATCGGATTGAGCGCCCGCATCAGCATCGCACGGTCGCCGGCGAGTTCCAGAACGCGCGCTTCGAAGTTGCGCTTGGATACCACGCCCATCTTCAGACCGAAGCTCCGCAGCATGCCTCTGATCGCCAGCTCGATATCCATCAGCTTGCGCACCAGCGTCTGCCTGGCCACCAGAAGGAAGCGCAGCTCCTGTGCGGTCTGCGTCTTCACATGCACGGCGCGGAACCAGCCGGTGCGCATGATGTTGGCGATCCCCCGCGCATCGTTGCGGTCGGTCTTGTTCGGCATCGCCGACAGCGCCGCCTTGGCGTGCCGCGTCTCGATACAAACGACGGGCAGGCCGGCATCCGCCATCCCGCCGTAAAGCCATTGCGACGGAGCACCAGCCTCAAGGCCGATCCGCTTCATTGCAATGCCGCATTGCGCGAAGAAGGCAACGAGGTCGTCCGGCTCGGAAGCAACCTTCGCCTCCTTCATCACGACCCCATCAGCATCAACGATGCAGATGCTCGTCATCTCAAGGGAAACATCCAGTCCTGCGAAGTAGTCCATCTTCTCTCTCCATTCCGGTTGGTGGTGGACCGACATGAGCCGGTCAGATCACCGTTCACGGTATGGCAAGAGGCGCTTTCCTCACACGCGACGAGAACAGAAACAGTTACCCCAGCTAACTTTGAAGAGCGCGCAGATGATGTGGAGAACATCATCCGCAGCGCAGCCGGGAGCCTTCGAAAGGCTGAGAAACCGGACGCATTGAGCATGCCTGGCGCTGCCGGATCGCTCCCGGACAGCCCCGCCTCCGACACGGTCCGTCGCCCAGACTTGGCGCGCCTTCCACTCGATCCTCCGGGAGGTCGGTGATGAGTGTCATTCTGAGACCCGGAAAATCATCCGCGATTGAGGCTTCGTCGCTCAGCTTCGATGGTATGACCCGCGTCGAATTGATCTGGCTGGAGAAGCAGACCGAGTTCTGGATCCGGTTCGGCAATGGGGCAGGGGAGCAGGTCCTGGACCGCAGCCGACGTGTGGTCTTCTTCATGCCGGGTTCTGTCTTCGCCTTCGTCCGCTGGGCCACGAATGACTATGGAACTGTCGTCTCGCGCATCGACATCGTGCGCGCGATCGCGACTGGCAACTCCTATCAGACGCTGCCCTTCGTGCGTCCCGGTGGCGAGATTTTGTTGAAGGTCGAAGGCTGGCCCAAGGTCGAAGAGGTTCTGCGTCATGTCGATGCGATCGAGGGTTTCGGCATCGACCCTGCCGAGGTCGATCCCGACCACTGGCGTCATGTCGGGCACTGGATGAAGGCGGGCGAAGCGCCGCGTCCTTATTCGGCGGAACGCCATGCCGCATGGCTCCGGCGTCGGGAGATCGGAAAATGACCCGTGCCCGCTACATCATGGTGACGGTTGCCGCGCTCGCCGCCGTCATCGCCGGCAGCATTCCGACTGCGCCACGGCTGGTCTGGAACGCCTCGGCCAGCGTGCCGATTGGTCTCTACGCCATCGCGCCGGCGGATCGGCTCAAGGTGCCAGATCTGGTCGTGGTCATGCCGCCCGAACCCTTTGCAGGTTTCATGGTCACGCGCGGCTATGTCGGTCGCGATGTGCCGATCCTGAAGCACGTCATCGGGCTGCCGGGACAACGGGTCTGCCGCGACGGCGCCGCGATCACCGTCGATGGCAGACATCTGGGGGAGGCGCGAGAGCGCGACAGCCAGGGCCGTGATCTTCCCGTCTGGCAGGGCTGCCG
>JBKEDD010000064.1:0-14121 GCA_047975215.1 Jhaorihella sp.
CCCTCCAGCATCAGACGCCGCCAACGATACAGCAGGTTCGGTGCCACGCCATTGCGGCGCGCCACGACCGAGATGCTGGCGTTCTCCTCCAGCGTCTCCTCGACGATCCGTAGCTTCTCAGATGAAGTCCAGCGGCGTCGGCGACCGCCATCGGTGATGATCTCATAGTCAGACATAAGCACGTGCTTAGGGATATCCCTAAGCCTCCATGGTCATGCCCGAGTGTCCGGTCGAAAAAGGGGCCAGTTCAGCAGGTCGATATCGCCTATTCGAGGTGTCGATAGCGTACAGGATCGTAGCGCAAAATGTGGTCCGGGTTCGGCGAGGGTATATCGTCCGAACAATGACGGTATTAATTCTATGCCGTAATAAACTCGCCCGTGAGCAAACGCGTTCGAAAATCCTCAAATTCGATATCGAACGCTTCTTGAAACTGGGTGAGTGCAGCGGATCTTGTTGACGAGCGCCGAGTTACCTGAACGAAAGTGAAGTCCAAATTTTCTCTCAGCGGTCGGACTATGCCGCCGTGACGGGCAAATGTGAATGCCGTAAATCCATCCACGATGCTGCATCCCAACCCTGCATGTACAAGTTCAGAGACGGTCAAAGACCATCGTGCTTCGATCAGAATGTCTCGGGTAACGTTCAATGATGTGAACAATGCATCTGCCCTGAGTCTGCTTGGGACGCCTTCTGCGATGGCAATGAACTTCTCTCCTTCAAGGTCAATAACAGATACCTTACTCTGCTGGGCCAACTGGTGTTGTGGAGGGAGTAAGCAAAAGGAGGGAACGGACAATACAGGTCCGACCTGAACGCGAGCGCTGTCAATTGGTGTCGTTGCAAAGCCCAAATCATAAAATCCCGATGCGACCAGGTCAGCGATCTCTTCTGAGCCATAGGCTTGAAGGGAAAGCTGCATGTTTTGATTTTTGTCATAGAGGCGCTGCGCCACCTTTACGATGAATCCTGTTGCCAGCGTAGGAAGTATGGCGAGGCGAAGGCTTCCGCCGGTCCCGTTTAGAATGCGCTTGGCCGTTCGTGCGATCCGATCCAATCCGCTGTAGCTTTGCTTGACTTCCGAAAAGAGGATATATGCTTCATCGGTGGGGCTTAGTCTGCCTTGGCGCCGATCGAACAGGCTGAAGCCGACCTCTTCTTCCAACAGCGAAATAATCTTTGAAACGGCTGGCTGTGTGACAGACAGGAGCCGCGCAGCCTCAGTCATTGATCCCGTGAGCATCAGCGCGCGGAACGCTTCAATCTGGCGATGTGTCAGACGCATCTCAGCCATCTGTTTTCCCATGACGTATGAGATCAGGTGATTTTCGCATCACTATTTATTCTTTGACTTTATCACTCCCGTCAAGAAAATTACTAAAGGTGTCAAGCTCCGCGAATACTAGAGCGTCGTCCCTGAAATCTGAATCGGCTGGATTCCCACGGGGCCATTTTTGTGATTCACCATATGTGGAGGTGAATCATGGGCAAATCGCTATCACTGGATATACGAGAGAGGGTCGTCGCGTTGGTGGACGAAGGCCTGTCTTGCCATGAAGCCGCGCGGCGTTTGCGGATATCGGCTGCAAGCGCGGTACGGATCATGCAGCGCAAGAAGCGAACCGGTGGCGTCAAAGCCGCGCCGCAGGGCCGTCCACGACGGAGCAAGCTGGATGCGGTTTCAGACTGGTTGAAGAGGCAGGTTGAAGCGCGGCCCGATATCACCATGCCGGAACTGGCCGAGGCTCTGGGTGCGGAACACGGCCTGAGTGCAACCCCGGCCATGCTGTCGCGCCATCTGATCCATCGCCTTGGCTTCACATATAAAAAAATCGCTGATTGCGACGGAGAGGCTGCGCAAGAGGGTTCGCGCCGCACGATACGAGTGGCGCCACCGGCGGATGCCGAGGATGCGCCTTGAGCCACATCGGCTCGTGTTCATTGATGAAACGGCTGTGACCACGAAGATGACCCGCCTGCGGGGTAGATCAGCGTGTGGGACCCGTTTGGAGGCTGACGCTCCCTTCGGTCATTGGCGCACCCAGACATTCATTGCCGGATTGCGCGTCGATGAATTGACCGCGCCCTGGGTTCTGGATGGCCCCATGAACCGGTCCGCCTTCGTTACTTACATCGAGACCCAGCTCGCTCCCACCCTGCAACCCGGTGACGTGGTCATCGCCGACAACCTATCATCGCACAAATCCGCCCGCGCTCAGGATTGCCTGAAGGCGCAGGGCAACTGGATGCTCTTCCTGCCGCCCTACAGTCCCGATTTGAACCCCATTGAGATGGCATACTCCAAACTCAAGGCCCACCTGCGAAGGCTCAAAGCCCGGACATTCGACGCCCTGTTCCAATCCGTTGCCCAAACCTGCGACCTGTTCCCTCCGGAACAGTGCCGAAACTTCTTCAGGGCTGCCGGATATGTTGCAGATTAAATGGATGTCGCTCTATCTCGCGCATACGATGGCGGGTCAGGCGATCCGCGACCTCGCGCGCGGCGCGGGCTGCCATGCCTCGACCGTGCTGCGCCAGATCAGGCGGATCGAGACGCGGCGCGACGATCCCCTGGTGGATGGTGCCCTGACGGCGCTGGCCGCAACCCATTTCCCACCGCTGCGCACGCGCCAGGAAGCCCGTGGCGCCGCCTCAGCCAGCCCGAAGGACATATCCGGCATGAAGACATCGGCCCGGCCCGAAAAAGACGCCCTGGACAACGCCGCGCTTGATCGCGAGGCGCTGCGCGTGCTGCGCCGCCTATGCGAGAGCGGCGCGGTCCTGGCTGTGGCCGAGCAGATGGAGAAGGCCGTGGTGGTGCGCGACGCGGGCGCCGGCGATGGCACGCGCACGGCTGTTGTCGAGCGTAGCGTCGCCGAAGCGATGGCCCTGAAGGACTGGATCGGCTGCGCCAATCCCGGCCGTATCAGCCGCTACCGCATTACCGCGGCCGGGCGCGCGGCGCTCGGCCGGTTGATTGCCCAGTGCGAAAACCGTGCCCGGGCGCATAGCGAAAGCGGGTTTGGCGAGGCCCAGGCTGTCTTTGCCGGACCGGACGGGGATGGCAACGCGGCGATGCCCGGCGAACCGGGCGATCGGGCACGGCGGGTCCGCTACCACATGGCGGATAGTCCGTTGATCCTGCTGGCGCGCCGGCGCGACCGCGACGGTCGCCCGTTTCTGGACGATGCGCTTGTGGTGGCGGGTGAACGGTTGCGCGAGGATTTCGAGATGGCGCAGACCGGGCCGCGGGTGGCGCAGAACTGGGAACACTATCTGACCGGCGGCGTCCGGGGCGGGCCCGGAGCCGGAGCGGGCTGTGGCGCAGACTCGGCGCGCGACCGCGTGGCGCGGGCGCTGGCCGATCTCGGACCGGGGCTGAGCGACGTGGCGCTTCGCTGTTGCTGTTATCTGGAAGGGCTGGAACAGGCCGAACGCCGCATGGGCTGGTCGGCACGCTCGGGCAAGATCGTGCTGCGCATCGCGCTGCAACGGCTGCGGCGCCACTACGAGCAGGTGCAGGGCGCCGACAGGCTGATCGGATGAGGCCACCCGCAAACGTCGCGGGCCCGCGCTCCGGCGGGCCCGCAAGCATGTTTATTCAGGTGCTCAGGACTTGGACTTGAGGTAATCCAGAACGGTTTCGGGCGAGGAGACGCCATAGGGGTCGGAGCCGCAATTGTCCTCGCATCCCGGCTCTTCGAACCACGCCTCGACCACGCCGTCATCGACGACGGCGGCATAGCGCCAGGAGCGGGGACCAAAGCCGAGGTTGTGCTTGTCCACCAGCATGCCGACACGCCGGGTGAACGTGCCCGATCCGTCGGGGATCACCTTGACGTTCTTGAGGTCCTGGCCGCGGGCCCAGGCGTTCATGACGAAGCTGTCATTCACCGACATGCAGTAGATCTCGTCGATGCCCAGCTTCCTGAATTCTGGGTGCCCGTTTTCGTAGCCGGGCAACTGGTAGGTCGAGCAGGTCGGCGTGAAGGCGCCCGGAAGCGAGAACAGCACGACGCGCTTGCCCTTGAAATAGTCGTCAGTGGTCATGTCCTGCCAGCGATAGGGGTTGTCGCCCCCGATGCTTTCGTCGCGTACGCGGGTGTGGAAGGTTACGTCGGGTAGTTTGACTCCGGCTTGCATCTGAGGCTCCTGTCGGTTGGTTGTTGCGAGCGAGATTTAAAACGATTCTAAATCAGGTTCAATGGCTGTCGTTGCCGCGAATTGCCGCGCCCCGCTGATGCGCGGATGCGCGCTTTGCCATGCGCCCGATGCAGGGCCGCAATGCACGGCAACTGGTGCATCGCCCGCGGGCCTGTGCTATGGCGCATGGGCCGAAAGCCAACCCGAGGGCCCCGAGATGCGAGATCTGAAGATCCCCCAGCAGCGCCACCCCGAAAAGGCGCATCGCCCCGACAATGCCCAGCCCAAAAAACCGGCCTGGATCAGGGTCCGGGCCCCCGGTGGCAAGGTCTATGCCGAGACGCACAAGATCATGCGCGACAACGGGCTGGTAACGGTCTGCGAAGAGGCGGGTTGCCCCAATGTCGGCGAGTGCTGGTCGCAGCGCCATGCCACGATGATGATCATGGGCGATATCTGCACCCGCGGCTGCACCTTCTGCAACATTGCCACTGGCCGCCCCGAGGCCCTGGATGCGTTCGAACCGGGCCGGGTCGCACAGGCGGTGGACAAGCTGGGGTTGAAGCATGTGGTGATCACCAGCGTTGACCGGGACGACCTGGAGGACGGCGGCGCGGAGCACTTCGCCCAGACCATCCGCGCCGTGCGCCACCGCAGCCCGGCCACCACGATCGAAATTCTGACCCCGGATTTCCTGAGATGCGCGCCCGGGGCGCTGGAGACGGTGGTCGCGGCGCGCCCCGACGTGTTCAACCACAACCTCGAAACCGTGCCCGGACTTTACCCCGAGGTGCGCCCCGGCGCGCGTTATTTCCACAGCCTGCGTCTGTTGCAGCGGGTCAAGGAAATCGATTCGAACATGTTCACCAAGTCCGGCATCATGGTGGGGCTGGGCGAGGACGCGCAGGCGGTGCGGCAGGTGATGGACGACATGCGGGCGGCGGAGGTGGATTTCCTGACCATCGGTCAGTATCTGCAACCGACACCGAAACACCATGCCGTGAGCCGGTTCGTCACCCCCGAGGACTTCGCGGGATATGAGAAGGCGGCATACGGCAAGGGGTTCCTGATGGTATCGGCCACGCCGCTGACCCGGTCGTCGTATCATGCGGGCGACGATTTTGCCCGGCTGCGCGCGGCGCGGCTGGCACGGGCCTGATCCGCGCGAGCGGCCCGGGGGCGCGCTGACCGCTGTCGCGCCGCCCGCGGCGGCGCGATGCCTCCGGCGGGGATATTTCGGGTCAGAAGAAGCCGCTTGCGGCGGTTTGCGCGGGTTCGGTCGCGGCTGGCCGGTCAGGGCAGGGCCTTGACATAGGCGGCGATCGCCTCCCGGTCGGCCTTGTCCAGATGCGCGAGATTGGCGATGACCGCGACCATTTCGCCCCCGGCGCTGTCGTAGTCGGGCGTGAAGCCGGTTTCGAGATAGTAGGCGATGTCGGTGGCGCTCCATTTCAGCTTGTCCGGGGTCAGGGCCGGTATGGTGCCCTTGCCCGAGGGGTTGGGCGCACCCTGCATCCAGCGCGTCCGGTCAAGCCCGCCGGTCAGATCGCGCGGCGTGTGGCATTCGGCGCAGTGGCCCAGCGCCTCGACCAGGTAGCGGCCGCGTTCGAGCTGCGCATCGCCGCCCGCGTCCAGCACCCAGCCGGGCCGCATGTTCAGCAGCTTCCACAGCCCCAGGCCGCGCCGGACGGTGAAGGGAAAGCGCAGATCGTGGGGCAGGCTTGCCACGTTCGAGGCCGGCAGGGTGTCCATGAACGCCTTGAGGTCGGCCACGTCCTGCAGGGTCATGCGCTGATAGGTGGTGTAGGGCAGCGCCGGATAGAGATGCTGCCCCCCGGTGCCGGTGCCGGCGATCAGTGCATTGGCCATGTCGGCGGTCGACCAGCCGCCGATACCCTGCTCGGATGGCGAGATGTTGGGCGCCACGAACGTCCCGAACGGGCTTTGGATGCGATAGCCGCCCGACAGGATCAGCCTGGCGTCGCCTTCGGCGCCGGGGCTGGCGTGGCAGGCGGCGCAGCCGCCGGCCCAGAATACCGTTTCACCACGGGCGGCATCGCCGGTCAGGCCCGCCGTCGCGGTGTCAGGCAGCCGGACGGGGCGGGACAGCACCCAGAACCCCGCCCCGGCCAGCAGCGCAAGAAAAATCGCCCATCGGATCAACCGCATGGAATTGCCGCCGGCCCTGTCTGTCATTCCTGTTTCTTGCGGAAGGTCTCGTGACAACCCGAGCACGCCTTGCCGGCGGCGCCCATCGCCGGACCCAGGGCCGACTGGCCCCCGGCCACGGCGGCCTGAAGCCCGCTGGCGGCCTCGCCGAACGCGCTCCAGTCGGCGGCGAATTCCTGCGGCTTCTCCCAGATCGTGCCGAGCGCCTCGCTGCTCATCGACTCGTCCATTCCCGAGCCCTGTGGCCACAGATTGCCCTGATGCACACCCGAGACCGCCACCAGCGTATCTGCGGACGCCTGTGCCATGGCCGCATCGAAGGGCATTTCACCCTTGGCCATGCCGCCCAGCACGCCCATGTTCAGCGCCATGATCCGCATCATGCCCTGGCGTGCCTTCTGTTCGGCGGTCGGGCCGTCCTGGGCCAGCGCGACCGTGGTGGTGGCGGCGACCGCGAGGGCGGAAAGGAATGCAAGTCTTTTCATCTGGTCCTCCTGCAAATGCAAAACGAATTCATCGGCCCAGCCTATTGCGGCACCCGCATGGGGGGAAATCACGCTTGGTTGATCGGCTGTTCCTTTGCGCACAGGCCCTTTGCGCCACCACACAGCCCGTTCTCAGCGCGGCATCCTCTCGGCGGTGGCCCAGTCGGGCCACAGGCCCAGCCATTCGGCCCCGAACACGACCAGACAGGCCGCGATGACCGCCAGAACGATGCGGAGCTGTCTTGCCGATGGCGGGCGGTGCGCCCAGCGGGCCATCTTCAGAAACCAGCGGTTCATTCGGTGAACCTGACCCTGCCGATATGGGGCAGGTTGCGGTTGCGCTGGGCGAAGTCGATGCCATAGCCGACGACGAATTCGTCGGGGATGTCGAACCCTATCCAGTCGGCGCGGAACTCGACCTCGCGCCGGCTGGGCTTGTTCAGCAGCGCGATGGTCTTCAGCCGCGCCGGGTTGCGGCTTTGCAGCAGTCGGCAAACATGGCTCAGCGTGTGGCCGGTGTCGATGATGTCCTCGACCACCAGCACGTCGCGCGCCTCGATGGCGCCGCGCAGATCCTTGAGGATACGCACCTCGCGGCTCGATTCCATGGTATCGCCGTAGGACGAGGCTTCGATGAAATCGACCTCGATCGGCAGGTCGAGTTCACGCACCAGATCGGCGATGAAGACGAAGCTGCCGCGCAGGAGCCCGACCACGACCAGCTTGTCGGTGCCTTCGAATTCGGCCTGGATTTCCCGGCACAGCGCCTCGATCCGGGCGGCAATGGCCTTGGCCGAGATCATCTCCTCTATGACATAAGGCCGCTTGGGCATGGCTTTCCCCTTGAACTTCGCGGCCAACCATACGACATGACGCGCCACTGTCACCCAGGAAACCGGACCCGGAATGCCAACCCATTCGGAAACCCGCCAGCTGCCATATACCGCAAGGCAGATGTATGACCTGGTCGCAGACGTGCCCGCCTATCCACGGTTCCTGCCGTGGTGTGCCGCGGCGCGCGTCCGCCAGACCCGTCCAGAGGGCGATGCCACGCTGATGGAGGCCGATCTGGTGATCAGTTTCAAGGTGTTCCGCGAACGCTTCGGCAGCCGCGTGACGCTGTGGCCCGAAGAACTGCGGATAGATACCGAATATCTGGACGGGCCATTCAAGTACCTCAAGTCGCGGTGGAGCTTTTCGGACAGCCCCGAGGGCGGCTGCACGGTCGCCTTCTTTGTCGATTTCGAGTTTCGCAACGCGGTGCTGCGCAAGATCATCGGCGTGGTGTTCAACGAGGCGATGCATCGAATCGTGCGCGCGTTCGAGGCGCGGGCGGCGGAACTGTACGGCTGAACGGCGGCGCGGCCCCGGGGGCGCCATGTTTCACGCAAATGCCGCGAGGGTGCCACGGCGGGGGCACGTTTCGCGGGCATGTCGTGGCATCGGGACCGGTCCCGTGCCGCCTGGAGGCCCCGCAATGCCAATGCGCAGCGAATCCGCGCGCCATGCCGTTCTGTTCGAGTTGCTGCGCCAGCAGAACCTGGCCGAACGCATGTCGGGCAGGCTGCGGTGGTCGCGTCCGGCGGTGGATCGCGACGAAGCGCGGCTGTTGCTTTCCCTGGCGGTGCGATCCTGGTCGCGGCCGGGGCTGCGTGCCGTTCGCCGCTGATCAGCCGCGAAACCCTGTCGCAACTACGAACTTCTCGGAACTGTCCGAACGCGAGGCGGGCGGTTTCACGTTGGCGACCCGCGCGAATTTCTGCTTGAGCAGCTTTTGCAACTCGCCTTCGGCGCCGCCGGCCAGAACCTTGGCGACAAAGGTGCCGCCCGCATCCAGCACGTCGAAGGAAAGCTGCGCCGCCGCCTCGCACAGGGCCATGATGCGCAGATGGTCGGTCTGTTTGTGGCCCGAGGACGCGGCGGCCATGTCCGACATGACCACGTCGGCGCGCCCCGCCAGCCAGCCCTTCACGGCCTCGTCGGCGGCGTCGGACATGAAATCGAGAACGTGAATCTCGGCGCCCGGCACTGGATCCACCTCCTGCAAATCGACGCCCAGCACCCTTCCCGCCGGTTTGTCCCGTCGTTCGCCAAGTGCGTTGACGCGTCCGACCGCGACCTGACACCAGCCGCCCGGCGCACAGCCCAGGTCGACCACCCGGGCGCCGGGCACAAGAAAGCGGAACCTGTCGTCGAGTTCGATGATCTTGTAGGCCGCGCGCCCGCGATAGCCTTCGGCCTGCGCCCGTTTGACGTAGGGGTCGTTCAACTGGCGCTGCAACCATCGCGTCGAGCTTGACTTGCGCCCGCGGGCGGTCTTGACCTTGACCTTGAGATCGCGCTGGCCGCGCCCCGATGTATTCTTGGCCATGTCAAAGCCCCTTCTTCCTGCCGGTTCGATAGCGCCAGCGCGCCGGCGCGGCAAGATCGCCAGCCCCGCCCTCGCCCGGTGTCAGAACGGGCCGTCCTCAAGTACGCCGTCGGCGCTCATCTGGGCGTAAAGCAACCCCTCGCGCAGACCGCGGTCAGCTACCGAAAGCCGGTCGGTCGGCCAGACCCGCAACAGCGCCTGAAGGATCGCCGAGCCCGACATGATCAGCGCGTGCCGGTCCTCGCCGATGCGCGGATCGCGTCGCCGCCCGGCGGGCCCGAGATCGAGATAGCGGCGGATCACGGTGTCGATCTGGTCGCTGGTCATGCGCAGCCCGTCCACCTTGCTGCGGTCATAGCGTTTCAGGCCCAGATGGCTGGCCGCGACCGTCGTCACGGTACCCGAGGTTCCTACGATCTGGAAGCGTTCGCGTGCCTGGACGCCGTGATAGGGGGCGAAATCGGCAAGGTTCTCTTCGAAGAACCAGCTCATCAGCGCGAAACGTGCGCTATCGTCGGCCACGTCGCTGAACTGATCGCGCAGGGTCGCCACTCCCAGCGGCACCGAGATCCAGTCCACCACCCTGGCGGCCGGAAACGGGCTTTCGGGCGGGTGAAACCCGGAATGCAGGCGCATGATCGTGCGCGCCCTGTCGCGCGCCGGTACCGATGATATGTCGATCCAGACCAGTTCGGTCGAACCGCCGCCGATATCGACAACCAGCAACTGTTCTGTCCTGGTGCTGACCAGCGGCGCACAGGAGATGACTGCCAGGCGCGCTTCTTCCTCGGGTTGAATGATCTCGAGGGTCAGGCCGGTTTCGTGACGGATCTGACGAATGAACTCGGCGGCGTTGTCTGCCCGGCGGCAGGCTTCGGTCGCCACCAGCCGCATGCGCCGGACCTTGTTGCGCTTGAGCTTTTGCTGGCAGATTCTCAGCGCCTGCACCGTGCGCGCCATCGACGAGCGCGACAACCGCCCGGTGCGCTCCAGTCCGGTACCAAGCTGAACCGACCTCGAAAAGCTGTCCACGACATGAAAGCCGCTGCCCTTGGGCTGGGCAATCAGCATGCGGCAACTGTTGGTGCCCAGATCCAGGGCGCCATAAAGCGCATCCGGATCGGGCGGTTCAGGGGCGGGGATCTCGACCGCTTTGGGAAACGCGCCCGCACCCGTGGGACGCCTGGGCGCCATCCGATACGCCCTCCGATTTCGTGTTGGCTTCAGAATAAGCAGGCATCGCCGTTCCCGCAAGACACAGTCGCACGACCCGGCGCTTCGATAATCATCATGAGAAATCCGGCCCGGCCCGAGACTGGCCGGCATCGCCGCTTTGCGATAGATCTGCGGGCGGCGTCGCTGGACATGCGCGTTCTGTCGAAAACAGGCGCCGGCGGCGGGGCGGCATGCCCTAGGTAGAGCCATCGAGAAGGGAATCAGACATGCCCGAAGTGACCATCGTTTTCTGGCGCGACATTCCGGCCCAGGTCATCGTCGGCAAGGGCCGGCGCGGCGCCAAGCGGGTACTGCCCGAACGGTTCGAACAGGCCATCGACCGGGCGGCGATGCGGGTAGGGGCGCGCGACACCGATGCCTATCTGGCCGAGTGGCGCAAGGCCGAGCCCTATTCGGTCGAAGGCGAACCGGATGCGGTGGCCGACAGCGAAGCGGCGCGTCTGGTTGCGGAATATGACGGCGACCGGATCAGGACCCTGATCCAGAACGATGGCTGGGCATGAACCCAGGAACCCTATGGGAGGCTGCGATGGCTTTGCTGAACTTCAGGAAACGTGAGACGCCCCGCGAAAGCCCGCTCAACCGGCAGGTCGAGGCGTTTCTTCGGGGCTATTCGATAGAGGTGATGCCGCGCACCGCCGAGAAGATCGAGGATTTCCGCAGCCTGCTGCCGGAAGGCACCCGCGTTTATATCGCCCATATCGACGGCACGCCGATCGAGGACATGGTCGCCACCGCAGCCCGTCTTGCGCGCGACGGTTTTCCCGTGATGCCGCATTTCCCGGCCCGGATCATCCGCGACGCCGGCGTTCTGGCCGACTGGATCGCCCGGTATCGGGGCGAGGCCGGGGTCGACCAGGCGCTGCTGTTGGCCGGTGGCATCGCCCGGCCTCAGGGCGACTTCCACAGTTCCATGCAACTGGTGGAAACCGGGCTGTTCGATCGGGCCGGGTTCAGGCGGCTGCATTTTGCCGGTCACCCCGAAGGCAACCGCGACATCGACCCGGACGGAAGCATGAAGGTCGTCAATGAAGCCCTTCAATGGAAACAGAAACTGAGCGAGAGGACCGCGGCGGAACTGGCCCTGGCGACGCAATTCGCGTTTGACGCCAAACCGATCATCGCCTGGGCCGGCGGCCTGCGCGAGGCCGGCATCTCCATCCCCGTGCATATCGGCATCGCCGGTCCGGCGAAATTGCAGACCCTGATAAGGTTCGCGATCGCCTGCGGTGTCGGCCCGTCGCTGAAGGTGCTGCAAAAGCGTGCGATGGACGTGACCAAGCTGCTCATGCCCTACGAGCCGACGGACGTTGTCGCCGAGCTGGCCGCGCACAAGGCGGCGAACCCGGATTGCAACATCGAGACCGTGCATTTCTTTCCGCTGGGCGGTATCAAGACCAATGCCCAATGGGCAACGGACAATGGTGGCGCCGCCGGGCGTCCTGCAAACGCAAACTGAAAAAGGCCCGAAATGACCCGCACCATCGTAGAATCCAGGACGAAAACCACGATCATCGGCTTTGATCAGCCATTCTGCGTGATCGGTGAGCGGATCAACCCTACCGGGCGCAAGAAACTGGCGGCCGAGCTTGAGGCCGGCGATTTCAGTACCGTCGAAAAGGACGCCCTGGCCCAGGTTGCGGCCGGGGCCACCGTGCTCGATATCAACGCCGGGGTGGTCTACAACTCGAACCCCAACCCGAACGAGACCGAACCGCCGCTGATGCGCGCCATCGTCGAAATGGTGCAGGAACTGGTGGATGTGCCGCTTTGCATCGACAGTTCGGTGCCCGCGGCGCTTGAGGCCGGGCTTGTGGCCTGCGAGGGCCGCCCGCTGCTCAATTCGGTGACGGGCGAGGAGGAGCGGCTGGAGTTCGTGCTGCCGCTGGTCAAGAAGTACAACGTTCCGGTGGTGGCGATCAGCAATGACGATACCGGCATTTCCGAAGACCCCGACGTGCGGTTCGCGGTGGCCAAGAAGATCGTCGAACGGGCGGCGGATTTCGGCATCCCGGCGCATGACATCGTGGTCGATCCGCTGGTGATGCCGATCGGCGCCATGGCGACCGCCGGTTTGCAGGTTTTCGCGCTGGTACGGCGTCTGCGCGAGGAACTGGGCGTGAACACCACCTGTGGCGCGTCCAACATCAGCTTTGGCCTGCCCAACCGGCATGGCATCAACAACGCGTTCCTGCCCATGGCGATGGGTGCGGGCATGACCAGCGCCATCATGAACCCTGTCGCGCTGCCGGTGACGCAAAAGGCGATTGCCGACAAGAAGGCGGCGGTGGCGGCGGCGGGTATCGCGCTGCCCGAAGGGATGGACGACGAAACCTTCGTCACGCTGTTCGGACTGGGATCGACGAAACCCCGCGCCGGTTCGGAAATGATGGCCATTCGCGCCGCCAACCTTCTGACCGACAACGATTCTCATGGCACCGAATGGATCCGCTTCAACAAGCCTTCGTCAGCCGCGGGGGACGAGGGGCGCGGCCGCGGCGGCCGGTCGGGCGGGCGCCGGCGGCGGGCCTGAACAGGCGCCCCGACCGGGCCAGGGACGAGCGGGAACCAGACGGGCGAGGGCGGTTCAACCCGGTTGGCGCCTAGGCAATCGAGAATATGACCTCGTTCCGATATGGCGCGAAGCCGGTCGCGTAGGGTAGGTTGCGGCGGTTCCGGATAAGGATGGGCAGCTTGCCCCTGGCAGAGTTCTGGTTCGGGCGTGACGCTCGCGGCGGATGTTGCTACTCGATGCCAGACGATCCTTGAAAACCCAAAGAACCCGAGGGCAACCTCGGAAAATCCGAGAAATCCGTGCCGGTGATCGCAAGCTGAGGCTCTATTCAGGGATATGAGAAAAAACGCAAAATACGCTTCTCGCCTTGCCGTCGCGCCTATGATGGATTGGACGGACGTGGCGAAAAACGACGCAAAATCAACCACTAAATGGTTTGATATTCGCAAAGTTGTACCCTCGTTGTACTTCTTGGCGATGGTGTCACCGATTCCGATGGAACTGCGGGGTAGGGCGCGCGAATAGCCATTGCTTGCCAAGCCCTGGCGGTCATGCCGGGATCGGGGACAACCAATGCCAAGCCGATGCCGAGGAGTTATCTGGTGCGAAAGGCGCGAGCCTCGGACAATGCGATCTCGCGTCGTTTGTCGAGGTACAAGGCTAGGTCCTGCAGGTGCACACCCCTCGCGCTTTTCTGGCTTCTCTCAGCCCTGGTTAGCGGTAAGTCGATCTCTCCGGTGCTCACTTTGCGCAGAAACTTAGTGATTGTCAGGTGAGAAAAGTAGTCCTTACAAACGGTCTCCGCTGGGACGATCACGTGTCCATCATACTGTTCCATTAGTAGGAAAAGTGTGTTCAACTTCGTGGTCCGCTTACGATCACCGGTGTGATGATCGACTTCGGGGCGGAGAAATTCAATTGGTGTAAACGACGCCACGAGGATAGGGCAGGTGGTCTTGCCCCCGTTTCGCCGGACACTCAGGCGGTTGCGATTTGAGCGGCAATGAACTCGCGGGGCGAGCGCATTTTCAGCCCTGAGTGCGGGTGGTTGTCATTGTAATCCTCGATCCAGTTTTCGATCAATCCAAGAACTGTCGGGGCGGTGGGCAGTGGCGTCACCTGGACGTAGTCGCGCTTCAGCGTCTTCACGAAAGCCTCCGAGATGCCGTTGCTTTGCGGGCTCTGGACCGGCGTGAAGCAAG
>JBKEDD010000065.1:0-3789 GCA_047975215.1 Jhaorihella sp.
ACCCTGATCTTGGTGTCCACGATCTTCTTGGTCTCGGCGACCATCTTCCATTCTTCCTTGGTCTGGCCGTCTTCCATGAACACGTCGATATGCGGAATCACGTTGAAGGCGATCTGCTTGGTGAACTTCTTCGCCGCGACCTCCTGGCCGGGCACGTACATGCCCTTGGTCTGGTCCCACAACTCGTCGATACCCGCCTTGCCGGCGCCCGAAACCGACTGGTAGGTCGAAACCACCACCCGCTTGATCCGGGCGCGGTCGTGCAGCGGCTTCAGCGCCACCACCATCTGCGCGGTGGAACAGTTGGGGTTGGCGATGATGTTCTTCCTGGAATAGCCCATGATCGCGTCGGCATTGCATTCCGGCACGATCAGCGGCACCTCGGGGTCATAGCGGTAGAGCGAGCTGTTGTCGATCACCACGCAGCCCGCTTTCGCCGCCAGGGGCGCGTATTTGCTGGTCGCCTCGGACCCGATGGCGAAAAGTGCGATATCCCAGCCGGTGAAATCGAACGTGTCCAGATCCCGCGTCTTCAGGGTCTTGTCGCCAAAGCTGACCTCGGTGCCCAGCGACCGGCGGCTCGCCAGTGCCGCGATCTCGTCCACCGGAAAGCGGCGTTCGGCCAGGATGTTCAGCATTTCACGGCCCACGTTGCCCGTGGCACCGGCGACGACGACGCGATAGCCCATGTGAATCAGTCTCCAAATTCCCGCCGGCCCCATGACCGGCTGCGGTGTCATATAGGGAAAGCATGCAAGGGGAAAGGGGCCGGATCACTCCACACTGTCGCGGCTGAACAGATAGATCACCAGCCCCAGCACCAGCGCCAGCGTGAAGAACGCGAAGATCGCCGCATAGGCTGCGCCGGGTGCGCCGGACGCAGCCGAATAGGCGGCATGCACCCGGCCCGATCCGAACTGCATCAGGCCGACACCGCCGATCCCGAACAGGTTGAGCAGCGTCACGCCGCGGCCCACCAGATGCGGCGGAATGAACGCCCGCCCGTGCGCCATGATCACCGGATAGGATCCGCCCAGAAAGCCGATCGCGGCAATCAGCGCCACGGAAAGGTAAACGTCGCGGCCGATGGTCAGGACCAGTGCCGCAAGGGCTGCGGCGCCCAGCGCGTTGCCGACCACCACGACCCATTTGCGGGTGCCAAACACGCGGTCGAGCGGTCCGTAGCTGAAGGTGCCGACGATCATCGCCAACCCCATGACCAGCGTCGCCTGCCCGATCTGTTCGGTGGTCAGCGCGAATACATCGGTCAGGTAGGGGCCGATCCACAGACCGCGGATCGCGCCCGAAGGCACGTAGCTGACGAACATGATCGGCAAAACGGCCCAGAGCGCGGGCATCTTCAGCAGGTCCAGCACCGACCCCTTCTGGTCGCCATGCGTCTGGGCCGGGTCGCGCACAGTCGCGAATATTCCCGCCGCCACGGCCACCGACAGCAGCGCCAGCCCGGCCAGCGTGCCGCGCCAGCCGATCAGGTCTGCGGCCAGCGCCGTGGGCCAGGACGCCACCAGGTTGCCGGCCGATCCGACCCCCAGCATCAGCGCCGCCAGGGTGGCGAAACGCGCCGGTGCATACTCGCGGGCGAAAATGTAGTAGGACGCCATCAGCACGGGCGAACAGCCCATGCCGATCAGCAGCATCGCGACCGAGATATGCAGCGGAGATGCGGCCAGCGCAAACAGCGCGGCACCGCCACCGCCGCCCAGCAGCAGCAAGGTCGCGGCCGTCCGTCGCGGCCCGATCCGGTCGAGCGCCCAGCCGACCGGCAATTGCATGAGCGCGAAGGCAAGGAACCACAGCCCCGAAGCGGTGGCCAGATCCTCCGGTCCGGCGCCGATATCGCGGGCCAAGGGTGTGCTCAGCACCGCGAGGAACGCCCGGAAGAACTGGCTCAGCACATAGGCCAGACACAGCACGATCAACCCTGCCTGCATGTTTCCGGCCCCTTGTCGCCCAGCCCCGCCGCCGGCCGGTCTTGCACGTTGCGCGACACCACACAAGCCCGCGAGCGCGGCCCGGCCGCTGGACGCGGATGCGGCGAATGCTAGGCTTGGGGCCAGGGCAACGGGAAGAGGCGCTCAATGGCGGGCAGCGGGTTCTATGACGGTCTGATACCGCAACGCGATTTCGCCGGCCTGGCGCGGACGGAGCGTTATACGCCGGTCCCCGAGGGCTGGGTCGTTGGCGCCACCGATATCGTGAATTCCACCGCCCAGATCGCCGCGGGGCGCTACAAGCTGGTGAACACGGTCGGCGCCTCGGTCATCTCGGCGATGCTGAACGCGCTGGAAGGCCGGGCCTTTCCGTTCGTGTTCGGCGGCGACGGCGCGTCCTTCGCGGTGCCGGGGCACGACGAGGCGACGGCCCGCAAGACGCTGGCCGGTCTGCGCCGCTGGGTCGAGGAAGAATTCGCCATCGACCTGCGCGCCGCCATCGTGCCGGTGGCCGATATCCGCGCCGCGGGGTACGATCTGCGCGTGGCCCGCCATGCCGTATCGGACGGAGTCGACTACGCCATGTTCGCCGGGGGCGGCATGGCCTGGGCGGAGGGCCGGATGAAGGCGGGCGAATATGCCGTCGCCCCGGCCCCCGGGGCCGGGCCGCCCGACCTGACCGGCCTGTCCTGCCGCTGGAGCAACATCGAGGCCCGCAACGGCACCATCCTGTCGCTGCTGGTGGTTCCGGGGCCGGATGCGGACCGTTTCACAAACGTTGCCGAACGGGTGCTGGCGCTCACGCAAGGGCTGCGCCGGGGCGGCCATCCGGTGCCCGAGGACGGCCCCCCGATGCGCTATCTGTCCCCCGGCCTGACGATCGAGGCGCATGTGTCACGCGGTGGCTGGCCTCTCGGGCTGCGCCGGTTGCGGCTGCTGGCGGGCAACCTTGTCGCCTGGGGCATCTTCCGCACCGGATTGCGTGTCAACGGCTTCGATCCGGCGCAGTACCGCGCGGCTCTCGGGCGCAACACCGATTTCCGCAAGTTCGACGACGGCCTGAAGATGACGCTGGATTGCGACGCCCCGACGCGCGCCCGGCTGGTCGCCCTGCTCGACGCCGCGCAGCAGGCGGGTCATGCCCGGTACGGGCTGCACGAACAGAAAGAGGCGATGGTGACATGCATCGTGCCCTCGGTGCTTCGCGAGGACCATGTGCATTTCGTCGACGGCGCCGATGGCGGCTATGCGGCGGCGGCTGGCAAGATCAAGGCGGGGCGAACGGACCGGTAGGCGATTTCGCCCCGCCCGGTCCATCCTGCGGATGACAGGGGCGAACGCCGCCGGTTATTTTCCCTGCCGCAGCCGCCCGACGACACCGGTGGGAAAGAAATAGACGCTGAGGATGAACAGTACCCCCAGCCACAGCAGCCAGCGGTCGGCGCTCAGCAGTTGCGGCAGAACCGGGACGCCCTCGACCAGCCCCGAGGCACTGCCCATCAGGGCCTGAAGATAGTTTTGCGCCACGACGAACAGCGTCGCGCCGATCACCGCGCCATACATCGTGCCCATGCCGCCGATCACCACCATCAGCAGGATGTCGATCATGATCTCCATCGACAGCACCGTGTCGGGACCGACATAGCGCAGCCAGATCGCGTATAGCGAGCCCGCCAGCGCGGCGGCCGAAGCCGAAAGGCAAGTCGCCGCGACGCGGTAATAGACCACGCGGTAGCCGATCGCCTCGGCCCGGAAATCGTTTTCCCGTATCGCCTGCAACACCCGCCCGAAAGGCGAATTGACCACCCGCAAGAGCAGACGGAACAGGAGCAGCGCG
>JBKEDD010000066.1:0-2290 GCA_047975215.1 Jhaorihella sp.
CATTCTGTTCAAGGTGATGAAGGCACAGGGTGTGCATGAGGGCTGTATCGAGCAGGTCGATGGCCTGTTTCGGGAATCCCTGTACGCCGCTTCGCCGGCGCTCGATGAGGAGGGCCGGCTGCGGGCCGACGGCAAGGAGCTGGCGCCGGCGGTACAGGCGGAGGTGGCCGAACTCTGGGAGCGTATCGACACTGACAGTCTGCATGAGCTGTCCGATTTTAAAGGCTATCAGCGCGAGTTTCTGCAGCTGTTTGGCTTTGAGGTCGATGGTGTCGATTACGACGCCGATGTCGATCCGGTGGTGCCGATCAAACAGCTGGTTTGAACACGATGTTTGAGCATGGCGTAGCCTTCAGGGTGAGTGAGCGGGTGCGTCGTATCGTTGCGCCCAACCCGGGTGTGATGACCGGTCCCGGCACCAATACCTATCTGATCGGCCAAGAGCAGCTGGCGGTGGTCGACCCGGGGCCGGCCATCGATGAACACATCGAGGCCATTGTGGCGGCGGGCGAGGGTCGCATCCGCTGGATTCTGTGTACTCACACCCACCCCGATCACTCTCCCGCCTGGCAGGCGCTGGCGGCCGCTACGGGCGCCGAGGTGCTGGGTGCGCTGCCGGCGGATGACCCTTTTCAGGACGACAGTTTTGCGCCCACGGTGGAGCTGAGCCAAAATCATCTGCTGGCGACCCCCGAGTTCAGCCTGCGCGCCCTGCATACTCCCGGCCATGTCAGCAATCATTACTGCTTTTTGCTTGAAGAGGAGGGCATGCTGTTCGCCGGTGATCATCTGATGAATGGTTCCACGGTGGTGATTGTGCCGCCGGGCGGCGACATGAAGGCCTATATCGAATCTCTGCGCCTGCTGGCCACGTATCCGCTGGCCAGTGTCGCCCCCGGCCATGGCGAAATGATGCCGGATCCGCAGGCGGAGATCGTCCAGCTGATCGAGCATCGCCTCAAGCGGGAGCACAAAGTGGTCGCCGGCCTGGCGCAGCTGGGCCGGGTTGATGGTGATGCGCTGGTAAAGGTGGTATACGATGACGTCGACCCCGCCCGTCACGAGTGGGCGAAGCTGTCGATGGCTGCCCACCTGATCAAGCTGGCCCAGGAGCAGCAAGTGAAGGAGCATGCCAATGGCAGCTGGGAGTTGTTGAATCCCGACGCCTGAGGCCGCAGGCCCGTTTTATTAATAACAACAAAGCAACACCTAACAATTAGACAAGCAATCAAGCAATGGAGACCCCCCGATGAATGGTCTGATAATGAACCAGCCACTCGTTCTCGCCAGTGTCATGCGACATGCACAGCAGGTGAATGGCGCGATAGAAGTCGTATCGATTACCCGCGACAATCCCCGCCACCGTTACACCTACAGCGAAGCCTTCGCCCGCGCCCGCAAGCTGGCCAATGTGCTCGACGGGCTTGGCCTGTCGCGCGGAGACCGGGTGGCTACTCTGGCCTGGAATGACTACCGCCATTTCGAGATCTACTACGCTACCAGCTGCAGTGGCTACGTCTGTCACACCATCAACCCGCGGCTGTTCCCCGAGCAGCTGGCTTATATCGTCAATCACGCCGACGACCAGTACGTCTTTATCGACCCCGATTTCATGCCCCTGGCCGAAGGCCTGGCCCCCCGGTGTCCGGGGGTGCGTGGCTGGGTGGTGATGACCGATGAAGCCAATATGCCGGCCACCAGCCTCGATAACGTGCACTGCTACGAAACGCTGATGGCCGCTGCCAGCGACGAATTCGAGTGGCCGGAACTGGACGAAAACGAGGCCTGCACCCTGTGCTATACCTCCGGCACCACCGGCAACCCGAAGGGCGTGCTCTACTCCCACCGTTCCACTGTATTGCACGCCATCAGTGGCATGATTCCGGATGCGGTGGGTCTGTCGCACAATGACGTAATCATGCCCATTGTGCCCATGTTCCACGTCAGTGCCTGGGGTATTCCTTATTCGGCGCCGATGGCGGGCAGCAAGATTGTATTCCCCGGCAGTAAAATGGGTGACGGCGAAACCCTGTGCAAGCTCATCAATGAAGAAGGCGTCACCCTGTCTTCCGGTGTGCCCACCGTCTGGCTGGCCCTGCTGGCCTACCTCAAAAAAAGCGGCCAGAAGGTGAGCTCGCTCCGGCGGGTCACTGTCGGCGGCGCCGCCTGCCCGCTGTCGGTGCAGGAAGGCTTCGATAATTATGGTGTCGAGAGCCGCGTCGGCTGGGGCATGACCGAAACCAGTCCGCTGTGCTCGGTCAATGAGAGCTCTTCCAGCAGCGACCAGTAC
>JBKEDD010000067.1:0-60402 GCA_047975215.1 Jhaorihella sp.
GCCCGCGCTCAGGATTGCCTGAAGGCGCAGGGCAACTGGATGCTCTTCCTGCCGCCCTACAGTCCCGATTTGAACCCCATTGAGATGGCATACGCCAAACTCAAGGCCCACCTGCGAAGGCTCAAAGCCCGGACATTCGACGCCCTGTTCCAATCCGTTGCCCAAACCTGCGACCTGTTCCCTCCGGAACAGTGCCGAAACTTCTTCAGGGCTGCCGGATATGTTGCAGATTAAATGGATGTCGCTCTAGCCGGTGGGTCGATCAAGAGAGCCATCGCGAACCCGCGCGCGAGGCGGGAGGCGCGTCGATTTCTCAGGACGTGTGCTACGCGCTGCCCGTCGAGCCAGGCTCGAAGAAGCGGTAGCCGACGCCCGGCTCATTCAGGACCAGCGTCGGACTGGACGGGTCGTCCTCGAGTTTCTTGCGCAGCGATCTGACCGTGACGCGCAGGTACTCGACGTTGTCGGTGTGGGCCGGCCCCCAGACCTCGCGCAGCAGATGGGTATGGGTCAGCACCTTGCCCGGATGACCGGCCAGCACCGCCAGCAGAGAGAACTCTTTCGGCGTCAGCTTCACCTCGGCGCCTGACTTCCGGACGCTGTGCGCATCGAGGTCGATCTCGACCGGACCGACCTTGACCCGCCGCGTGACACCGGCGCTGCGATCAGCGCGGCGCAGGCAGGAGCGGATGCGCGCCAGCAGCTCCTCGCTGTCGAATGGCTTGGTGACGTAGTCGTCCGCGCCGAGATCGAGCGCTGCGACCTTCTCGCTCGACCCCTCGCGGGCGGTCAGCACGATGATCGGAATACCCTTGTCCCGAAATGGACCGATCAATTCGAGCCCGTCCCGGTCGGGTAGGCCGAGATCCAGGAGCACGAGCCTCGGCTTGGACCGATCGAGAGACTGAAGCGCAGCGGCGGCACTTGGGGCTTCCTCGGTCAAGTAGCCGCTTCGCTCGGTGGAGACCCGCAGGAGGCGCCGGATCGACATCTCGTCGTCGACGATCAGGATGTGCCCGCTCATGCAATGTCCTCCATCGAGATCTGGACGATCGCCTCGGGCGGCATCCGGATCGTGAACCGCGAGCCTCCCCGCTGCCGCCGCGCCGCCTCGACGGTGAACCCCATGGCTTGGGAGAACCCCTTGACGATGGCGAGCCCCAACCCCGAACCGCCGGTTCTGTCGGAGGTCTCGCCCCGCGCGAAACGGTCGAAGATGCGCTGCTCGCTGCCCTGCGGGATGCCGGGGCCACGGTCGAGCACGTCGATCACCGGACCGCGCCGGCCCATTCGTGCGACCACCTCGATCGGTTCTTCCTCGGGCGAATACTTCACTGCATTGTCGATCAGGTTCAGGATCGCATGGTGCAGCAGCACGGCATCGGCCCGGACAAGCGGAAGGTTCTGATCGATCGACGTCTGCAGCTTGCGGCCCTCCAGCGGTCCAGCCAAGTCGGCTATGGCCGAGGTGATGGCGTCCGTCAGGTCAATAGGCTGCAGATCTGGTGTGACCGCACCTTCCTCGATCCGGGTCAGATCGAGCAGGTCGGAGAGAAACCGGTTCAAGCGACGCGCCTCGCTGCGCACCGTCTCGACGAGTTCGGCGTCCTTACCACTGGAGGACAGGGCCTCGGCTGCGGCCGTGACCGCCGTCAGCGGCGTCCTGAGGTCGTGGCTGAGCGACGCGAGCAGTGTTGCGCGCAAGCTGTCGCGCTGGCGCACAACCTCCATCTCCCGCATGTCGGTCTCGAGCTTGAGTCGCTCATGAGCGAGCGCGGCCTGGTCGATCAGGCTTTCGGCCAGAGCCGCGCGCTCGGTCGGTACTGCGTCGCGGCCGGACGGGCTGCGGAGTCCGAGAACCGCCAGCGTGCCGAGAGAGGTCTTGAGCGGGCGGAATTGCCAGTCGCTGGCGGTCAGCGTGTTCGTGCCGCGCCCGGCGGCCTCCCCATGCTCGAAAGCCCATTCGGCGGCCGCCCTGTCCACGGGGCCGAACTCGGGCCTTGACTGGCCGGAGGCGGTGATCTTCACGCCATCGCCCGATCCATGCAGGATTATCGTCTGCACGACGAGAATCGAGCGAATCTCGTCGCAGACGGTCTGCGCCGTCGCGGAGGTGTCGGACGCGGCGCCGAGCCGTGTCGCGAACCGGGCGAGGGCCGCGTTCTCGCGCGCGCTGCGCATGGCTAGCGCCGCTGCCGCCCGCGCTTGCGCGGCAAGCTGCCCGGTTATGATGGCAACGATGACGAGCAGGATCGCCGTGATGAGGTTGGCCGGTCCGTAGATGATGAAGGTGTAGACGGGCTGTAGAAAGATGAAGTTGTAGGCGATGCCGGCAGCGACGGCCGCCACGAGACCTGACCGGAAACCGAAGAAGCTTGCGCTCGCGATCACTGGAACGAGGTAGAGCATGTCGATTGGCCCGCGGCTGATCCAGCCCTGCGCGAAGAACAGTACAAGGGTGGTGACGCCGACCGCTCCGAGCGCCACGACGTCACCTGTGAATGGCGCCGCGGGCAGATAGCGCCTCCAGTCACCTGCCCGGCGCTGCTCGGCCAGCGGCACGACATGCACGGCGACGCCGTTGGTCCTGTCGATGAGGTCCTTCACGATCGAGCGCCGGAACGGCGGGAAGCCCCGGCGACCATGGCGTGAACTGCCGATGACCAACTGCGTTGCCCGTGTTTCCCGGCACTGCGCTATGATGGCCTCCTGCACGGAGGTCGCGGGGACCGACTGGAGCGTGGCGTCCAGCGACGAGGCCAACGCGAGGGTGCGGGCGAGCTGCGTCTTCTCTGCATCGCTGAGGCGGGCGGCCGACGGCGTCTCCACATAGAGCGCGATCATCGGCGCTTTGAGGGCATCGGCGAGCCGCTTCGCAGCCCGGACGACCTGCTCGCCGCCGGCGGCCCCTGAGATCGCCACCAAGACCCGCTGCCCGCCGCCGTAGCCGTCCTTGCCGGTGATGCCCTGATGTTCCTTGATCCTGGCGTCGACGTATTGCGCCGCGTGGCGCAGCGCGAGTTCGCGAAGCGCGAGCAGGTTGCCCTTGGAGAAGAAATGGTCGAGCGCCTGGGCCGCCTGGTCGGGCACGTAGACCTTGCCTGCCTCGAGCCGGACGATCAGGTCTTCGGGCGGAAGGTCTATCAATTCGATCTCTGCGTTCTCGAAGACCTTGTCGGGGACCGTCTCGCGCACGCGGACGTGGGTGAAGGAACCCACCACATCGTTCAGGCTCTCGACATGCTGGATGTTCACGGTGGTCATCACGTCGATGCCCGCGGCGAGCAGTTCCTCGATGTCCTGCCAGCGCTTGGGGTGACGGCTGCCCGGAGCATTGGTATGGGCGAGTTCATCCACGAGAACGATCTGAGGACGTCGTTCGAGTACCGCGTCAATGTCCATTTCGGTGAGTGTCTGGCCCTTGTAGACGAGCTCCTTCCTCGGAATCACGGGGAGCGGCGCGACGAGAGCTTCGGTTTCCTTGCGTCCATGGGTTTCGACGATGCCGATGACCACGTCCTTGCCGGCCTCGCGCTTTTCGGCCCCTTCGAGCAGCATCTCGTAGGTTTTCCCGACGCCGGGTGCGGCGCCGAGAAAGATCTTGAGCGTGCCACGCCCCTCCCGTTCCGCTTCACGGAGCAATGCATCTGGGGAGGGGCGCGTTTCTTCAGTCATGGGAACACCTTATTCGGTGACCGCCATCGCGGCCAGTTCCGCGTCGAGTGCGAGATTGAGTTCCAGGACGTTGACGATGCGGTCTTTGGTGAAGAACGCACCGGGCGCGTAGGCCATGTCCCGGACGAGCATCGTGACATCGGCGACTCCGGCCCCCCGCGCCGTGGCGACCCGTTCGGTCTGGAACAGAGCGCCCTCAAGCGATATGTGGGGGTCGAGTCCGGCACCGGACGCAGTTACGAGATCAGCGGGGATCGGCCGCTTCTCGGTCGCGCCGCCAAAGGCGGCTATCAGGGCCTGCGCCCGTTCTGCCAACTCCGGGTTCGCCGAAGAGAGGTTCGACCCCCCGGCACCGGCTGCATCGTAGCCAACGGCCGAGGGCCGGGGCCAGAAATACTCCGGCAACGTGAAAGCCTGCGCAATCAGGCGGCTGCCGATGATCTCGCCATCCGCATTCGTGACGAGAGACCCGTTGGCGGTGGCCGGTGTCACGCCTTGCGCAAACCCGAGAATCAGAGCGGTGTAACCCACCACGCAGAAGGCCATGGTCGCGGCGGCGACGCGCAGGCCGGAAATGAAGTCTGACATGTGCAAATCTCCTGTTTAGCCGTTCAGGGCAGCGAGAAGTGTTCGGCAAGGGGTCCGAGCGCCGCCGCCGGAAGGAAGGTGAGCGCGCCGAAGATGACGACGGTCAGCCCCAGCATGGTGCCGAAGGTGGCGTCTTCGACGCCGAGGGTGCCGGCACTCTCGGTCGACCGCTGCTTGGCCATTAGGCTGCCGACGATCGCAAACGGCAGGATGATCGGCACGTAGCGGGCGAGCAGCATCACTAGGCCGGTCGCGATGTTCCATGGCGCGGTGCCGTCGTCCAGCCCCTCGAAACCCGATCCGTTGTTTGCCGCTGACGAGGTGAACTCGTAGAGGATCTCCGAGAAGCCGTGTGCGCCGGGATCCTGCACCGTCGCCTGACCGAGTGCCGTCGCCGCGAAGAGGGCGGTGCCGCCGAGGATCAGGACGGCGTGGGCAAAAAGCGCGAGGACGGCGAACCGCACCTCCTTCGCCTCGATCTTGTGGCCGAGATATTCAGGCGTTCGGCCGACCATCATGCCGGCAACGAAGACCGCCACGACGATGTAGAGGAACATGTTGATCATGCCGACACCCACGCCGCCGAAGGTGGCGTTGAGCCACATGCCGGCCATCGGCACGAGGCCCGTCAACGGGTTGAGACTGTCGTGCATCGCGCCAACCGAGCCGTTCGATGTCGAGGTGGTCAGCACCGCCCAGAGCGGACCTGTGGTGGCACCCAGGCGGAGTTCCTTGCCCTCTAGGTTTCCGGTGGACTCCGAGACGGGAAGCTCAACGAAGGCGGGTGTCGGAGCGCTTTCGGACGTGACGGAGGCGGTGATCTTCACCAGGAGGAAGACAGCCATCACCGTGAAGATCACGGTTGCGTGTCGCATCCGGCCGATGATGCGCCCGAACATCCAGACGCAGGACATAGGGATGATGATGAGCGAGAACATAGCCAGCGCGTTGGTCCAGAAGGTCGGGTTCTCGAACGGATGTGTCGCATTGGGGCCGAAGAAGCCGCCGCCGTTTGTTCCGAGCTGCTTGATCGTCAGGAAGGCCGCGACGGGTCCGCGCGCGATCGTTTGCACCGCCCCTTCGAGCGTCGTCGCCACAGCGGAACCCTGAAGCGTCATTGGCATGCCGCCGAGCACCATCAGGAGCGCGACCACCACCGCCACCGGAAGGAGCACAAGAAAGCTCGCTCGCTGAACGTCCACGAGGAAGTTGCCCAGTGCCGGCCGGCCTGCGATCCCGCGCGCCAGTGCCGCCAGTGCGGCGATGCCGGTCGCGGCCGAGACGAACTGCAGCCACATCAGTCCCGCGAGTTGGCTGAGGTAGCTCATCGAGACTTCGCCAGAGTAGTGCTGCAGGTTCGTGTTGGTGGTGAACGACGCGGCCGTGTTGAAAACGAGCGTCGGGTCGAGCGCGCCCCGGTCGTCAGGATTGAGCGGCAACCACTGCTGCAGCGCGAGGATCGCGAAGGTCACCGTGAACATGATGACGTTGAAGACGAGCAGCGTTACCAGATAGCGCTTCCAGTCCTGTTCGGCAGATGCGCCGCAGATTGTCTGGAACAGCCCCGTCCAGCGGTCGGCTTGCCCCGGAGCGGGGTCCATCGCCCATTTCATGTAGGCGCCGAGCGGCAGAGACAGCATCACCGTGCCTCCGACGATGAAGAGTATGACAGATACGTAGTCCATGGCATCAGTCCTTGAAGAGACGGATCACGGCGCCGATCAGGGCGGCGAACACGAGGATCCCGAGTGCGTAGTTGAGAAGGATCATGTGAGGGTCTCCTGTCAGGCGAGGCCGAGGCCCGAGACGGCGAGATCGATCAGCTTGATCCCGACGAAGGGCGCGATCAGGCCGCCGAGGCCGTAGATGCCGAGGTTCTGGATGAGTTGCCGTGCTGCGCTTTGCGGGCGGTAGGTCACGCCGCGCAGCGCCAGCGGCACGAGAAGCGGGATGATGATCGCGTTGAAGATCAGTGCCGACAGGATCGCGCTCTCAGAGCTGGCGAGCCCCATGACGTTAAGTGCGCCGAGGCCCGGGTAGAGTGCCACGAAGATCGCCGGCAGGATCGCGAAATACTTCGCCACGTCGTTCGAGATCGAGAACGTGGTGAGCGCGCCCCGGGTCATCAGGAGCTGCTTGCCGATTCCCACCACCTCGATGAGCTTCGTGGGATTGTTGTCGAGATCGACCATGTTGCCGGCCTCGCGCGCGGCTTGCGTGCCGGTGTTCATCGCCACGCCCACGTCCGACTGCGCCAGCGCGGGCGCGTCGTTGGTGCCGTCCCCGCACATCGCCACGAGCTTGCCGCCGGCCTGTTCCTTCCGGATCAGCTCCAGCTTGTCCTCTGGCGTCGCCTCGGCCAGGAAGTCGTCCACCCCGGCTTCGGCTGCGATAGCCGCCGCCGTCAACGGGTTGTCACCCGTAATCATGACGGTGCGGATGCCCATGCGCCGCAGTTCGGCGAAGCGTTCCTTGATGCCGGATTTCACGATGTCCTTGAGGTGGATCGCGCCCAGGAGGCGCGTTCCGTCGGCCACCGCGAGGGGTGTGCCACCCGCCCGCGCGATCCTGTCGGTCAGCGACTTCATCTCGCGCACCGCCGCAGGTTCGAAGGAATGCAGCTTCAGCACCGCGTCGACCGCGCCCTTGCGGACCTTGCGATCCCCGATATCCAGACCGCTCACACGGGTCTGCGCCGTGAAGCCTACCACTTCCGATCCGTCTGGGGCTGCTTCGCCTTGTCCGGCGAGTTCGATGATGGAGCGACCTTCCGGCGTCTCGTCGCCGAGAGACGAGAGCCGCGCCGCCTCGATCAGTTCGACATCGCGGATGCCTGAGAGCGGCAGAAACTCGGTGGCCTGCCTGTCGCCGAGCGTGATCGTCCCGGTCTTGTCGAGAAGCAGCGTGTCGATGTCGCCCGCCGCCTCGACGGCGCGGCCCGACTTGGCCAGCACGTTGAAGCGGATCAGCCGGTCCATGCCGGCGATGCCGATGGCCGACAGGAGCGCCGAGATCGTCGTCGGGATCAGCGCCACGAAGAGCGCGATCAGAACCGGGAGAGCGATCGATCCACTAGCGTAGGCGGCGAACGCGGGCAGCGTGCCGACGGCGACGAGGAAGATCAGCGTCAGCCCCGTCAGCAGAACCGTGAGCGCGATCTCGTTCGGTGTCTTGGAGCGGCTCGCACCCTCCACGAGCACGATCATCCGGTCGAGAAACCCCGTACCCGGCTCGGCCGTCACCCGGACCTTGATCCAGTCGGAGATCACCCGCGTGCCCGCGGTCACGGCCGAGCGATCGCCGCCCGCCTCGCGGATCACCGGGGCGCTTTCGCCCGTGATCGCCGCTTCGTTCACGGAGGCCACGCCCTCGATCACCTCGCCGTCGGCGGGGATCAGGTCGCCTGTCTCGACGAGCACGATGTCATCCTTCCGGAGCTCGCTTGCAGGAACCTCATTCGTGCTGTCGCCCTTGAGGCGCTTGCCCCTCAGTTCGGCCTTCGTCGACCGAAGTGCCGCCGCCTGGGCCTTGCCGCGTCCCTCGGCCAGCGCCTCGGCAAAATTGCCGAAGAGAACCGTGAGCCAGAGCCAGAAGACGATCTGGACTTCGAAAAGGAGGTCTCCGCCGGTGACCGCCGTTCGCAGGAGCAGCACCGTCGCGAGGAGCGCGACGGTAGCCGTCGTGAACATGACCGGGTTGCGGACAAGCAGACGGGGGTGCAGTTTCGCAAAGCTTTGCCGCAACGCGGGGCCGACGAGTTCGGCCGCGAAGATGGATTGTGTCGGTTGCCGTGCCATGATGCGCCCCTCAAAACCGCTCGGGCCGCATCAGCACGGCCAGGAGATACACGAGAAGCGCCACGGCGACGAGGCCGGCGAGGACGAGTTCGAAGCCCATGTCTTGGACCCTCCAGATACGGAATTCACTCGTTGTATCTGGACTGGAGATTCGTAAGGGCTCCATACGGAACTTCGGGTTGCGGCATTAGAAAGGCATAAGAACTTCGGTTTTTCAGGCGGTTGCTGGATCGCGTGCCGGCGCGTCGAGCGGACCGCTAACCAGGGCCAGCACCATTCCGGCCCACCACGGGTTTGTCGCGGGTGATGTGTTCAAGGATCGGGTCCAGATCGAGGACCCAGAGCGAACGGCGTTCCCAGCTTTCGCCGGGGTTCCAGAAAGACGTGCCCACCGAATTGTTGGACTCGAGATCGTAATGGCGGACGCGGGCCGTGAACTTCAGGTCGCCGCGCCCGGTCGTGTTGCGGATCGTGGCGAGTTCAAAGCCGAAGTTGCGGTGGCCTTCGAGGTATCCACGAAGAACCCAAGCGGCGGGGTTCGGCGCGGGCGGCTCTTGGCCTTCGAGGTGGTCAAGGTTCCAGCGGCCCAGTTCGCGCGAGGCAACGGCAATCGGCTCACCAGTCAGGCCACATTCGGCAAGGCGGTGCAGGATCGCGGTGACAAGAACCTGTTCAGCGCGAAAGAGATAGGTCCGGCGCGCGTCGGATTTGCGCCGCCCATACGGCTTGACCTGCCCGGCGGCAATTCGCGCCTGCCAGAACTTGACGGCTTGGGACTTGTCAAAGCCCGCATGTGCGAGCGCACGGGCCGCGTGGTCTGTGGTCACGCCCAATTCGTCGGGCGCTTCCTCGGGAACGAAAAACACGGCCCCAAAAATCGGATCATTATCGTCACGGGATTCGGTCATTGTCAGGGACTCCATGTTTAGCGAATCCCTTCTATCACCCCGCATCACGGCACTCCAAGTGTCGATAATATAACGTCAAATTCAGATTGACGGTTGGAGGATATGAAAACTCAATGTTGCATCACCCCGCTGCGGAGTGGTAGAAAGGACTCGTCAACATGCCAACAGGACGGGCGGGGTTTCGACATGGCCTCGCCCGCCCTATCCACTCAAAGGACGCATGAAAATGGATCGTCAGACCCGCAACGCTCATTCTCTTTTCGCGCCCTATATCACGGGCGAAATCCATCCGGCCCGTCATGCGGCTGCCGCGCGGATCGTCGAAAACTGGTGCCGCGAACGCCGCGAAGTCGCCAGCTTGGAATGGGATGACGGTCAGATTTGCGAGGCCATCGAACGCGACAATGCGACTGATAACGGGTTCACCACCATGTTGAACAAGGTGCTGGCGCTTCGGGACGGTCGCGGGGCGCTTCCGGTCTGAGGTTTATTTCAGCCCATAGTATTTCAGCGCGGCTTCCGTCAGGACTTTTGTTCCGGCGGCGATACCCATGTTCCAAACTCCGGTCGCCATTTTGCCAGTTTTATCGGCGATCCAAGCCTTTGCCTTTTTGCCGAACGGCTCATCTGCGCTGTCCGGTTCTTCTTCGGCCAAAATTTCCGCAAATTCGACGGCTTCGGCTTCGGATATTCCCTCTGAGCAAAGCGCCTCGATGACGGAATCTTTGTCCCGGTGGCCGATCTGCAAAACAATATTGGAATTGTCCCCTGTATTGGAAATCTGCATCAGGTTTCCATGAATGATTTGATGGGTGACTTGGTTAACCTTCTGCGAATCCTCAACCTTAATTTTTTCTTCATGATCCAAGGTAATTTCGGCTGCCAGTGGCACCGCTTTCTTAATCTGAATTGTAAGTTCTAGAACTCGCGATCTGACAGCGTTCTGCAATTCCACTAGAGCCGCTGCACCGATTGTGCCGGTCACGCTGTTCAGTGCGTAGTCGGGGTAAATCTTCCCCTGCAAAAGCAGAATCAAGTTCGCGGCATTGATTTCAAGCGTCCCCGATTCCTTGGCGTTTGCTAGAAGTGAGTCAATCGACGCAACGCTTTGCCGGATTTTGTAGCTTTCCCAGTCTTCTCCGGCTTCTTGCCGAATGATGTAAGGTGGGATTGGTGCGTTCTGAATGCCGCTGCCGAATGGCCCGCTAAAAGTGCCTTTGTAATGAACCCCTATGATTCGATAGTCCGGGACTTCAACGCCATTGGGATAGCCTTCAGCTTCGTATTTCACCCACTCCGCGAGGGGATCACTTCCGAGACGAGAAGCCAAATATCTAAGCTTTAAGAGAATTGGAGCAATATCTTCGTTATTCATTAGTGATTTTTGTAGGTCTTTGAGCAGCCCCATAATTTACCTTTCCAGCCATGCGGACTTAACAACGGTCGGGGCCTTCTTCGGCCCGTCTTTGCGCATAAGATCGCTTTCCCGGCGCTCCATGTCCAGCCATTCGGCCAGATCGCCAGCGTTCATCAGATCGGCGGTTTCCGGCACAGACGGCGGGCACGCACTCCAAGCGATTTTCCGTGTGAACGTCCGCCGATCACCGAAACAACAAAACGGGCCGCCAAATCGTGGCGGCCCGTTTAACGGCTTGGCCGTGGTTCAGCCCACCAGACCGTTGTCGTCGCGCTTGACCACAATCACCGAGGAGCGTGGCAGGCCTTCGCCATCGGGCCAGCTGCCACCCGGGTGCTGAATGCCAACAAACATCGAACGGCGATCAGCAGACCAGGTCAGACCTGTCACCTCCGACCCATTTGGGCCGGTCAAAAAGCGGGCAATCTCACCCGTTGCCGGGTCACCGACCAACATCTGGTTGTTACCCATGCCCGCGAAGTCGCCATCGTTGCTATCGTCGCCGTCGGTCTGGATCCAGACTAGACCCGTGCTGTCAAAGACCATCCCATCGGGCGAGTTGAACATATTGCCCGGCGTGATGTTGGTCGAGCCGCAATAGATGTCGTCGTAGACGGTCGGGTTGCCGGCCATCACATAAAGGTCCCAATCAAAGGTATTGGCGGCATGGTTGTCGTCATGTGGCTTCCAGCGAACGATCTGACCGTAGTGGTTGATCTCCCGCGGGTTGGGGCCGTTGACCGGGGTGTCGTCGCCACCGGCATTCGGCTTGACGCCACGGTTCTTGTTGTTGGTCAGGCAACAATAGGCTTCGACCGCGTGGGGGTTGGCGGAAATCCACTCGGGACGGTCCATGGTTGTGGCGCCTACGGCGGAGCCAGCCATGCGGGCGAAGATCAGGATCTCGGCGACTTCCATGCCGGTGGTTTCGGGGGTCAAGGCCAGCCATTCGCCGGTTTGGTCATCGTTGAACTTGGCAACATAGAGCGTGCCGTCGTCCAGCAGGCCCTCGGTCGAGCCACCGGGCTGATAGCTGCCGTTGGAGACGAAGCGATACAGGAATTCGCCTCGCTCGTCGTCACCCATATAGACGACGACGCGCCCATCGGGGGCCAGCACGACCTCGGCGTTCTCGTGCTTGAAGCGACCCAGACCGGTATGCTTGACTGGGGTGCTGGCCGGATCGGTTGGATCGATCTCGACCACCCAGCCGGCGCGGTGCGGTTCGTTCGGGTTCTTGGAGATGTCGAAGCGTGCATCCCACTTGTGGTAGTCATAGCCCCAACCATCGGCGCCGATGCCGTACCGGGCATAGCCTTCGTCCAGCCGGGTCGGCTTCTGGTCCTGGGCGCTTTCTGTCGAACCGAAATAGCCGTTGAAGTTTTCTTCGCAGGTCAGATAGGTACCCCAAGGAGTCTTGCCTGAGCCGCAGTTGTTGAAGGTGCCTAGGCTTTCGGTGCCGGTCGGATCGGCTTCGGTCTTGAACAGGTCATGCCCGCCGGCGGGGCCCGCGATTGTCATCGGCGTGTTGTGGTGGATCCGACGGTTAAAGGGGCTGTCGGTGACGATAGACCATCCGTCTTCGGTTTCGCGAATTTCCATGACCGCGACGCCTTGCAGGTTTTGCAGTTTGCGCACGTCGTCGGCGCTGACCGGGGCGCCGTCTTGGGCGGCAGGGAGGTTGGTGCCGCGATTCGTGTATTCATGGTTGATCGCAATCAGTTCGTGGCCCTGGTAGGTGAAGCTTTCCATACCGTCAGTGTTTTCACCGAACACCATGTCCGAGCCAGCGACCGGGCCGCCCTCGGTGATGTCGTAGCCTTCTGCCTCGGGCATCAGCGGGTCACCCCAACGCGCCAGAACCTTCCAGTTGTAACCCTCGGGTACATGGACGTCGAAATCAGTCTGGATGTCGATCGGGGTGAAGGCGAAGCGGCTCGCAGCCACCTGTGCTTTGGCTGAGGTCGAGCCCAGCAGGCCAGTCCCCATGGCAGCCGCACCCGAGCCGAAAGCCAGCACCCCCCCGAGAAACCCACGGCGCGAGATGGCTCGCTCGACAACCTCGTCGAACTCATTGGATATGGGGCGAGGGAAATTCTGTTCGTCCCAGTCATCGGCGGACGTGTTGACGGCGTCGATATCTTTCATTGGTGTCTCCTGAAAGCAGTGGTCGGATCGTTCCAGGGACGGATAGGCTCCATGCGCTTCAGGAATGCGACGGAAATGTTACATCACAATGAAATGAGTATTCGGCGGATGGCCCAGCGCGCTGTCCCAGCATCGGATCATGCGCACTGCGGCCTGTTCATTCCAGCGCCGACATGCGTCGATTACGAAACGCCGCACCCACGCCGTGGGAAGGAGTGGGCTCCAAGTCGATCTACTTTGCATCCGCAACACAGTGCGCGAACCTCGTCGGTCGGGATCGAAATGAAGCAGATCGTCATGGTCAGTGCTCCTCTGTGCGGCCCGAACAGCACCTACGACGATCCTCACCTCGATCCGGCCCGTTTCCTGCGCAAATCAGAAAGGAGCAAATGAGCATGCTGACGCTCGACCTGGCCAACGCGCCACGCTGGCATGACCTCGCGCCCGGCGTCCGGTTATCCGCACTTCCAGTTGCCATCGCGGGCTCGGTCCAGACAAACACCGCGCCGAAGGTCGCCAGCCGGTCGCCGTCAGCCCTGTCAATGCAACAGACCCCTCAATGAGGCTGCCGAGTTCACGCGCGCACTGGGTTTTTCGCACCAAAAAAAGACAAGAACCGGTTCGTGGCGATCCTGGCATGGGTTTGGCATGTCGCCATGTCGGGTTCCGGCAACTGCCCGATGGCGCGGCGTATCTGTCGGTCGCCGATCAGAAGGAAGATAAAGGCTTCGGCGGCGTCGGACGCGTCGGTGAAGGTGCCGAAACTATGCTGTGCATTCAGCAACGATGCAAGCATCGGCACAATGGTGTTCCGCCCGTGTTTCGCAATCGACGCGCCAAGTTTCCCAGAGGGGTCCGCCATGGCGGCTCGGTTCAGTTCGATGGCGCTGTCCGACAAGGCGCCTTTCAGCAGGCCCGCGCCGAAACGCGCCAGCTTTTCATCAAGCGGTCCGTCATCGACCAGGGCCTTTTCCAACTGATCGAGACCCGCAGAGGCGTTTCGCTTTACAATGGCGGCAAAGAGCCCGCTCTTTTCGCCATACCAGCGATACAGTGTTTCGTTCGACGCTTTGGCGCGCTTGGCGACCTCCAGCATTGACGTGCCCGCATAGCCTTTTTCGACGAGGACCGCCTGCGCTGCCGCTTCGATCTGCATGCGGCGATCCGCTCTACGGCTTTCCTTCATATGTTTGACCTCTCCCCTCTGGACAAAATCCGTACAAGTAATTACGTGCGGTAACAAGTGTAAACCTGATTACGGATTTTGAAATGGCCTATCAGCTTTCCGTCAACGGGCAGGTTCACGAGTTTGACCTTGCCCATGCCGACACGCCCCTCGTCTTTGTCTTGCGCGAAACGCTTGGGCTGACGGGGACAAAATACTCGTGCCTGCAAGGGCTGTGCGGGGCCTGCACCGTGCATCTTGACGGCAGCCCTGCCCGCGCCTGCCAACTGACTGTCGAGGATGTGGCAGGGATGGACATCACCACGATCGAAGGCCTGTCCGAAGACGGCTCGCATCCGGTTCAGAAGGCCTGGCTGGAAGGTCAGGTAGCGCAATGTGGCTGGTGTCAGCCGGGACAAATCATGCAGGCCGCCGGGTTTCTGAACGAGGTGCCAAGGCCCGACTTGAGCGAGATCAAGACCGCCATGGACGGCAATATCTGCCGCTGCGGTGCCGGTCCGCGCATCATCAACGCGGTCGCCCGCGCGGCTGAGATCGCGCAGGAAGCAGACCAATGATCAAGCGCAGACGCCTTTCCCGCCGCGCCTTTCTTGCCTTGGGCGGAACGGCAACCGTAGCTGTTACCGCAGGTGCCACAGTCTATGCCTTGCAGGCCGAAACCCCGCTGACCGGGCAAGCGATCAATGCGTTTGTCGCAATCACACCTGAAGGTGACATCGAATTTGTCTGCCCGGGGCAGGATATTGGCCAGGGTGCGCCGGTTGCCCTTGCCATGGTGCTGGCAGAGGAGATCGGCGCGTCCATGGAGCGTGTCCGCATCCTCCCCGCCCCGCGCGATGCAGCGCGTTACGGCAATCCGGATTTCTCGGGGCGCATGGTGACGGCGGATTCAAAGACGACACTGGGGTATTGGCCTATGCTGCGACTGGCCGGCGCAGAATTGCGTCTGGCGCTGATCGAAACCGCTGCACGCCAGCAAGGCTGGACTGTGCGCGAGTGCAAGACCCAAGCGCATTCGGTGGTCCATATGCCCACTGGCGAAACACGCGGCTTTGCCGAAGTTGTTGCCGCCGGTCGCTTGCGGATGCCCGGTGCTACCCAAGGCGATTTGAAGCAGGCCAAAGATATTGATCTTCTGGGGACAAGCCCGCAGCGTCCGGATGCGCTTGAGATCGTGACAGGCTCCAAACGTTTCGGAACCGATCAACCGCGCGGCGAGGTGTCCGTGGCGGTTCTGCGCCGCAGCCCGCATCTGGGCGGCACAGTGGTCGCCCTGGATGCTACGGCTGCACTGGCGAACTCTGGCGTGTCACACGTGCACCAGCTTGAAGATCAGTCCGCCGTCGCGGTGGTTGCGTCGAATACATGGGCCGCGATCAAGGGGGCCGAGGCGCTTGAGATCACATGGTCCAACGCCCCGGATTTTGACAGCGAAACCGAGCGCAACGCCCTTGCCACAGCACTGGATGACACGCGGATCGCGCCTGTCGCGGTGCGTGGCACCCCGATGCGCAGCGCAACGTCCGATGCCGCGATGTTCTATTCGCCGACGCTCAGCCATGTCTTGCCGGAGCCGCTGATTGCGTCGGTCGAGGGGCGCAGTCTGGGGCTTGGGGCCTCGATCACCAGCGCGACGCAGTCGCTTGATCTGGATATGCGCTACGGCGCCCGAACCTGGAAAACCGCGCCGTTCATGTTGGAAACGCGGGCGACGCCCTCGGGCGGTTCCTACGGGCGGCGGGTGCTGAATGACGTCGTGCGCGATGCCGCCGAGATTGCCAAGGCTATCGGCCAGCCGGTGCGGGTCATCCGTCCGCAACTGGACGAGATGATCCGAGGGCAGGTCCGCCCGGCGGCTGTGCAACGGCTGTCCGCCCGGCTGGACGATGCGGGGCGTCTGGTAGAGTGGCGGCACGAGATCGCCTCGGACGGGACATTGGCCACGCATCTGCCCTCATCCATGAAGGGGGCAAACGGCGACGAGGACAATACCGCCACCGACGGCGCAAGCCACCCCTATGTCGGAGGGGATCAGTCTATCAGCTGGACCAGAGTGGCCGCGATGCCCTCACCCGGATTTCTGCGCGGCGTTTCGGCCAGCTATACCGTTTGGGCGATCGAGACCACGATCGAACGACTGGCCCGCGACGCGGGGCTCGACCCGCTGCAATGGCGGCTTGATCACCTTGAGGATGCGCGCCTGCGCGCTGTCATTGCGCGCGTGGGCGAGATGTCGGGTTGGGGCGGCAGTGATCGCGCACTTGGGCTGGGTGCGATGATCTTCCGCGAGGCCCGGATTGCCACCGTCGCAGAGGTGACAGGCACCGAGGTCACGCATCTGTGGATCGCGGTCGATGTCGGGCAGATCGTGCATCGCAAACAGCTTCTGGCGCAAGTCGAAGGTGGCGCGATCTGGGGTTTGTCGCAGGCCCTGTATGAAAAGCTGACCTTCGCAGAGGGGGCCGCAATGATCACCTCGCTTGCCGACTACCCGATGCAGAGCAACGGCACGCTGCCGCCCATCGAGATCGAAACCGTTGAAATGCCGGGGCTATCCCCGGCCGGGGCGGGCGAGATCGGCGTTCCCGGAACGGTCGCTGCCATTGCCAACGCCATGGAAGTGGCAACAGGTACGAGCTTTGATGCACTGCCGCTGGCAGTCTGAAAGGAAGGTTCATGGATCATAGAAAACGCAGGTTCCTGAAATACGGGGCTTATTCCGCGGCGGCAGCGGCTCTTGCCGGGGTTGGCTGGCAGTTCAGACCGACAACGCCCAACGATGCGCCAGCCGATATCGCGCTCGCGGATGGGCAAGGCGACAGGCTGTTGATTGTCTATGGCTCGATGTTGGGGTCGACAGGTGGTCAGGCGGCCTGGATGGCAGAGGTGGCGCGCGCCGCGGGATACCGCGCCGCCTTGTACTCAGCCGAAAACGCCCCCGCGCCGGACGGTTTCGACAGGGTCATGGTGGGCAGCGCGATCCGCGCGGCCGCATGGCTTGAACCGGTTGTGAACTGGGCGGCAACCCATGCGGAAGCCATTGCCGCGCGTCCCCACAGCCTGTTTCAGTGTTCGATGACCTGTGCCGGAATGCTCGTGGGAAATCAGGGCGGCCCTTTGACCACCGATCAAAGCGCGCAACTGCAGCGAGACACCGATAGCCTGTTTGCGGCGGCGCCGGTACTGGCGCAGTCCGATGTCGCGTTCTTTCCGGGCCGTCTGGATTTCGACCGGCTGACGCCGGTTCTGCGTGTCGGCTATCCCTTTGTTGCGGGGTCCGTCATGCAGGGCGATTTCCGGGATCGGGAGGCCGCCGAAAGCTGGGCCCGATCCAGCCTATCGAAAGATACAGGTTGATGAGCAAGATCGTTCGCAACGTTTGGATCGGGACGAAAACGCCCGCCGCTACTGATCTTTCACGATGCCAGCGCCGCGAACTTAGCCAACGGTCAGAGCCACGGTGAAGTGGTCCCGGGAAACTGGACTGAACCGCGCAGGGTTTGCCGGAGGCTGATTTGTCTAAGCTACGCGGCCATGTCTGATGTTTCCAGAGCTGCGTGGAAGTCTGCCTCGGCCTCTGCTGGCGGGATGTTTCCGACGGGTTCCAGCAGGCGGCGCTTGTCGTATTTGACAGGCATCCTGCGCTTCTTTCGGCCTGGGATGCAGGCGCGTATCGCCGTTCTTGCGAGGCCGGAGGACGGCATGAGGGCCGGGTGCGGCACAATCGGGTCATGGCAATTGCCGGTGTCACAGGCACCGCCCACCGCCCGGCAGACGATTTGGCAAGCAAATCTGCCGCGAGGGGTGGTCACTGAACAGCGACGATCCGGCCGCGACAGGCGTTTTGTCCGGTGTCGTCAGGCCGTGATGTTCACGGTGCCGCTCAGCTGCATCCGAAGCGCCTGGCGCACGTCGGCATCGCCCACCGGCAGGCGCATGAGAAGCGATCCGTCCACATCGAAGATCTCGACCATGCTGTCGCGGAAGCGGACACAGCCCAGCGTGTCATAGCGCCGCCGAAGGACGGATTGCGGACGCCCGCGCTTGTCCTTCTGCAAAACCCGCACTTCGTTGCGGATCGGGTCGAAATAGGCGTCGGGGCGGTTGTCGACATGGTGGAGCATCAGCACCGCCAGCCCGGTCAGCAGACAGGTAACGGACACACCCAGCTTGATCAGCATCAGATCCGGCGCCAACTGCGAACCCGGCAGCAGCCACATCGCCCCGGCACCGATCACCAGCGCGGTGCCGGCGATGCGGAGTATGAGCGCGAAGATCGGCCAGCTGGGCGCGAACGCGATCATCAGCGGAACCGCCTCGCGGTAATTGGGCAGCACCACCGAAGCCTGCGTCGCGCGCTGTTGCGTAGCGGTCATGTCCATCCGTCCCATCGCATTGCTCCCCAACCGGACGCGGCCCGGCCCTTCACGCACGATAATGGTAAACAAAGCGTCAGGAATGCGGCGCGGGCGGGGAATTAGGCGGGCAGTTCCCGATTTCCCCGCCACGGGGACTTGCCGGCCCGCACAAAGCGTGTATACGAGACCATCCTTTCGCAACCGTTCGAACCGCGCAGTCTCTCGTGGCGGGGCCGCGGAAGGATCATTGGCCCCACCTTTGAAATGCGCCTTGATACAAGACAGGAGTGGACATGCCGCTTTACGAGCATGTGATGATCGCACGTCAGGATCTTTCCAACACCCAGGCCGAAGGGCTTGTCGAACATTTCGGCAGCGTCCTTTCGGACAATGGCGGAAAGCTCGTGGACAGCGAATACTGGGGCATCAAGACGATGGCCTACAAGATCAACAAGAACCGCAAGGGCCACTATGCCTTTCTGCGCACCGACGCCCCTGCGGCAGCGGTGCAGGAAATGGAACGGCTGATGCGCCTGCACGACGACGTGATGCGCGTTCTGACCATCAAGGTCGATGAACACGCCGAAGGCCCGTCGGTCCAGATGCAAAAGCGCGACGACCGCGGCGAACGCCGCGAGCGCCGCTGATCCATAGCCTGAGGAAAGGAGCCTAACACATGGCCGCAAAACCGTTTTTCCGCCGCCGCAAGGTCTGTCCGTTCTCGGGGGACAACGCGCCCGCGATCGACTACAAGGATACCCGCCTGTTGCAGCGCTATATCTCAGAGCGCGGCAAGATCGTGCCCTCGCGCATTACCGCGGTGTCATCCAAGAAGCAGCGCGAACTGGCCCGCGCCATCAAGCGCGCCCGCTTTCTGGCGTTGCTGCCCTACGCCGTGAAGTAAGGAGGGTCGGAAACATGCAAGTCATTCTTCTGGAACGCGTGGCCAAGCTGGGCCAGATGGGCGATGTCGTGTCCGTCAAGCCGGGATACGCCCGCAACTACCTGCTGCCGCAGGGCAAGGCGCTGTCGGCGTCGCAGGCCAATATCGACGGGTTCGAGGCGCAGAAGGCCCAACTCGAGGCACGCAACCTGGAAACCCGCAAGGAAGCCGAGGCCCTGGCCGGGAAGCTCGACGGACAACAGTTCGTGGTGATTCGCTCGGCATCGGATGCCGGGTCGCTCTATGGCTCGGTGACGCCGCGCGATGCCGCCGAGGTTGCCTGCGCCGAGGGCTTTTCGGTCGATCGCAAGCAGGTGGTGCTGACCGGTCCGATCAAGGAACTGGGGCTGCACGCCGTGACGGTCGTGCTCCACCCCGAGGTATCGGTCGAGATCACGCTGAACGTCGCCCGTTCGGCCGACGAGGCCGAGCTTCAGGCACGCGGCAAGTCGATCCAGGAACTGGCGGCCGAGGAAGAGGCCCGCGCCGATTTCGAGATCGCCGAACTGTTCGACGACATCGGCTCGGCGGCCTCCGAAGACGAGAACCTTGTTGCCGGCACCGAGGGCGGCACGGACGACGAACAGCCCGCCTGAGCGGGACTCGCCAGTCAGACACTGAACCGCGCGGGCATCCGTCCCGCGCGGTTTTTCTTTGCCACGATAGCATGGGCAAGCACAGGCAAGGTCTGTCGCGCCCAGCCGTATTCACCCTCCGACCGGGCGCGACGCGGATCAGCGGCACGGCAACGGGTCGCCTGACCGTTCGGCGATCCGTCGCCGAGGGCGAAACGGCGCGCTTGATCCGCCCCTCCGCTCCGCTAGGGTGGCCGGCGATCGAAACAGCTGGTGAATCCCCGATGCCGTCCATGTCCCGCCGCGCGTTCCTGGCCACCTCGCTGGCGTTCGCAATCGTTACCGCCGCCTGCACGTCACGCGAAAGCCTGACCCGCACGAGCGCCCGCAACGCACCGTCGCTTTACCCCAACGAGACCCCGGAACTGCGCGCCAAGATCAACAAGTGGGCCGATTATTACGAGGTGCCGCGCGATCTTGTGCAACGTGTGGTGATCCGCGAAAGCACGCATCGCCCCGGCGCCCGGAACGGCCCCTATTACGGGCTGATGCAGATCCACCCGCGGACGGCGCGCGGCATGGGCTATGACGGCCCCGCCGACGGGCTGCTGAATGCCGATACCAACCTGCAATATGCGGTCAAGTACCTGCGCGGTGCCTGGATGGTCTCGGATGGCAGCTATGACAAGGCCGTGCACTGGTATGCGAGCGGCTATTACTACGAGGCCAAGCGGCGCGGCCTTCTGGTGGAAACCGGCCTCAAGACCTGACGGGGGCACGCGCCGCCATCCGGCCGCATGCCCCCCGGGCCTTCAGGTGGCGCGCCCCCTCGCGGCCTCAGCCGACAGGCGGCGCACCGCCTTCGACCGCTTCGGACATGGTTCCGTCATCGGCGCCGGCCATCGCCTTCCAGATGATCGCGCCCAGCACCCCACCGATAAGCGGTGCGACCCAGAACAACCACAACTGCCCAAGCGCCGGGCCGTCCGCGAACAACGCCACGCCGGTCGAACGGGCCGGGTTGACCGACGTGTTGGTCACCGGAATGGTCACGAGGTGGATCAGCGTCAGCCCCAGCCCGATTGCCAGCGGGCCAAATCCGGCCGGCGCCCCGGCCGAGGTCGCGCCAAGAATGATGATCAGGAAGAACGCGGTCATCACGATCTCGATCACCAGGGCGGACAGCATCGAATAGCCCTGCGGCGATGCCTCGCCATAGCCGTTGGTCGCGAAACCGCCCGGTCCGGTGAAACCGGCACCGCCCGAAACGATGACATACAGCACCGCCGCAGCCGCGATGGCGCCCGCAACCTGCGCCACCCAATAGGGTACCAGTTCAGCGGCGTCGTGCCGGCCGCCTATCACCAGCCCCAGCGTCACCGCCGGGTTGAAGTGCCCGCCGGAAATGTGCCCGACCGCATAGGCCATGGTCAGCACCGTCAGACCGAAGGCCAGGCTGACGCCGAGCCATCCTATCCCGACATCGGCCACACCGGCGGCCAGTACGGCGCTGCCGCAGCCGCCGAGAACAAGCCAGAAGGTCCCGAAGAATTCCGCCAATAATTTCCTTATCATGATCCTCTCCCTCGCCATGATGGCCAACGCTACCACAACATGTTGTGATCGGGTTAGCAAAAAACACCCGGAGGGTCGGAACATTGACGACCGGCAAGGCGGCGGCGCGCCATTGCCCTTGCCTTCGCCTTGCGATGGCCGGCCCCGCGACGGCAAAACCCCGGCGCCGAGGCACCGGGGTCCGGTCGTGGTCAGACGTTGCCGGGCGGGCGCCGCTCGCGCCCGGGCCGGCTATTCGTCGTCAAGCGCCTCTACGGCCTGCTTCAGATCGTCCTTGCCGATCTTCCGGTCGGTGACCTGGGCCAGTTCGACCACATAGTCGACCACCTTGTCCTCGAAGATCGGGGCGCGCATCTGCTGCTGCATCTGCTGGTTCTGCTGAATGAACTCGAAGAACTGGCGTTCCTGGCCCGGGTACTGGCGTGCCTGGTTCATGATCGCCTGCGTCATCTCGGCATCGGTGACTTCGACCTCGGCCTTCTGACCCAGATCGGCCAGCAGAAGCCCCAGACGTACCCGGCGTTCTGCAAGCTTGACATGTTCGTCGGTCGGCTCGACCTTGTCGTGGTCGTGACCTTCCACATCGGGGTTTTCCTCGTGCCAGAGCTGGTGCGCGATCTGGCCGGCCTCGGCATCCACGAGGCTGGGGGGCAGGTCGAACGAAACCATCCCGTCAAGCCGGTCAAGCAGCGCCCGCTTCATCACCGCCCGGGCGGCCCCGGCATATTCGGCTTCCAGCCGCTCGCCGATCTGGGTTTTCAGGGCGGCAAGATCCTCGGCGCCGAACTTCTTGGCCAGTTCATCGTCGATCTTGGCGGCAACCGGTTCCTTCACCTCCTTGATGGTGCAGGTAAACACGGCTTCCTTGCCGGCCAGCTGCGCGGCCTGGTAGGCCTCGGGGAAGCTGACGGTCACGTCCTTTTCCTCGCCCGCCTTGACGCCGGTCAACTGCTCCTCGAAGCCGGGAATGAAGCTGTCCGAGCCCAGCACCAGCGGGTAATCTTCCGCAGCCCCGCCCTCGAACGGCTCGCCGTCGATCCGGCCGACGAAATCCATCAACACCTGGTCGCCGTCCTTGGCCTTGGCGCCCTTCTTGCGCGGCGCGAAATCCTGCGCGCTTTCGGCCAGGTTGGCCAGGGCTTCGTCAATGGCGGCGTCGTCCGCCGCAACCACGAGCCGCTCCAGTTCGATGGATTTCAGATCGACCTCGGGAATGTCGGGCAGCGCCTCGTAGGACATCTCGACATGGATATCGTCGCCCTCTTTCCAGTCCTCGTTGGTCATCTTGACATCGGGCCGCAACGCCGGCCTGTCGCCGCTGTCCTCGAAATGCCTGGACATGGCCCCGTCGATGGTTTCCTGCATCGCTTCGCCAAGAAGGCGCGGACCGAACTGCTTTTTCAGCAGCGCCATCGGCACCTTGCCCTTGCGAAACCCCTTCATTTCCACCTCGGGCTGCGCCTCGGTCAGTTTTTCATTGACCTTGGCATCAAGCTCGTCGGCGGTGACGGTGATCGCGTAGCCGCGCTTCAGACCTTCGTTCAGAGTCTCGGTGACCTGCATGTCCTATTTCCCCATGAGTTCCGGGGCGCCCGCGCACCGCGCGCCCATGCGAATTTGGGGCCTTCTATTGGTCCGGGCCGGGCGGCGCAAGAGGGATTGCGCCCTGCCTTCACAGGCAGCCCCCGGGTCGCAGGCGGGTTTTCTTCGGGGCGAGTTGCATCCAGACGGATCCATCCACCGGGGCGATGTGCCCGTACATCGGAACGTGAGGCGCGGGGCGCAACGAAACGGCCCGACCGCGCGGCAGGGCGTCGCAGTCATGGCTGCCCTGCCCCGTACCTGCAATACGCCGGCAAGAGCGGCAATCAGAACTGCCAGCGGGTGCCGAACTGAATGGCGCGAAGCGGGCGATAGGACAGCGGCGAGCCGTCGGAATAGCTGTAGCGGCGCGCACCGAGATAGATTTCGATGTCAGGGCGCGCAAGATGCTGCACGATGCCGACCCCCCAGGCACGCGACCGCGACCCCGGCACGGCAATATCCGCACCGTCGTATATGTCGAGCGAGATCGCCGTCGGTCCGGCCGCAACAAGATCGGCCAGATAGCCAAGCTTGAGATAGGACATGCGCCCGCCGGTATTGCTGGTGCTGGCCGCGGCGGTGACACTGACCCCCGAGGGGCGGTGCAGCAGCGAGAACGATCCGACCACATCGTTGCGCGTGACCCGGTTGTTCTGGCGCGTCAGGCTGGCGCCGATGGCGCCCTCCATGCGAAAGCGCGCGGTCGTCCTCTCGTAGGTCGCGGCAACGTCGACATTGGTTTCGGTGTTGTTCTTCTTCAGGATCTCGGCCCCAGCCGATACAGACAGCGTCAGCCCCGCCACCCTGGCCACCGGCCGGTCAAAGCGAAGGCGCGCCCGGCGAATGCCGTCATACGTCTTGTAGGCCGATTTCACCGATACCGGCGACAGCACGCCGCCGGTGGTGCGGAACAGGAAGCTGCCGGCCATGTCGGGCACCGAAACACCGGTGACCAGTACCGTGCCCGAAAGATCGGCCAGCGCCACCTGGTCGGTCGCCATGCTGCCGTGACCGACGGAAAAGGTACCCACCGGGCCAAGATCCCAGATCAGATCGAGGAACCGGATGTCCGAGCCGGTCCAGTCGAGAGCATCGCCGGTGAACGCCTGGCTGACTTCGCTGGATTGCCTGAGGCCCAGGCCGGTTTCGAACCGGAATCGGAACTCGCCCCTCCCCAGCGCACGTTTCATTACAAAGCCCAGACGGCTGTTGGAATTGGCGTTGTCGACGGCCGCGAACTTGTGGCCCGTTCCGTCACCGACCCCGATGACCGATGGCGCGAACTGCCCATAAGGCGACCAGGTGCCGCCCCAATGGCCGGAATAATCCTCGAACGCCCTAGCCACCCCGGTGCCGGCCAGCACCAGGACGAAAGCGAGCAGGGTTTCTGTCTTGCGGTTCACGGCCTGACCATGACGAGGGCTCGGGGCGCCTGGGCCGCAGTCTCGAACGCCGGACAGGCTGATGACAAGGCGTAAACCGCATATGGCGCCAACTCCGCCCCCGCCTGTGCCCCGCCCGCTGCGCCGGACCTGCGCGCCTCCGCTGGCGGGCGCAGGCGAGGTTGCGGGGAGGCGGCGGCGGCTCAGGCGGGCGGCATCCGGCTTTCGACGATCTCGGCCCACCAGGAACAGCCAGCCGGAATCGCATCGTCGTTGAAGTCATATTCGGGATGATGCACCATCGCGGTGTCGCCGTTGCCCACGAGGATATAGGCGCCGGGACGTTCCTCAAGCATGAAGGCGAAATCCTCGCCCCCCATGACCAGCGGCGCGTCGCTGCAATTGCCCGATACCTTGCGCGCCACCTCGGCCGCGAATTCGGTTTGCTCGGGGTGATTGAACATCACCGGATAGCCGCGGTGATAGTCAACATTCGCGCTGCCGCCGAAGGTCTGGGCAATGCCATCGCATATCTCGGTGATCCGCCTTTCCGCCAGATCGCGCATGGCGCTGCTCATGGTGCGCACCGTACCCTTCAGATGCACCCGTTGCGGGATCACGTTGAACGCCTTGGACGACGTTTCGAACGACGTGACCGATACGACCACCTGATCGACCGGATCGGCGTTGCGGCTGGCGATGGTCTGCAGCGCAAGCACCGCCTGCGCTGCCATTACCGTGGTATCCACCGTCTCCTGGGGCTTGGCGGCATGTCCGCCCCTGCCCTCGAAACTTATGTCGAACTGGTCGGCGGCCGCAAAGAACGCGCCGGGACGAATGGCAAAGCTGCCCACCGGCTGACCCGGCCAGTTGTGCATGCCATAGACCTCCTGGATGCCCCAACGCTCCATCATGCCGTCATCGCACATCTCCTTGCCGCCGCCGCCGCCCTCTTCGGCGGGCTGAAAGATCACCACCACGGTACCGTCGAAATTGCGCGTTTCCGAAAGGTATTTTGCAGCGCCCAGCAACATCGCGGTATGGCCGTCATGGCCGCAGGCATGCATCGCGCCCGGCGTCTTGGAGGCATGGCCGATCCCGGTCTGTTCGTGGATCGGCAGTGCGTCCATGTCGGCGCGCAGCCCGATCACGCGGCCGCCCGTGTCGGATTTGCCCCTGATGACGGCGACGACGCCGGTCCGGCCGATACCCGTCTCGACCTCGTCACACCCGAACTCGCGCAGCTTCTCGGCAACAAGGGCGCTGGTGCGGTGCGTTTCAAACAGAATCTCCGGGTGTTCATGAATATCCCGCCGCCAGGCGGTGATCTCATCGTGCATTTCTGCAAAGCGGTTCTTCACGGGCATGGGGTGGTCTCCTTCGTTGCGTTTCATCCGGCATTGACGACATGCGACTACCGCCGGGCGGCAGTCCGCCGCCCTTCGGGTTCGTGCCCGCGGCCCGGCCCTTCCCGGGCGGTCAGTCCACGGGCACCCCGAACACCGCCGCGATCAGGCCAAGCAAGGCCAGGCCACAGCGCCATATCCGGCCCGGCACGTCAAGGGCAGGTTGATCCGGTGGGCGGCGATCGCCGCCATGGACACCCGGTGCGTTCAGGAGCGCAAGGCGCACGGCCAGACCAATGATGCTGGACGCGCCCGCCGTGGCGCGCCCTCGCGGCGAATGATGGCGGCCGTGACCGGCGCGACGACGAGAATCCGCTCGCTGTTCACGCCGGTTCCAACACCGCCCCGGCATTGGCGGGATGCCGGGTTCAATATTCGCTGCCGTCGGTCAGGACATAGTGCCCCGGTTCGACCTCGCGATAGACCGATGGGCCCGGATCGTGGCCAAGCGGATGGATCGGTGAGGGGATCGGCTTGAATGTCATGTCCTGTTCCGACTTGCGCGCCGCCGGATCGGCTATCGGCACCGCCGTCATCAGCGCCTTGGTATAGGGGTGGCGCGGATTCTCGAACACCTTGTTGCGTGGCCCCATCTCGACGATACGGCCCAGATACATGACGCCGACATCGTGGCTGACCCGTTCGACCACCGCCATGTCGTGACTGATGAACAGATAGGAAAGCCCCAGTTCGGCCTGCAATTCCATCATCAGGTTGAGCACCTGCGCCTGAACACTCACATCGAGCGCCGAAACAGCCTCGTCTGCGATGATCAGCTTGGGATTGAGCGCCAGCGCGCGGGCGATGGCGATGCGCTGGCGCTGGCCGCCCGACATTTCGTGCGGATAGCGGCGCATGAAACTGCGCGGCAGGTGCACCCGGTCGAACAGATGCGCCACCCGGTCGCGCAACTCGCTACCCTTCGCGATGCCGAAATTGCGCATCGGTTCGGCCACCTGGTCAATCAGTTGCATCTGCGGGTTGAGGCTGGCGAACGGATCCTGAAAGATCATCTGCATGTCGCGCCGCGCCTCGCGCAGCGCGCCGGAATCCAGTTGCATGATGTCGCAGCCGTCAAGACAGATTTCGCCGGCAACCGGTTCCACCAGCCGCAGGATCGCGCGCCCGGCACTGGACTTGCCGCAACCCGATTCGCCGACAAGGCTGAGCGTGCGGCCCTTGTTCAGGGTAAACGATACGTCCTCGACCGCGTGGACATTCGCGATGGTGCGGCGCAGGATGCCGCCCTTGACCGGGAAACGCACCACCAGCCCCCGCACCCGCAACAGCGGATCATCGCTGCCGCGGATCGGTGCGATCTTCTGGTCGCGCTGACCCAACAGCTTCATCGGCTCGGGGTCGGGCTTGCCGCGCATCTCGCCCAGCTTGGGCACCGCCGCCAGCAGCGCCCTGGTATATTCGTGCCTCGGCTCGGCGAATATCTGTTCCACCGGCCCTTCCTCGACCTTGCGGCCGCGATACATCACCACCACCCGGTCGGCCATCTGCGCGACCACAGCCATGTCATGCGTGATGAACAGCACCGCGGTACCGGTCTCGCGCTTGAGCCGGTTCATCAGTGCCAGGATCTCGGCCTGTATGGTCACATCCAGTGCCGTTGTCGGTTCGTCCGCGATCAGCAGCCGGGGCTTGCAGGCCATGGCCATGGCGATCACCACGCGCTGCCGCATCCCCCCCGACAGTTCGTGCGGATATTGTTTCAGCCGCCGCTCGGGCTCCGGAATACGCACCTCGCGCAGCAATTCCAGCGCCCGCGCCTCGGCCTGCGACCTGCTCATGGCGCGATGCACGCGCAGGCCCTCGCCCAGCTGCCGCCCGACGGTGAAGACCGGGTTCAGCGCGGTCATCGGTTCCTGAAAGATCATGCCGATCTCGTCGCCGCGGATCCGGCGCATGGTGTCGGTATCGGCCCGGGCCAGGTCGATCTGGCCGCCCGCGCGGCCGTCGAACATCAAACTGCCGGCGGCGATCCTGCCACCGCCATATTCGACCAGCCGCATCAGCGACAGCGACGACACGGACTTGCCCGAACCGGATTCACCAACGACGCAGACGGTTTCGCCGGGGTTGATGTCGAACGAAACGTCCTCGACACCAAGCACCGTGCCGTGCCTGGTCCCAAATTCCACCCGCAAACCACTGAGTTCGGCAATCGGTCGATCGAGCACGCACGCATTCTCCGCATCAGCCATTTTACGCTAAGGGGCGGGCGGGCGCGTTGTCAAACCCTGTTGCGGGCGGCCCGGAAAAAGACGCTTGCAAGTATTGATTTTTTCCCGAGTAGTGCTTCACTACGCGCGAATCGGTTGCGGAGAAACGCGGGGAAAGGGGGGGCGCGGCTTCAGGTTTCGCATTGATATCACAATGTTACTCATCCAACCGCACGGCAGATCCCTGCCGATGCGTGGCAACCGACGATAATAAAAATAGCCAACATGGAGTGAACAATGAAAATCAAAACCCTACTGCTCGGCGCGGCAGCGTCCTTCGGGCTGGCGCCGGTAGCGATGGCCGAACGCGGCTCGGATGGCCATGTCAACATCATCTACTGGCAGGCCCCGTCGATCCTGAATCCGTATCTGTCCAGCGGCACCAAGGATATCGAAAGCGCGTCGCTGGTGATCGAACCTCTGGGCCGCTATGACCCCGACGGCGCCCTGGTCGCGTACCTGGCCGAGGAAATCCCGACCGTCGAGAACGGCGGCGTCGCCGCCGACCTGAAATCCATCACCTGGAAGCTGAAGCCCGGCCTGGTATGGTCCGACGGCTCGCCCGTCACATCGGCCGATGTGAAATTCACCGCCGACTACTGCATGCACCCCGAAGGCGGCTGCGCGCAGCTTGCCAAGTTCGAAGGCGTCAGCGCGGTCGAGATCATCGACGATCTTTCCGTCAAGGTCAGTTTCTCCGAACCCAAGCCCAACCCCTATGGTCCGTTCATGGGCGGCCAGTCGCCGATCATCCAGAAGGCGCAGTTCGAATCCTGCACCGGCGCCAAGGCCCCGGAATGCACCGATGCGAATTTCGGCCCGATCGGCACCGGCCCCTTCGTGGTGGACGAGTTCAAGCCCAATGACGTGATCACCATGTCGGCCAACCCCAACTACCGGGATCCGGCCAAACCGGCCTTTGCGACCCTGACCTTCAAGGGCGGCGGCGATGCCACGGCGGCGGGCCGCGCGGTACTTGAAACCGGCGAGTTCGACTATGCCTGGAACCTGCAACTTGCGCCCGACGTACTGGCCAGGATGGCCGCGGGCGGCAAGGGCAAGCCGGTGGCGGCCTTCGGTTCGCTGGTGGAACGCATCGAGATGAACATGACCGATCCGTCGCCCGACCTGCCCGAAGACGAGCGGGCAACGGCAAAGCACCCGCACCCGATCCTGTCGGATATTCGCGTGCGCAAGGCGCTGTCGATGGCGATCGACCGCAACCTTCTGGTCGAGATCGGCTATGGCCAGGCCGGCCGCGCGACCTGCAACCTTGTTCCCGCCCCGGCGATCTATGCCAGCGACAACACCGACTGCATGACGCAGGATATCGAGGGCGCCAAGGCGCTGCTGGAAGAAGCCGGCTGGACCGACAGCGACGGCGATGGCGTGCGCGACAAGGACGGCAAGAAACTGAGCCTGCTGTTCCAGACCTCGACCAACGCCGTGCGCCAGGACTTCCAGGCGCTGATCAAGCAGTGGTGGCAGGACGTCGGAGTCGAAACGGAACTGCGTAACATCAACGCATCGGTGTTCTTCGGCAGCGATCCGGGCAGCCCGGACACCTTCCAGAAGTTCTTTGCCGATGTCGAAATGTACGCCAACAATTTCGACGGCACCGATCCCGAAAGCTACCTGGCACAACATACCTGCGACAAGGCCCCGCGCCCGGAAACGCAGTGGCAGGGCGAGAACATCAACCGGTTCTGCAATGCCGAATTCGACAAGCTCGTTGCCGAAATGGGCCGTACCGGAGAGCTGTCCAAACGCGGCGAGATCGGCCGCCGGCTGAACGACATGCTGACCAAGGACAGCTATGTCGTGGTTCCGCTGGTCGATCGCGGCCGGGTGTCGGCCCATGCCAACAGCCTCGGCGGCGTCGTCCTGAACACCTGGGACAGCGAGCTGTGGAACGCGGCGGACTGGTACCGCGTGAAGTAGGCACAGGCTGACCGCCACGCACCGGCGCAGCCCCCGGGCAATCCGCGGGGGGCTGTGCCGGGGTAACCGGCCGCCGCCATGGTGCGTCCGGCCGGATCGGCGCCTTCATACGCCCAATCGCGATAGCGTCCTGGATGAACGAGGCGTTCGGCGCGGCGGGTGACTTCCATGGAATGCGGCAGGCTCTAGCTGCAAAACAGGCAGGCTGAATGCTTACCTTTACCATACGGCGACTGGTGCTGGCGGTTCCGACGCTGCTGTTCATCTCGCTGGTTATCTTCCTGCTGCTGGAACTCGCCCCCGGCGATCCAATGGCACAGGTGCCGCTGACGGTGCCGCCCGAAGTCAAGGAAAAGATGCGCGAGGCGCTGGGGCTGGGCCAGCCCATGCACATCCGGTTCTGGAAATGGCTGGTCCAGTTCTTCTGGATCGAACCGCAGGTGCTGATCGACTACATCTTCGGCACCGCGTTCTCGGACGGCGATCTGCGCGTCATCTCCTGGCAGACCCGTTCGCCGGTGATGGACGTCGTCATCCAGCGCATCCCGCAAACGCTCTGGGTCGTCGGCACCGCCTATGTGGTCGGGATCCTGATCGCGCTGCCTATCGGCATCTATTCCGCCTACCGTCAGTATTCGTGGTTCGACCAGATCGGTACATTCGTGTCGATGGTCGGGTTTTCGGTGCCGCCGTTCTTTTCCGGTGTCCTCGTCATCGTCATCTTCTCGGTCAACCTGGGCTGGTTCCCGTCGATCTACGACACCACGCTGAAAGTGACCGACTGGGACAGCTTCATGCGCCAGTTGCAGCAGATGATCATGCCGGTGATGGTGCTGGCCTTGCAGATCACCGCCCAGATCAGCCGCTTCATGCGCGCCTCGATGCTGGACAACCTCAACCAGGATTACGTGCGCACCGCCCGCGCCAAGGGGCTGGGCGAATACGCCGTGGTCATGGTGCATGTGCTGCGCAATTCGATGATTCCGGTGGTCACGGTGATCGCCCTGGGAGTGCCGGCGATCTTCGGCGGCGCCATCATCACCGAACAGGTGTTCAAGGTGAACGGCATCGGGCAGCTTCTGATCGGTGCCATCCAGGCCAACGACCTGCCGATGGTGCAGACGCTGACCTTCATCTTCGCGGTGCTGATCGTGCTGTTCAATCTGATCGCCGATGTGCTTTACGGCCTTCTCGACCCGAGGATACGCTATGACTGACAAGGACCGGCTGGTACCCGACGAAGGGCTTGCCCCGGCCTCGACCGCGCTGCCGGGTGGCGCCGGGCCGCTGGATGACCTGTCGACCCCGCCACGCAACCAGTGGCTCGATGTCTGGGACCAGTTCCGCCACCACAAGGGCGCGATGATGGGCGCGGCTATCTTCGGCTTCACCGTGCTGGCGGTGTTCCTGGGGCCGTATCTGTGGCCGCACGATGCCACGCTGATCGACATCCGGTCGCGCAACGGGCGTTCGATATTCGCCTGCTTCTCCGAGACCGGCCCCGGCGGCGGCGGATTCCTGCGCGCCATCGCGGACCATGTCGGCGCCGTTCTGGGCTGTTTTGCCGATCCAACCCAGGCCTCGGCCAAGATCGGGTGGTCGCACCCGCTGGGCACCGATCAGCTGGGCCGCGATATCCTCGCCCGGATGATGATGGGCGGGCGCACATCCGTATCGGTGGGCATCACCGCCATGCTGCTGGCGCTGGGGCTGGGATCGCTTATCGGCGTCGCGGCCGGGTACTTCCGCCGCCTCGACGGCGTGCTGATGCGCCTGACCGACCTGTTTCTCGCCCTGCCGCTGCTGCCGTTGCTACTGGTGATGATGCTGCTGTTTCGCGAACCGCTGAGCAGCGCCTTCGGGCCGGAACGCGGCATCTTCATCCTGATCGTCTGCGCCATCGGCATCACCAGCTGGATGCCCACCGCGCGCATCGTGCGCGGCGACGTGCTGGCGCTGAAGGAGCGCGAATTCGTTCTGGCGGCGCGATCTCTGGGCACCACCAATACCAAGCTGATCGGCCGCCACATCCTGCCCAACGTGCTGAGCCCGATCATGGTCTCGGCGACGCTGGGCATCGCGACCGCGATCATCACCGAAAGCGCGCTCTCGTTTCTCGGGCTTGGCTTTCCGCCCGATTTCCCCACCTGGGGGCGGCTGCTGTTCGATGCCACCGACTATCTGCAACAATACCCCGAGCGCGTGATCTGGCCGGGTATGGCGATCTCGCTGACGGTACTGAGCGTGAACTATCTGGGCGACGGGCTGCGCGACGCGCTCGATCCGCGCATCCGGGGGCGGTAGTATCCGGGGCGCCGGGTTCGATGGCCGGCCCGGGGGCCAGCCCCCGGACCCCCGGAGTTTTTCGGCAAGATGAAGCGGGATACGGCGTTTCGCGCCCCGATTTGTCGGGGAATCGCCGCCCTCCCCCTGCCCCTGGCGCGGCGGAACCACCGGCGGCAATGCGGACCTTGCCCGAAGTTCGCGGCGCCGGCTACTCGACCAGGGGCATCAGGTTGTCGAGCGACGCCTTGGCGTCACCATAGAACATCCGCGTGTTTTCCTTGAAGAATAGCGGGTTCTCGATACCGGAATAGCCGGTGCCCTGGCCGCGCTTCATGACGAAGACCTGTTTGGCCTTCCAGCATTCCAGCACCGGCATGCCTGCGATGGGGCTGTTGGGGTCGTCCTGGGCGGCCGGGTTCACGATGTCGTTGGACCCGATCACGATGGCCACGTCGGTTGAGGGGAAGTCCTCGTTGATCTCGTCCATCTCCAGCACGATGTCATAGGGCACCCTGGCCTCGGCCAGTAGCACGTTCATGTGTCCGGGCAGACGGCCCGCGACCGGATGGATGGCAATGCGCACCTCCTTGCCGGCGGCGCGCAGCTTGCGGGGCAGTGCCGATTCCGCGTTCTGCGCCTGCGCCACCGCCATGCCGTAGCCGGGGATGATGATGACGCTGTCGGCCTCGTTCAGCGCCGCAGCGACGCCTTCGGTGTCGACCGCCAGCATTTCGCCCTCGATCTGCATCGCCGGCCCCGAGGCGCCGCCGAAGCCGCCGAGAATGACGGAAACGAACGAGCGGTTCATCGCCTTGCACATGATGTAGCTGAGGATCGCGCCCGAGGAGCCGACCAGCGCGCCGACCACGATCAGCAGATCGTTGCCGAGCGAAAAGCCGATCGCCGCCGCGGCCCAGCCGGAATAGCTGTTGAGCATCGACACCACCACCGGCATGTCGGCGCCGCCGATGCCCATGATCAGGTGGTAGCCGATGAAGAACGCCAGGAGCGTCATCACGATCAGGGTCCAGATGCCGGCGCCGTTGAGGAACATCACCAGCAGGATGAAGCTGAGGATCGCCGCGCCCGCGTTCAGCGCGTGCCCGCCCGGCAGCTTGGTGGCCGCCGAGGTCAGCTTGCCCGCCAGTTTGCCAAAGGCCACCACCGACCCGGTAAAGGTGACCGCACCGATGAACACGCCGAGAAAGACCTCGACCTTGAGGATCGCCTGTTCGGCGGCGTCCTTGTGGGCAAGGATGGCGGCGAACCCGTCCAGCGCATCGCGTTCCCCGGGGGTCATCGCCAGCACGCGGCCCATCTCGATATAGGCGTTGTATCCGACGAACACCGCGGCCAGGCCCACGAGGCTGTGCATCGCCGCGACCAGTTGCGGCATTTCGGTCATCTGCACGCGCTGCGCCACATAATAGCCGATCACGCCGCCGCCGGCGATCAGGACCAGTGACAAGAACCACAGGCCCGAGCCCGGCCCGATCAGGGTGGCGACAACCGCCAGCGCCATCCCGACGATGCCGTACCAGACCGCGCGCTTGGCGCTTTCCTGACCCGAGAGGCCGCCCAGGCTGAGGATGAACAGGATGGCCGCGACGACATAGGCGGCTGTGGTGAATCCGATTCCCATGATCCCGGTCCTTTACGATTTCTGGAACATGGCAAGCATGCGCCTTGTGACGAGGAAGCCGCCGAAGATGTTGATCCCGGCCATGAAGACCGACAGCGCCGCCAGCAGGATCACCAGCCAAGAGCCCGACCCGATCTGCATCAGCGCGCCCAGGATGATGATCGACGAGATCGCGTTGGTGACCGCCATAAGCGGCGTGTGCAGGCTGTGGCTGACGTTCCAGATTACCTGGAAACCGACGAACACCGCCAGCACGAAGACGATGAAATGCTGCATGTAGCTGGCCGGGGCAATGGCGCCGACCAGCAGCATCAGCACACCGCCACCCGCCAGAAGCGCCACCTGGTTTTTCGTCTGCGCCTTGAACTCCGCCACTTCCTGCGCCCGTTTTTCCGCGGCAGTCAGTTGTTTGACTTCCTTCTTTTGCTGCACCGCGATCGCCTGAACCTTGGGCGGCGGCGGCGGGAAGGTGATATCGCCCTGATAGGTCACAGTGGCGCCGCGGATCACGTCGTCTTCCATGTCGTGATCGACCCGGCCATCCTTGTCGGGTGCCAGATCGGCCATCATGTGCCGGATGTTGTTGGCATAGAGCGTGGAGGCCTGCGCCGCCATGCGCGAGGGGAAATCGGTATAGCCGATGATGGTCACGCCGTTGTCGGTGACGACCTTTTCGTCGGCCACCGTGCCCTCGACATTGCCGCCGCGTTCGGCGGCCAGATCGACGATGACCGATCCCGGCTTCATGGCGCTGACCATGTCCTCCAGCCACAGCTTGGGTGCCGGGCGGTTGGGAATCAGCGCCGTGGTGATCACGATATCCATTTCGAGGGCCAGTTCTCGGAACCTGGCAAGTTGCGCCTCGCGGAACTCGGGGCTGGAGACGGAGGCATAGCCGCCGGTTGCGGCGCCATCCTGCTGTTCTTCCTTGAAGTCGAGATAGACGAACTCGGCGCCCATCGATTCGACCTGTTCGGCCACCTCGGGGCGCACGTCGAAGGCATACGTGATTGCACCCAGGCTGGTCGAGGTGCCGATTGCAGCCAGGCCTGCGACCCCGGCGCCGATCACCAGAACCTTGGCGGGGGGCACCTTGCCGGCCGCCGTGATCTGGCCGGTGAAGAAGCGGCCGAAATTGTTGCCTGCCTCTATCACCGCGCGGTAGCCTGCGATATTGGCCATCGAACTCAGCGCGTCCATCTTCTGGGCGCGGCTGATGCGGGGCACCATCTCCATGGCGATGACATTGGCGCCCTTGGCCCTTGCGGCCTCCATTCCTTCTTCGTTTCCGGCCGGGTTGAAGAAGGAAATCAGCGTTTTGGACTTGTTCAGCCGCTTGAGTTCGGTCGCGTCCGGCTGCCGGACCTTTGCGATGATATCCGAGGATTTCCACAGGGCCGCCGCGGTCTTGACGATCTCGACGCCGGCGGCTTCGTAGGCGGCGTCCGCGAAACCGGCCCTGGCCCCCGCCCCGCTTTCGATGACGCAATCAAAGCCGAGCTTTTGCAGATGCCGCGCCGAATCCGGTGTCATCGCGACCCGGTTCTCGCCCTCGAAAATCTCCTTCGGTGTTCCTATCTTCACCTGCTGGTCCCCCTCTGCGTTCGATCCGGGCACAAACCGGTCGGGTTTGCCGGATTTCCACTATAGTGCAGGCCGCTGTTGCGCAAGCGGGGTGCGCCCGGATCGCCGGAAATGTCGCATAACGCCTACACCCAGCGCCTGACCTTGCGCTCATAGCGGGCGAACTCGGCCCTGAACTTGCGCCGCATCCGGTCCTCTTCGGGCAGGATGAAGCGGCGCTCGATCACCCAGACGAAGACCGGCACCAGCGCCAGCGATACCACCGCGTCGAACCGCAGGATCAGCCCGGTCAGGATCAGCGCATCGCCCAGGTAGATCGGGTTGCGGGTACGGGAGAATATCCCGCTCTGGATCATCCGGGCCGGGGTGTGGTGAGGCAGGACGGTAGTGCGGTGGCGGCGGAACTCGGCGAACGCCAGAAGCATGAGCAGCACGCCGCCGCCCACCAGCAGCCCGCCCAGCAGATCGGCCCAGGCTCCGCCCAGACTCAGCCCCATCGGCCAGAATGCCGCCTGCGCCCAGGCAAGCGCGGCGAACCCGGCCAGCCAGACCGGCGGTGTGTCGATCCATTTCATCGCCCGCGCCCCGTCGCAAGTCGCGGCCCCTGCCGCGCCCTTCAGCATGTTCGTCCACAATCGCAGTGCCCGGCACCCGTGTAAAGCGGCCCCGACGGCGCGGCTTGCCAGGCCGCGACGAAACGCTAACCTGCAAGTTAGCAAGCGGGAGAATGGGCACATGACACTGAAGGGCAAACACGCGCTGGTCACGGGCGGGGGCACCGGTATCGGCCTGGCCATTGCCCGCGCACTGGCGGCCGAGGGTGCCAGCGTCACCATCACCGGCCGCCGGCAGAACGTGCTGGACGAGGCGGCCGGGCGCGGCCTGACCGGCATGGCGATGGACGTCCGCGACGAGGCCGATGTAGCCGCAAAGATCGCCGCCGCCGTGCAGGCCCGAGGCCCGGTGCAGATCTGCGTTGCCAATGCCGGCATCGCCGAGGGCAAGGCGCTGCACAAGACCAGCATGGAGTTCTGGCGCAACATGATGGCGACCAACCTCGACGGCGCCTTCCTGACGATCCGCGAAAGCCTGACCTCGATGCGCCGGACCGACTGGGGCCGGGTCATTGCCGTGGCGTCGATCGCCGGGGTGCGCGGGCTGAAGGGCGGCGCCTGCTATTCCGCCTCCAAGCATGGGCTTGTCGGGCTGATCCGGTCGCTTTCCGAGGACTATCTCGGCACGGCGTTCACCTTCAACGCCATCTGTCCGGGCTATGTCGACACCCCGATCATCGGCCGCAACATCGACAGCATCTCGGCCCGGGCCGGAATCGGCCGTGACGAGGCGTTGGCGATGATGGTCGATGCCAACCGTCACCGCCGCCTGATCGCCCCCGATGAGGTTGCCGCCGCCGCCATGTGGCTGGTGCGGCCCGGATCCGAAAGCGTCAATGGCCAGACCGTCGAGGTCGCCGGCGGCCAGGTCTGATGCGCGGTCCGGCCGGACGGCCGGGGGCTGGACAGCGCCCGGGCAACAACGCTATGCCGGATATTGCTTTAAGCTTGAAGTAACCGGGAGGCGCGACGAATGACAGATTTCACCGCAACCAAGGCCATGTTCGAGTTGCCCGAGGGCGTCATCTATCTCGACGGCAACTCGCTGGGCCCGCTGCCGCGCGCCGCGCGCCCGCGGATCGATGCGATGATGGCCCGGGAATGGGGCGAAATGCTTATCACCGGCTGGAACAAGGCCGGATGGATGGCGATGCCGATGCGGCTGGGCGACCGGATCGGGCGGCTGATCGGGGCCGAACCGGGCCATACGGTGCTGGGCGACACGCTTTCGATCAAGGTCTATCAGGCGTTGGCCTCGGCACTCGAAATGGTCCCGGACCGCCGCGTCGTGCTGTCGGACAGCGGCAATTTTCCTACCGATCTCTACATGGCGCAGGGGCTCCTGAAATCGCTTGGCCAGGGTCACGAACTGCGCGTCGTACCCCCCGAGGACGTGGCCGCCAACATCACCGACGACGTCGCCGTCCTGATGCTGACCGAGGTGGACTATGGCACCGGGCGCAAGCACGACATGGCCGCGCTGACGGCACGGGCGCGCGCGGCGGGTGCGCTGACGGTCTGGGATCTGGCGCATTCCGCCGGCGCCCTGCCGGTCGATGTCTCGGGGGCGGGCGCGGATTTCGCGGTCGGCTGCACCTACAAGTATCTCAACGGCGGCCCCGGCGCGCCCGCGTTCATCTATGTCGCGCCGCGCCACGCCGACCGGGTGCGCCCGGCGCTGGCGGGCTGGCTTGGCCACGAGGCGCCCTTTGCCTTCGATCCCGACTACCGCCCCGGGGCGGGGATCGAACGGATGCGCGTCGGTACGCCGCCGGTGATCCAGATGACGGCGCTGGCCGCGGCGCTGGACGTATGGGACATGGCCGACATGGCGGATGTGCGCGCCAGATCGGTGGAACTGTGCGAGATGTTCATCGCCGGGGCCGAAGCCGCCTGCCCCGGTCTGACCCTGGCAAGTCCGCGTGACCCGGAAATGCGCGGCAGCCAGGTGTCGTTCCGCTTCGAACACGGCTATGCCGCCATGCAGGCGCTGATCGCGCATGGCGTGATCGGCGATTTCCGCGCCCCCGACATCATGCGCTTTGGCTTTGCGCCGCTATATGTCGGCGAGACCGAGGTGAAGCGCGCCCTCGCGATCCTCGCGGACGTGATCGGCAACCGACTTTGGGACCGCCCTGAATACAAGGTCCGCGCAGCCGTCACCTGAGCCGCCCCGCGATTCGCCGCTGGCTTGCGGGGACAAGCGCCCGGGAGGGGGCAGAACGCCCGGCGCCGGACCGTCGGCCTTGATGGATCGGCGCCAGCCACTAGCTTGGGAACTGAAAGACCGAACCCTGTTCTGCCCCGGAGACAGCCACATGCCGACTTCGCTCACAGTCAACGGCGCGATCCACAGCGTTGATCTGCCCGAAGATGTGCCGCTGTTGTGGGTGCTGCGCGACGGGATCGGCCTGACTGGCACAAAATACGGCTGCGGCGTCGGAGCCTGCGGCGCGTGCACGGTACTGGTCGGCGGCGATGCGGTCCGGTCCTGCCAGGTGGCGCTTGGCGATGTCTGGGGCGAGGTGACGACCATCGAGGGAATGGGCACACCCGATGCGATGTCGGCCGTTCAGGCAGCCTGGGCCGAGCATCAGGTGGCGCAATGCGGCTATTGCCAGTCCGGCCAGATCGTCCAGGCCACGTCGCTGCTGGCGCAGAATCCCGCCCCCAGCGACGCCGAGATCGACGACGCGATGCAAGGCAACCTGTGCCGTTGCGGCACTTATCCGCGGATCCGCGCCGCCATCCACGCCGCAGCCGCCCGCCTGAGAGAGGTGTAGCGCACATGTCCCGCATCGGTACGATCGCCCGCCGCACGTTCCTGATCGGCTCGGCCGCCATTGTCGGGGGCGTCGCCTTCGGCGCGTATTATGTCAGCCGCCCCGCGCCCAATCCGCTCAGGCCGGGCAAGGGTGCATCGGCTCTCAATCCCTTCGTTCTGATCGACGCCCAGGGCGTCACCCTGATTGCGCCACGGGCCGAGATGGGCCAGGGAGTGCAGACCACCTGGGCGGCCCTGATCGCCGAGGAACTGGATGTCGATCTGGCCGATGTGCGGGTGCTGCACGGCCCCGCCGCGCCGGCCTACTATAACAGTGCCCTGATCGGCGAGGCGATGCCGGGGCGCGATTTTGAATGGTCCGATTTCAGGCATGGGCTGGCCGAAACGCTGGGCGTGGTCGGCAAGGTGATGAACATGCAGGTCACCGGCGGATCGACCTCGATGAAGGACGGCTTCCTGCGGATGCGTGAAACCGGCGCATCGGCCCGTGAAACCCTGAAACAGGCCGCCGCCAACCGGCTGGGCGTGGCGCGCGAGCAGTTGAAAACCGCACGCGGCACCGTGATCGCCCCTGACGGAACGCGGCTGAGCTATTCCGATCTGGCGGCCGAGGCGGCGCGGATCGACCCCATCGAGGCCGAACTGCGCCCACCTTCGGAATGGCGGCTGCTGGGCCGCACCCAGCCGCGCGTGGACATGGCGGCCAAGGTCACCGGCACGGCGCAGTTTGGCATCGACATGCGGCTTGCGGGCATGAAGTTCGCCACGGTCCGGCTCAATCCCCATCTCGGCGGGCGCATGGCGGGGTTCGACGACAGCGCGGCAATGAAGATGCCCGGCGTCGAGCGCGTGATCGACCTTGGCACGGGCGTCGCGGTAGTCGCCGGCAACACCTGGCAGGCGATGCAGGCGGCCGATGCGGTCAGGATCGACTGGCACGACGCGACCATCCCGGTTGACACCGAAGCGGTGTTCGGCGCGATCGAGGCGGCGTTCGCGGCGCCCGCGAATTCGACCATGCGCGAGGATGGCGACGCCGACGCCCTGCCCCAGGGCGCCCGCGAAGTGACCGCCGAATACCGCCTGCCCTATCTGGCACATGCGACGATGGAACCGATGAACGCCACGGCGCTTTACTCCGGCGACCGCCTGGAAGTCTGGAGCGGCAATCAGGCGCCGCTGTTCACCCGCCGCGCCTGTGCCGAGGCGGTGGGCCTAGCGCCCGAGGCGGTGGAGGTTCACACCACCTGGATGGGTGGCGGTTTCGGTCGCCGGGGCGAGCTGGATTTCTCGGTGCTGGCAACGCGCGTGGCCCGCGAGATGCCGCATGTTCCCGTGCAGGTGACCTGGAGCCGTGAAGAGGACATGCGCCACGACTTCTACCGCCCCGGCGCTCTGGCGCGGTTCCGCGGTGGCGTACTGGATGGCCGCGCCGTGCTGCTGGACGGGCAGATCGCGGCGCAATCCCCGACCGCGCAGGCGATGGGCCGCTGGCTGGGCGTGAGCCCGGGCGGACCGGACAAGGGCACCGTCGATGGCGCCTTCAACCAGCCCTATTCGATCCCCAACTACCGCATTCGCGGCTATCTGGCCGATCTCGGCGTTCCGGTCGGGTTCTGGCGGTCGGTGGGGGCGTCGATGAACGGCTTTTTCCACGACACCTTCATCGACGAGATGGCCCATGCGGCGGGCCGGGATCCGCTGGACTTCCGGCTTGAGATGATGCGCGAGCAATACCCGCCTGGCGCCGGCTGCCTCGTGGCGGTGCGCGAGATGTCGGGCTGGACCGGCAGGAAGGCGCCGGGCGTGGGCCGCGGGGTCGCCTTCACCTATTCCTTCGGGACGCCCGTCGCGCAGGTGATCGAGGTCGTGGACGACGACGGCACCATCCGCATCGCACGGGCCTGGATCGCCGCCGATTTCGGTACCGCGCTGGACCCGGGCAACCTCGAGGCACAGATGTTCGGGGGCATGATGTTCGGACTTTCCGCGGCCTGCTTCGGCGAGATTACCTTTGCCGGTGGCGCGGTGCAGCAGGGCAACTTCCCCGACTACGACGCGTTGCGCATGCACAGCGCCCCGCAAACGCAGGTGCGGATACTGGAAACCGGCGGCCGCATGGGCGGTGCCGGGGAACCGGGCACGCCGCCCTCGATGCCCGCCCTTGGCAACGCGCTGTTCGACCTGACAGGGAAACGGGCGCGCGAACTGCCGTTCAACCGGACGTTCGACTTGCTGGCCTGAGCCGCCGCAGTCCCGGCCGGCCTGCACCCCGGTCGCGCACCACGACCCCCGGCGCATCCCAGTCGTTCTATTCCCTGTCCTTGCCGGGTTTCACCGTCTGGCCCCCGGTCGTGGCATCGCAGATCTGCATCTTCATCGGCCCCCGGTCCTGGCCTGAATACCGGCCTTCTTCCGGCAACGGCGCGCCCGCCTGCCCCCCGCGACGCAGCCACCCGCCAATTTGGCCGCGTGACGCACGAAAACGCCCGAATTGCGCCGTGTAGCGACCCCGGTTTCGCCACCCCCGGCCCCTAGCATGCAGGCCGGAGCGATCCCGTCCGGCGGGTACGGGGGCTTTGGAACATATGCGGCCAGCGGCCTGCATTGGGCCTCACCGGGCGAAGGAACGAGGACAGACAGGCATGCCGCACGGGTATCTCGTGACGCTTGGCCCCGACGCCGAACTGACGCTGGAGGACGGCATCGGCGGCGGCTGGACACTGTTTTCCACAGCGCATTCGCTGGGCATCGGGCAATGGGCCTGGAGCGGCACCTACTTCGGCACCGACTATTTCAACGAGACCGAACCCGGCGAGTATTTTCTCGCCACCGACGGCAATGTCTATTTCGTTCCCGATTTCGGCGAGGTCAGCACCCTGACTGGCGCCGAAGTCGTCTCGGCCCCCGATTACGCGGTCGCCAACAAGGTGGACGGCACCAACGCTTCTGAAACCATCGACGCGGGCTTTGGCGACGCCCATGGCGATGGGATCGACAGCGGACAGGGCGACGGCCCCGGCGGCCATGGCGACCAGATATTCGCCAGGGGCGGAAACGACACGGTCGATGCCGGCCTGGGCGACGATCTGGTCCATGGCGGGTTCGGCGACGACGACATCACCGGCGGCAGCGGCGACGACATGCTTTTCGGCGACGGCCGAAGCGCCGTGCCGGAATCGCTCAACTGGTTCGCCCAGGGCACCGATGGCGCCGATCTCAGCGACGGTTTCACTCAGACCACGGGCGAAATGGATGTCACCGTCTCGTTCACCGACGACGGCAACAACACCCCCCGCACGCAGCTCGAGACGGGCGATCAGACCTATGTCGGCAGCGGCGAAACGCTGAACGACCATTCCAGTCTCTACCTCTATGGCAACGGCGACGCGGCCACCGCGACCGCGACCATCGAATTCGCCGCGGGCACCGATTCCGGCATGCAGGACGAGGTGGAAAACGTCGTCTTCCGCATAAACGACATCGACTGGGCCAGCGGCAACCACCGCGACGTCGTCACCGTCAACGCCTACGACGCGAACGGCGACGCCGTCACCGTGAACCTGACCGTGACCCCGACCGGCAGCGGCCAGGATACGGTTTCGGGCAACACCATCACCGCCGGCAACCGCGCCGACAGCCCCGACGACGCCACCGGATCGGTGCTGGTCGAGATCGACGGGCCGGTTCGGGAAATCGAGATCGTCTATGCCAACGGGCTGTCGGGGACACAGGCGATCTGGGTCAGCGACATCCATTTCGACACGATCGCACGGCCCGACGGCGATGATATCCTGCGCGGCGGCGACGGCGACGACACGCTTTGGGGCCAGGGCGGCGCCGATACCCTGATCGGGGGCACCGGCGCGGACAGCATGGTCGGGGGCACCGGCAACGATGAACTGCACGTTGCCGAGGGCGACACCGCGTCGGGTGCCGACGGCGACGATACCTTCATCCTCACCGATCTGGGCGAAGCCGGCAGCGGCACAATCACGATCACCGGCGGCGAGGGCGGCGAAACGGGCGGCGACACGCTGGACTTTGGCGGTGTCGCGGACCGTAACACGCTCAACCTGACGCTCGATACGGCGGGCGAAAAGCAGGGCACGGTTGAACTGTTCGACGGCACCCTGGTCAGCTTCAGCGGGATCGAGAATATCATCTGTTTCACGCCCGGCACGACGATCGCCACCGCCAGCGGCCCGCGCCCGATCGAAAGCCTTGTTCCCGGCGACCTGATCGTGACGCGCGACAACGGGCTGCAACCGCTGCGCTGGGTCGGCCGGCGGACAGTGCCCGCCAGGGGCCGGTTCGCCCCGGTCGAGATCGGCGCCGCCCTGCATGGCGGCAGCGCGCCGCTGCTGGTATCGCCCCAGCACCGGCTGCTGTGGGCCGGATCGCGGGCGCAGATGCTGTTTGGCGAGGACGAGGTATTCGTCGCCGCCAGGCATCTGCTGGACCACCCCGCGGTGTGCTGCCGCCGGGGGGGCGATGTCACCTATCTGCACCTGATGCTGGATCGTCACGAGGTGATCTTCGCCAATGGCGCGCCGACAGAAAGCTTCTATCCCGGCGATGCTGCGCTGACCGCGCTGAGCGGCCCCGCGCGTCACGAGATGTTCGCGCTGTTTCCGCACCTGCGCAGCCATTCGGGCGGGTTCGGAGATACCGCGCGGCTTTGCCTGAAGGCCCACGAGGCGCGGCTGCTGGCGGCATGACCGCTGTCGCCTCAGGCGGTCTTCTGCATCGGCACCGCACGCCTGCCCTGCGCCCAGGCGCGCACCGCGTCGCCAAAGGCCGTGAACAGGGGCCGCGAGACCGGATCGTTGGCGGCGTCCCATTCGGGATGCCATTGCACCGCCAGCGTGAACCCCGGCGCGTCGCGCACGAAGATCGCCTCGGCTGTGCCGTCCGGCGCCGTGCCTTCGATTTCGATGCGCGCACCCGGTGTCCTGATCCCCTGCCCGTGCAGCGAATTGGTCATTACCTGCGTCGCTCCGAAAAGGCGATGGAACACGCCGCCCTCGGTCACGCTCACCACATGGCGCAGCGCGAATTTCTCCTCCAGCGTGCCGTCGGGCGGCATCCGGTGGTTCATCCTCCCCGGCAGGTCGCGGATCTCGGGGTCGAGCGTGCCGCCGAGCGCCACGTTGACCTCCTGAAAGCCGCGGCAGATGCCAAGGAACGGCTGGCCGCTCTCGACGCAGGCGCGCACCAGCGGCAGCGTGATCGCGTCGCGGCACCGGTCGAAGGCGCCATGCGCCTCGGTTTCCGCCTCGCCGTATTCCGCCGGATGGACGTTGGGCCGCCCGCCGGTCAGAAGGAACCCGTCGCAGGTATCCAGCAGTTCGGCAACCGAGACCAGCCGCGGATCAGCCGGGATCAACAGCGGCATGCACTCCGAGACGATCGCAACCGCTTCGGAATTCATCGTGCCGCCGGCATGGGCCGGGTACTGATCGTTGATCAGGTAGGAATTGCCAATGATACCAACAAGCGGTCTTGTCATGATTGGGCCGGGTTTGCTGCGCCCGGGCAAGTTACAGCCCGCCCCGTGGCACTGCAACACCCGGCCTCTGCGGCATGGCGCAGGCCCCTGTGCCCGGATGCACAGGATGGTGATATAACCGCGCCCGCCGGTGAGTTCACGACGAATACCGATCCGAACGCGCCCTGGCCTACGGCGGCGCATCCCTGCACCGGCAAAATCCACCAAGGCCGCACAACTTTTGCGGAACCAAAAACGGATCGTTTCCCGCTCGGCTTTGACATATGTCAAGGACTGGGATCAGCCCGCCTTGGCCTAGTTTGCGCCAATCCGACCCCGTCCGGAGCGCGTAAATCAATCAACGCCGGGGATCAGCCAGGGACAAGATGACCATGCGCGATCATTGCGGGCCGCGCCCGTTGCCGCCCAAACCCGAGCCCCGAGAGGAGCGGGTTTCGCTCTTGACCTATGCCAGGCTGTTCCGCCGCGACATCCTGTCGGCGCAGCCGGCGCGGCTCTACCGCGCCTGGATGGCCGAATTCCGTACACCGTTCTTCCGCAGCTACCTGTGCAACGATCCCGATCTCGTCGATCTGGTTCTGAAGCGGCGGCCGCGCGATTTTCCGAAATCCGAACGCATCCGCGTCGGGCTCAAGCCGCTTCTGGGCGATTCGGTGTTCATCACCAACGGCGATTTGTGGGAACGCCAGCGCCGTATCATCGACCCGGCCGTCGAGGGCGGACGGCTGCGCACGGTGTTCCCGGCGATGTGGGATGCCGGGGTGGCCGCCGTGGACAGGCTGTCGGCGCGCGCCGATACCCGGCCCGTCGAGATCGAGGCCGAGACCAGCCATCTGGCCATGGACGTGATCTTTCGCACCCTGTTCTCGATGCCGATCGAACACGAGATCGCGGGCGCCGCGTTCGCCGCGTTCCGCGACCACCAGAAGGCGCAGCCCATCGTGAACCTGGGCGCGGTGCTGCCGCTGCCGCGCTGGCTGCGCGCCCCGCATTCGCGCGCCACGCGGGCCACCGCGCGCACCATCCGCACCCTGATCGCGGATCTGTGCGAGACCCGCGCCGCCGAGATCGCCGCCGGTACCGCGCCCGACGACCTGGCCACCAAGATCATGACGACGCCCGACCCCGAAACCGGGCAAACCTTCTCGACCGCCGAAATGGCCGATCAGGTCGGCATCTTCTTTCTTGCCGGGCACGAAACCTCGGCCTCCGCCCTGGGCTGGGCGCTTTACCTGCTGGCGCTCTATCCCGACTGGCAAGAGCGGGTGGCAGCCGAAGCGACGCAGGAAATCGACCCCGACAAGATCTACTTCTCGACACTCTCGCGCCTGCGCGATGCCCGCGCCGTGTTCCGCGAGGCGATGCGGCTCTACCCGCCGGTGCCGATGTATGTCCGCGAGGCCGCCTGCCCCGAGACCTTCCGCGAACGCCCCGTGCGGCCCGGCAGCCAGGTCATCGTCAGCCCCTGGCATCTGCACCGTCATGAACGGCTGTGGGACGATCCCGACGGTTTCGACCCCGACCGTTTTGCCACGCCCAACGGCAAGGAATGCCTGCGCTCGGCCTATATCCCGTTCTCCGCCGGGGCCCGGGTGTGCCCGGGTTCGGCCTTCGCCATGGCCGAGGGTACGCTGCTTCTGGCCATGCTGGTGCGCGCGTTCCGCTTCGAAGCCATCCCCGAACGCCCCGCCATGCCGGTGGCGCATCTGACCGTGCGTTCGCGCGACGGCATCTTCCTGCGCCTGACCCCGCGCCACGCCGTCCCCCTGCCCAAGACCGAGGCCGTCCCATGACACACGATCCCGCCCCAAAGTTGCCCCCGGCCTGGCCGTTCTGGCTGACCCTCACCTTCGTGCCGCTGGTGATCCTCGCCCTCGGCCGCGGCGACTGGACCGTGCTGCTGATCCCGGCCTATGGCTGGGTGCTGATGCCCGCGCTCGACCTCGTCATCGGGCAGTACCGCGACAATGCCGATCCCGAGACACCGGACAGCGATCTGTTCGCGTTCCGGCTGCTCACCTGGATCTGGTTCCCGATCTCGTTCTGCCTGGTCTTTGCGACCATCTGGTATCTGACCAACCGCGCCGAATACGGCCTGCTTCCCACGCTGGCCATCATGTTCGGCATCGGCGTCACCACCGGCACTGTCGGCATCGTCTACGCGCACGAGCTGTTCCACAAAGCGGGGCGCGAACGCCATCTGGGCGACCTGCTGCTGGCGCTGGTGCTTTACAGCCATTTCCGCACCGAACATCTGCTGGTACATCATGCCTGGGTCGGCACCCCGCGCGACACCGTGACGGCGCGCTACAACGAAGGGTTCCTGCGCTTCTTTCCCCGCGTGCTGTGGCAAGGGCCGGGTTCGGCCTGGCGGGCGGAAAAGGCGCTCCTGGCCCGTGCCGGCCTGCCGTCCTGGCACCGGCGCAACCCGTTCTGGAAATACGGTTTGCTGCAACTGGCATTCCTCGGCCTGGCCTTCGCCGTCGGCGGCTGGGCCGGCGTCGGCCTGTTCGCGTTTCAGGCACTGGTTGCGGTCTGGCAGCTTGAACTGACCAACTATGTCGAACATTACGGCCTGACGCGGAAATACCTGGGCGATGGCCGCTATGAACCCGTGCGCCCGCACCATTCCTGGGACAGCACGCACGCCGTATCCAATCTGCTGCTGCTCAACCTGCAACGCCATGCCGATCACCATGTCCATCCACGGCGCCGCTTTCCGCTGCTGCAAAGCTATGGGCCAGACGAGGTGCCGCAACTGCCCACCGGCTACCCTCCGATGACGGCGATGGCGATGATCCCGCCGCTGTGGCGGCGCCGGTTCAACCCGCGCGTGCGCGAGTGGCGGCGCCGCTTCTACCCCGAGATCACCGACTGGAACCCTTACAAGTACGGCACCCTGCCGATGCCGCGCGGCGCCGGCTGATCCGCGCGGCCGGGCCATTCTTCTGACCACAAATATCCTCGGGGGGAATCGCGCGCAGCGCGATGGGGGGCGGACAGCCCCCCTGCCCGGCCGCGTTCAGCCGCGCGCCTTGACCTCCAGCCGCCTGGCATGCAGCACAGGCTCGGTATATCCCGAGGGCTGGACCCGGCCCTTGAACACCAGATCGCAGGCCGCCTGAAAGGCGATGCCGTCAAAGCCGGGCGCCATCGGACGGTAGGCCGGATCGCCCCGGTTCTGGCCGTCCACCACCTCGGCCATGCGCCGCAGGATCGTCATAACGTCCTGGGCGTCTATGACCCCGTGATGCAGCCAGTTGGCGATATGCTGGGCCGAGATGCGGCAGGTGGCACGGTCTTCCATCAGCGCGACATCGTGGATGTCGGGCACCTTGGAACAGCCAACCCCCTGATCGACCCAGCGCACCACATAGCCGAGAATGCCCTGAGCGTTGTTTTCAACCTCCTGGCGGATCTGTTCGGGGCTCCATCGCCGGAACGCGGCCAGCGGAATGTCAAGTATCCCGTCGACATGCGCCCGCCGGCCGCCGGCACGCAGCCGTTTCTGCACCGCGAACACATCGACCTTGTGATAATGCAGCGCGTGCAGCGTCGCGGCCGTCGGGCTGGGCACCCAGGCGCAGTTGGCACCGGCCTTGGGGTGGTCGATCTTCGCCTCGAGCATCGCGGCCATGAGGTCGGGCATGGCCCACATGCCCTTGCCGATCTGGGCACGCCCCGACAGCCCGCATTCCAGGCCGATATCGACATTCAGATCCTCATAGGCACCGATCCAGGCCTTGCGCTTGATGAAGTCCTTGCGCGAGAACGGACCAGCCTCCATCGAGGTGTGGATCTCGTCGCCGGTACGGTCAAGAAAGCCGGTATTGATGAACGCGACCCGGCTTTTCGCCGCGCGGATGCATTCCTTGAGGTTGACCGAGGTGCGCCGCTCCTCGTCCATGATGCCGATCTTGACCGTATCGCGCGGCAGGCCGAGAATCTCCTCGACCATGTCGAAGGTGCGCGCCGCAAAGGCCACTTCCTCGGGCCCGTGCATCTTGGGCTTGACGACATAGACCGACCCGGCGACCGAATTGCCGCCGCCGGCCTGCCGGTCACGCCGCAGGTCGTGCATGGCGATCGCCACGGTGACCAGCGCATCCATCAGCCCCTCGAACGCCTCGTTGCCGTCACGGTCAATGATCGCCGGGTTGGTCATCAGATGGCCGACATTGCGCACCAGCATAAGGGCGCGGCCCTTCACGCGCATCGGGCTGCCATCCGGGGCCAGCCAGTCGCGGTCGGGGTTCAGGGTGCGGATGAGCTTGCGCCCGCCCTTCTCGACCGTCTCGGACAGATCGCCCTTCATCAGACCCAGCCAGTTGCCATAGGCCTGCACCTTGTCGGTCGCATCGACGCAGGCCACCGAATCCTCGCAATCCATGATCGCCGACATCGCGCTTTCCAGCTGCACGTCGGCCAGTCCGGCCTGGTCATGGCGGCCGATCGCATGGGTGCGGTCGAAGATCAGTTCGACATGCAGCCCGTTATTGACCAGCAGCACCGCCTCGGGCGCAGCGGGATCGCCACGGTAGCCTGCGAATTTCTCCGGCTGCATCAGCGGATGGTCGTCTACCATGAGCGCAGCGTCCCGGACGCGATAGCGCCGCGCATCGGCATGGCTGGTTCCCTCGACGGGAAAGGCCTCGTCCAGAAACACCCGTGCCCGAGCCACCACGCGCGCGCCGCGGCCCTTGTCGTACCCGCCGGCGGGGGGCGGCGATCCCATGGCGTCAGTGCCATAGAGGCAGTCGTATAGCGAGCCCCAGCGCGCATTGGCCGCGTTCAGGGCATAGCGGGCATTGGTGATCGGCACCACCAGTTGCGGCCCCGGCACGGTCGCGATCTCGGGGTCGACGCCGGCGGTCTCGATCTCGAAATCGCCGCCATCCGGCAGCAGATATCCGATCTCCTCCAGGAAGGCCTTGTAGGCGTCGTGGTCATGGGGCTGCCCGCGCCGCTTGATATGCCACGCGTCGATCCTGCCCTGCAATTCCTCGCGCCGCGCAAGCAGGGTCCGGTTTTCCGCCCCCATGTCATGCACCAGCCGCGACAGACCGGCCCAGAAATCGCCCCTATCCACCCCGGTACCCGGCAGCACCTGCTGTTCAAGGAATTCCGCAAGCGTTCCGTCAACCTGCATCCCCTGCCGTTCGACGCGTGTGTTCATCTTCCCCCGCCCTTCCGTTCCAGCCCTCGCATACTGCCGCATACCAATAGGAAACCGGCACCGCGCATGCAATCGGACTCACGCGTGTATTGAACGGGAACGGCGACAATACCTTCAGCCTGAACGCGATAATGCGTATTGCCGCCAAGGCGGCCGGGGCGGGTTCGGCGCCTGCCGCGGCCTGTTCGGGAGTCTGTGGCCCGACGCCGTGCTACCCGGGGGCCGCACAATCAGCGGATGGGCATTACCCGCCCGGCGATCACCGCCCGCTCCCGGTCTGCGGGCGCGACGGCGCGGCTTGCGTGTTGCCAGGTTTGCCCTGGGTACCGGCCCGGCAAGACTCCTCGGGTGGCGCAGGCACGGTTTCACAGGTTGCGCCGGAGCATCGGGAACCATAACGTCGCGACCCAACGCCATGTTCCATTCCGGAGACGACGATGAAGGATTCCGCCCCGCAGACGATCCATCTGAAGGACTACGCGCCGTTCGGTTTCGTGGTGGAAAGCGTACACCTCACCTTCCGCCTCGATCCCCGCGCAACGCGTGTTCTAAGCCGCATCGCGTTTCGCCCCGATACCCAAGCGCCCGATCGCGACTTCATGCTGCATGGCGAAGGTCTTAAACTGATCCGCGCCGCCATCGACGGCAAGGAGGTCGCGCCCGATATCACCGGGACGGGGCTGCGCTGTCCGGTGCCCGACGCGCCGTTTCTCTGGGAGGCCGAGGTCGAGATCGACCCGGCGGGCAATACCGCGCTTGAGGGTCTGTACCTTTCCAACGGGATGTATTGCACCCAATGCGAGGCCGAGGGGTTTCGCAAGATCACCTACTACCCCGACCGGCCCGACGTGATGGCCCCCTTCAGCGTGCGTATCGAGGGCCCCGCGCCTGTGCTGCTGTCCAACGGCAACCCGGCCGGCAGCGGCGAGGGCTGGGCCGAATGGCACGACCCCTGGCCCAAGCCGTCCTATCTGTTCGCGCTGGTCGCTGGCGATCTGGTGGCGCATCCGGGCAGCTTCACCACCGTATCGGGGCGAGACGTGGCGCTGAACCTGTGGGTGCGCCCGGGCGACGAAGGCAAATGCGCCTTCGCCATGGACGCGCTGAAACGCGCGATGCGCTGGGATGAAGAGGTCTATGGGCGCGAATACGATCTGGACGTGTTCAACATCGTCGCGGTGGACGATTTCAACATGGGTGCGATGGAGAACAAGGGGTTGAACATATTCAACTCATCGGCGGTACTCGCCAGCCCCGAAACCAGCACCGACATGAATTTCGAACGCATCGAGGCGATCATCGCGCATGAGTATTTCCACAACTGGACGGGCAACCGGATCACCTGCCGCGACTGGTTCCAATTGTGTCTCAAGGAAGGGCTGACGGTCTTCCGCGACAGCCAGTTCACCGCCGACATCCGCTCGGCGCCCGTCAAGCGAATCTCTGACGTGATCGACTTGCGCGCGCGCCAGTTCCCCGAGGATCAGGGGCCGCTGGCACACCCTGTCAGGCCAGAAAGCTTTCAGGAAATCAATAACTTCTACACCGCGACCGTTTACGAAAAGGGCGCCGAGGTTATCGGGATGCTAAGGCGCCTGGTGGGGGGCGCTGCCTATGCCGAGGCGCTGGATCTCTATTTCGCGCGCCATGACGGCCAGGCCTGCACCATCGAGGACTGGCTTTCGGTATTCGCGGATGTGACGGGGCGCGACCTGAGCCAGTTCAAACGCTGGTACAGCCAGGCGGGAACCCCGCGCCTCACCGTCAAAGAAGAATATGATTCAGGCACCTACACACTTACCTTCACCCACTCCACAGCGCCGAGCGCGGCCAGCCCCGACCCGCAGCCGCAGGTGATTCCCATCGCCGTCGGACTGCTTGGCCCCAATGGCGACGAGGTGCGCGAGACCGAGATCCTGGAAATGACGCGGGCAAGCCAGAGCTTCACCTTCGACGGGCTTGCGGCAAGGCCGATACCCTCGATCCTGCGCGGATTTTCCGCGCCGGTGATCCTCGATCGTGACCCCGGCGATGGCGAACGCGCCTTCCTGCTGGCGCATGACACCGACCCGTTCAACCGCTGGGAGGCGGGGCGGATGCTGGCGCGCGACACGCTGATGGCCATGGCCGCTGACGATGCGATGCCCGGCGCCGATTATCTCGACGGGATGCGCGCGGTGCTGCGCGACGACACGCTGGACCCGGCCTATCGCGCGCTGATGCTGGGCCAGCCCGGTCAGTCGGAACTTGCCGGCGCCCTGCATGAGGCCGGACAGGTGCCCGACCCCGATGCGATCTGGCGGGCCGGCGAGACCCTGAAACAGGCGCTGGCACAGCATACCCAGGACATTCTGGCGCCGACCCTTGCCGCCTGCCGCATCGAGGCCCCCTTCAGCCCCGACGCGGATCAGGCCGGCAAACGGGCACTGGCCGGTGCCGTGCTGGCGCTGATGACGCGGCTCGATGGCGGCGTGCAGGCCGCGGCGCAGTTTGGCGCGGCCGACAACATGACCCTGCAACTCTCGGCGCTGGCCTGCCTGCTTGACGCCGGCAAGGGCGAAACCGAACTGGCGGCATTCCATGACCAGTGGCGCGATGACCGCCTGGTGATGGACAAGTGGTTCGCCCTGCAGATCGGGCAGGCCACCCCCGAACGCGCGGCCTCCGTGGCGCACGCCTTGACCGAACATCCCGATTTCAACTGGAAGAACCCCAACAGGTTTCGCGCCGTGCTGGGCTCGCTTGCGATGAACCATGCCGGGTTTCACGCCGCCGACGGGTCGGGCTATACCCTGTTGGGCGACTGGCTGATCCGGCTCGACCCGCTGAATCCGCAGACCACGGCCCGGATGTGCACGGCGTTTCAGACCTGGCGGCGCTATGATACGCAGCGCCAGGCGCTGATCGGCGCACAGCTTGACCGCATCGCGGCGGTTCCGGGGCTGTCCGGCGACACCTCCGAAATGATCGCGCGTATCCGCGGAGCCTGACGCATGCGCCGGATGTCGGGCGGATCGGGCATCCCTTGACGCAAGGCGACGATTTCGTCTTTGTCCGCAAGGGCCGGTCGCCGGGGGGCGCAACGCTTGTGGCGGCGTATTATGGCGCGATCGCCGCCGCGACCGGCTGGCTTGACGCGGCGTGGTGGCTGATGGCACCGCTTGCGCTGGCGGGCCTGCCAGCCCTTTGGCAGTTCTGCGCCAACCCGTCGGCGGGGCTGCGCCTGTCGCACGACACCCTGCATTGGCACAGCGGCCGTCGCCACGGCAACCTTGCACTTGGCGATATCGCGCGGATGCGGTTCGATACCCGCTGGGATCTTTCGGTACGGGTAACGGCTACCCTGTACGACGGCCGCAACATGCGCCTGCCAGACGAATCCCTGCCCGCGCACCGCACGTTCGAATCCGCGCTGAGCACGCGAGGCGTCGCCGTCGAACGGCACCATTTCCGCGTATTCTGACGCTTTCGTGAGGGCGCTGGACGGGGCTGCCACAGCATTGCCCGGCGGCTGTCCCTCAACACCGCAAGCGCGCCACGTTTGCGCCTAAATGCAAAGGCAGTGTCGGTTCGTACCGAATACCCCGCGCCTGTGGAAAAACGATGTTGCACCGTGTCCGAACCCGCCCCCTGACCCAACCGCTGCTGAAGGCGATCACGACACGGCTGGGCGGGTCGCGCGAAACCGATCCCGCCGGTCACGACGAACTTCCCGTTCCCCGTTTCCGCCCCGAAGACCGCCTTTCGATCCCGGTACTGGATCACAGCCCAGACGACATCGCATGCAGCGAGGCGCAGGCGCGCGGCCAGTTCCTGGCCCGACAGGACCGCTGGGAAGACCTGGCCGCCGAAATCGCCGATGCCGACCGCAGCCGAAGCGCCACGCCCGGCGGAATGCCACTGTCCGATCTGCTGGCTTGGGGGGCACGGTCGGATGTGGTGCGTGCCGTCGAACACGCCCTGTCCGAAGACTGCACGCAGGACTGCGCGCCGCTGGTCGAGGGCATTCGCGGGCTCGAGGCGGTCCGCTCGGAGTTCCGCGACGATCCGGTCATCGCGCTGGTGGTGGCGCAGGCACATCTGGATATCGCATGGGCCTGGCGCGGCACCGGCTGGGAGAGCACCGTTGCGCGCCTGAACCGCCAGAAATGCGCCGCCCATTTCGACCGCGCCGCCGCCCTGCTGGAACCGTTCTACAGTAAGGAGACGGACAGCCCGGCGATGCTGGCGACGCTTTGCGCCCTGCTGGCCGGGCAGCGCGACCCGCGCACCCGCATCGCCGACGACTACGAAAGACTGATCGACCTGGACCCGCGCAACCACCGCCACATGCGCGCACTGGGCAACCACATGCTGCCGCGCTGGTTCGGCTCTTACGAGGCGCTCGAACTCGAAGCACGCCGGACCGCCGCCCGCACCCAGCAGATCTGGGGCGCGGGCGGCTATACCTGGGTCTGTTTCGACGCCATCGCCCTTGACGAAGACGCCTGCGGCCGCGTCGATGTCGAGTTTTTCATCGACGGGCTGCACGACATCGTGGCGGCACGCCCCGAACAGGAGATGGTCAACCTTCTGGCCGCCTATTGCGCCGTGGCGCTGCGCAACGGGTTGGGTCTGAACCCCGATGCCGATCTGGCCCGGCTCCGGATCGCCGACAGCGCGGCCTGGCTGATCCGCGACCATCTGACCGAACTTCACCCGCTGATCTGGGCACATGCCGCGGACGGCTTTGACAACAACGCGCGCATCACCTCGGCCAGCCGCTTTGCCGCGCGCGGGCGCGCCGATGCGCTGCGCGTTCTCGCCGACCAGTTCCGCGAGGAAATCGAACGCGGCCTGCATGTCACCTTCACCGCCGAGGGGCCGCGGCTGAGTTCGGCCTGAGCCGCCACGCGATGCTTGCCCCGCCTGCCGCACTGGCCTAGAACGCAGGCCTGAACGCAAGCCGGACCAAGAGGCGCAATACCGATGCTGGACCTGACCTACGAGGCCCCCGAACCGAAAGTCATCGCCGGGGCGAAACACGACTGGGAACTGGTGATAGGCATGGAGGTGCATGCCCAGGTCGCCTCGAACGCCAAGCTGTTCTCCGGCGCCTCGACCCGGTTCGGCGCCGAGCCGAATTCGAATGTCGCTTTCGTCGATGCGGCGATGCCCGGGATGCTGCCGGTGATCAACGAATTCTGCATCGAACAGGCGGTACGCACCGGGTTGGGTCTGAAGGCCAGGATAAACCTGGTCAGCGCCTTCGACCGCAAGAATTATTTCTACCCCGACCTGCCGCAGGGATACCAGATTTCCCAGCTTTATCATCCGCTTGTCGGCGAAGGTGAAGTTCTTGTCGAACTTGGCGCCGGGATCGCGCGCAAGGTCAGGATCGAACGCATCCACGTCGAACAGGACGCCGGCAAGCTGATTCACGACATGGACCCCAACATGTCGTTCGTGGATTTCAACCGTACCGGCGTTGCCCTGATGGAGATCGTCAGCCGCCCGGACATAAGAAGCCCCGAAGAAGCAGCGGCTTACGTCGGGAAGCTGCGCCAGATCATGCGCTATCTGGGCACCTGCGACGGCAATATGCAGAACGGCAACCTGCGGGCCGACGTGAACGTGTCGGTCTGCCTGCCGGGCGCCTATGAAAAGTACAGCGAAACGCAGGACTTCTCGCATCTCGGCACGCGCTGCGAGATCAAGAACATGAACTCCATGCGCTTCATCCAGGCCGCAATCGAGGTCGAGGCGCGGCGCCAGATCGCCATTCTAGAATCCGGCGGCAGCATCGAACAGGAAACCCGCCTCTACGACCCGGACAAGGGTGAAACCCGCTCGATGCGCTCCAAGGAAGAAGCGCACGATTACCGCTATTTCCCCGATCCCGATCTCTTGCCGCTCGAGATCGAACAGGCCTGGGTCGATGGCATCGCGGCCAGCCTGCCGGAACTGCCGGACGCGAAGAAGGCACGCTTTGTCGGCGATTTCGGGCTGACGGACTACGACGCCTCGGTGCTGACGGCAGACCTTGATTCGGCCGCGTTCTTCGAGGCCGTGGCGCAGGGGCGCGACGGCAAGGCGGCGGCGAACTGGGTCATCAACGAATTGTTCGGCCGCCTGAAACGGGACGACACCGATATCGCCCAAAGCCCGGTGAACCCGCGCCAGCTTGGCGGTATCATCGACCTGATCGCATCCGGTGCGATATCGGGCAAGATCGCCAAGGATCTGTTCGAGATCGTCTATGACGAAGGCGGCGAACCCGCCGACATCGTCGAAAAGCGCGGCATGCGGCAGGTGACGGACACCGGCGCCATCGAGGCGGCGGTCGATGCCGTGATCGCTGCCAATCCGGCACAGGTGGAAAAGGCCCGCGCCAACCCGAAACTTGCCGGCTGGTTCGTCGGTCAGGTGATGAAGGCGACCGGCGGCAAGGCCAACCCGAAGGCCGTCAACGACATCGTGACCGCGCGCCTGGGGCTGTGAACCGGCTGCCGGTTTGCGCCTGTTCCGCGCAGGGGCAACTCGATATCTGACAACCGCCCCGGCTGCCGAACTACCCGGCCCGGATGAGCGCGGCGCACCCGGTGCGGCCGGTTTGCAGCCCCCCGCCCGTGGGCGGCGAGATTCCCCGCGCGGAAAAAATGTAAAATACCTTCACATCGCCCCTTGCAAATCCGGCCGGCGATACCGATCTTGGCAATGTGAATGGCATTCACATCCAAACCAAAACAGGAGAGACCCGACAATGACCACCATGACCGAACCTGTCCCCGCCCGTTCCCACATGGGGTGGTTCTCGCGCTCCGAGGCCTGGCTTGACAGCAAGGGCAAAGGCGCCTGGATCGCCGCGATGGTCCTGGGCTTTGTCTTCTTCTGGCCGCTCGGCCTGGCCCTTCTGGCATACATGATCTGGAGCAAGCGCATGTGCAGCAAATCCTTCCGCCACGGCAGGTCGTGGCACCGTTCGGCGCATCGTTCGGCGATGTCCACCACCGGCAACAGCGCCTTTGACGCCTACAAGGCCGACACCCTGCGCCGCCTTGAGCAGGAACAGCAGGAGTTCGAATCCTTCCTCGAACGGCTGCGCGAAGCCAAGGACAAGGCCGAGTTCGACCAGTTCATGAACGATCGCGCCAAAGACGCGGCACAAGACCGCGAGAACGACCGCGACGACGCCTGACCCCCGGCGCCGCCACCTATCTCGCCTTGCCCCGGCCGCCGTGCCGGGGCACTTTCCTGCAACGCGACCCGAGACCCGACATGCCCCACCTGCCCGACCCGCACAGCCAGCCGCAGTTCTACCAGTTCGTGCCGGCCAAGCGCCTTGTCGCCTGGATCATCGACACCATGGTCATCCTGTTGCTGTCCGCTCTCGCCGTCGTTCTGACAGCCTTTGTCGGCGCCTTCTTCTGGGTGTTCCTCTACGCCGCGATCGGGTTTGCATACCGCGTCGTGACCATCGCCAACGGATCTGCCACATGGGGCATGCGCTTTGCCGGGATCGAACTGCGCAACGCCCATGGCGAAAGGTTCGACCTGGGAATGGCGCTGGCCCATACCGCCGGCTACACGGTCAGCATCATGGTGCCGCTGATTCAGGTGATCTCGATCATCATGATGCTGACGGGCGCGCGCGGCCAGGGTCTGAGCGATGCCTTCCTGGGCAGCGTCGCGCTGAACCGGCGGGCCACCGTCTGGGCCTGAGGCGGCGGGCGGCAGGGTTGCGGCGATCACGGCTCCGACATCGCCCCTTGGCGGGTCCGGGATGCGTTGTTATCATCCGCTGACGAAACCGCGGAACCCTAATGCGACACACGCTGCCAATCGCGCCGCAATTCTATGTTACGGCCCCTCAGCCCTGCCCGTATCTTGACGGCCGGATGGAACGCAAGCTGTTCACGGCGCTTCAGGGCGAAGGTGCCGAACAGTTGAACAACAGCCTGTCACTGCAGGGATTTCGCAGATCGCAGAACGTGCTTTACCGGCCATCCTGCGCCGAATGCGCCGCCTGCCTGTCGGCCCGGATCGACATTTCGCGATTTGACCTGTCCAAAACGCAGAAACGCACGTTGCGGCGCAATGCCGCCATCGCCCGCCGGACGACATCGCCCTGGGCCACCGACGAACAATACGACCTGTTCCGCCGCTATCTGGACAGCCGCCATGCCGACGGGGGCATGGCCGACATGGGTGTTTTCGAATTCGCCGCGATGATCGAGGAAACACCGATCCGCAGCCGGGTGATCGAGTATTCCGAACCCGAAAGCGGCGAGTTGCTGGCCGTCAGCCTGACCGATGTGCTGGGCGACGGACTTAGCATGGTCTATTCCTTCTATGCCCCGGACCGCCCACAGAATTCGTTCGGCACCTACATGATCCTCGATCATATCAAGATCGCCCGCGAGGCAGGGCTGCCTTACGTCTATCTCGGCTATTGGGTGCCGGGCAGCCCCAAGATGGGCTACAAGGCGCGCTTTTCCGGGCTGGAAGTGTTTCTCGACGGGGTCTGGCAAACCATGACCGACCCGGCGACGCATCGCGCCGCCTTTCACCCGCTCTCGACCGACCCCATCGCCGAACAGGTCGCCAACCTGCGCCTGCCCGACCGACTGGCAGGAAAGTCCTGAGCCGCCGCCGTTGGGCCGGGGCCGGCGCGTGCGTCCGGGCGCTTCCGTATCAGTCCGCGCCGTTTCCGTCCGCGCCGCTGTCCTCGCCCTGCTCGGCGATCCATGCGACGCTCACCACCTCTTCGCCGCGCCCGGTATCGAACACCTTGACGCCGCCGGCGCTGCGCGAGCGGAAGGAAATACCCTGCACCGGCACCCGGATGGATTGCCCTTTCGAGGTCGCCAGCATGATCTGGTCATCGAGATCCACCGGGAAGGACGCCACCACCGGACCGCCGCGCATCGCCCGGTCCATCGCGGCGACGCCCTGGCCGCCGCGCCCCCGTACCGGGTAGTCGTGACTTGACGAAAGCTTGCCCGATCCGCCCGCGGTGATGGTCAGGATCAGGTTCTCAGCCGCCGACATCTCGGCATAGCGGTCCTGCGGCAGCGGAGTATCGGCGTTGCCCTCTTCCTCGTCGCCCTCGGCCTCGTCGGTCACGCCGGCCATCAGGCGGCGCATCTTGAGATAGGATGCACGTTCATCCGCCGTCGCCTCGAAATGCCGGATCACCGACATCGAGACGACCCGGTTGCCGTTCAGCAGGCGGATACCGCGTACCCCGGTACTGTCGCGGCCCTTGAACACCCGCACGTCGGTCGTGGGAAAGCGTATCGCGCGGCCCGAATCCGTGACCAGCATCATGTCGTCCTCTTCCGAGGCGATGCGGGCATTCACCAGTTCAACCCCGTCGGGCAGTTTCATCGCGATCTTGCCGTTACGCTTGACGTTGGTGAAGTCGCTCAGCGCGTTGCGGCGCACATCTCCGGCGGTGGTGGCGAACACGATCTGCAGGTCGTCCCATTCGTCCTCGGGCCGGTCCACCGGCATGATAGCGGCAATCGACACGCCTGCCGGAATCGGCAGGATATTGACGATCGCCTTGCCCTTGGCGGTGCGCCCGCCCAGAGGCAGCCGCCAGGTCTTGAGCTTGTAGACCATGCCGTCGGTGGTGAAGAACAGGAGCTGCGCATGGGTGTTGGCGACGAACAGCGTCGTGACAACATCGTCGTCCTTGGTCTGCATTCCCGACAGCCCCTTGCCGCCGCGCCGCTGGGCGCGGAAATCGGACAGCGCCGTTCGCTTGATATAGCCGGACTGGGTGACGGTCACCACCATGTCCTCGCGCTCGATCAGATCCTCGTCTTCCATGTCGCCGGACCAGTCGACTATTTCGGTGCGGCGCGGCACCGCGAACTGCTCGCTCACCTCGCGCAGCTCGTCGGCGATGATTCCCATGATGCGATCGCGCGAGCCGAGAATTTCCAGATATTCCTTGATCTTGCCCGCCAGATCTTCAAGTTCGTCCGTCACCTCCCTCACGCCGATCTGCGTCAGCCTTTGCAGGCGCAGATCCAGGATCGCGCGGGCCTGCGTTTCGGACAGATTATAGGTGCCGTCCTCGTTGATCGGGTGCGTCGGGTCGTCGATCAGCCGGATATAGGCCGCGATGTCGGCCGCCGGCCAACGCCGTGTCATCAGCGCCTCGCGCGCGGCCGCCGCGTCGGCGCTGGCGCGGATCGTCGCCACCACCTCGTCGACATTGGAAACCGCCACCGCCAGCCCACACAGCACATGGCTGCGTTCGCGCGCCTTGCGCAGCTCATAGGCGGTGCGGCGCGCCACGACATCCTCGCGAAAGTCGATGAAAGCCGTCAGGAACCCGCGCAGCGTCAGTTGCTCGGGCCGCCCGCCGTTCAGCGCCAGCATGTTGCAGCCGAAATAGGTCTGCATCGGCGTGAAGCGGAACAACTGGTTCAACACCACCTCGGCGGTGGCGTCGCGCTTGAGTTCGATCACCACGCGCACGCCGTTGCGGTCGGATTAGTCCTGCACATGCGACAAGCCCTCGATGCGCTTCTAGCGCACCGCCTCGGCGATCTTCTCGATCATCGTGGACTTGTTCACCTGATAGGGGATCTCATCGACGATAATGGCATGGCGATCCTTGCGGATCTCCTCGACCCGGGTCCTGGCACGGACGATGACGCTGCCACGCCCCTCGAGATAGGCCTTGCGCGCACCCGAACGGCCCAGCATCAGCCCCCCGGTGGGAAAATCCGGGCCGGGACCGAATTCGATCAACTGTTCGCTGGTCAGATCCGGATCGGCGATCAGCGCCAGGGTGGCATCCACCACCTCGCCCAGATTGTGCGGCGGGATGTTGGGGGCCAGACCCACGGCGATGCCGCCCGCGCCGTTGACCAGCATGTTGGGAAAGCGTGCCGGCAGAACCGTCGGTTCGCGGTCCTTGCCGTCGTAATTGTCCTGGAAATCGACGGTTTCCTTGTCGATATCGGCGAGCAGGAAGGCCGCGGGCCTGTCCATGCGGACCTCGGTATAGCGCATCGCGGCGGGGTTGTCGCCGTCCATGGAGCCGAAATTGCCCTGCCCGTCGAGCAGCGGCAGCGACATCGAGAAATCC
>JBKEDD010000068.1:0-11945 GCA_047975215.1 Jhaorihella sp.
CATGCGCTGTCCGTTTTGCGGAAACATAGACACACAGGTGAAGGATTCCCGGCCGGCCGAAGATCATGTGGCCATCAGGCGGCGGCGCTTCTGCCCGGCCTGCGGCGGCAGGTTCACGACCTACGAGCGCGTTCAGCTGCGCGATCTGGTGGTGATCAAGACCAGCGGCAAACGCGAGGATTTCGACCGCGACAAGCTGGAGCGTTCGATTCGCATTTCCATGCAGAAGCGTCCGATCGATCCCGAGCGTCTCGACCAGATGATTTCGGGCATCGTGCGGCGGCTGGAAAGCATGGGCGAGACCGATATTCCATCCAAGAAGATCGGCGAGATCGTGATGGAGGCTCTGGCCCGGATAGACACCGTGGCCTATGTGCGTTTCGCAAGTGTTTACAAGAACTTCCAGGCTGCTGACGATTTCGACAAGTTCGTGAGCGAACTGCGCCCGCAAAACCCGGCCGAAGACTGAGACCGGCGCGATGCGCGGCGACGATCCCCGCTTCATGGCTCTGGCCCTGTCGCTGGGGCGGCGGGGAATGGGAAGTTGCTGGCCCAACCCGGCTGTGGGTTGCGTCATCGTCAGGGACGGGCGCATCGTCGGGCGCGGCTGGACGCAACCGGGCGGTCGCCCGCATGCGGAAACGGTGGCCCTGGCGCATGCCGGGACGGCGGCGCGCGGTGCTACCGCCTATGTCACGCTCGAACCCTGCGCGCATCACGGCCAGACTCCGCCCTGCGCCGAGGCGCTGATCGAGGCGGGCATTGCTCGTGTCGTGGCGCCGATGCAGGACAGCGATCCGCGGGTTTCGGGCCACGGGTTCGAGATGCTGCGCCGCCACGGAATCGACGTGACGACCGGCGTGCTGGCCGAAGACGCGGCGCGCGATCATGCCGGGTTTTTCTTGCGGACCGAACAAGGCCGCCCGCTGGTGACGCTCAAACTGGCGGCCAGCCTGGATGGTCGGATCGCCACCGCGACGGGTCAAAGCCGATGGATCACCGGCGCGGATGCGCGCCGGTTGGTGCACGGGCTGCGTGCCCGACACGATGCGGTGATGGTGGGCGCCGGCACGGCAAGGGCCGACGATCCGGCCCTGACCCTGCGCGACCTGGGAATCGTTCGCCAGCCGGTGCGGGTGGTGGTCTCACGCCATCTGGACTTGCCGCTGCTGAGCAAGCTGGCGCGCAGTGCCGCCGAGGTACCCCTGTGGCTGTGCCATGGCGCCGGTGCCGATGGCGAACGCGTGAAGGCATGGGAAGGGCTGGGCGCCCGGCTCGTGCCCTGTGCCGTGACGGCAGGGCAGGTCGATGCCGCCGACATGCTGCGCCAGCTTGGTCAGGCCGGGCTGACGCGAGTGCTGTGCGAGGGCGGCGGCGCGCTTGGCGCGTCGCTGCTGGCGGCCGATCTGGTGGACGATCTCGCGGTATTCTACGGCGGTCTGACGATCGGTGCCGAAGGGTTGCCGGCCGTCGGCGCGCTGGGGCTGACCCGGCTGGACGAGGCCCCGAGGTTCCGGCTGGAAGGCACGACGGCCGTCGGTGCCGATATCCTGAGCCGCTGGACCCGGATCTGAACGGCGTCCAGGTCGGGCCAGCCCCTTGCATTTCGTGTTGCATCGCTTCTTGGTGGAGCAGGTTTTCTTCTTGGTAGCATGAGCCTTCCTGCCGTCCGCGCTCTACGGAGATTTTCCCGTGGGCATCTCGCTCCAGACACGCCCGATCCATCCAGGAAAGCCCGCAAGCTGATCGAAAGCGGAGTCTTTGGATATAAGCGGGCAGGAGAGTTCAATGGCTGTTGCAGCGATCATCCGGTCAAAGGGATCCTTGTGAGACCAGCTCATTCCACCGGACAGGGCAGCCATCTCTACCGTGTAGGGGGCAGCAACACCGCCCTGGGCACGCAGGAGTTGGGGCAGTCTTTCCACAATATCACTCACCTCCGGCCACCTTCCCGACCGGTGCTTCGCCGTGATTTCGTGAATGGCGCACGGCGGGACATAAACCGTCGTTGCCTGCTCAATCGCCCGGTGCGCGGTGTCCGAGAGTGCGGTAGCCCGGAACAGGCTCCACACCCAGGTGTGAGTGTCGAGAAGGACAGTTCTCATGTCCAAAGCGCGATTTCATCCTCGGACATGGGCTCCAGAAAATCGGGGATAGCTGCGACCGCCCCCTCGGCAATTCCAATGCGGAACGCGGATCCCTTCGCCTGCGCAGACACAAGCCGAACGATCGGCCTGCCTCCGCGTGCAATCACGACGTCTTCTCCACGCTCGGCCGCCGCGATAAGCTCCGAGAGCTTTGCCTTTGCTTCTGCTATGTTCATCTGCATCCGACGTCTCCTCGCGGATCTTTCCGTGGGTGGTCCAAGTGTTAGACCAACTTACTGTCTTGCCCGAGAGATTGCAAGTGGCGACGGAACGCCCCCCCCTTGCAACACGAAATGCAAGGGGCTGGCAGGTCGGGCACCCCCGGCCCCTGGTCGCGCCGGGCACTGGAAAAGTCGCGCGGTCGCGCCAGATCTCAACGCGGGACCGGCAGTGGAGGGCGCCGATGACCAGCATCTGCCTCAAACGGGCCTACGACGAACCCGGCAAGACCGACGGGCAACGCATTCTGATCGACCGGCTTTGGCCGCGGGGTGTTTCCAGGGACAAACTGGCGCTTGACGGCTGGATGAAGGACCTCGCGCCCTCTGACGGCTTGCGCAAGTGGTTCGATCACGACCCCGACAGGTGGGAGGAATTCCAGGCGCGCTATGCGCGCGAACTGAACGATCGCGAGGCGGCGGTCGGCGCCATGCGCGATTGCCTTGCCAGGGGCCGCGTCACGTTGGTCTACGGCGCGCGGGACCGTGAACACAACAATGCCGTCGTCCTGAAGGCCTACCTGCTGGAAAACGGGTAACAGGCGCCCGGGTCCGGCGTTTCGGCGCTCAGTGTCCCGAAAGGACCAGCAGTTGTACCGGCAATAGCAGGGCCTGTATGCGCAGCAGCAGCGCATGGACGACGCCAACGGTATCGACCGCGTGGAAGAACAGGTATTCGCCGAACGACACGTCGTCGCCGCTCAATCGCTCATGGCTGTTGGTATAGACGTTGGCGATGCAGCGGCTGCCGCGCGGCACACGGTCGGCACTATGCTCGAACACCGGTTTCAGGGAAACGATCACCGTGCCCGGACGGTTGTAATCCTGAACGTCGAGCAGCCTGTCGGTGGGGCGGAACTGGCCTGACGGCAGGAATTCCTGCACCGCCGTCACCTGTACCGGGATGATCTTGTAGGGCAGCGATATGCAGGTCACCTCGCCATACATGCCGACCTTGAGCACCTGCGCCGAAACCTGATCGAAGCCGGCGGTGAAGGTATCCTGCCCGACTTCAGGCGGCACCAGGATGCCGGCCGGGCGCAGCGGGTTCACGATATCACCCGGTTGCAGCGCGAATTGCTGCAGGAACCCCGAAACGCTGGCATAGACAATCGAATTGGCCAGCGCGGTTTCCGCCTCGGCCAGAACGGCGCGCGCGGTGTCGTGCTGTGCCGGCAAAAGCACGGTCTTCTTGGTTTCCACCGCCCGGAAATTGGCCTCGGCCGATGCAAGCGCGCCGTCGCGGGTCGTTACGATGTTTTCCAGCCGCTCGATCTCGCGCCGGTTGGCGGCGCTGCTGCCCCGGTCCATCAGTTCCTGTTGTACCGCGAGTTCGTCGCGGGCCTGCTTGAGGGTGCTGGCGGCCTGGTCGACGACGCCCTGCGCGGCGTCCAGTTCCGCCTCGGTCATCGCGAACTGGGCTTCGATCTCGGCCATCCGGGCGCGGGCCGTCTCGACGGCGGCGCGCTGTGTGTCGTCTTCCATGCTGAAGATCGGGGTGCCCGCGGTGACAAGCTGGTCGCGAGCCACCAGCACCTCTTTCACCCGGCCCGAGCGTTCGGGCAGGATGGTCACGGTGCGAAAGAAGGACGAGACGTTGCCGGTGGACGGGTGATAGTAGAAGATCACGGTAATCAGCGACAGCGCCAGGATGGCGCAGGCCGTCAGGCCATAGCGCAATTCGTACCAGACGGTAAACAGGGTGATTTCCCGGCCGATACGCTTGCCCTGCACATGCCGGCGGATCAGGTAGTCGGGCAGGACCGTGACCATGGCGCAGACAAGCACTTCGAGCACGGCTCAGCCCTCTTTGCGGGTCGCCGGCGCCGCGGGCGCGGCGGCGTCCGGCCGCGGGGCGGCCGGTGGTTCGGAATCGGACGCGGCCGGCGCTGGCTCGGCCGTTGCGGGGTTTCCGGCCGCCGCCATGCGTTCCAGCGACGCGGCCATCGAGGTGAGCTTGCCCATCAGGTCGGGCAACTGGATCGTGGCAAGCAGCAACGCCGCGATCCAGAACAGGTTGTTGTGGGTCAGCAATCCCAGCAGTGCCAGCACCGCAACGACCTGATACTGGATGCGGTTGTTGGCGTGGGCCATCCGTTCGGGCAGCGCATGCAGCTTGAAATAGAACACGCCAAGAAGAAAAACGGCCACCAGAAGAAAGATGCCCACCAGAACGAACAGCACATCGGTTTCGCCCGGGGCGGTCATGAAGGATGGCATGCGGGTCGCGGCGTCGGTCATCGAACGGGCCCGGTTTGCGGGATCACTACGCTAGATAGCACCTGGCGCCCCGCCGCGCCAGCCGCATGTTACCTTGGGCCGCTAGCCGTACCGGCCGCGCGCCGGGGCACGCGGACCGGCCCGCATGCCCCGCATACGCGCGTCCGAAGTTCAGCGCCGGGTGCGCAGCTGCTCAACCATCTGCGCCATCCGGTCCGCGGGCAGATAGCCGCGCAGCATCTCGCTCCCGAGCACGAAGGTCGGGGTGCCGGAGATATTCAGCCGCCTGGCCAGGTCGTGATTCTCCGTCAGGATCCGGCTGATCTCGGCACTGTCCATCTGCGCCATGATCGCGTCGGCAGGCAGGCCCAGCCCCTCCGCCAGCCGCCGCAGCGCCACTTCGTCGATCTCGCCCTTGAAGGCGATCAGCGCATCGTGCACCTGCCTGTAGGCGGCATCGCCCGCCACCGTCTTTGTCGCCAGCGCGAATTGCGACGCCACCAGCGACGCTTCGCCCAGGATCGGGAATTCCTTTACGATCAGGCGGATGTTCCCATCGGATTTGAGCAGCGCCTCGACCTCGGGCGCGGCCTTGCGACAATAGCCGCAGCGGTAGTCCATGAACTCGACCAGGGTGATATCGCCATCGGGGTTGCCACCGACCCAGGAATGGCCGTCGTCAAACAGCGCATCGGCATTCTCCGCGATCAGCGCGGTATCGGCGGCGGCCTCGGCCATCGCCTGGCGCTGTTCGAGCAGGCTCACCGCTTCCATGATGATCTCGGGGTTTTCCAGCAGATAGGCCCGCACTTCGGCCCCGAACGCGGCGCGTTCGGTCTCGGTCATCGAGGTCAGATCCAGGGCCCGCGCCGGTCCGGCCAACAGGGCCATGGCCATGACGGCCGGGGTGATCAAACGCATCATCGTCTTTTCCCTTTCTCGTGGTGTTGCGCGGCAATGAACACATCCCGCGCCCGTTGCCAAGCCACCCGAGCGCGCGGCGTCCGCGGCGGCCCCGGCAAACCCTCGGGCGGCGCGGATCGCGACAATGATTGCCGGGGCAGGATTGACCTTGCCCCGCTTGAACGGTCAAAACACATGGCCGCAGACTGGGAGATGAAATTGCGAAACTCAAGCCGCTCACAGGTCGATTCCTTCATCGTGATGGATGTGATGGATGCGGCGCGCCGCGCCGAGGATGGGGGGCGCCGGATCATCCACATGGAAGTGGGCCAGCCCGGCACCGGCGCGCCGAAGGGTGCGATCGCTGCGCTGGGCCGGGCGCTGGGTGAAAGCCCGCTGGGCTATACCGTGGCCCTGGGCCTGCCCGCCCTGCGCACCCGCATCGCGCGCCTCTACGGCGATTGGTACGGCGTCGATCTCGACCCGGCCCGGGTGGTTGTCACGCCCGGATCGTCGGGGGCGTTCCTGCTGGCCTTCACGGCATTGTTCGACAGCGGCGACCGGGTCGGCATAGGGGCGCCAGGATACCCGTCCTACCGCCAGATCCTCAAGGCGCTGGGGTTGTGTCCCGTCGACCTGCCGGCGGCCCCCGAAAACCGCTATCAGCCGGTGCCAACGGATTTCGCCGGCATGGATCTGGCCGGGCTGATGGTGGCCTCGCCCGCCAATCCGACCGGCACCATGCTGGGGCGCGCCGAACTTGAGGCGCTGATCGGCGCGGCCGACGCGCAGGGCGCGGCCTTCATCAGCGACGAGATCTATCACGGGCTGGAATACGGCGCCCGCGCGGTCAGCGCGCTGGAGATCACGGACAACGCCTATGTCATCAATTCCTTCTCCAAGTACTTCTCGATGACCGGCTGGCGCGTCGGCTGGATGGTGGTGCCGGACGCTCATGTCCGCGTGATCGAGCGGCTGGCCCAGAACATGTTCATCTGTGCGCCCCATGTAAGCCAGATCGCGGCGCTGGCGGCGATGGAGTGCGATGACGAGTTGCAGGAAAACCTGGCGGTCTATCGCGCAAACCGGGCGCTGATGCTGGAAGGGCTGCCGCGCGCCGGATTTACCCGGATCGCCCCCCCCGATGGCGCGTTCTATGTCTATGCCGACGTGTCGGACCTGACCGGCGACAGCCGCGCCCTTGCCGCCGAGATACTCGACCGGGCCGGGGTGGCCGTGACGCCGGGGCTGGATTTCGACCCGCTGCGCGGACATCGGACGCTTCGCTTTTCCTATGCGCGCGCCACTGCCGATATCGAGGAGGGGCTGGAGCGTCTGACCCGCTTCATGGCCGGGCGCTGACCGCGCGCCTTGCGCGAACGCGGAGGAGGGGGCTTTGCCCCCGCCGCGCTGCGCGCGACTCCCCCGGAGTATTTGTCACCAGAAAGAAGCAGGAGCGACCATCGCTTCTTTCTGGTTCCCAATACTCCCGCCGGAGGCATGGCGCGGCAGCGCCATTCCAGATGCGTGCGGCCGGGACGATTTTCAATCCCCTTGCGCTGCGATACTCTGGCGCCAAAACGTACCCCGAAAGCGGCGAGGCAAGGCGAATGAGCAGGATATGGGCGGGTCTGGCACTGGTCTGGCTGATGGCATCGCCGCCCGCGGCGCAGGAGTTCACCGGACTGGCGCGGATCGATGCCGGGCAAAGTGTCATCGCGGATGACGGGCGCGGCGGTGTGCGGATCGACCTGGCGCTGAGCCAGGGGGTACCCTATCGGCTGTTCACGCTCGATGCGCCGCCCCGCCTGGTGCTGGATTTCCAGGAAGTGGACTGGAGCGGGCTGAGCGCGGGCAAGCTGGTGGCGAGCGAGCGTGTCGGTGCGGTAAATTTCGGGACATATGTGCCCGGCTGGTCACGGATGGTGGTGGAACTGGCCGGCCCGATGGCGGTGGAACGCGCCGCGCTGGATCTGGATGAGGTGACGGGGGCTGCGCATCTGGCGATCGGCCTGTCGCCGGTTGCGGCCGAGGTATTCGCGAACCGGGCCGGGCCGCCCCACGATCCGCGCTGGGATCTGCCGCAACCGGCGCCCGTGCCGGACGCGGCGGCGCGGGGCGCGGGGGCGCCCATGGTGGTGGTTATCGACCCGGGCCATGGCGGAATCGATCCCGGTGCCGAGGTCGGGCTGGTGGATGAAAAGACGCTGACGCTTGCCTTTGCGCGCGAGTTGCGCGAGGTGCTGCTGCGCGGCGGCGGGGTCGAGGTGGTGCTGACCCGCGAGGACGACCGGTTCGTTTCGCTGGAACGGCGCATCGCGCTGGCGCATCAGGCCGGTGCGCAGGCGTTCATCTCGCTGCATGCCGATGCCTTGTCCGAGGGGCTGGCGCATGGCGCGACGGTGCATGTGCTGTCACCCGAGGCATCGGACGTGGCCAGCGCAAAGCTGGCCGAACGTCACGACCGCGACGAATTGCTTGCCGGGATAGACCTAAGCGGCGCCGATGACCGGGTGACGGATATCCTGCTGGATCTGGCGCGCCAGGAAACCCGGCCGCGGACCGAGGCGCTGGCCCGCGCATTGGTCGAGGGCATGCGCCAGACCGGCGGGCCGATGAACCGCCGGCCGCTGCGCCGGGCGGCGTTTTCGGTGCTCAAGGCGGCGGATATCCCCTCGGTTCTGATCGAGATCGGATTCATGTCGAGCCCGCGCGACTTGAAGAACCTTCAGGATCCGGCCTGGCGCGCCGCCATGGCGCGCGGTATCCGCAACGGCCTTGCGGCCTGGCGCGCCGAGGACGCGGCGCAGCGGCCGCTGGTACGCCAGTAGCGGCGGCGCGGATTCCCGCTACGTCGCTTTGTGGGCGGCAAATCGCCATATCGCGTTTTGACCCGGCCGCGTCGCGCGCCTATATAGGCGCAACCGCGCAGACAGACCCCGAGCATTCAGAGGCAGGTTCCCATTTGGTCCGGTTCGTACTTTCCTTCTTCGGAACGATCTTCAGCCTGATAACGCTGGGCGTGGTCATGCTGGCGCTGACTGTCGGGGGCATCTTCTGGATGTACAGCCGCGACCTGCCCAGCCACGAGTCGCTGGCGCAGTACCAGCCGGCGATGATCAGCCGCATCTATTCCGGCGAGGGCCATCTTATCGACGAGTTCGCCCAGGAACGCCGCCTGTTCACCCCCTCGGGGGAAATCCCCGATCTGATCAAGCAGGCTTTCATTTCGGCCGAAGACAAGAATTTCTATACCCACAAGGGCTATGACACCCGCGGCATTGCCGCCGCGGCCTACGAGGCGGTGCGCAGCCGCGGACAGACCGTGCGCGGCGCATCGACCATCACCCAGCAGGTGATGAAGAACTTCCTGCTGTCGGGCGACCGCAAGATCGAACGCAAGATCAAGGAAATCATCCTTGCCGCGCGGCTGGAGGAGTCGCTGGACAAGGAAAAGATCCTCGAACTCTACCTGAACGAAATCTATCTCGGCCAGAACTCCTATGGTGTGACCGCCGCAGCCCAGACCTATTTCAACAAGACCCTGTCGGAACTGGCGCCGCACGAGGTGGCCTTCCTTGCGTCGCTGCCCAAGGCGCCATCGGATTTTCACCCCGTGCGCCGCAAGGAACGGCTTCTCAAGCGTCGCGACTTCGTCCTGAAGGAGATGAACGAGAACGGCTATATCTCGGATCAGACCTATGAGACCGAAGTGGCGATGCCGCTGCGATCGGTCCAGAACGGCGATTTCGACAGCTTCCGCAACGAATTGCCGCCGCGCGACTATTTCACCGATGAAATCCGCCGCCAGCTGACTGAATCCGAGGATTACATCGGCCAGCGCGGCGAGGACGCGTTCTTTTCCGGCGGCTATACCGTGCGCGCCACCATCGACGAGGAAATGCAGATCGAGGCGGCCCGGTCGCTGCGCGAGGGTCTGGAGAAATACGACCGCGGCCGCGGCCGCTGGCGCGGCACCGGCAAGTCGATTGCCGCCGATCTGCTGACATCCGAAGAAGGCTGGCGCGCCGCGCTGGCGCAAACCGAGGTGGCGCGCGACGTGGTGCTGCCGACCCGCTGGTACCCCGCCGTCGTGCTGGAGGTCGGCGCACAGGATGCGCGCATCGGCATCGAGGATGTGCCCGAGGACGGTGACGGCCACTGGATCACCGCCAGGGACGTGACCTGGGCGCGCAAGGTCAAGGCAGACGGCACGGTCGGCAACAAGGCAAGGGTGGCGGGCGATCTGCTCGAGCTCGGCGACGTGGTGCTTGTACGGGCCATGACCGATGACAAGGACGGCTCGTTCCTGCGCTGGACGCTGCGCCAGATTCCGGCCATCCAGGGCGGGTTCGTGGCGATGGACGTGAACACCGGCCGGGTGCTGGCGATGCAGGGCGGGTTCAGCTATCAGGATTCGGTCTTCAACCGCGCCACCCAGGCGATGCGCCAGCCGGGGTCGAGCTTCAAGCCCTTCGTCTATGCCGCGGCGCTGGACAGCGGATACTCTCCCGCGACCATCGTCGTCGATGCCCCGATCGAGATCGACACGCCGCAGGGTCTGTGGCGGCCGCGCAATTCGTCCAACAAGTTCTACGGGCCGACGCCGCTCAGGACCGGGATCGAACAGTCGCGCAACCTCATGACCATCCGCCTGGCGCAGGAGGTCAGCATGCCGGTGGTGGCCGGATATGCCGAGCGGTTCGGTGTCTACGACCGCATGGGCGCATTCCTGGCCAATTCACTGGGGTCGCAGGAAACCACGCTCTACCGCATGGTTTCGGCCTATGCGATGTTCGCCAATGGCGGTGAACGGGTGGAACCGACGCTGGTTGACCGTATTCAGGACAGGTATGGCAAGACCGTCTACCGCCACGACCGGCGCGACTGCGTCGATTGCGACTCGGCAGCCCTTGGACCCGGAGAGTTGCCGCGAATCGTCTCGCACCGCCAGCGCATGATCGACGCGATCACCGCCTATCAGCTGACCTCGATGATGCAGGGCGTGGTGCAGCGCGGCACCGCCAGCGGGGTGGTCCGTCTGCCGGTCCCGACCGCCGGCAAGACTGGCACCACCAACGACGCGCGCGATGTCTGGTTCATCGGCTTCACCTCGAATATCGTGGCCGGATGCTACATGGGCTATGATCAGCCGCAGCCGCTGGGCCGGGGCGCTTTCGGCGCGTCGATGTGCGGCCCGGTATTCCAGAGCTTCATGGAGAGGGCGGTGAAGAAATTCGGCGGCGGGCCGTTCCGCATCCCGCCGGGCGGGCATTTCATCAAGATCGACCGCTATACCGGGGCGCGGCTGCCCGACGATGCCAGCGGCCAGTATGTCGTGGCCGAGTATTTCCGCGATGGCGCGGAGCCGATCTTCGGTCTGACCTACGATGGCGGCTTTGCGATGGGATCGAACCTGCCTCTGTTCGAGGAAGTCTCGACCGGCGGCAGCCAGGTCCGCACCTCGACCGGGGAGACCACCACCGTCGGGCCGAAGGCGAATTTCGGCACCGTCAGTTCTGGCGGGTTGTATTAGTCGCCCGAATCCAAAGTCCGCAACATTTGTCGCTTGCCCCGGATCGCTCGCGATCCGGTTCGCGCCCCGTCAGGGTGCGCGCGGTTCGCGCCCGGTCAGGGTGCGCGCGGATCGCGCAACCGCTTGCCCGCCTCGCGGCGCTGGTCTATCACCCCCACGCACAAAGCCCAACCGCAGGACCGCCCATGCGCGCCGAAACCCAGAACATCGTGGCCGAGATCGAGAAATCGCTGAACCTTCTGGCGCAGAGGATGAATCGCGAAACGGCGCCGCACCGGCTTGAGGAATTCAACGCCCGCGTCGAGGATCCCGACCTTTGGAACGATCCCGAGGCGGCGCAAAAGCTGATGCGCGACCGGCAGATGCTGGTTGATGCGATGGAGACCTACGACTCCATCCGGCGCGATCTGAACGATAATGTCGAACTGATCGAACTGGGAGAGATGGAGGAGGATGGCGAGGTCGTGGCCGAGGCCGAGGCCGCGCTGAAGGCGCTGGCCGCGAAAGCCGCCGATAAGGAACGTGAGGCGCTGCTGGACGGCGAGGCGGACGGTAACGATACCTTCCTGGAAATCAACGCCGGGGCAGGGGGCACCGAAAGCTGCGACTGGGCGGCGATGCTGGCGCGCATGTATGTGCGCTGGGCGGAAAAGAAGGGCTACAAGGTCGAGCTTCAGTCCGAAAACGCGGGCGAGGAGGCGGGCATCAAGTCGGCCACCTACAAGATCTCGGGCACCAATGCCTATGGCTGGCTCAAGTCCGAAAGCGGCGTGCACCGGCTGGTGCGCATCAGCCCCTATGACAGCGCCGCCAAGCGGCACACCTCGTTCAGTTCGGTCTGGGTCTATCCGGTGGTGGACGACAATATCGAGATCAGCGTGCCGGATAACGATATCCGCATCGACACCTACCGTTCGTCGG
>JBKEDD010000069.1:0-6066 GCA_047975215.1 Jhaorihella sp.
ACTGGCGCCGCCATATCGTCAGCAGAGAGCGAGATACGCCATGCCGCCGCGCCGTGGCTGTCACCTGGCGATGCCCCAGGAAGCTCTCCTTCACGATCGCGATCTTGTCGCCATCGCTCCAGTGACGACGGCGCGGCGCATCCGCGGCAGAGAGGACTTCAATCTCGGGTCTGAACTTATGGTCGGCCATAAGGTCGGACTTAGCACCGACGCTGAAACCCCGTCAGACGGCCTCCACCGGAGGCATACTGTGGAGCGGATGGCCGACTCCGTCGTCTGGCTTTCCGCGACCGGGTAATACCGCCGTTCCGGGAAAAGTGTCGTGACCAATTCGCCATCCCGACGCACCACAAGGGTGCCGCGATCCGCGATGTAGTTCGGCCCTTGAACCTTTGCGGCCCCTTCGAAGGTGATGTCGAACCCGGCGATCGTGACTTCGGTCCCGGGGGCGGCAAAGACGATCTCCTCACTCTTCCATCCGGTCGAGCCGATCATCCCCATCATCAACACAGCGACGCCGGCATGGGCAAGCGTCATACCGTGAGAGGCGCGTGGCAGGTTGCGCACGCGTCTCGCGCTCTCTGCAAGGGAAACCTCGAACAGACGGATGCGTAGCGCCCATTCCCGCAGGGTCGCAAAAAGCAGCCACGCTGCGCCGAGGATGGCAAGATAGGCCATGATCGGCCCACCGTTCAGAAGATACCATGCGGCCAAGGCTGCAATGACCGCCAGCACGGCCACGAATTGGATGCGATCGAGCAAACCGGCGATATCAGCCCGCTTCCACGACAGGAATGGACCAAGACCCATGAACACGACCAGTGCCAGCATCATCGGAATGAAGGCCGCGTTGAAGAAAGGTGGACCGACCGAGATCTTGTCCCCGGTGACAGCCTCCAGGATCAGTGGATAAAGCGTCCCGAACAGGACCGTTCCCGTAGCGGCGGCCAGAATGAGGTTGTTCACGAGCAGCCCGGCCTCGCGGCTGATCGGGCGAAACAGACCACCCGGCTCCATTTCGGGCGCCCGCCAGGCGTAGAGCGCCAGCGACCCACCGATGGACACGGCCAGCAGACCCAGAATGTAAAGCCCGCGCTCTGGATCGACGGCGAAGGCATGCACGGATGTAAGCAGGCCTGACCGGACGATGAACGTCCCGAGCAGCGAAAGCGAGAAAGTCAGGATGGCAAGTAGGATGGTCCAGCTTTTGAACGCGTCGCGCTTTTCGGTGACGATGGCGGAATGCAGCAGCGCCGTGCCCAGAAGCCAGGGCATGAAGCTCACGTTCTCGACCGGGTCCCAGAACCACCAGCCGCCCCAGCCCAGTTCATAATAGGCCCACCACGATCCAAGAGCGATACCTGCCGTAAGGCTGACCCACGCGGCCAATGTCCACGGGCGGACCCATCTGGCCCAGGCCGGATCGACGCGCCCTTCCAGAAGAGCCGCAACGGCAAAGGAAAACACGATGGAGAAGCCGACATACCCGAAATACAAGAGCGGCGGGTGCATGGCGAGACCCATGTCCTGAAGCAACGGGTTGAGGTCATTGCCGTCGAGCGGCGGCGGAAACACCCGCTCGAAGGGGTTCGACGTCAGCAGCAGGAAGGACAGGAAGCCGACGCTGATCCACGCCTGCACCGACAAGGTGCGCGCCTTGGTCTCGGCGGGGATGTTCGATCCGAACCAGGCGACGCCCGCGCCGAACACCGCGAGTATCAGGATCCAGAGCAGCAGCGAACCCTCATGGCTGCCCCAGGTCCCGGCCACCTTGTAGAGCATTGGCTTGAGCGAATGGGAGTTCTCGACGACGTTCCTGACGGTAAAATCGCTGACGATGAAAGCCTGCATCAGCGCTGCGAAGGCGATGGCCACAAACAGCACTTGTCCTATTGCCGTCGCCTGGGCGGATTTCATCCAGACGGCATTTCTACGCGACGCACCTGCAATCGGTAGAACACTCTGAACAAGCGCAAGCGCCAGTGCGAGGGCCAGTGCGAAGTGACCAATTTCCGGGACCATGGCGTTCTTTCCTATTCAGCGTCGGTGGGCGTCGCGTCGGACGGCTTTGGCGTCCGCGGCGGGGTCTATTCGTCGAGCGTTGCTTTGCGGCGACGGAACTCTTCTTCGTCGATTTCCCCATTTGCAAAGCGGCGCCTGAGCGCTTCCTGCGCGTCCGAGTCCGGGGGACGGGTGCCATTGTCCCGCAGCCTGAACACCAGAAACACCACCAATGCGATCAGCGCACCCCAGAAGGCGAGCATCATGAAGCCGCCCATAAAGCCATAGCCACTGCCCCACATGTGCCCCGTCCAGGAGCCTGGTCCATCAGCCTGCGCCATGCTGGCGGGCAAGCTGGCCAGCAACGGCAGGATCAACGCGTTCAGTTTCATCTGTTTCTCCTTCGATCAGTTCGGTTTCATCCAACGGGATGGTGACAACAGCGCGCAAACCCGCGCTGTTCTGATTGACCAGCTGGATATCGCCGCCATGGGATTGGACGATTGTCCTCGCGATTGAGAGCCCAAGCCCATAACCGCCCGTTTCCAGAGACCTCGATTGCTCGAGGCGATAGAACGGATCGAAGACCTTTTCCAACTGGTCGACGGGAATGCCGGGCCCATTGTCATCGATGTTGAGTACGAGGTTCGAACCGTGGGTCGCCCAGCTGACTTTTGCGGCACCACCGTAGCGAACGGCGTTCTCAAGCAAGTTCCTCAGTGCCCTTCGGAACGCGTTGGGTCGAAGCCGCACGGCAACATCATCACTCGGGGCAAAGGTGCAGTGTGCCGCCATATCGCTGCACAAGCTGTCCAGAAAATTGCGCAGATCGACCACTTCGGCACCTTCGGATCCGGTAAGGCCGCGTGCAAAGGTGAGCGTCGCTTCGACCATACTCTGCATCTCTTCGACCGATGCGATGAGGCTGTCCCGCGTCTCTTCTTCGTCAACCAGCTCCGCGCGGACACGCATGGCAGTCAACGGCGAGCGTAAATCGTGGCCAAGGGCTGCGAGCATACGTGTACGATCACTGACAAACCGGGTCAGCCGTCGTTGCATGCGGTTGAATGCGACGGTCAGATCTCTGACCTCGGTCGGCCCTGTGACCGCCAATTCGCCCACATCTTCGCCCCGGCCAAGATGGTCCGCGGCCTTCGACAGGTGCCGCAAAGGACGCGTCAGGCGCGTCATTACAAACCAGAAGATCGCCACCAGAAGCAGTCCGGCGGAAATCCCGAAGGTCAGCATCGAATAGAAAGGCCATTGGATCGGCGGTCGCTCGAACCGCGTTCCGACATTCAGCCAACGCGCTCCCTTGATGGCGATGGACAGGTTCATTTCAACCGCTGTCAACTCTCCGCGCATCATCGCGAGATGCATTTCTGTCATCTCGTCCGAGAGATTGGGAAGAGGCCGCAACTCGCCCTCGACCTCGTGCAATTCAACGCGAATATCCCGGCTGTAGCTGTCATCCATCAGGGCGCGTATGCGCGCTTCCACGATGCCGCCGTCCGAATGACCGGTGTGATCCACGATCGGAGCGTCCGACAGATCGAACCGGATCAGAGGCGAATTTGCCGCGCGAAGGATCGAGTCCTGCAGATCCAGCGGGGCCTCTTCGATCAACCGCGCGACATTCGCTGCGCGACCCGCGGCCTCGAATCCTAAAGCTGCACGGATCGCAAGGCTGCGCTCGTCGGCGAACAGGAACAGGCTGATCACCTGGGCCACGACAAGTGCCGCGACCACAAGCAGGATCAATTGGCCGCTCAGAGATCTCATCGCACGGCGCATCACGGCGCATCCTCGACATCGGCAGCCAGACAGTATCCGTCGTTCCGCACCGTTTTGATGACACTGGGCCTAAGTACATCCGGCTCGATTTTGCGGCGGAGACGGCTGATCTGATTGTCGATGGTGCGATCCATCGGGCCTGCCGTCCGACCAGCGGTCAGGTCAAGCAACTGGTCACGGCTGAGCACCATCCTCGCGCGTTCCAGCAGGACCGCCAGCAATTTGAACTCGGAGGTCGTCAATGGGGTCTCGGTGGTGGACTCGTCAATCAGCACCTGCCGGTCGGTATCCAGTATCCAGTGCGCAAAAGAGACTTTCCTCCCAGCGAGGCTTCCGGCCACAGGTTCGTCGCGGTTGCTTCTCCGAAGAACCGACTTGATGCGGGCGAGCAGTTCTCGTGGATTGAACGGCTTGGCGAGATAATCGTCCGCACCGATTTCCAGACCCACGATCCGATCCGTTTCCTCACCAAGCGCCGTCAGCATGATGATCGGAAGATCACCCTCTGGCGCAAGTCTGCGGCAAACCGACAAACCGTCCTCGCCCGGCATCATGACATCGAGCACGAGGAGGTCGAAGTGACCAGTGGCCAGCTTGGCATCCATCTCCACGGCATCCCTGGCGACGGTCGTGCGCATTCCGTTCTTCTCCAGAAAGCGCGCGACGCTTTCGCGTATCTGAGCGTGGTCGTCCACGATAAGGATATGAGGTTGCGGTCCCATGGCGTCCTTCCTAGTCACCCGGAACTATAGTTCGTATCATTATGCTCAAGGATGGCGGGAGGTGATGCGATGGTGGGGCGCGTGGCGGACGAGGTGGATCTGAGCAATGAGGAAAGGACCTTTCTTGAGGCACAGGTTCGTCGGCACAAGGCGGCGCGATCGCTTTCGGACCGGTGCCGGATGATTCTGCTTTGCGCAGAAGGGCTGCAAAGCAAGGAGGTCGCCGAGCGGCTCGGGGTGCACGAACACACGGTCGGGAAATGGCGCAGACGGTTCGTGAAGGATCGGATCGAGGGGCTGACCGACGAATATCGCCCTGGGCGGCCACGTACGGTTCAGGACGCCCAAGTGGCCGAGGTGATCGAGCGCACGCTAAACAGCACCCCGAAGGACGCCACCCACTGGTCGATCCGCTCGATGGCCGCCGAGACGGGGCTGTCTCACACCACCATCCGCCGGATCTGGACTGCCTTCGGCCTGCAGCCGCATCGGAGCGAAACCTTCAAGCTGTCCACCGATCCCCTGTTCGTCGAAAAGGTGCAGGACATCGTCGGCCTGTACATGTCGCCGCCGAACCGGGCCATCGTGTTGTGCGTGGACGAAAAATCCCAGATCCAGGCTTTGGATCGGGAACAACCGGTGCTGCCGATGGCACCGGGGGTCGCCGAACGGAGAACCCACACCTACATCCGCCACGGCACCACATCGCTGTTTGCCGCGCTTGACATCGCAACCGGCGCGGTGATCGGCAAATGCTACAAGCGCCATAGAGCGACCGAGTTCCTCGACTTTTTGAAAAGGATCGACGCCGCCATGCCAGCGGGGCCGGACGTGCATCTGGTGATGGACAATTACGCGACCCACAAAACTCCGAAGATCAAGGCCTGGCTGGCCCGACGCCCGCACTGGCACATCCACTTCACACCCACATCGGCCAGTTGGATCAACCAGGTAGAACGCTGGTTCGCTGAACTGACGCGAAAGCAGTTGCAACGTGGCGTGCACCGCTCAACCGCCGAACTGGAGGCCGACATCACAGCCTTCATCGCGGCGCATAACGACGATCCGAAACCATACAAATGGGTCAAATCCGCCGACGAAATCCTCGCCGCCGTCAAGAGGTTCTGCCAGCGAACAGACAAAACCCTATGCAGCGAACTTTAGATTCAGGTGACTAGATCATCGTTGCATCGTGTTTCATGGGCAGAATTGTAGCCGTTTGTATCAGGTCAGTCCCTTGCTACAGATGGATACAAATCTGTGCCTGCACCGTGTCGTGCTCCCGGGTAGCGTCGCCGGCATGTTATGTGACCAATTGGGATCACAACCGATCAAAGGTAACCATCCGGCGTAGGCCGCGGTCGCTGGCGTCACTCAGATCGTAGTTTTGGGTTTGCGAGGCCGCGGGGCCCATTTCTTCGCCAGCCGCTCGAAGCGTTCGATGATGGTGCCGGCCCCGGCATCCTCGGCGTCGAAGTCCCCGCCCGACCAGTGGACCATGTCCTCGTGCTGCTCGTGATCGGGATCGGCGAGGGCTTCGAGGAACTCT
>JBKEDD010000070.1:0-7345 GCA_047975215.1 Jhaorihella sp.
CGAAATCACCACCTATGACCGGCAACACTTCGTGACCTATCTCCGCCTGCTCGACGCCAAGGCCGATGGCGCCGACTGGACCGAGGTCGCGCGGATCGTGCTGGATCGTGATCCTGATAAGGACGGACAGCGCAGCCGGAAATGCTGGCGCAGCCATTTCGACCGGGCGGAGTGGTTCACCCGCGAGGGCTATCGGTTATTGTTGGAGCAGGCGGCGGGGGACGGGATCGCGCCGCGATAGTTCGGGGCCGGTCGGTCGCTGACTTCGCGCCCGCAGTATTCCGTAAGGAAGGGCGGTCTCCGGACATTCGCTGCGCTGACTATGAACGGCAGCGCCGCTGCTCTCGGTGAACACACCAGTGTTACCAAAGGCTCGAATGGAGCTGCGTACCGGTGATGTCGCGGCAAGTCTTTTACTACCCTATATCGAAACCTCATTCTGGGAATAGGGCTTGCAAAGGCTTAGTGAATCTCTCAGTCTCAGCCAGGGCGACGAGCAGGTCAACGGCTCCAAACACGCTATCCAAAATGTCGCGAGGGGACAATGACGAGCAGCTTCTTTTTCCTTCAAGCTGAAAAAAACGAATCAAACCAGACCTTTTACGACGAACTTGAAACATGGGCCTCAAGTCAAAAAGCTCAAGTTTATGCAGTGAGTCAGCCTCTTGGTGATGACCGGTACGATTACGACTATGAAAATTGCGCAGTTATTATGTCGCCCGGTCGGAAAATCTGCCTCGTCAGCTTCTCAGAAGATAAAGAAGAATTTGACAACTTCGTTGAAGACTTCTTGGAAGACGTGGGATCAATTTCGGACAAGTATGAGTACAAGGGTGCGATTGGCCGGCCACGAAAATGGCGCAAAGACCTAATCTTTACGGTTTGCGCCGACGCCGACTATGACGTCGAGAGTTACATTCAAGACAGTCGCATCGAAGATCCTGGGAAGCGGAGACTCTCTGAGCTGGTTATATCTTTGGTAACCGGGAGCATTAACGACATCGAAAGAGCTACAGCCGAAGTGCCAGACAACCTTCTCGATAAGGTTAAGCAGAAAATTCAACTATTCGATGCGGACCAAACTCGATTTATCTACAAATCAATTAATAAAAAGGCAATTCACATACAGGGGCTTTCCGGCACCGGAAAAACAGAACTTCTGCTTCACAAACTCAAGGATATATATGTCCGAAATCCAAGTTCGCGGATATTGCTGACATGCCACAACAGAATTCTCGCAGACAGTTTGCGTAGAAGAATTCCAGAATTTTTCAACTTTATGAAGGTGGAGCAGCAGATCGAGTGGGATTCCAGATTATGGTGCATGCATGCTTGGGGGTCTCGTAACGACCCAAATTCTGGTACATACAGATACATTTGTCATCACTTTGATATTCCGTTTTACACCTTCGGGCAAGACTCTTTTGATGGCGCCTGCAAAAAAGCCTTTGAGATGATCAAGGCAAAAGGTGACGGCTTGGATTACGCATTTGAGTACATTCTCATAGATGAGAGCCAGGATTTCCCCCAATCATTCCTTGATCTTTGCGCGCTTGTTGCGAAAGAGTACGTCATTGTTGCAGGTGACATATTCCAAAGCATTTTTGACGCAAAAATAAAACCCAGCATATCTCCAGATTTTCTGTTGAGTAAGTGCTACCGAACCGATCCACGAGCTCTTATGTTTGCCCACTCTCTCGGAATGGGGTTGTTCGAAGAGAAAAAACTCAGATGGCTTGATGACGACGAGTGGCAGACTTGCGGCTATATTGTAGAAACGAACCCTGACAAGAGTTTTTATCGCTTGAAGCGCGAACCGCTTCGTCGTTTTGAGGACATATCAGCTGCAGACGTACCGTCGGTATCAATCATCGAGGGCGAAACTCTGGGCAATGAACAAGTAGCATGTCTTGTTCTTGATGCGATCAAGTCCATATCCGATGAGAACCCTACAATCACTCCGGATGATATAGGTATCATCTTAGTGGATAGCGGAAATCAGGTCTTCAGCCTTCAAGATACTCTTGCCCAGATCATTCCGCGGGAAACAGGCTGGGTTGTGAACAAGGCAGTGGAAAGCAAACGGAAGATTCCTGGAAGACTATTTATCAGCAACCGAAACAACGTAAAGGGGCTCGAGTTCCCCTTCGTGATTTGCGTTACAAGCAATCTATCGAGGGGACTGGCGTACAGAAACTCACTTTACATGACGCTGACGCGTTCGTTCCTAAGGTCGTATTTGATTGTCTCCCGAAAACAGGATGACGCGATGATGGGCTTAGTCAGGCAAGGCCTGAAAACGATCAACGCTTCGGGATGCATCGAGGCACAGGCGCCTTCTGAAGAGGAGCGAGCCGAAATCATGACTACCATTACTCAGGACAATGTCCGCACATCCTTTTACGACTTCTGCGAAGATATATTTAATGAGCTTGGCGTTCTTCCGATTTTCAGACAAGAGCTTCGTAGAGTCGTAAGAGCCACCGCCGGTGAGGACTTCGACCGACATGAAATAACAGAAATTGCCGACTTCAATTATAAGAAAATGCTGAAAAAGGAGGGGAGATGAACATCGAACCCTTTGATCTGGACCAATACCAAGCAGCAAACCTTGTGTCGGCGTTCCGGGAGAAAACCAATATCATATTGTTCTGGATGCGGGTGGCGAAGACGATCTTATCCTTCGTCAAGCCGAAACCGGATCAGGTTCGCGGGACGATGCTTGTTTGCACGGGCAAAATGCATCGGGTTTTTGTTGAAAATCAGGGGAAGATGTTTTCGACAGCCCTGCCATTCTCCGTCAAAAATGCTGATGGATTCTACTCCTGCACGCTTCGCTCTGGAATAGACCTCAGCAGCAAGCTAAGCTCTGAGATTATCGCCGCCCTTTCGACGACCGCCTCCTTCACAAACAGCGAAGTTCTTGGTTTCGCAGATGACATCATGGGTATTTCCGACGATCCGGACACACTTTGGGCGGCGCTTAGCGAATTGGTAAACTCGGACGATGGGTATATACGTTTCGATCACGACCCTGATAGAGTGGACGGTAGGCGCCACCCGTTGAATCATGTTGACATATTCTTCTCGCAATCAGCCACATTCAAAATTGGAGTTGCTGAAAAACTAAAGATTGACGCCCTCTCTGATCTGCTCAACGTCCAGACAGATTGCCACTATATCTCAAAAGCGTAGCATACTTCGTGCAACACTTAGCCATCGAAATTCAATGCGCCACGGCGACCATTCCTGACGTTGTCCGGGAACCCTTCAACTTCGACCTTTCCGGCCATTCGACAAGCAGAGTTTGAATGACCTCTGTGGGCCGTCGTTACATCATCACCAGCACCACGGCGATGATCAACCCGGCGGCCAGATGATAGGCGCCGCTGATCGCGCCATAGAGCAGTGGGCGGGGGATGTTGGGGTTTAGGCCGGTATTGGCGGTGGTCGCCGCCAGATAGCCCAGCCCGATCAGCAGGCCAAAGCCAAGCGCGCCGGGCAAGGTCTCGATCCCCAGCGCGGCCATCAGCACGGCGCTGGTGACGGCGGTGATCAGGTTCCAGATCGCGGGGCCAAGGATCAGCAGCGGTGCGGGCCGGGCGCTTGGGTCGTGGGCGCGGCCAAGCGCGGCGGAATAGGCGCGCCCGAACAGCGCCGTGAACCAGACCCCGCCCAGCAGGAATGACGCCAGCGCGGCGACGGTGACGCCGAGCCATGAGATATCGGTGATGTTGAACATATGTTTCTTGCCTGTTTGCAAACGTGATGGGCGGTGTATAAACAGACACAACTGACAATTTCCGACAGTTGTGATCATGGCCCGCTCTGACCGCCTTTTTCGCCTGCTTCAGGCCATGCGCATGATGGCTGCGCCGATCACCGCCGCCCGGCTGGCCGAGGAAACCGGCGTGTCGCTGCGCTCGCTCTATCGCGATATCGACAGCCTGCGCGCGGCGGGAGCGCGGATCGAGGGCGAGCGGGGTTATGGCTATCGGCTGGTCGAGGATATCGCCCTGCCCCCGCAAATGTTGGACCGGAACGAGATCGAGGCGCTGGCGCTTGGGCTGGCCGAGGTTCGGCATATGGGCGATCCGACACTGACGCGGGCGGCGGCATCGGTTCTGGCCAAAGTCGCGGCGACTCTGCCCGAGGGGCGCGAACGGCAGCTCTTTCATGCAGTGTCACAGGTCTATCGCCCGGATGCGCGCCTTTCCCCGCCGGTTGATCTGGACCTGATCCGCAGCGCTTGCTGGCGCGAACAGGCGCTGCGCATCCGATATGCGGATCAGGCCGGCGCCAAGACCTCGCGCATGATCTATCCGCTGGCGCTCATGTATGCCGAGCGCACCTTGACGCTGCTGGCATGGTGCTGTTTGCGCGAAGATTTCCGCATGTTCCGGGGCGACCGTATCGCCCATGTCGCGGATACAGGCGCCAGCTTTCGCCCGCGCCGTGCGGCCTTGCTGCGGGAGTATCTGGGGAAGTTACGCGAGGGCGCGGCTTGAACGACACCTTCCACAGATGGGACCATCACAGCTCACGGGCCGAGCGCCATCTGGTGCTGCCCGATGGCTGCCGGGATGTGCTGATCCTGCGCAGGCCAGGTGCGGAGGAGGAGGTGACCCTGACCGATTTCGACCTCTGCCCCCGCGCAGTGACAACAAGCCCCAGCGTCCGGATGACGGGCTATCGGCTGCGTCCCGGCGCATTACTTTGCCGAGATGCCCTTGCGGCGATTGCCGCAAACCCCGATCAGGCGGGGGCGATTATTGCCGATGTCTGCGGCGCGCCGGGGGATCTGGAATATGTGATCTCAGCCCTGAGCGCGCCGGGCGCAACCATCCCTGCCGTGGCCAGAACCGCTGGCGTCTCGATCCGCACGCTGCAACGTCAGTTTCGCACCAAGGGTCTACCGCCGCCGGATTTCTGGCGGCTGCTGGCGCGGGCGCGGCGGGCGGCCGTGATGCTGGCCGGCCCCGATCCTCTGACCGAGATCGCCTGCACCTGCAGATTCAGCGATCAAGCTCATATGAATCGCGAATTTGCCCGCTGGTTTGGGGTCAGCCCGGCGCGGCTCCGTGCCGACCCCGCGACCCTTGATCTGCTGGCTCAGCCTGCGCTTGGCGCCTGGACGGGCGAGCAGATCTCGACCAGATAACCGTTTGGATCGCTGACATAGGATGTGATCTGCCCCCAAGGCTCATCGCGGGGCGGCTGCACGGGCTTTGCCCCGGCGGAGACGGCCCGCTCAAATGCGGCGCGAACATTATCGGTTTCAAAGGCAATCTCGAACACCGGCGCCTTGGGGTCGGGCCTGCCGGGAGCCTTGCCAAGCTGGGTCATCAGCGCGGTCGAGGAGAAGGCCAGCTTGGTCTCGCCGGAGGACATCTCGCCATAATCGCCGGCCTCATGCAGGAAGGCGCGGGTCAGGCTAAAGGCATGCTCATAGAAATCAAGCGCGGCGGCAACATCATCAACGTAAAGGATCGTATAGCGCAGAATCATGGGGTGTTTCCGAAAGTTGAACTCGCAGCATCTTCGCACGGCGCCCGCGCGCTGTCTTGAAACATCGCGACAGGCGCCACTCAGGCAGGTTTCCCCTTCCCCGACGCGCCGCTAAACAGATCAGGATGAAACCATAAGGCCTGGGCGTGATGACGAAAAACTGGACGGCGATCAAAGGGGCGCTATCGGAGTTTTCCCGCGTGCAACTTCTGGGCCTTGTGCAGGACCTCTATCGCGCGGACCCGAGGAATCAGGAGTTTCTGCATGCGCGGTTTCTGGTCTCGGGTGAGGAAACGGACATTGCCCCCTACAAAAAACGGATCAAGGCGGCGATCAATCCAAGCCGATGGGACGCGCCCATCAAATACCGCGACGCGCGCCGGGCAATTTCCGATTACAATAAGGCCCGCGGACAGCTCGATGAGACCCTGGAACTGATGTTCTACTACGTCCAATGTGGAAATGACGTCACGCTGGAATTCGGCGACATGGATGAGGCGTTTTATAACAGCATGGGTTCCATGTTCGGCTCGATTGTGGGCAAGATCACCGCGCAGGCCGACCCGAAACTGACGGCAAACTGGCTGAAACGGCTGGAGACGGAATATCAGCGGGTTTCGGATACAGGCTGGGGATATGGAGATGAACTCAGCGACTATCTCGAAGACCTGAGGGCTGCGCAAAATTAGCCCGGATTGCCAATGTCAGTTTCGGCGATGGAGCGTAGCGCCCTGTCGCCATTGGCGAGGTTGGCCGCTCGCGTCAGATCGACGCTTTCAACGTGGCGACCCTTGGCCCATCACCGCCGTTTCGGCGCCTTGATCGGATAATGTAGTAACTGCCTGTATCCACCGTTCAGCATCCCGGTTCCGTGGGCGACGAGCCGCCGGGCCTGGTTCTTGCGCGGGTCGATCTCGAAATCCTCCTTCGCGCCCTGGAACCCGAGAATGTCGGCGGCGATGTCGCGGTAGCTGGCGCCACCGGCGCGGGCGTCAAGCGCGCGGAGGGTGAGGATGTGCCAGTTGCGGAGTTGGTCGGGCATCGGGTGGTAGGCTGGGCCGGGGGAGCGACCGTTGAGCGCGCGCCAGAGGCGGCGGGCGGCGTAGGCGCGTAATTCGAAAAAGGCATCCATTGGGAGTTGGGCGGTATAGGGGACGGCGGCGTCAGGTTGTGTGTCGGGGAGCCAAAATTGATGGGTGGCGCCATCGGCGCGCCAGATGCCGTGCCAGCCATCTGCGGCTTGGCGCAGTTCAACGCCGACGAGAGCGGAGAGCATGACGGCTCGCCCGGTCTCACCCCCGCGCACCAACGGCGACAGGATGATCGCCTGCGGCCGGGCGCGGGGCGCCCAGAACAGGGGCGCGCGGCCCGGCGGCATGTCCGGGTCATGCGGGAAATCGCAACCCCCAGCGGCGGGGGAAGGCGTCCGGCGGCAATTTCTGGCGGCCCACCTTTGCGGCGGCGCGGAAATCCTGCCGGTAGTCGGCGTTACGGCGAAGGTATTCCCAGGCGAAACCGGCGGCGGTGAGATGTTAGCTGTGCCCATAGGCCGCCGGTGAGCGCCAATCGTTCACAGGCATGGCGACACCTCTTTTTCGGGGTCCGTCAGCGCATGACCCAGGGAACGAGTGTCGGGCACAACCAAAGGATGAAATAGACGGGAAAACCAGATAACTGGATCGGCTAACCCGATCAGTTACCTTGTTCTTTTCTTATATCACGTCACTTTTCCGAATGCGAGCCGGGACCCCGGCGAGCGGCGGCCCGCGCCCATGCGGGGCCGCTCGCGCCGATCCGGCTATGCCGGGCGGCGCGAAAGGTCGGGGCCTCATGTCAC
>JBKEDD010000071.1:0-74873 GCA_047975215.1 Jhaorihella sp.
GGTCAGGCCGCGCGGCGCTTGCCGCCACCTGCGCCGCCGCCTTTGCCGCGGCCCGGACGGCGCCGGCGCCCGCCGGGCTTGCCCGCACCGCTGCCGCCACCCGTGCCGCCACGGCGCTTGCCGCCCGGCCCCGGTTTCGCCGACGGATCCTGCGGCGTTTCCCATGGTCTTCCCGAAGCCACCGGGATCGACTGCCCCGTGACCTTCTCGATCGCCTTGAGTTCGCCCATCTCGTCGGGTGCGCAGAAGGCGATGGCGGCACCGTCCCTGCCGGCCCGCGCGGTGCGCCCGATCCGGTGCACATAGGCATCGGGCACGTTGGGCAGGTCGTAGTTGTAGACATGCCTGACATCGGGAATGTCGAGTCCGCGCGCCGCCACGTCCGTGGCCACCAGTACCTTGATCTCGCCGGCCCTGAAGGCGGCGATTGCGCGGTCACGCTGACCCTGGCTCTTGTTGCCGTGGATCGACGTGGTGGCGAACCCGGCCTTGTCGAGCTGCTTCATCAGCTTTTCCGAGCCATGCTTGGTGCGCCCGAAGACCAGTGCGCGTTCGTCGCGATGGGTATCGAGCAGTTCGATCAGCAGGCCGGTCTTTTCTGCCCGGGCGATGAAATGCACCGCCTGCGTCACCTTGTCGGCGGCCTTGCCCGGGGGCGAGACCTGCACCCGAACCGGGTTGGTCAGATAGCTTTGCGCGATCTCGTTCATCTGTTTGGGCATCGTGGCCGAGAACAGCATGGTCTGGCGTTGCGCAGGCAGCATCGCCGCGATCTTGCGCAGCGCATGAATGAAGCCAAGGTCGAGCATCTGGTCGGCCTCGTCCAGCACCAGGAATTCGCAGTCGGCCAGGCTCAGCGCGCGGCGGTCCATCAGGTCGATCAGCCGCCCCGGCGTGGCAACCAGCAGATCGCTGCCCCGTTCCAGGCGCTTGATCTGGGCGTTGATCGACTGGCCGCCGACGACAAGGCCGACCCTGAGCGGCGTGCCCTCGACCAGATCGCGCAGGCTGGCGGCGATCTGGCTGGCCAGTTCGCGGGTGGGGGCCAGCACCAGGGCGCGCACGGCGCGGCGCTCGGGCCGGCGGGCGCATTGCAGCATCCGCGCAAGCAGCGGCAGGCCGAAGGCGGCGGTCTTGCCGGTGCCGGTCTGCGCCAGGCCCATGACGTCGCGGCCGTCCAGCGCGTGCGGGATGGCGCGGCTCTGGATCGGGGTCGGGGTGTCGATGCCCAGCGCGGCCAGCCGCGACACGAGGTGCCCGGGCAGGCCCATCATTTCGAACTCGTTCAATTCATGTCCTTTCGGACCCGCGAGGGCGCGGGCCGGGTATTCGCCGCTTGCGCGCGGCGGGGAGGCCGAACCTCGGATCCGGTGGCCGAATGCCACGGACGGACCGGTCAGGCGCCTTGGCCCCACGCGTGATCTTGGGAACACACGGGTCGCCGTCCTGCTGACCGGCCATCTGGCCCGGCGGAATTTCAGATCCGCCCCCGGTCATTCCTGCTCACGCGGCAACAAGACAACGCCCGGAACGGCACATGGCCCCCCGCGCGGGCAAAGTCAACCGTTTGTGCGGCAGATTACCCGGTGGCGGCGCCGGCAAAGGCGGGTTAGACCTGCGGGCCAGACTAGAACGGGGGCCGGATATGCCTGACACCACCATCATCGCCCGCTGCGAGGCCAAGGGCCTGCGCATGACCGGCCAGCGCCGCACCATCGCCCGTGTCCTTCAGGAGAACGAGGATCACCCGGATGTCGAAGAATTGTATGCCCGCGCCAGCGCCATCGATTCGGGCATATCCATCGCCACGGTCTATCGCACGGTGAAACTGTTCGAGGAGGCGGGCATTCTGGAGCGGCTGGAGTTCGGCGACGGGCGGGCGCGCTATGAGGATGCCGAGCGCGACCACCACGACCACCTGATCGACCTGGCCACCGGCGAGGTGATCGAATTCGTCGATGCCGAGATCGAGGCGTTGCAGGAACGCATCGCCACCAAACTCGGCTATGAGTTGCGCGGCCACCGGCTGGAACTATACGGGGTCAGGTGGCGCGAGAGCTAGGCCGTTCCTGCGCCGGCGGGGGCGGCGCGCCGCGCACCCGAGCGGGCGCCGGGCACGGCGGCCACCGTTGGCTTTGAGTATTTGCGACCAGAAAGAAGCGGCATGGGGCGGGCCACGAGCGCCCGGGTTTCGCCGAAATGGCGCCGGTCCGGGCCGGATACGCCGCAGAACCGTGCCGCGCGGGGGAATTTCCGCATCCCGCTTGCCGTTGCGTCGTATCCGTATATTCTGAATGCGAAATGTCGCGGAACGCATGTCTTTCGGGAACGCCATGGATCTGAGAGCCTATACCCGTCGGTTCACCGAAAGGGACAACCGTCTGGCCGGACTCAGCTATGGCGCGACCTTTGCTGTCTATTTCGGCTCGCTCTGGCTGGCGGTTGCCCATGCGCAGCTTTGGTACGTGCTGATCCCCGCCGGCATCGCGCATGCCGTTTCGGCGGTGCGCCTTTATGTGCTGCAACATGATTGCGGCCATCACTCGCTGTTCGAGACCCGATTGCAGAACGAGGTGGCGGGCCATGTGCTGTCGCCGTTCACCTTCGCCCCCTTCGAGGTGATGAAGCAGAATCACAACCTGCATCATGCCAATGTCGGCAACCTGGCGCATCGCGAAACCGGCGAGATCCACACCATGACCCTGCGCGAATGGAACGCCGCCGGATTCTGGCGGCGTCTGCAGTACCGGCTTTACCGCAACCCGTTCGTGCTGATTCCGGCGGGGGCGCTGTTTACCTATTTCATCCGCTACCGCTGGCCCAAGAACACCATGCGATTCGGGCCCGGAGCGGTGCTGGCGCACAATCTGGCGATCGCGGGCTATCTGAGCGTGTTGTGGTATCTGGCCGGCATGGCCGGCGTCGCGATCTGGCTGGGATTTTCGTTGCTGGGCGGCATGCTGGGCGTGTTCCTGGTATATCTGCAGCACAATTTCGAGGATACCTACTGGAACCGCCGCCCAGACCTGGACCCGCAGGCGGCCGCGCTTCAGGGTTCGTCGGCCCTGGCTTTCGGCTGGTGGTTCGATACGGCGGTGGCCTGCATCACGCTGCACGACATTCACCATTTCAATGCCCGCATACCGTCTTACCGGCTGCGCAAGTGCCATTACGGCCTGCCGGCCGAACATGCACCCCGCCGTATCGGATTCCGCGAGGCGGTGGCGGCGCTGAACCTCAAGCTCTGGGACGAGGAGGCCGGCCGGCTGGTGGCGTTTCCGAAGGCCGCCCCGCGAGCGATGCGCGCAACGGCGCCGGGCACGGGCTGAGGCGCCCAACGCGGAAAGGGGCACGAGCGGCAGCACATTCGGCCCGGCTGCGAGGTCGGCCACAGCCAATTCGGGAAAGGAATTGCACATGACATTGTTGAACAGGGTCCGCGGAGTGGGGGCATCGCTTGGGCGGACCCTGCAGGAGCACGGTATCGTAACGGCCGAAGATCTCGCCGCGCAATCGCCGCAGGCTTTGACCAGGGTGCCGGGGATCGGCGCTGCCCGGGCGCCGGCGCTTATCGCGGCGGCAAAGGCGCTGCTGGTGCCCGCCCCGGCGAAGCCTGCCGCGGTTCGCGCCAAGCCACCGGCCCGTCCCCGTCCGGCGCGCCCGGTCGCGGCCAAACCCGTGGCGCAGGGTGAGACCCGGGATGGAACGGCCGCGGGCGAAGACGAAGCACTTGCCAAGGCCCGCAAGAAGGAAAAGGCCGGCAAGAAGGCGCAGGCGGCCGCCGAGCGGGCCGAGGCGCTGGGCAAGAAGATCGAGAAGGCCCGGAAGAAGGCCGCGAGAAAGGCGAAGAAGGCCAAGCAAAAGGAGAAGGAAAAGCGGGCCAAGGCCAAGGAAAAGGCAAAGCAGAAGGCCCTTGCGAAAGCCGAGGCCAAGGCGCAGAAGAAACGCGACAAGGACATGAAGAAAGCCGCGCGAGAAAAGGCGGGCGACAAGAAAAAGACGGGCGACAAGAAGAAGTGATGGCCCTCAACCGGCGCTGATCCGGCCCTCCTGGCGCGAGCGCGGCGCGGGGTTCAGACCAGAACGCCGTCCGCGCCCAGGGTCAGCCGCCCGCCCAGCCAGGGTGCCAGAACCCCGGGCAGCGTCACCGACCCGTCGCCGTTCTGGCCGTTCTCAAGCACGGCGATAAGGCAGCGGCCTACCGCAAGGCCCGATCCGTTCAGCGTGTGCACGAATTCCGGCCTGGCGCCGCCCTCGGGGCGGAAGCGCGCGTTCATGCGCCGCGCCTGGAAATCGCCGCAGGTCGAAACCGAACTGATCTCGCGCCAGGCGTTCTGCCCCGGCAGCCAGGCTTCGATGTCGTAGGTACGGCGCGCCCCGAACCCCATGTCGCCTGTACACAGGATGACGGTGCGATAGGGGATGCCCAGCTTCTCCAGAATCCCCTCGGCGCAGCGCAACATGCGCTGCTGTTCCTCGTCGCTCTCCTCGGGCCGCGTGACCGACACCATCTCGACCTTCTCGAACTGGTGCTGGCGCAGCATCCCGCGCGTATCCTTGCCCGCGCTGCCGGCCTCGGAACGGAAGCACAGCGAATGCGCGCAATAGCGGCGCGGCAGGTAGCTTTCCTCGACGATCGTGTCATTGACGATGTTGGTCAGGGTGACTTCGGAAGTCGGTATCAGCCACCAGCCGTTGGTGGTCTCGTAGCTGTCCTCGCCGAACTTCGGCAGTTGCCCGGTACCGTACATCATCTCGGGGCGCACCATGACCGGGCCGTTGACCTCGCTCAGCCCGTTCTCGCCCGTGTGCGTGTCCAGCATGAACTGCGCCAGCGCCCGGTGGATCCGCGCCACGGCGCCCGACAGCAGCACGAACCGCGCCCCCGAAAGCCTGGCGGCGGTCTCGAAATCCATGCCCGGCCTGACGGCTGCGATCTCGAAATGTTCGACCGGAGTGAAATCGAACACCCGTGGCGTGCCCCAGTTGCGTATCTCGACATTGTCGGCCTCGTCCTTGCCGTCCGGCACATCCGCTGCGGGCAGGTTGGGCAGCCAGGACAGTTTTTCCGCCAGTTGCGCATCGAGGTCCTTCGCCTCGGCCTGCAGGGCCGCGACCTCGGCCTTCTTGGCGGCGACCAGCGCGCGCAGGCGTTCGAATTCGGCATCGTCTCCGCGCGCCCGGGCGGCGCCGACCTCCTTGCTGGCGCGGTTCTGTTCGGCCTGTGCCGCCTCGGCCGCCTGGATACGGGCGCGGCGGGTTTCGTCCAGTGCCAGGATTTCCGCCGATACCGAAGCCGCGCCCCGCCGCGCCAGCGCGGCATCGAAGGCGGCGGGATTTTCGCGAATGGCGCGGATATCGTGCATGGGGCTGTCCTCGGGCGGTGAATCGGTTTGTGGCGTTATGCCCCAAGCCGCGGGCCGGGGGTAGGGTGGGTTTTCATGCCCCGCGGCGCGGGTGGCACCACCTGCCGGCACTTGCCCGGGACCGCCGCGTTTTGCGAACCGAACATGGGCCCGCGCCGCCTTGCAATGCCTGCCGACTGCGCATAGGTTGCCGCCGCAATCCGCGGGCAGCCCCCGCCGCACTGACACGCCGCAATGATACAAGGAAAATCCCATGGACGTTGGCGCCTTCGGCCAGTTTCTCCCGCTCATCCTGATCTTCGCCATCATGTATTTCCTGCTGATCCGCCCGCAGCAGAAGAAGGTCAAGGAACACAAGGCAATGGTGGATGCGCTGCGCCGGGGCGATCAGGTCATCACTCAGGGCGGCATCATCGGCAAGGTCGCGAAGGTCAAGGACGATGGCGAGGTCGAGGTCGAGATCGCCGAGGGCGTCAAGGTGCGCGTCGTCAAGTCCACCGTCGCGCAGGTGCTGAACAAGACCGAACCGGCCAAGTGAGCTTTCCTGCGTAACCTATTCACAAGGCAGGTTAATGCTGAACTTTGATCCATGGAAGCGGGTGCTGATCTGGCTGATCTGCGCAGCCGGAATCCTCTTGGCCCTGCCCAACGCGTTCTACACCCGTGTCGAGCAGAGCAACGACGCGAAGGCCGCGATCGAAAAGACCGGCGAAACGCCGGCCCTGCTGGCGCAGGCGGGGCAATGGCCGTCCTGGCTGCCCTCGGGGCTGGTCAATCTCGGGCTGGATCTGCGCGGCGGCGCGCATCTTCTGGCCGAGGTGAAGGTCGGCGATGTCTATGCCGCGCGGATGGAGGCGATGTGGCCCGAGTTGCGCGATGCGCTGCGCGACGAACGCGACAGTGTCGGCACCATCCGCAAGCAACCCTCGGCGCGGGACAAGATTCGCATCCGCATCGGCGACCCCGCCGGCATGGACGACGCGTTGCGCATCGTGCGCGGTCTTGCCCGTCCGGTGCAGACGCTGACGGGGGCGGGCGCCACCGACATCGAGGCAAACGCCGAGGGCGATGTTCTGGTCGTCACCTTGTCGGATGCCGAAAAGGCCGCATCCGACGACCGCACCGTGCGCCAGGCGCTCGAGATCGTGCGCCGCCGCATCGACGAGGTCGGCACCCGTGAACCGACGATCCAGCGCCAGGGCAGCGACCGCATACTGATCCAGGTGCCGGGCATCGGCAGCGCGGCCGAACTCAAGGCCATTATCGGCACCACCGCGCGGCTTACCTTCAATCCGGTCGTTGGCCGCGGCAGCGACCCGGACGCGCCCGCCGGCACCGGCAACAAGGTGATTCCGTCGCTGGACGAACCGGGCCTCTACTACACGGTCGAGGCCGCTCCGGTCGTCACGGGCGAAGAACTGGTCGATGCCCAGCCGTCTTTCGACCAGAACGGCCGCCCAGCGGTCAGTTTCCGATTCAACACGGCCGGGGCGCGCCGGTTCGGCGACTACACGCTGGAGAACATCGGCAGCCCCTTCGCCATCGTTCTGGATGACGAGGTGGTCAGCGCGCCGGTTATCCAGAGCCACATCCCGGGCGGCTCCGGAATCATCACCGGCCGCTTCACCATCGAGGAAAGCACGCATCTCGCGGTGCTGCTGCGCGCCGGGGCGCTGCCGGCGGGGCTGGATTTCCTGGAAGAGCGCACCATCGGCCCGGAACTGGGCCAGGACAGCATCGACGCCGGTAAGATCGCCACCGTGGTTGCCTTTGGCGCCGTTCTGATCTTCATGGCGCTGGCCTATGGCCTGTTCGGTCTGTTCGCGAATATCGCGCTGGCGTTGAACATCGCGCTGATCTTCGGGATGCTGTCGCTGATCGGCGCAACGCTGACGCTGCCCGGCATCGCCGGGATAGTGCTGACGGTCGGCATGGCGGTGGATGCCAACGTGCTGGTGTTCGAACGTATCCGCGAGGAACTGAAGACCGCCCGCGGACCCAGCCGAGCCATCGAACTGGGCTATGAAAAGGCGTTGTCGGCCATTCTCGACGCCAACATCACGACGCTGATCACGGCGGTGATCCTGTTCGCGATGGGGTCCGGCCCGGTGCGCGGCTTTGCCATCACGCTGGGCCTGGGCATCGTCACCTCGGTCTTTACCGCGATCTTCGTCACGCGGCTGATGATCGCGATCTGGTTCGACCGCCGCCGCCCCAAGACCATCGAGGTATGACATGAGATTGCGGCTTGTTCCCCAGGAAACCTCGTTCGACTTCTTCAAACGCTGGAAGACGTGGCTGGGTATTTCCGGCTTGATGCTGCTTCTGGCATTGGTGTCCTTCGGGTTGCGCGGGCTGAACTACGGGATCGACTTCCGCGGCGGCACGACGATCCGGACCGAAAGCGCGCAGGCCGTGGATGTCGGCGCCTACCGCGATGCCCTCGCGCCGCTGGGTCTGGGCGACGTGCTGATCACCGAAGTCTTCGACCCCACGTTCGGCCCCGATCAGAACGTGTCGATGATCCGCATCGGTGCGCAGGACGGCGAAGAGGCGATCACCGCCAACGTGATCGCGCAGGTGGAAGACGCGCTGAAGGCTGCCGCCCCGGACATCAGGTTCATTTCGGTCGAATCGGTGGGGCCGAAAGTGTCGGGCGAACTGGTGCAAACGGCGGTTCTGGCGGTGCTGCTGTCGATCGCGGCGGTGCTGGTCTATATCTGGCTGCGCTTCGAATGGCAGTTCGCGCTGGGCGCGGTGCTGTCGCTGGTGCATGATGTGGTGCTGACCATCGGGGTGTTCTCGGAATTGCAGATCAAGTTTGACCTGGCGATCATCGCGGCGCTTCTGACCATCGTCGGCTATTCGCTGAACGATACCGTGGTGGTGTTCGACCGGGTGCGGGAAAACCTGCGCAAGTACAAGCAGAAACCTCTCAAGGAGGTGCTGAACCTGTCGATCAACGAAACCCTGTCGCGCACCATGATGACCTCGGTCACGACGCTGATCGCGCTGCTGGCACTGTATGTCCTGGGCGGTGACGTGATCCGCGGGTTTGTCTTTGCGATGATCTGGGGCATCTTCGTGGGTACCTATTCCTCGATCTTCATCGCCTCGGCGATCCTTCTTTATCTCGGTGTCAAACGGGACTGGTCCAAGCCCGACAACACCGCGGGAAACCAGTTCGCCAACGTAGATGCCTGACACGCTGGGCCAGGCCCTGGCGCTGCCGGGGCTGGGCTCATTGCTTGTCGCGGTCTGCATCGCCGGGCTCGTGCGCGGGTTTTCCGGCTTTGGCAGCGCCATGATCATGATGCCGGTGGCCGGTTCGGTTCTCACGCCCGTCGGCGCGCTGGTCTTTCTGACAATGGTCGAACTGTTCGGCCCGCTTCCCAATCTTCCGCGCGCCCTGCGCGAGGGCGGGCGCGGCGATGTCCTTCGCCTCGGCCTTGGGGTGGTGCTGGCGATGCCGTTGGGGGTCTGGGCCGTGTCGCATGTGAATGCCGGACTGTTCCGCTGGGGGGTGTCCTGTGTCGTGCTGATCCTGCTTTGCCTGCTGATGGCGGGCTGGCGGTATCGGGGCCGCCTGACGCCCGCGCTGATCGTCGGAACAGGCGGGCTGGGCGGGTTTCTCGGCGGGCTGACCGGTCTGGCCGGACCGCCGGTGATCATGCTCTATGTCGCCAGCACCCTGCCGGCGGCAACGATACGGGCGAACTTTCTGCTGTATTTGCTGATCATCGACACGCTGATGATCGTCAGCCTGGCGGTTTTCGGATTGCTCGAAGGCGGCACCATGGTTGCGGGGCTGCTGCTGGCCGTGCCATACATGCTGGCGAACGCGGCAGGGGCGGCCCTGTTCACGCCGCGCGCCGAACCGGCCTTTCGCGTCGTGGTCTATGGCATCATTGCCGTTTCGGCCGTTCTGGGCCTGCCGCTGTGGAACTGACGAGGCCAGCATCATGCGCATCGACGAAGTGACCTACAACGACGCCCAGCCCTTGGATGGCTATGGCGATGGCTTCTTCCGTATCGGCGGCAAGGCGCATCATGGCGCGGTGCTGACGGGCCCCGCCGGAACCAGGGCCTGGGGCGGGCTGGAGGACGCGGACGCCCTGCTGGCGCTGGCCGGGCGGATCGACGTCCTTCTGGTCGGGACCGGGGCCGAGATCGCGCATATTCCCGGCCCGTTGCGCGCCGTGCTGGAAGGCGCGGGGATCGGCGTCGAGGTGATGAATTCGCCCGCCGCCTGCCGGACCTACAACGTCTTGCTGGCGGAATGCCGCCGTGCCGCCGTGGCGCTGCTGCCGGTCTGAGCCGCCCCCGCCAAAGGCATGGCCGATATCGCCCCCGTGGCGAGGCCGCGCGATTTTGGCGCTTTTTCCCGCCTCTGCAATCGGCTAGAGCGTGTCGCGATCATTCGGATGAACCCGAGTGAACGCGACATGCTGAAGGCGGAGAGCCATGACCCTTACGGTCACCGACCTGACCATCGCCCGCGGCGGCGTGCCCGTGCTGGAAGCCTTGAACTTCACGCTTCGGCCAAAGTGCGCGCTGGTGCTGCGCGGCCCCAACGGGATCGGCAAGACGACGTTGCTGCGCACCGTGGCCGGGTTGCAACCCGCCATCGCCGGCCGTATCGACGGCGCCGACGAGACCATCGCCTATGCCGGCCATTCCGACGGCATCAAACCGACACTTTCCGTGGCCGAAAACCTGCGCTTCTGGGCCGCGGTGTTCGGCGCCGGTTCGATCCGGCCCGCGCTCGACGCCTATGATCTGGCCGATCTGGCCGACCGTCATGCCGGCAACCTGTCGGCGGGGCAAAAGCGCAGGCTGGGCCTGTCGCGCCTGCTGGTGACGGGGCGGCCCATATGGGTGCTGGACGAACCCACCGTGTCGCTGGACCGCGGTGCCGTGGCGATGTTCGCCGATGCGGTGCGCGCGCATCTGGGGCAGGGCGGCAGCGCGCTGATCGCCACCCATATCGACCTCGGGATTGATGCCGAGGTGCTGGATGTCGGCCCGTTCAGGGCCGTGCCCGTCCCGGTCGAGGATTTCGACGGAGGTTTCCTGTGACGGCACTGCTGCTGCGCGACCTCAGGCTGGCGCTGCGTGCCGGCGGCGGTTTCGGCCTGGGCCTGGCGTTCTTCCTGATCGTCACGGTGATGGTGCCCTTCAGCGTCGGGCCGCAATCCTCTCTGCTGGCCAGCATCGCTCCGGGTGTGCTTTGGCTGGGCGCTCTGCTGGCCTGTCTTCTCTCGCTCGACCGGCTGCTGGCGCTCGACTGGGAGGACGGATCGCTCGACCTGCTGGCCACCGCGCCGCTGCCGCTGGAATCGGTGGTCACGATCAAGGCGCTGGCGCACTGGATCACCACGGGGCTGCCGCTGGTGCTGGCGGCGCCGGTGCTGGGCGTGCTGCTTAACCTGCCCGGACCGGGCTACGGCTGGCTGGTGATCTCGCTGGCGCTGGGAACCCCGGCGCTCAGCGTGATCGGCACCTTCGGCGCGGCGCTGACCGTCGGGCTGAAACGCGGCGGGCTGCTGCTGTCGCTGCTGGTGCTGCCGCTTTATGTGCCGACCCTGATCTTCGGCGCCGAGGTGGCACGGCGCGGGGCCGCGGGGATGGATCTGACGACGCCGCTGCTGATGCTGGGCGGAATCACCGCGGCGGTGATCGCGCTGTTGCCCTTCGCCAGCGCCGCGGTTTTGCGGATCAACCTGCGCTGAGCGCGATGGGCCGGCCAAGCGGGCGCAAAACCGCTTGGGCCCGGCCCGGAATCCGCCGCCGGGTGACGGCAGGCCCGACCCGGGGGAAGCCGGTCGCTACCGAACCGGATGGCCGAGGCGTTTCGAAACGCCTTGGCGGGCGCGTCGGCTTGCCGCCCCGGTGCGGCGGGTTTGTGAATTGCCGCAGCCGCGAAGAAGGACTAAGTAACCTGCCATGACGATGTCGCGGAAAATGAACGCCCTTTGGGAATACGCCAATCCCAAGAAGTTCCTTGCCACCACGGAACGGATGCTGCCGTTCCTGTGGGTTTCGTCGGCGCTTTGCCTGGCGCTTGGTCTTGTCTGGGGATTCTTCTTTACCCCTGACGACTATCGGCAGGGATCCACGGTCAAGATCATCTATCTGCATGTGCCCTCGGCCCTGATGGCGATAAATGCCTGGATGATGATGCTGGCGACCTCGCTGATCTGGCTTGTGCGTCGCCATCATGTCAGCGCGCTTGCGGCGCGGGCGGCGGCGCCGGTCGGCGCCACCATGACGGTGATCGCGCTGGTGACGGGCGCCATCTGGGGCCAGCCGATGTGGGGCACCTGGTGGGAATGGGATCCGCGGCTGACCTCGTTCCTTATCCTGTTCCTGTTCTATCTGGGCTACATGGCCCTTTGGGAAGCAATCGACAATCCCGATACCGCCGCAGACCTGACCGGCGTTCTGTGCCTTGTCGGTTCGGTGTTCGCGCTGCTGTCGCGCTATGCGGTGAATTTCTGGAACCAGGGGCTGCACCAGGGTGCGTCGCTCAGTCTCGACAAGAAGGAACATGTCGCTGACGTTTTCTATTTTCCGCTGCTCGTCTGCATCGCGGGATTTGTTCTGCTGTTCATCGCACTGGTGTTCTACCGGACGGGAACCGAAATTCGCGCCCGGCGGATCCGGGCGCTGATGGCAAGGGAAAGGGTGCAGGCATGATGCCGGAGCTTGGAAAATACGCCGATACGGTGCTGTCGGCCTACGCCGCCTCGATTCTGCTGCTGGCGGGGCTTGTCGTCGTCAGCCTTTGGCGCGGCCGCAGGCTGCGCGCGGAAATGGAACGCATCGAGGCCAGGGTAGCGCGCCGTGGCTAAGGTATCGCCGCTGATGTTCCTGCCGCCGCTGATCTTCGCGGCCTTTGTGGCCGTGGCCGCGATCGGCATGTTGCGCGACGACCCCGACGCGCTGCCATCGGTGCGCGAAGGCCAGCCCGCGCCGGCGGTGGCAATCACCGAATTCCCCGGCAAGACCCCGTTCGGCGATTCCGATCTGCGCGACGGCGGCGTCAAGCTGGTCAATTTCTGGGCCAGCTGGTGCGCGCCCTGCCGCGTGGAACATCCCAACCTCGAATTGCTGGCCCGAGAGGGTATCACGATCTACGGCGTCAACATGAAGGACGACCAGGACAAGGCGGATGCGTTTCTGAACGAACTCGGCGATCCATTCGCGGCGCTTGGCCGCGACGAGGCCGGGCGCATGGGTTTCAACTGGGGTGTGTACGGCCTGCCGGAAACCTTCGTGATTGCCGGCGACGGAACCATCGTGCTGCGCTTTGCCGGGCCGCTGACCCAGCGCGCAATCGCGGAAAGATTGCGCCCCGCCCTCGCCGAAGCCGCGGCGCGCGGCAATTGATTTCAAAGCACCGCTTGGGCCGAATTGTGCGGTAGTCCGCGTATCATTCCGGCAGTCGCGACGCGGGTGCAGCCGCGATTTCGGCCTCTATCAGCGATCTTCGCTTGTCCGTATCCTTGCGGATCATCGCCGGAATCAGGAACGCATCCACCAGCAGCCACAGACCCACCGCCACCAGGGCGATGGTGCCGGTCTGGGTGGTCAGCGTTACCCAGCCGAAAACCGACAGCCCCAGCAATGCAAGGGCACTCATCGACCTTCCAAGGTAGAAGCGGTGCCCGCCAAGCCCGCCGATGAACAACCAGTAGAGATAGGCGATGCCCACGGACTTGCGTACAAACGCAAGGCGATGTTCAACCAGAATTTGCTGTTCGGTTGAAAGTTGCATTATTGTCTCAAATTAATTTGCCACCATAAGGTGAGTTATTCCAGTTCTTGCAACTGATCAATCAAAAAACGGAAGGAAAATTTGCAGAGGTACGGCGGCGAGCAGAAAAAAAGACCCCGCGCCATGGCGGGGTCCGATCTTGTCATGGGATACGCGGTCAGGCCGATCTGGCCAGCTTGCGCAAGACGTAGTGCAGCACACCGCCGTTCTCGACATATTCGATTTCGGGCGCGGTATCTATCCGGCATTTCAGCGTGATCGTCTTGGTCGTGCCATCGGCGAAGGTGATGTCGCAGGGCACATCCTGCTGTGGCTTGACGTTGTCGAGGCCGCGGATCGACACGGTTTCCTTGCCCGTCAGGCCCAGCGTTTTCCGGTTGTCGGAGCCGGTGAACTCAAGCGGGATCACACCCATGCCGACCAGGTTCGAGCGGTGGATACGTTCGAAGCTCTCGGCGATCACCGCCTTCACGCCCAACAGCGCCGTACCCTTGGCCGCCCAGTCGCGCGAAGAGCCCGCGCCATACTGTTCGCCGCCGAATACCACCAGCGGCGTGCTGCTTTCCTGATAGGCCATCGCGGCGTCATAGACGCTGGTCTGCTTGCCGTCCGGCCCCCTGGTATAGCCGCCCTCGACGTCGTCCAGCATCTCGTTCCTGATACGGATGTTGGCAAACGTGCCGCGCATCATCACCTCGTGATTGCCGCGGCGCGACCCGTACGAGTTGAACTCGCTCACGGGCACCTGGCGGTCGATCAGGTACTTGCCCGCGGGCGTGTCTGCCTTGAACGAACCGGCAGGCGAGATGTGGTCGGTCGTGATCATGTCGCCCAGAACCAGAAGTACCCTGGCACCCTCGATATTCGCGATCGTGCCGGGTTCCTTGCTCATCCCCTGGAAATAGGGCGGGTTCTGGATATAGGTCGATTGCGGCGGCCAGTCATAGGTTTCGGCGTCGGTGGTCTGCACACCCTGCCATTTCTTGTCGCCCTTGAATACGTCGGCGTATTTTTCCTTGAACGCGGCGCGGGTCACGGTCTTTTCAACCAGCGCGTTGATTTCCTCGCTGCTGGGCCACAGATCCTTCAGGTAGACATCGTTTCCGTCCTTGTCCTGGCCCAGCGGGCTGTTGGCGATATCCACGTTCATGTCGCCGACCAGCGCGTAGGCCACGACCAGCGGCGGGCTGGCCAGATAGTTGGCGCGCACGTCCGGGCTGATGCGGCCCTCGAAGTTGCGGTTGCCCGAAAGCACCGAAACGCCGATCAGGTCATTATCGTTGATCGCCTTGCTGATCGAGGGTTCCAGCGGGCCGGAATTGCCGATGCAGGTGGTGCAGCCATAGCCCACGAGGTTGAAGCCGATGGCGTCGAGATCCTCTTGCAGCCCCGACGCTTCCAGATATTCCGAAACCACCTTCGAGCCCGGCGCGAGGCTGGTCTTGACCCAGGGCTTGCGGTTCAGCCCGCGCTCGCGCGCCTTGCGCGCCACCAGACCGGCGCCGATCATCACATAGGGGTTCGACGTGTTGGTGCATGACGTGATCGAGGCGATCACGATCGAGCCGTCGTGAAGCTGGATATGCCCGTCGCCGGTCTTGATGTAGCCGCGCACATGATGGCCCTCGTCGCCCGGAATCTCAACCGGGACCGGCTGGCCGCCTTCGCCTTCCCAGCGGCCCTTGGCGTTCTCGCTGGCCTTCTTGCCCCCGCGCTGGCCCTTGACATAGGCCGCGAAGGTTCTTGCCGCGGTGTCGAGCGCGATGAAATCCTGCGGCCGTTTCGGCCCCGAGATCGCCGGGACGACGGTGCCCATGTCAAGCGAGAGGGTATCGGTATAGATCGGCGCGTAATCGGCTTCGCGCCACAGGCCGTTCTCCCTCGCATAGGCTTCGACCAGCGCCACGTCGTCCTCGTCCCGGCCGGTATTGCGCAGATAGCGAAGAGTTTCGCCGTCGATCGGGAAGAACCCGCAGGTGGCGCCATATTCCGGGGCCATGTTGGCGATGGTTGCGCGGTCGGCCAGCGGCAGCCGGTCCAGGCCGTCGCCGTAGAACTCGACGAACTTGCCCACCACGCCCTTTTCGCGCAGCATCTCGACCACTTTCAGCACCAGGTCGGTGCCGGTGGTACCCTCGACCATCGCGCCCGTCAGCTTGAAGCCCACGACTTCGGGGATCAGCATCGAGATCGGCTGGCCCAGCATGGCCGCCTCGGCCTCGATGCCGCCGACTCCCCAGCCCAGGACCGCCAGGCCGTTGACCATGGTGGTGTGGCTGTCGGTGCCGACCAGCGTGTCGGGATAGGCCACCGTTTCGCCGTTCTGGTCCTGGTCGCTCCAGATCGAGCGGGACAGATATTCCAGATTGACCTGATGACAGATACCCGTGCCCGGCGGCACCACCCGGAAGTTGTTGAACGCGCCCTGGCCCCATTTCAGGAACTGGTACCGCTCCATGTTGCGTTCATATTCCCTGTCGACATTGACCTGGAAGGCGCGGGGGTTTCCGAACTCGTCGATCATCACCGAATGGTCGATCACCAGATCGACCGGGTTGAGCGGGTTGATCTTCTGCGCGTTGCCACCCAGCGCCTTGATGCCGTCGCGCATCGCCGCCAGATCGACCACCGCCGGTACGCCGGTGAAATCCTGCATCAGCACGCGGGCCGGACGATAGGCGATCTCGCGCGGGTTGCGCCCGCCCTTGGCCCCCCATTCGGCGAAGGCCTTGATGTCGTCGATGGAGACGGAGAATCCGTCATCCTCGAACCGCAGCATGTTTTCCAGAACGACCTTCAGCGCGGCAGGCAGGTTCGAGAAATCTCCTAGCCCGGCGGCCTGCGCGGCGGGGATCGAGTAATAGGCGACCGATTTGCCGCCGACGGAAAGCGTGCGGCGGGTCCTGGCGGTATCCTGACCAACGGTGATGGGCATTGCGGCCTCCATTCGTAACGTGAAAACGGGAATTGTCCGGCGCTGTGTGCAACACCCGCCGCCCGCGTTCAATAGCTGAAACGCCGGGTGCGGCGATTCTGTATACCATCGCACACAGAAAATCAAACCGGTTGCCCCCGCCGCTCACCGGTGCTTCAACTAACCTTGATTGGCCAGGCCGGTCAGGCCCGGTTAGACCGGTCCCATCAGCAAGGAATTTCCCATGAAACCGTTACGTCCGTTTCTGGCCGCGCTATGGATGTTGGCCGCTGCCCCGCTCGCGGCGCAGAACGGTCCGGTCGTCGTCGAACTGTTCACCTCGCAGGGCTGTTCGTCATGCCCGCGGGCGGATGCCCTGTTGCGCGATCTGGCCCGGCGCGACGACGTGCTGGCGCTGGCGCTGCATGTGGACTACTGGGACTATATCGGCTGGAAGGACGAATATGCCGACCCAGCGCACGGGCGGCGCCAGAAGGGCTATGCCCGGGCGGCCGGGCGCGACATGGTCTATACGCCCCAGATGATCGTCGCCGGCCAGGAAACGCTGACCGGCACACATGCGATGGAACTGGCCGACCTTATCGCCAGGCACAAGGCCGTGCCGCCCCGCGCCACGATAGAGGTTGCGCGCTTGGGGCCGGCGCTATCGGTTCGGGTGGCCCCGGTCGGCGCGGTTGCCGCCGGCCCGTTCGATCTGGTGCTGGTGCGCTACTCGGCGTTACGCCATGCCAATATCACACGCGGCGAAAACGCCGGCCGCCGGATCGACTATGCCAATGTGGTCGAGACGCTGAAGGTGGTTGGGAACTGGGACGGCGAGGAACCCGCGGACTTCACCGTTCCGGTCGATGGCGACCTGCCGGCGGCGGTTCTGGTCCAGCGCCAGGGCCATGGCCCGATCCTGGCCGCGGCGCGGGTGCAGTAGGGCGGGGTCAGGGTTCGGGTTGCAGCCCGAGGTCCAGCCAGGGTTTCCAGCGCCGGTGAATCCAGAACCACTGGCCCATGTGCGCGCGCACCATCGCTTCCAGATCGTCGTTGACCTGCTGCATCATGGTTTCGGGGTCGCGATGGGCAATCGGGGCATGCAGTTCGATACGGAAGTCCAGACCGCCGGGCTGGCGCACCGCATAAAGCGGAATCAGCACCGCATCGTATTTCACTGCCAGTTCGGCGGTCACGATCGAGGTCACGGCCGGCTGTCCGAAAAAGGTCAGTTCGCGGCCGCCATGGGCGTGCAGATCGGCGACTATGGCGATGATGCCGCCGCCCCTGAGATGGCGCACCATCTCGGCCATGCCACGGCGACCCTGTTCGAACAGGATGCCGCCGATGTCCTGCATGGCGCGCACATAGAATGTGTTGAAATAGGGGTTTGCCATGCGCCGGTAAAGCGCCCCCAGATCGAAGCCGCGGCCGACCAGCGCGGCCCGCGCGGCATCGTAATTGCCGAAATGCCCGGTCACGAGGATCACCGGGCGCCCGCTTGCGCGGGCCTGTTCGAGCGCGGCCAGCCCCGGCCCCTCGATCGGCGAGGTAGCGGCCCGCGCTACGAACTCTTCCCCCGAAAACATCTCAATCAGGTAGCGTCCGGCGTTGTCGGGCACCGCCCGGCACAGGCGGCGAACCTCGGCTTCGCTCAGGTCCGGACGGGCCAGCGACAGGTTGTGACGCACGCGCCTGTCAAACCCCGCCAGCGGTGCCAGCCGCGATGCCAGCCGGCCCATCGTCGGAATCCGCCGCCGGTAGGGCAGCAGACCGATGGCCCCGATCACGGCGCGCAGCACAAGGTTGGCGGCGAAATACTTGACGCGCGCGGCGGCAGACAGATCGGCGGGGTCGGCGGGCATGGCACCTGTGGGGCAGCGGTGGGGCAGGGGGCGCTCAGCGCCGGTAGGTTTCGCGATGCCAGACATAAAGCCCCGCACCCGCGATCACAAGCGCGCCGCTGACCGTCCACAGGTCGGGCCATTCGGCGAAGAACAGCGCCCCCCAGGCGGTTGCGAAGATCAGGCCGGAATAGGAATACGGCGCCAGCATCGCCGCCTCGCCCTGGCTGAAGGCACGGATCAGCGCCATCTGTCCGGCCGTTCCGAAGAACGCGATGGAAGCGATCAGTGCCCAGCCGACGGCACCCGGCGCCTGCCAGGCCGCGGGAACCGCGAGGCTCAGCAGGATCGTCCCGACCAGCCCGGTATAGAACAGCGAGGTCCAGACATCCTCGCCAGGACCGACCCGGCGGGTCAGCAGGGCATAGGCCGAATAGCAGCAGGCCGCGGCCAGCGGCAGCAGGGCGTCGGGCGAGAACACGGCGCTGCCGGGCCGGATGACGATCATCGCACCGATCAGCGCGGCCGCGATTCCCGCGATGCGGCGCGGGCCCAGCGCCTCGCCCAGAAACAACGCGGCGCCCAGGGTGATGATCACCGGGTTGACCGACATCAGCGCCGCGGCATCGGTGATCGGGATGCGGCTGAGGCCGAGAAAGAAAAAGCCGGTCGCGCACATCAGCAGGACCGAACGCAACACCTGCAACACCGGATAGCGGGTACGCACGACCCGGGTCAGGCGCGGAGCGACCAGAATCAGCACCAGCGCCATTTGCCCCGCATAACGTGCCCAAAGCGCGGGAAGCACGCCGATGCGTGGCGCCAGCGCCTTGACGCTGGCATCCATCAGCGAAAAACAGAAAACGGCCAGGATCATCAGCAGGATGGCGCGATTGCGGACAGTCTGAAACTCCAATGCGGTCATCCCGCGGGCCGGGACAGCACCGGCTTGTGCGGGGCCGGGTTTGCTGAAGATGCAGGAGGATCGGAAGCGGTCATCGCCGGGTGATAGGACGTATCGCCCAATCAGTCCATGGCCGTGCGGCGGTTCATCCGCCGGGGTCTTCGTGGGGCACTAGCGCGATCTCGCCCGCCTGTTCCAGCCTGCGGACAGCCGCCACGACCGCGTTCATCGCCGCCTCGCCGTCGCGCGGCCTGACCGCGCCCCGGTCGGACATCTCTTCGCGCAGGGTGTCGGCCAGGCGGCCGGGTATCGAGGACATCACAAACTCGGCCGCCGCCGCGTTCTCGCCCGCCGTCGCGAAGGCCAGCGCCGTGACCAGTTCGCCCGGGTCGGTGGCGCGCACGATCCTGGGCATGTCGCGGGCCGCGATCCGGGCCGGGATATGCGCGAAGGTGAATATCGCGCGGCGCACCGATCCGGCGAAATCGGCATCTATCTCGTCGAGCGCCGACAATACGTCATCGCGGGTTTCCGCCGCCGACAGGTTGAGAATCGCGCCGACCCGTTCACCCGGCCCGTCCTGGAACGCGCGTTGCGGCCGCCCGTCCAGTTGCGCCGCCAGCGCCAGGCCGATCCGGTCTACCGTTTGCGGAGTCACGGCACCGGTCTGGGCCATGGCAAAGGCGATCTTGCGCGCCAACGGCCCGGGAAGATGGCCAAGCAGTTCCGCCGCCTTGGCGGTGTCGAGCTTGGACAGCAGCACCGCCGCCACCTCGGTGCTTTCGGCGGCCGCCATTTCGGCCAGTTCGCTGGCGGGCAGGGCGCGCAACCGGACCCAGGGGTCGCCCGCGGCGCGCACCCCGGCCTCCTTGCGCAGCCGCGCCGCGGTCTGCGCGCTGATGCGGCCGTCGAGAACCGAAAGCGCACCGGCGATCCCGGCGGGAAACGACAGGCCGATGCCATCCAGCGCCTCGGCGAACTCAAGAGCGACAGCAGCCAGCGTCTTGCGGTCCACCAACCCCATGCGGCCCATCGTCTGCGTGAGTCTTTCCTGCAAATCCTCCGGCAGATCCTCAAGCGGCAGATCGGCGCCCTCGTTCAGCAGCAGCCGCACCACGATCGCGGCCTTGGCACGCCCATGCAGCGCCACCGTTTCCGCCAACCGGGGCTGGCGATCAGTGTCGGATGCTGCGCGGTGCGGCAGCCGCGCCAAGGCCCTGTCGTTCTGCATTTGCCTGCCCATGGCTGCATGATCCCTGTCAGGAGGTCGGCAAAGCCTAGGCCGGGGCGTGTAAACAAAGCCTGAAGAACGGTGCCGCGATCGGGCGCCTTTTCAGGATCGCCGATCGCGGGGCTTATGTCGTTGAATGCCGTGCACGGCTAGATTCGGCGCCAGCCTCCGGCGCCGCCACGCCCTATGGCGTGCGCGAGACCGGGAGGCAGCAAAGAGAATAGTGCAACCGCTTGAATTCAAACCCTTCCTCATCATGGAAGGACCGTGAAGTCGCCGCGCAAGCCGCTGCACCGAAGCGTTCCCGCCGCGGCGCTGAATCGGATCGGGCGGGCCGGATCAGCTGTTCACCTGCTCCACGCAAGTCTGGCTGCCGGCATCCCATACCGTGCCCGGTGCGCAGGATTGGGCCTGATGGCCGCGCGCCGAACAGCTGGCGTAGGCGGCGGTGGTCGTGAGGGCGAGAACCATTGCGGTCAGTACGGTCTTGAAGGACATGTCGCGTCTCCCTTGCGTCCGTTTCCCGAGCGGCAGGATAACGCATGCCGCTCCATCGACCAATGGGGATCGGTTCACGCTTTTGTGGGGCAGGCGCTCAGTCGCCGAACACGCGGGCAAAGATCGTGTCGACATGCCGGGTATGATAGCCGAGATCGAACTTTTCCTCGATCTGCGCCGGCGTCAGCGCGGCGGTCACGTCGGGATCGGCCAGCAGTTCGGTCTTGAAGTCGCGGCCCTGTTCCCAGACCTTCATCGCGTTGCGCTGCACCAGCGCATAGGCGTCCTCGCGGCTGACACCCGCCTGGGTCAGCGCCAGCAGCACCCGCTGGCTCATCACCAGCCCGCGGAACCGGTTCATGTTGGCCAGCATCGTGTCGGGATAGATCACCAGGTTTTCCACCACGCCAGCCAGCCGGTTCAGGGCGAAATCCAGCGTCACAGTCGCATCGGGGGCGATGCCGCGCTCGACCGATGAATGCGAGATGTCGCGCTCGTGCCAGAGCGCGACGTTCTCCATCGCCGGAATCACGGCGGCGCGCACCAGCCGGGCCAGCCCGGTCAGGTTCTCGGTCAGTACCGGGTTGCGCTTGTGCGGCATCGCGCTGCTGCCCTTCTGGCCTTTGGCAAAGAACTCCTCGGCCTCCAGAACCTCGGTGCGCTGCATGTGCCGGATCTCGATGGCGATATTCTCGATGCCGCTGGCAATAACGCCGAGGGTGGCAAAGAACATGGCATGACGGTCGCGCGGAATGATCTGGGTGCTGATCGGCTCGGGGCGCAGCCCCAGCCTGGCGCAGACATGCGCCTCGACGGCCGGGTCGATATTGGCGAACGTGCCGACGGCGCCGGAAATCGCGCCGGTCGCGACCTCATGGCGGGCGCTTTCCAGCCGGGTCCGGTTGCGCTCCATCTCGGCGTGGAAGCGGGCAAAGGTCAGGCCCATGGTGGTCGGTTCGGCATGGATGCCGTGCGAACGCCCGATGCGCAGCGTGTGCTTGTGCTCCAATGCGCGCCGTTTCAGTGCCGCCAGCACCTTGTCGATGTCCGCCAGAAGGATGTCGGCGGCGCGCACCAGCTGGATGTTCAGTGCCGTGTCCAGCACGTCCGAGCTGGTCATGCCCTGGTGCACGAATCGCGCCTCGTCATTGCCGACGATCTCGGCCAGATGTGTCAGGAACGCGATCACGTCATGTTTCGTTACCGCCTCGATCTCGTCGATGCGGGCGATGTCGAACTGCACGTCGCGCGCCTTCCAGACCGCGGCGGCGTTTTCGCGCGGGATCACGCCCAGATCGGCCATGGCATCGCACGCATGGGCCTCGATCTCGTACCAGATGCGGAACCTGGTCTCGGGCGACCAGACGGCAACCATCTCGGGGCGGGAGTAGCGGGGGATCATCGGCGGCGGCCTCTCGGGTTCGGTGTGTCGCGGGTTCGGTGCGTCTTAGACTGCCGCACCGGAACCGGCAAGCACCGGTCGGGCGGCGCGCCGTTTCGTTCTTCTTCTGACTTCAAATATCCTGGGGTGAATGCGCGCCCGCCGGGCGCGCAGAGGGGCAAAGCCCCTGGCCGGCGCCTCGGATCACGTCACCCACGCCGCCGACCCGTTTCGACTTGCCGACGATATCCGGTTCCGCCGCCGCCACGATACCCCGCAATCTCGCGCTGCCTCTCGCCACACGGCATCCCGCATTTCTGCGCGCGCCTCAGCCCGTCAGTTGCACCAGGACATGCCGCTTCTTTCCCGCGCTCAGCTTGAGCGGAGAGGCAAGCGCCGCGGCGTCCAGCATCAGGGTCGCATCGCTCAGCGGTGCGTCGCCGAGCCGCGCGCCGTTCTCGGCGATCAGGCGTTTGGCCTCCTTGCCGGATTTTGCCAGACCCGCCCTGACGATCAGTTGCACCACCGAGACCGGAAGATCCGCGGCCGTCAGCGTCAGGCTGGGCAGGTCGTCGCCGATGCCGCCCTTCTCGAACACCTCGCGCGCCGTGGCCTCGGCGGCCGCCGCGGCCGCGGCACCGTGACAAAGCGTCGTCACCTCGTTGGCAAGCCGGATCTTGGCATCGTTGATTTCGGAACCCGCCAGCGCGCCCAGCCGGTTGCATTCCTCGACGGGCAGTTCGGTATAGAGCTTCAGGAACCGCCCGACATCGGCATCCGTCGTGTTGCGCCAGAACTGCCAGAACTCGTAAGGGGAAAGCATGTCGGCATTGAGCCAGATGGCGCCGCCGGCCGATTTGCCCATCTTGCGCCCGTCGCTGGTGGTCAGCAAGGGCGAGGTGAGCCCGTAAACCTCGTGGTCGATCACCCGGCGCGTCAGGTCGATGCCGTTGACGATATTTCCCCATTGATCCGATCCGCCCATCTGCAACCGGCAACCGTATCGGCGGTTGAGTTCCAGAAAATCATAGGCTTGCAGGATCATGTAGTTGAATTCGAGAAACGACAAGGACTGTTCGCGGTCGAGCCGCGATTTCACGCTTTCGAAGCTGAGCATCCGGTTGACGCTGAAATGCCGTCCGCTATCGCGCAGGAAATCGAGATAGTTGAGATCGTCCAGCCATTCGGCGTTATCGAGCATCAGGGCATCGTTCGGCCCGTCGCCATAGTCCAGGTACTTGGCAAAAACCTGCTTCATGCCTGCAATGTTCTCGCCGATGGCCTGCGCCGTCAGCAGCGGGCGCTCCTCGCTGCGGAACGAGGGGTCACCGACCTTGGTCGTGCCCCCGCCCATGAGGGTGATCGGCTTGTGCCCCGATCTTTGTAGCCAGCGCAGCATCATGATGTTGAGAAGATGGCCCACATGCAGCGATTTCGCGGTGGCGTCATAGCCGATATAGGCCGGCACGATTCCCGCGCGCATGGCGTCGTCCAACCCCTGGGAATCGGTGCAGTCGGCCAGATAGCCGCGCTCCGTCATCACGGCGACGAAATCCGACTTGGGATGGTAGGTCATGGCTTGCCTCGGCTCTGAATTGCGGGGCAATCTATAGGCGGTGGTGAGGCAAAGGAAAAGGCCATGAACAGGGCCAACGGGCAGTGCGGCCCGCTGCGGGCGCTCGGCGCGATGAGCGGCACCTCGCTGGACGGGGTCGATGCCGCCGTGCTGGAAACCGACGGGCACCGAATCTTCGGTTTTGGCGAAACCGGGTATCGCGCCTATTCCGGCACGGAACGCGCGGTATTGCGGGCGGCGCTGGGGCACTGGCACGGACCGGACGCAGAGGCGGCCGCGCGCGTCGTCGAAGCCGCGCATCGCGAGTTGCTGGCCGGATTCGGCGGGGTCGATCTGGTGGGGTTTCATGGCCAGACGCTCGCGCACGAGCCGCGCGGGCGCGGCACGTTCCAGGCCGGCGACGGGGCGGCGCTGGCCGGTGCTCTCGGCTCTCCGGTGGTGTGGGATTTCCGCTCGGACGATGTGGCCATGGGCGGTGAGGGCGCGCCGCTGGCGCCGTTCTTCCATTTCGCCTGCGCCCGCTGGATCGGGGCAACAGGGCCGCTGTGTTTCCTCAACCTCGGGGGGGTTGCCAACCTGACCTGGGTAGATCCCGCCCGCAGCGGGCCTGAGGTTCCGGGCGCCCTGCTGGCGTTCGACACCGGCCCGGCCAACGCGCCGTTGAACGATCTGGTGCAGGCGCGGCTGGGCCGGGTGATGGACGAGGGCGGTGCGCTGGCTGCGCGCGGCGAGGTCGAGGCCGGCGCGCTGGAGCTTTTCCTGGCCGAGCCGTATTTTGCAAGAATACCGCCCAAGTCATTGGACAGGAATGACTTTGCCGACATGGTCGCGCTGGTCGGCGAACTGGGCGACGCCGATGCCGCCGCCACGCTCACGGCGATGTGCGCCGCCGGTGTCGCGCAGGGGATGGAGCATTGCCCGCGCCCGCCCGAACGGGTTCTCGTCACCGGCGGCGGGCGGCACAACCCGGTTCTGATGCAGATGCTGAGCGTTTCGCTGGACTGCCCGGTCGAGCCGGTCGAGGCGGTCGGGCTGGATGGAGACATGCTGGAGGCGCAGGCATTCGCCTATCTCGCGGTGCGTGTAGCGCGCGGGCTGCCGACCTCGTGCCCCGGCACCACCGGCGTCGGTGCGCTGATCGGCGGGGGCATTCTCAGTACGCCGGGTTAGGGGCTTGCGGCGAAACGGCGGCTTGGGTAAGACGCAGCGGGCGGGTGATTAGCTCAGTTGGTAGAGCGCTTCGTTTACACCGAAGATGTCGGGAGTTCGAGTCTCTCATCACCCACCATATCCAGCTTTTTCAGACGGTTAGGCAGAATAATTCGTGTCATCGAGCCGCGCGGTGCGACCGCGCGGGGCCAGTATTTGGGCGATGGACGGATGGTAGGCCCGGCAGGACTCGAACCTGCAACCAAAGCGTTATGAGCGCTCTGCTCTGACCATTGAGCTACAGGCCCGCCCGAACCTTGCCTAGCATGGCCAACGCCCGCGTCAAGTGAGACGTTGCATGCGCGGCGGCAATCGACTAACCCCCGCGCAGGCAAATCCGGGAGATCGCAGCCATGACATCGGGCGGGACGGGCATGACCTATGCCAAGGCCGGCGTGGATATCGACGCGGGTAACGCGCTGGTGGACCGCATCAAGCCGGCGGCCAGGCGAACAGCGCGCCCAGGCGTCAGCGGCGGTCTGGGCGGGTTCGGGGCGCTGTTCGATCTCAAGGCGGCAGGGTTTCACGATCCGGTTCTGGTGGCCGCGACGGACGGGGTCGGCACCAAACTGCGGATCGCCATAGACACCGGCGAGGTCGCGGGCGTGGGCATCGACCTGGTGGCGATGTGCGTCAACGATCTGGTCTGCCAGGGGGCCGAACCTCTGTTCTTCCTGGATTATTTCGCAACCGGAAAGCTGGAAACCGAGACCGCGGCGCGCATCATCGAGGGCATCGCCGAGGGCTGCGTGGAATCGGGCTGCGCGCTGATCGGCGGCGAGACCGCGGAAATGCCGGGCATGTACCCGCCCGGCGATTTCGACCTTGCCGGGTTCGCCGTGGGCGCGATGGAACGCGGCCAGGGCCTGCCCGACGGCGTCGTGCGGGGCGACGTGTTGTTGGGCCTGGCATCCAGCGGGGTGCATTCCAACGGATATTCGCTGGTCCGGCGGCTGGTTGAAATGTCCGGGCTGGGCTGGGGGGACGAAAGCCCGTTCGGGGGCGGCAGTCTTGGCGCTGCGCTGCTGGCGCCGACGCGGCTTTATGTCAAGGCGTCGCTGGCGGCGATTCGCGCGGATGGCGTGCATGCGCTGGCCCATATCACCGGCGGCGGGCTGACCGAGAACCTGCCACGGGTTCTTCCCGAGGGGCTGGGCGCAAGGATCGACCTTGGCACTTGGGAATTGCCGCCGGTCTTCGGCTGGATGCAGGGTGTCGGAGAAATTGCGGTGTCCGAGATGCTAAAGACCTTCAATTGCGGGATCGGCATGGTGCTGATCTGCGATGCCGGGCGTGCCGACGACCTGGAGGCGCTGCTGGCCGAGGCGGGCGAGACCGTGCATCGCATCGGTCACGTGATCGAAGGCGGCGGTGTCACCTGTTCCGGCGCGTGGGCGTGAGGAAACGCGTCGCGATCCTCATTTCGGGGGGCGGGTCCAACATGGTCCGACTGGTCGAGGACATGGCCGACCCGGATCATCCGGCCGAACCTGTGCTGGTGCTGTCCAACGACCCGGACGCCGCCGGCCTGGCCCGCGCCCGTGCGCTTGGCGTTCCGGTTGCGGCGGTCGACCACCGCCCGTTCGCCGGCGACCGCGCCGCCTTCGAGGCGGCGCTGCAAACGGAACTGGACGCGGCGGCGCCCGACATCCTGTGCCTGGCCGGCTTCATGCGGGTGCTGACGGGCGGTTTCGTGGCCCGCTGGGAGGGCAGGATGCTGAACATTCACCCCTCTCTCCTGCCGAAATATCGCGGCCTGCACACGCATGCACGCGCGCTGGCCGCGGGCGATGCGGTGCATGGCTGCACGGTACACGAGGTGACGGCCGCACTGGATGACGGCCCGGTGCTGGGGCAGGCGATCGTGCCGGTGGCTGCGGGGGATACGCCGGCGACGCTGGCCGCGCGCGTGCTGGCGCAGGAACATGCGCTCTACCCGGCGGTGCTGCGCCGGTTCGCATCGGGCGACGCGCGCCCGCTGCGCATCGGTTGACGGGGGCGGTGCGCGGCGCGGTTTGCAATGGCCCGAAGTTCGGCCTATCAAAAAACACCAGCTTGCGGACCCGGCGGCAACCGGCCCGGGACGCGGCGAACAGCCAAGTGAGAAGCGGATACCGGATTACATGAAGACCCTGACCACGACGCAGGACTTGCAGAGCTTCTGCGACGCCGCCCGATCACATCCCTATGTCACCGTCGATACCGAGTTTCTGCGCGAACGCACGTACTATTCCAAGCTGTGCCTGATCCAGTTGGCCATGCCGGGGCAGGGCGAGGATGGCGCGGTTCTTGTCGATCCGCTGGCGGGCGAGATGTCGTTGCAGCCGCTATACGACCTGTTTCGTGACGAAAGAGTGGTCAAGGTGTTTCACGCCGCGCGCCAGGATCTCGAGATCTTCTGGGTCGACGCGGGCGTGTTTCCCACGCCGCTTTTCGACACCCAGGTCGCGGCGATGGTCTGCGGGTTTGGCGAACAGGCGGGATACGAAACGCTCGTGCGCAAGATCGTGCGGCAGCCGCTGGACAAGACCTCGCGGTTCACCGACTGGTCGCGCCGCCCGCTGAGCGAGGCGCAGAGGAAATACGCGCTGGCCGACGTGACGCATCTGCGGGTGATCTACGAGCATCTGGCCGCAGAACTGGACCGGACGGGCCGGGCCCGCTGGGTCGGCGAGGAGTTGCAGACCCTGACCGACCCGGCGACCTATGACATCCGCCCCGAGGAATCGTGGCGCCGGGTCAAGACGCGGACCCATTCGCCCAGGTTTCTGGCCGTGGTGCGGGAACTGGCGGCCTTTCGCGAGCGCCACGCGCAGAACAACAACGTGCCGCGCAGCCGGGTGTTCAAGGACGATGCGTTGGTTGAACTGGCCTCGACCAAGCCGCGCACCCATGCCGATCTGGGTGGTTCGCGGCTGCTGTTGCGCGAGGCGCGCAAGGGGGCGATCGCCGAGGGCATTCTGGATGCGGTCGGCCGCGGGCTGGATTGCCCGCCCGAGGACATGCCCAAACCCGACCGTTCGCGCGAGCGCATGCAGGTCAACGCGGCGCTGGCCGACCTGCTGCGGGTACTGCTGAAGGCGAAATCCGAAGACGCGGGCGTGGCGGCCAAGCTGATTGCCCCGAGCGCGGATCTGGACGCCATAGCCGCGGGCATGCGCGACGTGCCGGCGCTGTCGGGCTGGCGTTTCGAGGTGTTCGGAGAAGACGCCCTGCGGCTTTGCGAGGGCGGGATCGGGCTGGCCGCCAAGGGCCAATCGGTGACGGTGGTCGAGTTGTAGCAAGCGCGAACCCGCAAGACCCGCTATCGGGCTTGCGGGCCGGATGGCGTCAGGTCCGGCGGCTGTCGCGCGTCCGCGCGTTCGGGCGTCAGGCGCCCGACCACGCCACCTGTGGCGCAAAACGCGGCCGCGAGAAAACGAAGTTCTCCAGCGGGACCGTACCGACACCGACATTGAAGATCGGTTCGAACACGTTCTCGGTCTGGACCAGGATCACGCGTTCCCCGTCGGGCATCACCGGCAGTTTGGCCTTCATGTCGGCGACCGTGGCGTCGGTCAGTGCCTCGGTAAAGCCGCGCACCGCCGACCAGTCCACATAGAACCGGTCGTCCTCCTCGTCGAAACGCAGCACGCTGATGCGCATCCGAAGCTCCGACTCGGTGCGCGTCATCACCCGAAGAAGCTGGAACATGCTGCTGATGTAATCCTCGTCCACGCCGGCCGTCTCGCGAGAGATCAGGTCGCTGATCGTGTAGGCCGCCTTGAGGTTGACCGAACTTTGCCGGTAGCCGTCAAAGAACACATACGTCGCCATGAATGCCCAGAACAGGAAGGGCATGACCAGGACGAACTCGACCGAGACGCTGCCGCGGGTGTCGCGGGCAAAGCGTGTCAGGGCGTGGCGCAGGGGGGTCGTCATGGCTTACCTCGGTTCCTGAACGAATACGGTTGTCGACACCAGTGAGAACTGCCCGCCGGGGCCGGTTCCCAGGTTCTTGCCCAGGCCGGTGGTGGGAAAGACCGGGTCGATCATGGCGCAGACGCGCAGCACCATCAGGTCGTTTTCCTGCCCGTTGACGAAGTTGCGCACCGGCTGCACGGGTTCGGTCCGGTCGGTGCAGTCCGGGTCCATCGGAATGCTGCTCCAGGCGCGCGGATCCATCTGGATCATCTCCAGGCGCAGGTTGGAACTGCAATCGCTGATGAACGCGGCGCGATCGCAGATCAGATCCTTGATCTCGTCGTGTTGCGGCGCCGAACCTGTGCCCAGCCGGATATCGCGCACCGTGATGTCGACCGCGCGTTCCAGCATGGCGTGTTGCAGCGAAACCATGCCCAGTTCGACCCCCGACAGAAGAACCGTCACGACCGCGGGAAAGACGATCACGAATTCGACTGTGGCCGAGCCGGCCTGCGAGCGCCGGAACCGGCGCCATGCGGACTTCAGGGCGCGCGTCATTGGGTGAGCCTCAGCTTGCGGATCGAAGAGGCGATCGAGGAAAACGCATCCGCGATCTCAAGCCCGTTCACGTCGAAGAAGTGGCTGTTCGAACTGGCGCAGTCCTTGATCACCTGTTTGCCGCTCCAGGGTGCCTCGAAGCCGATGGTGAAGACGATGATGTCCTGTTCCTTGGCGGCGTCGCAGATCGCCTTGGTGCGGGCGTCCTTGGTGTTGCTGTTTACGTAATTGCGCACGCTGTAGTACCAGTCGTTCCAGGCTTCGGAGTCGTTCATCCAGGGTTCGTAGAGATCCTCGACGACGCTTTCCATGGTCGTGTAGGCCCAGAGATCGGCGTAGGACAGGATGGCAGCCGAACCCGGTTCGTCCACGGTAACGGTGGTTGCGACGGTCCTGTAGCGCCGGCACGAACCGCTGCGGCGGTACGATGTGCACTCGCGTTCGTAGACGGTTTCGTCATAGGTGCCTTCGCCATAGGCGTGATCGTGCCAGGTGTTGTCGAAGGGCCAGTAGAACAGCGGCTCGCCGGTGATGCCGTCGCCATCGTCGTCATCGGCGTCCAACCCGACATAGACCGAGTATTTCTCTTCCTGGTCGTTCCACCAGATGTTCGAATCGCCGCTGCGGTAGCCGTCGTTGATGTAGTACTGGCTGGTGTTCTGGCCGTCGGTCATCAGCACGATCACCTTCAGCGTGTCGCCGTCATCGTAGTTGGCGGGCCGGTCGCTGAAGGCGGCGTCGATATTGCCGGACGACACCATCGAGGACACCACGCCCTTGAGGCTGGGATCGAGCAGCGCCGTGCCCCATTTCATGCCGACATCGAGCGAGGTGTTGCCGCGCGCCATGAATGCGTCTATATAGTTTTTCAGCACGGTCGCGTTCTTGGACAGCGGCAGGATCTCGCGGCTGGACAAGGCTTCGCAGACCGGCAGCGTTCTGTTCAGCCCGCTATCGAGGCCGACCAGTTCCTTCGGATCGTTGTCGCGCCCGTCGAAATCGTTCCAGGGATCGAAATGCATGGTACGGCTCAACGGTGCCGCCGGGTTCATCGAGGCGCTGTTGAAATCCGCCGAACTGAAATTGACGCAGTTCGAGTAGGCGTGTTCGGTCGAGACGTTGAACTGCGAGATCATGTAGTCGGGCAGGCTGACCTGGGTGGCGTAGGGGATGATCGAGATCGACAGATTGCCGTCGGTCGAGTTTTCGACCATCTGGTCGATGAAATCCTTGGCGGCCGATTTCAGGTTGGTCAGGCGGCTGTTTGAGTTCATCGAGCCCGATACGTCCAGCACCAGCGAAATCTCGACCCCGTCGATCCGTTCCTCGGCGGTGGTCGCGGCCGGCATGGTCAGCGTCTCGACCCCGGACAGTTTCATGAACTGGGTCTCGAAACTGCCCTCGGCGGTGGCGGACACGATGCGGTAGCCGATGCCCGACTCGACCGTGACATTCGACAGGTACTCGCTCAGACCGGCCTTGGCGAGATAGTCGTTGACGACGGCCTGCGGGTCCAGCTTCTGATCGAGGTCGGCGGCGGCAAGCACCGCCCGGTCCATCGTCGATTGCAGGTTCGAGCGGTTGCGCTCGAACTGCATCAGATCGACGCCGATACCCGCGACCATGAGCATGATGACAAAGGCGAAAATACCGAAAATGATCAGGGTTCCGTCTTCATCGCGCAGAAACCGTCTGGCAAAACCTGCGCCGGGCCGGACACCTGACGCAGCGGCGGTGCGGGACCAGGGGGCAGTATCGCGCACGGGCATGGCAAACCTCTTTCTCGGACCGGGGATGGCCGAATAATCAAAGATATTTCGAGCCGCCGTTATGCGTTACGATCTTGGCCTAATTACGGCGCAGAGCGCCCGGATCGACCGTTGCAACGATGGCTTCCGGCGACAGTGCCGGATCGCTTCGCGCTTTGTTTCCCTGCTGGATACAAGCTGCGAATCGCCGACCGGGGGGGGCGCGAATCAGGTTTGCCTGGAGACCGGGTGTTCGCGTTGACCGAGAATCAGGCTATTGAGTGTTGAACAATCCTGACCGCCGGGTCCATAAACCCCTGAGGCGAGTCGTCGCATGTCTCGTCCGGCAATGGAGATCACCCGATGGCCCCGAGAAACGAACCCAGCTTTCGCGAAAGCGTCGACCTGATGTTCAACAGGGCCGCGGCCCTGATGGACCTGTCTCCCGGACTGGAAGAAAAGATCAGGGTCTGCAATTCGACCTACACGGTCCGCTTCGGTGTGCGGCTGCGCGGCCAGATCCAGACCTTTGTCGGCTACCGGTCGGTCCATTCCGAACACATGGAACCGGTCAAGGGCGGCATCCGCTATGCGCTCAGCGTCAATCAGGACGAGGTCGAGGCGCTGGCGGCGCTGATGACCTACAAGTGCGCGCTGGTCGAAACGCCGTTCGGCGGCTCCAAGGGCGGCCTGTGCATCGACCCGCGCCAATACGACGAACACGAACTGGAACAGATCACACGCCGCTTCGCCTATGAACTGGCCAAGCGCGACCTGATCAACCCGTCCCAGAACGTACCCGCGCCTGACATGGGCACGGGAGAACGCGAAATGGCCTGGATCGCGGATCAGTACGCGCGGATGAACACCACCGACATCAACGCCCGCGCCTGCGTTACCGGCAAACCGCTGAACGCCGGTGGTATCGCGGGCCGGGTCGAGGCGACCGGGCGGGGCGTGCAATACGCGCTGCGCGAGTTCTTCCGCCATCCCGAGGACGTCAGGAAGGCGGGGCTGAGCGGCAAGCTCGACGGCAAGCGGGTGATCGTGCAGGGCCTGGGCACTGTCGGGTACCACGCGGCCAAGTTCCTCAGCGAGGAGGACGGCGCGCGCATCACCGGCATTATCGAGCGCGATGGCGCATTGTTCGACCCCGAGGGTCTGGATGTCGAGGCGGTGCATAACTGGATCGCCAGGCATGGCGGCGTGACCGGGTTTCCCGACGCCACCCATCAGGCCGAGGGGGCCGCGGTGATGGAGCAGGAGTGCGACATCCTGATTCCGGCGGCGATGGAGGGGGTGATCAACCTCACCAACGCCGAACGCATCAAGGCGCCGCTGATCCTCGAGGCCGCCAACGGCCCCATCACCGCGGGTGCCGACGAGATCCTGTGCGAGAAGGGCGCGGTGATCATCCCCGACCTTTATGCCAATGCCGGCGGTGTCACCGTTTCCTATTTCGAATGGGTCAAGAACCTGAGCCATATCCGCTTTGGCCGCATGCAGCGCCGCCAGGAAGAGGCGCGGCACGAACTGGTGGTGGCGGAACTGGAACGGCTGGACCGGTATCTTGGCGATGCCTGGTCGATGACGCCGGATTTCAAGGCAAAGTACCTGCGCGGCGCAGACGAGCTTGAACTGGTGCGCTCGGGTCTGGATGACACCATGCGCACCGCTTACCAGTCGATGAGCGAGGTTTGGAATGCGCGCGAAGATGTGACCGACCTGCGCACCGCGGCCTATCTGGTCTCGATCGACCGGGTCGCCAAGAGCTATCGCGCCAAGGGGTTGTAAGGGCCGCGTGGTCGCCCCAAACCGCATCGAGGCATTGCCACTGCTTGCGGGAATTGGTTCAATCGGTCCGGGCCAGTGGGGAGCAAGACATGCGGTTTTCGGGATGGCGCGTCCTCAGGGAAGGGCTGAGCGGCAACAGGGGCTGGACGGCGCATTGGCGCGATCCGGCGCCGAAGGACGAATATGATACCGTCATCATAGGCGGTGGCGGGCACGGCCTGTCGACCGCCTATTACCTGGCCCGCGACCACGGCCAAAGCAATGTCGCGGTGCTCGAAAAGGGCTATCTCGGTGGCGGCAATGTCGGGCGCAACACGACCATCGTGCGGGCCAACTATTTCCTGCCGGGAAATTCCGAGTTCTATTCCCATTCGCTGAAGCTGTGGGAGGGGCTGGAGCAGGACCTGAACTACAACGTGATGCATTCGCAGCGCGGTCTCATCAACCTGTTTCATTCCGATGGCCAGCGCGATGCCTTCGCACGGCGCGGCAACGCCATGATCAACCAGGGCGATGATGCCATCCTGCTTGACCGCGAGGGTGTGCGCCGGCATCTGCCCTATCTCGATTTCGACAACGCGCGCTTCCCCATCCACGGCGGTCTTTACCACCCGCGCGGCGGTACGGCCCGTCACGACGCCGTGGCCTGGGGCTATGCGCGCGGCGCCGACCAGAGGGGTGTCGACCTGATCCAGAACTGTGAGGTGAACGGCATCGACATCGAGAACGGCCAGGTGCGCGGCGTGCAGACGTCGCGCGGGCCGATCCGGGCCAGGAAGGTGGCGATCGTGGTCGCCGGGCGGTCGAGCCAGGTGGCGGCGATGGCCGGGATGCGCCTGCCGGTGGAAAGCCATGTGTTGCAGGCATTCGTGACCGAAGCTCTGAAACCGGTGATCGACCATGTGGTTTCGTTCGGCATGGGGCATTTCTACATCAGCCAGTCCGACAAGGGCGGGCTGGTGTTCGGCGGCGATATCGACATGTACGCATCCTATGCGGCGCGCGGCAATCTGCCGGCGCTCGAACATGTGATGGAGGCCGGCATGACGCTGATGCCGATGATCGGCAAGGCCCGCGTGCTGCGCAGTTGGGGCGGCATCATGGACATGACGCCGGACGGGTCGCCGATCATCGACCGGACCGACACGCGGGGGCTCTATCTGAACTGCGGCTGGAACTATGGCGGCTTCAAGGCGGTGCCGGCATCCGGGCAGTGTTTCGCGCATCTGCTGGCCACGGACCGCCACCACGAGGTCGCGACCGGCTTCCGGCTGGACCGGCTCCGCACCGGCACCGGCATCATCGACGAAGAGGGCACCGGCGCCCAACACAACCTGCATTGAGCGTGGAGAGGTCGGCTTTGAGTATTTTCGACCAGAAAGAAGCGGGGGGTCTGCGATGAGGATCAACTGTCCGATCTGCGGCGAGCGGGACCGGCGCGAGTTTTATTATCGCGGCGCGGCGGTGGCGCTGGCCCGCCCCGCACCCGACGCCGGCGAAGCCGCCTGGGATGCCTATCTTCATCTGCGCGACAACCCGGCCGGGGCGACGCGGGAACTGTGGTATCACGAAAACGGCTGTGGTGCGTGGCTCGTGGTGACGCGAGACACCGCGAGCCACGAGATGCTTGGCTGCGAACTTGCGGCGGAGGCGGCGCGATGAGGATTGCCGGAAACGGCCTGCTCGGGGATGCGCGGCGGGTCGCGTTCAGTTTCGACGGGCGGCGGTACGAGGGGCTGGAGGGCGACACGCTGGCGTCGGCGCTGCTGGCGGGCGGGGTTCGCCTGATGGGCCGGTCGTTCAAGTATCATCGTCCGCGCGGCGTGCTGAGCGCGGGCAGCGAGGAGCCCAACGCGCTGGTCACGGTGGGGCGCGGCGCGGCGCGCGAGCCGAATGTGCGCGCCACCATGCAGGAGATATTCGACGGGCTGGAGGCGAGCAGCCAGAACCGCTGGCCGTCGCTGGGTGTCGATCTGCTGTCGCTCAACGACCTGGCGGCGCCGTTCTTCGGGGCGGGGTTCTATTACAAGACCTTCATGTGGCCGAAATCCTTCTGGGATAAGGTCTATGAGCCGCTGATCCGGCGGGCCGCCGGGCTGGGCGCGATCTCGGGGCGCGCCAATACCGACAGCTACGAGCGCGCCCATGCCTTCTGCGACCTGTTGGTCATCGGCGCGGGGCCGGCGGGCCTGATGGCGGCGCTGGTGGCCGCCCGCTCGGGGGCCGACGTGATCCTGGCGGACGAGGATTCGCGCATGGGCGGGCGGCTCCTGGCCGAAACCCGCGAGATCGGCGGGCAGGCGGGCCATGCCTGGGCCGCGCAGGTTCTGGCCGAGCTTGAAACCATGGCGAATGTGCGCCTGTTGACCCGCACCACGGTTGTCGGCGCCTATGACCAGGGTACTTACGGCGCGCTGGAACGGGTGGGACAACACCGCCCGCGCCACAGCCGGGCGCTGCCGCTGGAGTGTTTCTGGCGTATCGTGGCTAGACGGGCGGTGCTGGCGACGGGGGCGCTGGAACGTCCGGTGGCGTTTCGCGACAACGACCGCCCCGGCATCATGACGGCGGGTGCGGTGCGCGCCTATCTGAACCGCTGGGGCGTCGGCCCGGGGCGCGCGGTAACGGTCTTTGCCAACAACGACGACGGCCATCGCACCGCGCGCGATCTGGTGGCGGCGGGCGTGCATGTGGCGGGCGTGATCGACAGCCGCCACGACGCGCCCCTGTCGGATGCCTACGAGGTGCATCGCGGCGCACAGGTCTGCGGCGCGTCGGGGCGGCGCGGGCTTGAGAGCATCACCATCCGCAGCGTTGCGGGCGAAAGCCGGTTGCAGACCGATTGCCTGGGCGTTTCGGGCGGCTGGAACCCGTCGGTGCATCTGAGTTGCCACATGAATGCGCGACCTCTCTGGCGCAAGGACATTGCCGCCTTCGTGCCGGCCCCGGGTGCGGTGCCGGGGATGCAGCCGGCGGGCGCCTGCAACGGGGCGTTTTCCACCGCGGCCTGCCTGCGCGAAGGCGCGGCGGCGGCGCGTGCGGCACTGGAGGATCTCGGGTTCAGGCCCGCCGGGATCGATCTGCCGGCGGCCGAGGATGATGCCTATGCGATCGCGCCGCTCTGGGCGGTGCCGGGCAAGGGTCGGGCGTGGCTGGATTTTCAGAACGACGTGACGGTGAAGGACGTGAAGCAGGCCGCGGCCGAGAATTTCCGCTCGGTCGAGCATATGAAACGCTACACCACACAAGGCATGGCCACCGACCAGGGCAAGAGCTCGAACGTGGCGGCGCTGGCGGTGCTGGCAGGCGCCACCGGGCGCGGCATCGCCGAGACCGGCACCACCACGTTCCGTCCGCCCTATGTGCCGGTCGCGATCGCGGCGCTGGGCGCGGGCGGGCAGGGCAAGGGGTTTGCGCCAGAACGCCTGACCACCAGCCATGCCGCCAGCCTGGAGCGCGGCGCGCCGATGATCGAGGCCGGGCTTTGGTACAGGCCGGGGTATTTTCCGGCCCCGGGCGAGACCGGCTGGCGCCAGTCCTGCGACCGCGAGGTGAGCATGGTGCGCGAGGCGGTCGGCGTCTGCGATGTCTCGACGCTGGGCAAGATCGACATTCAGGGGCCCGATGTGGGGGCACTGCTGGATTTCGTCTATTCCAACACGTTTTCCACGCTGAAGGCCGGGCGCGTGCGCTATGGCCTGATGCTGCGCGAGGACGGGTTCGTGATGGATGACGGCACCACCGCGCGGCTGGGCGAGACGCACTACCTGATGACGACGACCACGGCGGCGGCGGGCGAGGTGATGCGCCATCTCGACTTTGTGCATCAGTGCCTGCGCCCGGATTGGGACGTGTCGATCGTTTCGGTCACCGAACAGTGGGCGCAGTTCGCCATTGCCGGGCCGAGATCGCGCGAGTTGCTGAACGGTCTGCTCGATACGCCCATGAGCGAGGGCGACTGGCCGTTCATGGCCTGTGGGCCGGTCTCGGTTCTCGGAGTCGGGGCGCGGCTGTTCCGGATCTCGTTCTCGGGCGAACACGCCTATGAACTGGCGGTGCCCGCGCGCTTTGGCGATGCCCTGTTTCGCACGCTGCTGGAGCGGGCCGAGGCCCTGGGCGGCGGGCCCTATGGCATGGAGGCCCTGAACGTGCTGCGCATCGAGAAGGGCCACATCACCCATGCCGAAATTCACGGCCGCACCACGGCATCCGATATCGGCATGGCGCGGATGGTGTCCGAGGGCAAGGACTGTATCGGCAAGACCATGGCGCGCCGCCCCGGTCTTGCCGATCCGGGGCGCGAGAGGCTGGTGGGGCTGAAACCGGCAGAGGCGGGCAAGCAACTGATCGCCGGGGCGCATCTGTTCGACCCGGGCGAGGATGCGGTGCGTGTGAACGCCCGGGGCTATGTCACCTCGGCGGCGTTCTCGCCGACGCTGGGGCACATGATCGCGCTGGCGTTTCTCGAGCGCGGGCCCGGGCGGGTTGGCGAAACTGTGCGCATGGTCGATCACCTGCGCGGCATCGAGACCGAATGCGAGGTCGTGGACCCGGTGTTCTTCGATCCGGAGGGAGGGCGCGTGCGTGGCTGAGCTGATTGCGAAGACCCCCTGCGCGGGGCTGCTGCCGCTGGCCGTTGGCGGTGTCGAACTGGCCGAGGAGAACCCCGGTGCGCTGACCATGCTGTCGCCCTATCGGGGGCAGGAGGCAGCCCTGTCGGCGGCGCTGGAATCAGGCCACGGCGCGGCGTTTCCGGCGCCCAACCGGAGCACCGGCAAGGCCGGGGCGCGCCTTGTCTGGTTCGGGCGCGGCAAGGCGTTGCTGGTCGGGCCGGAACCGGACGCGAACCTGGCGCGTCTGGCGGCACTGTGCGATGTTTCGGACGCCTGGGCGGTGGTGCGGCTGCGCGGGGCCGGCGCGATCGACGTGCTGGCGCGGCTGGTGCCGCTGGATCTGCGCCCCGCAGCCTTCGGGCGCGGACATACGGTGCGGACCGAACTGGCGCACATGATGGCCTCGATCACCAGGCTTGGCGCGGACGAATTTCAGATCATGGCGTTCCGGTCGATGGCCGCGACCCTGGTGAACGAACTGAAAACGGCCATGGAAGCCGTGGCGGCGCGCGGGTAAGCTACGCGCGCCTGAGTGTGATTCCGGAGCCTGCCCGATGCGTCTTGCCATTGCTGCCACCCTTGTTCTAGCCGCCGCGCCGGCGTCCGCCGAGAACGCCAAGGAGACCGACTGCCGCTATCAGGCGCAGGTCGCCGCCGCTGTCCAGAAGGCGCGCATGGACGGGGTGCCCGAGCGCGGGCTGGCCGAGGCCATCGCCAAAACCAACCCGACCTGGCCGGAACGCTACAATAACGCGATCCCGGTTCTGGGCGGCGCGGTCTACCAACTGAAAAAACACGATCTGCGCGTGGTGAACCTGGGCGAACAGTGGATGGCGATGTGCATGTCGCAATAGCGCGTGCCGCTTAGCTGTCCTTCCCGGCAGGGTGCGCAAGCGCCCGGTCAAGCATCTCAAGTGCGTGATCGCGGGCGGCTTCGCGCACCGCGGCGCGGCCCCGCGCACCGAACTCCACGGTTTCGACGATCGTGCCGCGGCCGCGCACGGCCAGTGCGAAACAGACGCGGCCTTCGGGTTTGAACTCGGACCCGCCCGGCCCTGCGATGCCGGTGACAGACACCGCCATCGCGACCGGCGCGCGCGCCAGTGCGCCATCGGCCATTTCGCGCGCCACCTGTTCGGACACGGCGCCATGGGCGGCGAGCGTTTCGGCGCGCACGCCCAGAAGATCGCGCTTGGCGGCGTTGGAATAGGTGACAAGGCCGCGTTCAAGGACATCCGACGATCCGGCGATATCGGTCAGCGCGGCCGCCACCAAGCCGCCGGTACAGCTTTCGGCGGTGGCGATACGTACGCCTGCCGAGCGCGCCCGTTCCAGGATTGCGGCCACATCTGTCATGCCAGCAGCCCGTGCGCGATATAGGCCAGCGCCAGAACGCCGATGGCGGCAAAGGCGCCGGCTATCACATCGTCCAGCATGACTCCCAGCGGGTCGGCCCGCCGGTCGGCCCAGCCGACCGGGCCGGGCTTGGCGATGTCGAACAGACGGAACAGAAGAAACGCGGCGATCCATCCGGGCCACAGCGCGGTGATCTCGATGCCCATCCGGTCCGCGGCCGAACTGAGCGGCAACAGCGCGACGCATTGGCCCGCGACCTCGTCGATCACGATATGGGACGGGTCGTGATCGTCGCTGTCTTCGGTCAGTTGGATTGTCGCCCAGACGCCGAGAATGAACACCGCCGCCGTACCCATGATGAGAACCGGGAATCCGCCCGCCTGGTGCAGCCCCCAGGCCAGCGGAAGGGCCGCCAGCGACCCCCAGGTGCCGGGCGCGGGCCGCAGATATCCGATGCCGAACACCGTGCCGGCGGCATGGGCGATACGCTTCATGCGCGCACCAGCGTCGCCGTGGCCATCGCGGCGATGCCTTCGCCGCGTCCGGTAAAGCCCAGCCGTTCCGAGGTGGTCGCCTTGACGGAAACCGCATCGGCCGACACACCGGCAATTCGCGCGAGCGTGGCGCGCATCGCATCGGCATGCGGGCCGATCCGCGGGTTTTCGCAGATCAGCGTACAGTCGAGATTGGCGATGCGGTAGCCGGCCTGCGCCGCCAGCCCGGCCGCATGGCGCAGAAAAGTGTCGCTGGCCGCGCCCTTCCATTGCGGGTCGGTGGGCGGGAAATGGCGGCCGATATCGCCCTGCGCCAGCGCGCCATAGATCGCGTCGGTAATCGCATGCATGCCGACATCGGCATCGGAATGGCCCTGAAGGCCGCGATCGTGCGGCAGCGTGACGCCGCAAAGCGTGACGTGATCGCCGGGCCCGAAGCGGTGCACGTCGAACCCGTTGCCCAGCCTGATGCTCATGTGCCCCCCGAGAATACGTTCGGCCCGGTCGAAATCCTCTGCCCGGGTGATCTTGATATTGTCGGGGTCGCCGGGCAGGATGGCAACCGCCATTCCGGCCTTGCGCGCGATGGCGACATCGTCGGCGGCGGGGTCGTGGTCATGGGCGGTGTGGGCGGCGATGATCGCCTCATAGCCAAAGCCCTGCGGCGTCTGCGCGGCAAACAGGCCGTCGCGGTCGCGGATGCCGGTGACCAGGCCGTCTTCGCCCGTCCACAGCGCGTCGGTCACGGCCAGGCCCGGGGCCGCGCCGCCGTGATCGTCCAGTGCGGCGATGATCGAGGCGATGGTTTCGGGGCGCACGCAGGGGCGGGCGGCGTCGTGGATCAGCACCTTGTCGACGCCCCGCCCCCAGAGCGCCAGCAGACCGGCCCGCACCGATGCCGCACGGTCGGCGCCGCCCATCGTCAGGGTCAGCCCGTGGCGGTCGTCGAGTCCGGCCCAATGGGCGCGGTCTTCTTCGGCCACGACCAGAACGACGGCCCCGATTCCGGGCGCCGCGCGAAACGCCTCCAGGGTCCAGTCCGCCACGCGTTTTCCGGCCAGCGTGCGCCATTGTTTGGGCACGCCGCCACCGGCGCGCTGGCCGCGTCCGGCGGCGACGATCAGGGCGGCTGTGGTCATGGCGCAAGGCTCCTGCGGCGGCCGGGGGAATTGTGCGCAGGTTTATTCGCTGCCACGCGGAGGCGCAATCGCGCGTGCGGAGTTGCACAAGAATCGGGCAACGCGTGCGTGGACGTAGCGGCAACCCGGCCGAAACCGGGCCAGGAACTTGTTAATATGCGCAGTTTGCGCTAGCCAGACCTTAACTGCACAAGGATTAGGCATTTCGATGCTCTCGCTTGGCGAAAAATGCGTGGTTCCGCCCGTGGTACTGGCGCCAATGGCCGGAATCACCGACCGCCCGTTCCGCGATCTGGTACGGTCTTTCGGTGCCGGGCTCGTGGTCAGCGAGATGGTGGCCAGCCAGGAAATGATGCAGGCCAAGCCCGGCGTGCGCGAGCGCGCCGAACTGGGCGCGGATGTCGAAAATACCGTCGTGCAGATCGCCGGGCGGGAGGCGCGCTGGATGGCAGAGGCGGCACGCTGGCTGGCCGATCGCGGCGCGGCGGTGATCGACATCAACATGGGCTGTCCGGCGCGCAAGGTCACCAACGGCTATTCCGGCTCGGCCCTGCTGAAGACCCCCGACCATGCGCTGCGTCTGATCGAGGCGGTGGTGAAGGCGGTGGATGTGCCGGTGACGTTGAAAACCAGGCTGGGGTGGGACGAAAACCTGATGAATGCGCCCGAGGTGGCGGCCCGCGCGCAGGCCGCGGGGGTGCGGATGGTGACGATTCATGGCCGCACCCGGTGCCAGTTCTACAAGGGGCGGGCCGACTGGGCCGCGATACGCACGGTGCGCGAGGCGGTCGCGATACCGGTCATCGCCAATGGCGATATCGTGGACAGCGCCAGCGCGCGGGCGGCACTCGCGGCGTCGGGCGGCGATGGCGTGATGGTCGGGCGCGGGGCGCAGGGGCAGCCATGGCTGTTGGGCCGGATCGCGCATGAGATATACGGCACGCCGGCCCCGAACGTTCCCGAAGGCAGTGAATTTGTCGACATGGTATCAAGTCACTACGAAGCGATGCTGATGTTCTATGGCCGCGATCTCGGGCGCCGTGTCGCGCGCAAGCACCTGGGCTGGTACATGGATCGCGCCGCGACCGGCCCGGTACTGCGCCGCAGCGTACTGACCGGCACGGACCCGGTGGCGGTCCTGCGCTTGTTGCCAGACGCGCTGTCTGAATGCGAGCGCGCTGCGGCATGACCGGGAACGACGCGATCTGGGCCTCGCTGCCGGTACCCGCCTTTCGGATCGACGCGCGTGACCGGATCGCCGATGCGAACCCGGCCGGCGAGGGGTTTCTCAACGCGTCGCTGAAATCGGTGGCGGGGGCGCCGGTCTGGGACATGATCGTCATCGACGCCCCCATCGAAACGGCATTCGCCCGCGCCCGCGCCAACGGCGCGCCGCTGTTCGTCAACGACGTGGATGTCGGCACCGGCAGCCGCGCGCCATTGCAATGCGCCGTGCAGATCGCGCCGTTGCAGGGCCATGCGGGCGAAATGATCATGCTGATCAGCCCGCGCGAACTGGCCGGGCGGATGACGCAGGGCCATTCGGTCAAGTCGGCGGCGCAATCGGCCATCGGCATGGCCGAGATGCTGGCGCACGAGATCAAGAATCCGCTGGCCGGTATCACCGGGGCCGCGCAGCTTCTTGGCATGAATCTCGGCCCGGAAGACCTTGAACTCACGGATCTTATTGTCGAGGAATGCCGCCGGATCGTAAAGCTGCTTGGGCAGGTCGAACAGTTCGGCAATCTCAGCGCGCCCGATTTCCGGCCGGTCAATATCCATGACGTTCTGGACCGCGCCCGGCGCTCGGCGTTGCTGGGGTTTGGCGCCCGGATGAGCATTTCCGAGGAGTACGACCCGTCGCTGCCGCTGGCCTGGGGCGATCCGGACCAGCTCTTGCAGGTATTGCTGAACCTTCTGCGCAACGCCGCCGAGGCCTCGGGCCCGGAAGGCGGAAGTATCCGGCTGCGGACCTATTACGAACATTCCTTCCGGCTGCGCCGCAGCGATATGTCGGGGCAGGTGTTGCCGCTTCAGATCGAGGTGACGGATGACGGCCCGGGCCTGCCCGAGAACATCCGCGACGATGTGTTCGATCCTTTCGTTTCAGGCCGCGAGAACGGTACCGGTCTGGGGCTGGCCCTGGTCGGCAAGATCGTTTCGGATCACGGCGGATGGATTTCCGTCACCTCGGCACCCGGGCGGACCACGTTCCGCCTGTCGCTGCCGCGCGTGCCGCGCGACCATGAAAGCAAGGAGACGGGCTGATGGACGGTACGGTTCTGGTTGCCGATGATGACCGCACGATCCGCACGGTTCTGACCCAGGCGCTGACCCGGGCGGGCTGCAAGGTGCATGCCACCTCGTCGCTGACGACGCTGATGCGCTGGGTGGGCGAGGGCAAGGGCGACGTGGTGATCTCGGATGTTGTCATGCCCGATGGCAACGGGCTCGAGATGCTGCCCGCGATTGCCCGCGACCGGCCGGGTCTGCCGGTGATCGTGATCAGCGCCCAGAACACGATCATGACCGCGATCAAGGCGGCCGAGGCCGAAGCCTACGACTATCTGCCCAAGCCGTTCGACCTGCCCGATCTGATGAAACGCACCGCCCGGGCGCTGGAACAGAAGCGCCGGCGCCGGCGCGACGAGACCGCCGATGACCGCGGCGACCGGCCCGAAGATCTGCCCCTGGTCGGGCGGACGCCGGCGATGCAGGCGCTTTACCGTCTTCTGGCGCAGGTCATGAATACCGAAATGGCGGTGTTGATAACCGGCGAAAGCGGCACCGGGAAGTCCCTGATCGCTCGTGTTGTTCACGATTTCTCGGACCGTCGCACATTGCCTTTCGTGACCGTCACCGGCGCCGAACTGCGCGACCCGGATGGCCCCGCGCGGCTGCTGGCGCGGGTCGGGGCCGGAACGCTGATGATCGACGCGATCACCGATATCGACGACGCGGCGCAGGCCCGGATCGTGCGCATGATGGATGCGCCCGGCGATCAGGCGCCGCGGTTCATGGCCGCCTGTCCGGAAGACGGGCCCGCGGCCATGCAGGCCGGGCGTCTGCGCCGCGACCTGTTCTATCGGCTGGGCGGGGTGACGATCCAGGTGCCGACCCTGCGCGAACGGGTGGATGATATCGCCTTGCTGGCCGACCACTTCCTGGCCCGCGCCCGGCAGGACGGCGCGCCGCATCGCCGGTTCGCACCGCAGGCGGGCGAGTTGCTGCGCGCCTACGGCTGGCCCGGCAATGTCCGGCAACTCGAAAATGCCGTGCGGCGTCTGGCGCTGACCAGCCGCGCCGAGGAGATCAGCCGCGCCGAGGTCGAAACCATGCTGGCCAGCCAGCCCGACGTCGCCCCGGTTCTGGCCGGCGGCGACGGCGACCGGCTGTCGGCTTCGGTGGAGCGGCATCTGCGGCGCTATTTCGACATGCACGGGCACATGCTGCCCCCGCGCGGGGTGTATGCGCGAATCCTGCGCGAGGTGGAGGCGCCGCTGATCGAGGTCGCACTCGAGGCGACCGGCGGCAATCAGGCGAAATGCGCCGACCTTCTGGGCATCAACCGCAATACTCTGCGCAAGAAAATCACCGATCTTGATATTCAGGTGACACGCCGCCGCAAAATGATGTAAAACGGCCACAGAACCGTGGCGGTCCGGTGCCAGTGCCGGACAAGACCACGACATATGGCGGTACGCCGCGTCGAGCGGCACATCAAGATGAGGTCAGCAGGTGGCGACCCGGTCACAGCAGGGGCCATTTCCGGCTTTGAACAGGTGGCGCAGGACGCGCCGGGCGCGAAATCTGGGTACGCTGGGGCTGGTCGTGCTGGGTCCGCTTCTGGCGCTTGCCACCTTCCTGGTGCTCGGGCCGTTCGATCTGCACAGTTCGACGCAGGCGCTGCGCATCATTCTGCTTGCCGATCTGGTCTATATCCTGGTGGCGGCCGCGCTGGTTCTGGGCCAGGCCGTGCGGCTGATCGCGGCGCGGCGGGCGCGGTCGGCGGGATCCCGCCTGCATCTGCGGCTGATGGGCGTATTCACCCTGCTGGCCCTGGCCCCGGCGGTGATCGTGGCCGTATTCGCGGGGCTGACCGTCAATATCGGGCTTGAGGGCTGGTTTTCCGAACGCGTGCGCGAGGTCGTGGGCACGTCGCTGGCAGCCGCAGAGGCTTACGAGCGCGAACAGCACGAGGATCTTGCCGAGGACGCCACGGCGCTGGCCCGGTTCCTGGACCGCAGCCGCGATGCCGCCTTCTTCATGAACGATGCCGAATTGCGGCATGTTCTGGCGCAGGGGCAGGGCCAGATCCAGCGCGGATTGCGCGAGGCCTATGTGGTCGACGGTACCGGCGAGATCCGCGCGCGTGGCGAACGCTCCTACCTGTTCGACTTCGAACGCCCGGACGCCGAACAGATATCGCGGGCGCGCGAAACCGGGCTTGAGGTCATCCAGGACTGGGACAACAACGAGTTCCGGGCACTGGTGCGGCTGGACGCCTTTGCCGACCGGCTCCTCTACGTCAGCCGCGAGGTGGATGGCCGGATCCTGAACCTGCTGGATGATACACAGCAGACGGTGAAGCTATATCATCAACTGGAGCGCGAACGTGGCCGGGTGCTGTTCGAGTTCGGCCTTCTCTACATCGGATTCGCGCTGATTCTGGTGCTGGCGTCGATTTGGCTGGGGCTGTGGTTCGCCGAACGCCTGTCGCGCCCCGTGGGGCGGCTGACGACGGCGGCGCAGCAGGTCGGTGCCGGCGATCTGGAGGTGCAGATCGAGGAGGAGGAAGGCGACGACGAGATCGCCATGCTGGGCCGGTACTTCAACCGCATGACGCGGCAGTTGAAGGGCCAGCGCCAGTCGCTGCTGGACACCACGCAGCAGATCGAACGCCGCCGGCGGCTGTTTGATTCGGTTCTGTCCTCGGTCACGTCGGGGGTTGTCGGGCTGGATGCCGGCGGGCGCATTACCTTCGTCAACCGCTCGGCCGAACGCCTGCTGGGCTGGTCGGGCGACGAACAGTCGCTGGCGCTGGCCGTGGCGGTGCCCGAATTCGGGCCGCTGTTCGAAAGCCTGAGAGCCGGCGGCGCCGAGGTGGCGCAAAGTGAAGTCAAGGTGTCGCGCCAGGGGCGGCTGGAAAACCTGCTGGTGCGCGTCAGTACGCGGCGCGAGACCGAGGGCAAGCTTGAAGGTTATGTCGTGGCCTTCGACGACGTCACCGACCTTGTCAGCGCGCAGCGCCTTGCGGCCTGGGCCGATGTCGCACGGCGCATCGCCCATGAGATCAAGAATCCGCTGACGCCGATCCAGCTGAGCGCCGAGCGAATCAAGCGCAAGTTCGCACCGCAGGTAGGCGAGGACGCGGACAAGCTGGAGGCCATGACCGATGTCATCATCCGCCAGACCGGCGACTTGCGCCGCATCGTCGATGAATTCTCGCGTTTCGCGCGCATGCCCGAACCCGACCGTCACCAGGAGGATCTGGTGCAACTGGTATCGGACGCCGTGCTGTTGCAACAGCAGGGCCAGCCCGGGGTCAAGATCACGGCTGATCTGCCGGATACGCCGCTGGTTGCCGATGTCGATGCCACGATGCTGACGCAGGCGCTGACGAACCTTATCAAGAATGCTGGTGAAGCGATTCATACTCTTAAGGAAAATGGCCCGCCGGATGGGTTGGCGCCCGAGATTCGCGTACATCTTGCGGCGACGCCCGAGCAGTGCACGATTACCATCGCCGACAATGGCGTCGGTCTGCCCGAGGACCGCGCGCGGCTGTTCGAACCCTATGTGACCACCCGCGACGAAGGCACCGGCCTTGGCCTGCCCATCGTCAAGAAGATCATCGAGGAACATGGCGGCAGCCTCTTGCTCGAGGATGCGCCGGTATTTGACGGGCAAAGCCATTTCGGGGCCATGGCCGTGATCCGCCTTCCCGTCGAACCGCAACCGGCCAGGCCGCCAGGGGCGCGACCGCCAGATCGCGGCCCGAAAGACGGGAACCGGACAGGCCCGGTTTCCGATCGGCAGGCGCAATCCAGTACAGTGAAAGCAGGACAGACATGAGTGACATTCTGATCGTTGACGACGAACGCGACATCCGCGAACTGGTGTCGGACATTCTGGAAGACGAGGGCTATGCCACGAGGCTGGCCGGCAATTCCGATGACTGCATGGCCGCGATCAACACCGAGCCGCCGGCGCTGCTGATCCTGGATATCTGGCTCAAGGACAGCCGCATGGACGGCATCGACATCCTGAAGGCGGTCAAGCGCGACAACCCCGACGTGCCGGTGGTCATCATATCCGGGCACGGCAATATCGAGATCGCGGTGGCGGCGATCAAGCAGGGCGCCTACGACTTCATCGAGAAACCGTTCAACATAGATCAGTTGCTGGTGGTGATCCGGCGGGCGATGGAAACGTCGCGGCTGCGTCGCGAGAACAACTCGCTGCGCCGCCGCGAGGTCACCAGCGCCGACATGATCGGCGCCTCGGCGGCCTTCCGCGGGCTGGTCGGGCAGTTGAACAAGGTAACCAGATCCAACGGGCGCGTGATGCTGACCGGGCCGGCCGGTGCCGGCAAGGAGATCGCGGCGCGCTATATTCACGCCCATTCGAACCGCTCGGGCGCACCGTTCGTGTCGGTCAACTGCGCCAGCATCGAACCCGAGCGCATGGAAGAGGTGCTGTTCGGCCGTGAAACCCCCGAGCGCGGTGTCGAATCGGGGCTTCTGGAAGAAGCCCATGGCGGCGTGATCTATTTCGACGAGGTCGCCGACATGCCTTCGGGAACGCAGTCCAAGATCCTGCGGGTGCTGGTAGACCAGCAGTTCCAGCGCGTCGGCGGTACCGACAAGGTCAGGGTGGATCTGCGGGTCATTTCCAGCACGAACAAGGATCTGGAAGCCGAGATTCAGGCGGGCCGGTTCCGCCAGGAACTGTTTCATCGCCTCAACGTGGTGCCGATCTCGGTTCCCTCGCTGGCCGAGCGGCGCGAGGACATCCCGCTTTTGGCCGAGCATTTCATCGCTGCCTGTCACGCCGGCCAGGGGTTGCCGCTACGCCAACTCAGCGAAGAGGCGGTGGCGCTGATGCAGACGATGGTCTGGCCGGGCAACGTGCGCCAGTTGAAGAACCTCGTCGAACGGGTGCTGATCCTGGGCGAAGGCAATGGCCCGATCGAAGTGCGCGAACTGCCCAATGACGACGACAAGATGGCCGAAGAGGGCCGCGTGGTGCTGTCGGGCGCCTTGGCCAGCCTGCCGCTGCGCGAGGCGCGCGAGGCGTTCGAACGCGAATACCTGCTGACCCAGATCAACCGGTTCGGCGGCAACATCAGCCGCACCGCGTCCTTCGTCGGCATGGAGCGCAGCGCGCTGCACCGCAAGCTGAAGTCGCTGGGCGTCGTCACCACCAACAAGGCCGGGGCGCGCGTGGCGCATGTGGACGAGGTGACGGAGGCGGCGGAGTAGGCGCCGCCGCTCTCAGCCTTTCGCTGCGACCGGGTTCACGACCTGCCAGCCGCCGCCGTCATATCGGATCACGCAGGTTCGTGGCGTCAGGTCGGGCAGGGTGGTCGTCTGCCGCGCCGGGGCGGCGGCGCGCACCGCCGCCGAACACGGCGGCAGCGACACCGGGCTGTAGCCGCGCCGGGCCATGCACATGTCCGTCGCGCGGGCGCGCAGATCGCGGTTCACGTCCACGGTGTACAACTCGCCGCCGGCCCAGTATCCCGGCCCCACCCAGCAATTGCCGGCCCCGTCGCAGACCCGGGTGCCGGGAAAATAGACCGGCGGCCGCTGGCGCACCTGGTTGGCCACCGGCGCATCGCGCAGTGCCTGGACCTCGCATTCGGTGCTGTCGGCCTGCATCCGGCTGACCGAAACTCCGGGGCGATGATAAATCGTCATCGGCCCGCAACCGGCGATTGCCAGACCCAGGGCCATCATGAGGGACGCGTGCTTCATGGCCCCATGTTGCCGCAGCAGCGTGGCGTTTACAATTGAATTGACCGGCCATGGGGGTTCTGTCATGCAAACCCGGCACAGGGGGACCGAGAAGCATGAAGGTCATCATTTGCGGCGCCGGTCAGGTCGGATGGCAGATCGCCCGTCACCTCTCGGGCGAAAAGAACGATGTCACCATCGTCGACAACGATCCCGATCTGGTGCGCCGGGCCACCGATACGCTGGATGTTCAGGGGGTTGCGGGCTTTGCCAGTTACCCCGACGTGCTTGACCGCGCCGGGGCGGGCGATGCCGACATGGTGATCGCGGCCACCCATTCCGACGAGGTCAACATGGTGACCTGCCAGGTGGCGCATTCGGTGTTCTCGGTCAACCGAAAGATCGCACGGCTCAGGGCGCAATCCTATCTGCGCGCGATCTATTCCGACCTCTACCGCCGCGATCATCTGCCCATAGACGTGGTGATAAGCCCCGAACGCGAGGTCGCGGCGGCGGCGCTGCACCGCCTGTCGGCGCCGTCGACCTTCGATACCGAAACCTTCATGAACGGGCAGGCGCAGTTGCTGGGCATCTCGGTTGACGAGGAATGCCCGATCACCAACACCCCGCTGCGCCAGTTGACCGACCTGTTTTCAACCTTGCGCTCGATCGTGGTGGCGGTTCGGCGCGACGGAAGCCTGTTTGCCCCCGATCCGGGCGATCAGCTGTTTGCCGGGGATGACTGCTATGTTTTCTGCCATATAGAGGACGTGAGCCGAACGCTGGAAATATTCGGAAAGAAACAGAAAAAACAGGAACGGGTGGTAATCGTCGGGGGCGGGAACGTGGGCCTTGAAGTGGCCCAGACGCTTGAGGCGGGCAAGCGTATTCGCGCCAAGGTGATCGAACGCGACCGCCGACGCGCCGAGCGTGCCGCCGAGGCGCTGGAGCGAACCATCGTGCTGAACGGCGACGGGCTGAACGCGGCGCTTCTGAACGAGGCCGGTGTGGCGCGTGCCGATGCCGTGCTCGCGGTGACCGACGACGACAAGACCAACATGCTGGCCGCAGTGCGCGCCAAGTCCGAAGGCTGCCCGCTGGCCATCGCGCTGATCAACGATCCGACGCTGGTGCCGCTGGCGGGGCCACTGGGGATCGACGCCTACATCAACCCGCGCGCCACCACCGTCAGTTCGATCCTGCGCCACATCCGCCACGGCCGGGTGCGCCAGGTCTATTCCATCGGCGATGCCGAAGCCGAGGTGATCGAGGCAGAAGTCATGTCGACCTCGCCCATGGCGGGGCAGCAGTTGCGCGACATCGACTTTCCCGAAGGCGTGCTGGTGGGCGCGGTCCGCAAGGGGGGCGAGGTCGTGCGCCCGGTCGGAAAGCTGCGGATCGAGGAAGGCGATGTCGTCGCGATCTTTGCCATGGCTGACGACGTGCCGGAGGTCGAGCGGCTGATGCAGGTCTCGATCGACTATTTCTGAGGATGCCGCAACGAGCCAAACCCGGCGTGCTGGCACGCCTGCCGCTGTTCCTGCTGATCTGGGGCGTTGCGTCGCTGTCGATGTGGGTGCCCGCCAGCCACGCCCTGATCCGCGATCAGCACGCGGTATCGCGGTCGTTCTTCTACTCCGGGCTTCTGGGCGTCATCTGCGTCGTCCTGATCGCGCTGGCACGCAGCGGCCGCCCGGCCAGATACGGCGCGTTGGGTCAGCTTCTTGCGCTGCTGGCGACCTTTGCGATTCTGCCGGTGTTCCTTGCGGTGCCGCTGCATGATGCCGTGCAGAATACCAGGTTTCTCAACGCCTATTTCGACATGGTCAGCGCCATCACCACCACCGGCGCCGATCTGTTCCACGATCCCGCGCGGCTGGATGCGTCGGTGCATCTGTGGCGGGCGCAGGTCGGCTGGATGGGCGGCCTGGTGATGTGGATAGCGGCCTCGGCGATTCTGGCGCCGCTGTCGCTGGGCGGATTCGAAGTGACGGCGCGCGGCCAACCCGGCCGTGCCGCATCCGCGCCGGTGCAGGCATCGCAGGCAGATCCGCGCCGGCGTCTCGTGCGCGCCGCCGTCGCGCTGGCGCCGGTCTATGCAGGGCTTACGGTCGTGGTCTGGGTGCTGCTGCTGATCGCCGGCGAAAGATCGCTGACGGCGCTGGCGCACGCGATGTCGGTTATGGCGACCTCGGGCATATCGCCGGTAGGCGGCCTCGAGGGCAGCCGGACCGGGATCACCGGCGAGGCGATCCTGTTCCTGTTCATGTTGTTCGCCCTGTCCCGGCTGACGTTTTCCGGCGACACGGCTGCCGGCGGCCGCCACGGACGGCTGACCCGCGACCCCGAATTCCTGCTTGGCCTGATCGTCGTTCTCGGGCTGACCGGACTGTTGTTCCTGCGGCACTGGCTGGCGGCGCTGGACGTGAACGCCGCCGAGGACGGCGTGCAGGCCTTGCGGGCGCTGTGGGGGGCGATGTTCACGGTCATGTCGTTCCTGACCACCACGGGATTTGAAAGCGCCGACTGGGACCAGACGCAGCACTGGTCGGGCCTGGGAACCTCGGGGCTGATACTGATGGGTCTGGCGCTGATCGGCGGCGGCGTGGCGACGACCGCCGGCGGGGTCAAGCTGCTGCGGGTCTATGCCCTTTACCTCAACGGGCTGCGGGAGCTTGAGCGGCTCGTCCATCCGTCCTCGGTGGATGGCGGCAGGGCGCGCAGCCGACGCATCCGGCGCGACGGTGCATTCGTCGCCTGGGTGTTCCTGATGCTGTTTGCTCTCTCGGTGACGCTGGTCACGGTGACGCTGGCGGCGTTCGGTTCCAGTTTCGAGCAATCCTTGGTGCTCAGTATCGCCGCCCTGTCCACCACCGGGCCGCTGATCGAGGTCGCGGCGGAGGTGCCGATCCGGCTGGCCGAGCTTGGCGCCCCGGCCAAGGGCGTGTTGTGCGCCGCGATGGTTCTGGGGCGGCTGGAAACGCTGGCGATCATCGCGCTGTTCACGCCCGATCTGTGGCGCAACTGATCCGTCCCGGTCCCGCGCGGTGCCGGACAGTGCATTTTTCTTGTGGAATCTCCCGGCGCGCCGCGACATACTCGTCCGAAGGGGGCGGGCCGCCTTGCGGTGCGTGGCAGTAGAGAAGGCGAGATTTGAGAATTATGGCTTCGGACAGACAGAATCTTCAGGACGCATTCCTGAACCACGTGAGAAAGACCAAGGTTCCGGTCACGATCTTCCTGATTAACGGCGTGAAATTGCAGGGCGTGATCACCTGGTTCGACAATTTCTGCGTTCTGCTGCGCCGGGACGGTCAGTCGCAACTGGTATACAAGCATGCGATCTCGACCATCATGCCCTCGCAGCCGATCAGCCTTTACGAGGGCGAAGACAACTCTTGATGGAGCATGAGAGGGTTGGCACCCGAGCCTGGGTGCTGCACCCCGAACTGAAATCCGACAGTCACCGCCGCGACCCCGCTCCGGCGCTGGACGAGGCTATGGCGCTGGCAGCGGCGCTGCCCGGGCTGGACGTGATCGGCGGCGAGGTCGTGCGGTTGTCCAGGGCCCATCCCGGGTTGCTGTTCGGTACCGGCAAGATCGACGAACTGGCCGGACGCCTGGCGGCGAACGAGATCGGCCTTGTCCTGATCGACGGGCCGGTAAGCCCGGTGCAGCAACGCAACCTCGAAAAGAAATGGGCGGTCAAGATTCTCGACCGGACCGGGCTGATCCTGGAAATATTCAGCGACCGCGCCGCCACCCGCGAGGGTGTGTTGCAGGTCGAGATGGCGGCGCTGTCCTATCAGCGTACCCGCCTGGTGCGGGCCTGGACCCACCTAGAGCGCCAGCGAGGCGGGCTGTGCTTCGTGGGCGGACCCGGCGAAACTCAGATCGAGGCCGACCGACGCGCCATCGACGACCAGCTGGTGCGGTTGAAGCGGCAGTTGGAAAAGGTGGTGAAGACCCGCGAGCTGCACCGCGCCGCGCGGGCCAGGGTGCCCTATCCGGTCGTTGCGCTCGTTGGCTATACCAACGCCGGGAAATCGACCCTGTTCAACCGTCTGACCGGCGCCGAGGTGATGGCCAGGGACATGCTGTTCGCGACGCTCGACCCGACCATGCGGCGCGTGGTGCTGCCCGACGGCCCCGAGGTGATCCTGTCCGATACGGTGGGCTTCATCAGCGATCTGCCGACCGAACTGGTCGCCGCCTTCCGCGCCACGCTGGAGGAGGTGCTGGCGGCCGACCTGATCGTGCATGTTCGCGATATCAGCCACCCCGGGACCGCGGCACAGGCCAGGGACGTTGAGGCGGTACTCTCGGCGCTTGGCGTGGACGAGGACCGCGCCCGGATCGAGGTCTGGAACAAACTTGACCGGCTGGGGGCCGAGGCGCGCGATGCGACCCTCGCACGGGCAGCGCGCGAGAACGGTGTCTACGCGATTTCCGCGGTGACGGGCGAGGGGCTTGATGCGTTGTTGGCCGGCATCGCCCGTGCCTTGCAGGACGTGCGCCACGAGACATGTCTGCATCTGCGCTTTGACGAAGGCCGCCGCCGCGCCTGGCTTTACGAACAGGAACTGGTGCGCGAAGAGAGCCAGAGCGAGACCGGGTTTGACATCACCGTTCAGTGGAGCGCGCGGCAGGAAGAGAAGTTCGCGGCTTTGCGGGGGTAGGGCGGTTCGTGCCTGCGCGCCGACCGTTTCATGCGATACGCCATTCAATACCGTGCCGGGCGCGAATTGTCCGGTATCCGTCGTGGCCCCGGCAGTTTCTGCGCAGGCCGGCCCGAAGGAATTTCGCATTTGATCTGAGGCATAAACCGCGGCTTCGAGGACGTTCCAGAACGCATGCGGGTCGAACAAATCGCAGATGTCTGCGAGCGTTTGGACAAAGGTGTCAGAACCTTTGGCGCCTATGCGTCGCAGACGGGCCTGGAGCTTGGAGAGGGCCATCTCGATGGGATCGAGATCGGGGTAGAACGGACGAAACAAGAATCAGCAAGCCGTGCAAGGAATACGGCGAATAATCGACACCAAGGCACATCTTGTGCGATCTGCGCATTGGGATTTGGCTCAAGGCAATCAGCCTCTCCGTCTTTCCGCGAATGTTGTCCGCATATTGGCCTCGATCTGCCACCGGGATACGCGGCTCTCGCACCGTGTCGAAGGGCATTTGCGCCCCGCGGGCGGTGGCGCCGAGCGGGACAGGGCGTCAGAACAGGGCGCCCGGCCCGATATCGCTGCCGAAGGCGCGCGCCGCGACGCGGGTCATGTGAGGCGCCGTATCGCCCCAGCCGGTATCCAGTACCAGCGCGCGTTTCAGGAACAGGTGCACGTCCGTTTCCCAGGAATAGCCCATGGCGCCATGTACCTGCACCGCGCGGCGCGTGGCCATGTCGGCCACCCGGCTTGCCCGGAGCCGCGCGTTCGCCAGATGCGCGCGCGCCGTTTCGTCTTGTCGTGGCAGCAGTGCGGCGGCGGCCTCGATTACCGGGGTGAGGAAGGCCAGTTGCACCTCGACCTCGGCCAGCATGTGCTTGACGGCCTGGTTGGCGCCGATGGCGCGGCCGAATTGCCGACGCTCATGCGCGTAGGCGACCGAAAGCGCCTGCACGCCGCGTGCGATGCCAGCCAGCGCGGCGGCGGTGAACAGCGCGCCACGGTCCGACGCCAGCGCCAGCGCGTTCTTGGCGGCGGGAGCGGCGGGAAACCGCTGCGCGCCGGGCCCCGGTTCGGCGGTGAATAGCTTCGTAAGAGGGTCCACCGTGGGTTGCGCGTTCAGGACAAAGGCGGCGGGCGGGCCGACCAAAAGGTTGCCGTCCTCGTCCGCCAGCAGGATCAGCCGCGCGCTGTCGGCATGGGGCGCGAACCGTCGCAGCGGGTGGAACAGAATCGCATGCCCGTCGCCGGCCGCCATGGCGGCCATGTCCTGTGCAAAGTCGTCGCCCGCCAATTCATGCAGCAACGGCAGGGCGACGCCCGCACTGTCGATCAGCGGTTCGGGCAGCAGGGCGGTGCCCGCGGCCCGGGCGATGGCGGCAAAAGCGGCCTCGTCGAGCCCGACACCGCCCGCGCCCTCGGGCAGAAGCGCCCCGGTCAGGCCCAGATCGGCCAGCGCCCGCCAGCGTGCGGTATCGAACGGACCCCCCTTCCGCAGCGCCTCGCGCGCACACAGGTCGGCCAGCGCGCCCTGCACGGTTTCGGCGATCATCCGCTGTTCGTCGGAAACCCGGAAATCCATCTCTTTTGCTCCTCAGGCGCGGGGCAGGCCAAGCACGCGCTCGGCGATGATGTTCTTCTGGATCTCGTTTGAACCTGCGTAGATCGGCCCGGACAGCGAGAACAGGAAACCGTCGAGCCACGCCGCCGCATCCCCGCTGGCGGGCGCCTCCGCAGCCAGCACCCCGCGCGGCCCCAGGAGATCGAGTGCCGCGCGATGCAGCGCGATGTCGAGTTCGGACCAGAAGATCTTGTTCAGCGATGCCTCGGCACCGATGCTGCCACCGGCCTTCAAATGCGACGCGGTGCGGTAGATCGACAGCGCGTAGGCATCGGCATCCATGACCGCGCGCAGCACCGCGTCGCGTGTCGTCGGGGCAACCGCATCGCCCATGCTGGCGCAGAGGCTTGCCAGCCGCGCCGCTGTCGCCTGGTAGCGCGCCGGGCTGCGCAGCATCAGGCCGCGTTCGAACCCGGCGGTGGTCATGCAGATCTTCCAGCCTTCGCCTTCCTCTCCCAGCCGGTTGAATGCGGGTACGCGTGCGTTTTCCAGCAGCAGTTCCGCAAACCCCGTCTCGCCGTCGATCTGCGCGATCGGCTGCACCGTCACGCCGGGCGCGTCGAGCGGAAAGAAGATCAGCGACAGCCCCCGATGCCGGGTCTGGTCCGGGTCTGTGCGAAACAGGCCGAACGCCCAGTCGGCAAAGACGGCGCGCGAAGACCATATCTTGTGCCCGTTCAGCAGGTAGTCGTCGCCGTCGCGGCGGGCGGTGGCGCGAATGGCTGCGAGGTCGGACCCGGCCTGCGGTTCGGACCACGCCTGCGCCCAGATCTCGTCGCCCGCGGCCATCGGCGGCAGGAAGCGCGCCTTCTGCTCGTCCGAGCCGTAATCCATCAGGGTTGGCCCCAGCAGGAAGATGCCGTTCTGGTTCACGCGCCCCGGGGCGTTCGCGCGAAAATACTCCTCTTCGAAGATCAGCCAGCGGATCAGGTCGAGGTCGCGCCCGCCATAGCGTTCCGGCCATGTCACCATGCCCCAGCGGCCGGCGTTCAGGGTGGCTTCCCATTGGCGGTGCGCCTCGAATCCCTCGCGGCTGGCGTCGAAGGAGGGCAGCGCCTCGCGCGGGGCGTTGGCGCCCATCCATTCGCGCACCTCGGCGCGAAAGGCGCGTTCTGCGGCGCTGTAGGTCAGATCCATCGGCTTGCCCGTATTCCCTGGCCGCCGGTCAGGGCTGCGCGCAGATCCTTCTTGCGGATCTTGCCGCTGTCTTCGCGCGGCAGGGCCGCGACGATGTGAAACCGGCGCGGGATCTTGAACCGGGCGAGCCGGTCCTCCAGCGCGCTGCGCAGCGCGGGTTCGCCGAGATCCGTCGCCACGCAGGCCGCGACCAGTTCGCCGAATTCCGGATCCGGCAGGCCCAGTACCGCTGCGTCCCGCACACCGGGAATGTCGAGAAGCGCCGCCTCGACGTCCGACGGGTAGATGTTGACGCCGCCCGAAATGATCATGTCGGTCTTGCGGTCGCGCAGGTGCAGGTAGCCGTCGGCGTCGAGGAACCCCACGTCGCCCGCGCTGACCAGATCGCCGCGCCGCATCCTGTCGGCCTCGCCCGGGCGGTTGCGGTATTCGAATGTCGGGTAATCGTCGATCTTCAGGAAGATCTCGCCGATCTCGCCCGTGGGGCAGGTCCGGCCGTGGCGATCGACGATCTCCACCCGGGTCCAGGGCGTCGGGCGGCCGACGCTGCCGGGGTGCCCGGGCGCCTCGGAAGGCGTCAGCACGATGCCGGGGCCGGTTTCGGACGCGCCGTAATATTCGCCGATCACCGGGCCGAACCAGTCGATCATCGCCGCGCGCACCTCGGGCGGGCAGGGGGCGGCGCCATGGACCACGTGGACCAGCGACGACAGGTCGTAACGCGCGCGCAGCTCGGCTGGCAGTTTCAGCAGCCGCACCATCATCGTCGGCACCAGGTGCAGATGCGTCAGCCGGTGGTCGTGGATCAGCTTCAGCAACTCCTCGGCGTCAAAGCGCGGTTGCAGGATCACCAGCGCGCCGGGCGTGCGCACGGCGTGCAGCGCATAGACGTTCGGTACCGAATGATACATCGGCCCGGTGATCGCGGTGCGGATCACGCGCCCCGGCGCGATGCCATAGGCCAGCGCGACCACCTCGCGCACCCGTTTTGCCATGCTGCCGGTTGCGGGTTCGCGCACGACGCCCTTGGGTGCGCCGGTGGTGCCCGAAGTGTAGATGATGTTGGATCGCGGCGGTGCGGCGGGGCCATCGTAGGGTGCCTGGGCATCGCGCCATGCCGCCCAGTCGGCACCCGCCGGGGCGGTTGTTCGGGCGATGCCGTAGGCCGCGGCTATCTCGGGCGGGGTCGTGGCCTGCAGCACGCGCAGGCCATGCGGCAGGGCGGGGCCGAAACGCGCGATCAGGTCGGCATGGATCACCACCAGCCGCGCGCCGCTGTCGCGCAGGATATGCGCCGCCTCGTCCGCCGTGGCGTGCCAGTTCACCGGCGCCACGTAAACGCCGATCATGGCCGCGCCCAGCATCGCTTCCAGGAACGTGAAGCCGTTGCGCAGGATCACGGCCACGCTGTCGCCCTCGGCCAGCCCCTCGACCTTCAGCGCGGCGGCCACGCGGGCGGCGCGGGCCATCAGGTCGTCCTGCGCGATGCGCCGGTCGCCCGCGATGATCATGCCGCCAGCGGTGGTGATGCCGGGCGCGTCCGCCTGGGTCACGGTCATTCTCCCTCGTTCCTGTTCAGTCTTGCCATGTCACGCCCGGAAAGCCCGGCGAGGTTGTCCTCGCTCGTCAGGCTGTTGTGCGCGTGCGCGAGGTGATGCAGCCCGAAGGCCATGTCCATCGCCGCCCGCTTGCCCTGCAGGTCCTCTGTGTTGTTGAACGCCTGCCGGGTCAGCGACAGCCCGAAGCGCGGCATCGCCGCGATGCGCGCGGCGATGCGGGCGGTTTCCTCCTCAAGCGTGTCGCGGGGAACCAGCCGGTTCACCATCCCGAGCGTATGGGCGCGTTCCGCATCAATCGGTTCACCCAGCAACACGAGTTCGCGCGCCACGCGCGCCGGAAGCTCGAACGCGTGGGCGAAATACTCGACGCCGGGAAACCCCATGTGCAACACCGGGTCGGCAAAGCGCGCGTCGTCCGAAGCGACGATCAGGTCGCAGACCCAGGCCAGCATCAGCCCGCCCGCCATGCAGGCGCCGTGAACGCTGGCGATCATCGGTTTCGGCCCCTCGCGCCAGCGCCGGCACATGCCGAGATAGACCTCCATTTCGCGGACGAACTGCATTTCGGAGCCGGGCAGGCCCACATGGTCGTGCCAGTTGGACGCGCGGATGGGGAAGGTCACATGCGCGTCGCGCCCGGGCGTGCCGATGTCGTGCCCGCCGGAAAAATTCCTGCCCGCCCCGCGCAGCACGATCACCTTGACCGCTTCGTCGGCATTGGCGGCCGTGATCGCCGCGTCCAGCGCATAGGTCATCTGCGAATTCTGCGCGTTGCCATAGCGCGGGCGGTTCATGGTCAGCCATGTCACGCCGTCGCGGGTCTCGCTCAGTACGGGTTCGTCGGTTTCATACACGGGATCGGTCACGGGTCGATCTCCTTTCCATCAGGGTCCAGATCGCCACCGGGGCCAGCGCCCCGGCGGCAAGAAGAAGCAGCACGGACGGGGCTATGCCGGTCAGCGCCCCGCCGGGCAGGGCAAAGCCGAGCCCGGAAAGCAGCGTCAGCAACCGCAGCACCGCCCCCGCCGGGCCACGGGGATAGGCGCCGGCGCCGATCAGCCAGTTCTGCGCCGCGCAGGATATCAGGAACACTCCGAACAGCGCCGATCCGAAGGTGCCCAGCACCTCGCCCGCGCTGCCCTGCATGATCAGCGCGGGCGCGACCACGAAGAAGAACGGCAGCAGGTAGATCACCCCGCCAAGGCGCATCGCCTCAAAGCCGGTGCGCATCGGGTTGGCCTTGGCGATGGTGGCGGCGGCGAAGGCGCCGATGGCGACGGGCGGCGTGATGTAGCTCAGCATGCTCCAGTAGAGGATGAACAGGTGCACCGGCAGCGGCTCCAGCCCCGCCTGCACCAGGGCGGGCGCGAGCCCGACGGCAAGGAAGATATAGGCCGCCGTTACCGTCATCCCTATCCCGAGGATGAATGCAGTTGCCGCCCCCATGACAAGCAGGAGGAAAAGGTTCCCCCCCGCCAGCGCCAGCAGGTCCGATGCTATGTTGCCGATCTTGCCGGTCACGACCAGCGCGCCCACGATCAGGCCCACGGCCGCCATCAGCCCGGCCAGTTCCGCGAACAGTCGTCCCACGTCCTCCATGAAGGCGCCGAAACCCGCAAGGCCCCAGCGATGCGCGGGCAGCGACTGGTTGATGACCAGCAGCAGTGCCGTCGCGAACCACGGCGCCCAGGCCTCGCGGCTGAGAACCAGCAGCATCCAGATCAGCAGCACGAAGACCGCCAGGTACCACCACCCTTCGCGCAGCACGGTGCCGATGCGCGGCAGTTCCGCTTCGGGAAGGCCCGCAAGCCCGCGCCGCGCCGCCATCGCGTCGACCTGGAAGAACAGGCCGAGGAAATACAGGAGCGTCGGCAGCACCGCCGCCAGCGCGATCTGCTGGTAGGGGATGTTCAGGAATGTCGCCATGACGAAGGCCGTGGCCCCCATCACCGGCGGCGCCAGCACGCCGCCGGTGGAAGCGCAGGCCTCCACCCCGCCGGCGACCTCGCGCCGGATGCCGGTGCGTGTCATGGTCGGGATCGTCAGCGTGCCGGTGGTCAGAACGTTGGTGATGACGCTGCCCGACATCGACCCCATGAGCCCGGACGACAGAACCGCCACCTTCGCCGGCCCGCCCCGCACATGGCCGAGTGCCGCGAAAGCGAGATCGAGGAAGAACTTGCCGCCCCCGGTGCGTTGCAGCGCAACACCGAAAACCAGGAACCCGAGCACGAGGTTGATGAAGGCGCGCATAGGAACGCCGAGGATGCCCTCGCCGCTCATCGCGTAGAAGACGGCCGTGTCGGCCAGCGGCATCGAGAACCCGGCCAGGAACGAGGGCAGCGAAGCCGCGAACAGCGGGTAGAACGACAGCGGCGCCACGATCGCCATCATCGCCGTGCCGCCGATGCGCCGGCCGGCCTCAAGTACCAGGAGCCACAGGATCAGCGCCGCCACCTGTGCCGTCGCGGGGGCAGCGTATTCCCAGCCTTCCATGATGATGCGCTCGACCTGGAGAGCGAAATAGACGTTGACGGCGAACGCCAGCAGCGCAAGGCAGACGTCCAGCCACCGCCACAGCGGCCAGAGCAGGAACGAAAACGGCAGCAGCAGCGCCAGCGAGCCATACATGAACTGGTTCGTCAGCGGCACATAGCCGAGCCACGCGCCCATGTTGAACGTCTGGTAGACGGACGCCGCCAGGACGACGGCCGCCGCCAGGCGAAGCGCAAGGGTTGTCGGTGTCATGGGCGATGCCTCGAACGGTCGGGGAAGCAGGGCACGCGCACGCACGGGCAGCGCGCGCCCCGCAACGTCGCTGGCGGGGGTCTAGTCGAAGACCACCGGCAGGCCGGCTGCCTTCAGTGCGCCGGCGCGGGCCGTCATCCAGGCGGCGGCGAAAGCGTCGCCTTCGCCCGCGGCGCCCTTGTCGAGCCCGGCCCAGGCATCGGCCAGCACCTTCTGGCGCGCGACCAGCTTGTCATTGTGGGCCGCCGTCTCGTCGGTCCAGACGCCCGCTTCCTTGAAATAGCGGATCGCGCCGGGGTGGTAGGGAATGACCCAGGTCAGGTCCTGCACGTCCAGCGCCCAGCCCTGCGCCCCCGGGGCGGCATCCTTGTAGCTGTCGAGGTTCTCGACCATGGATTTCGTCAGGGCATAGACTTCGTTCTCGTCCCGTTCCGCCGTGGTGACGAGGAACGGATAGGGGTATCCGGCACCCTCGAAGCTCTGCCCCTCGGGCAGGCCCGATGCCTGGGTGATCACCCGCTTGGCCAGGTAGGGCGCGGTTTCGTGCAGGCGCGCCCAGCCTTCCTCGTCGTCATGGGGCAGCGGGATCCAGTGGATGCCATGCGGTCCCGACGCAAGCTGCGCCGATTTCGGTGTCAGCGTGGTGGCGAAGGCAACGTCGGACTGATCGTTGATGACCCCGTCCCAACTGGCCGAGAAGCCGGAATAGTCGATCGTCTCAACATCGTCGCGGGTCAGGTCGCCGAAAGCCAGCACCGAATTCATCGGCACGTTCAGCGCCGCCGCGGCGCGCACATGCGGCACCCGCTTGCCCCTGAGGTCGGCAGCGGTTTCGATGCCCGCATCGCCGCGCGTGGCGAACCCGACGCCCGAGCCGTCGATCTTGGCCAGGATCATGCGCAGCGGTTGCGGGCCCCAGTCGGGGGCGGCGAAGTTGGTTACGCCCTCGGTGCTGAAATAGGCGGCAACGCCGCACATGCAGTAGCCCGCCTGTCCGGCCTTGATCGGTGTCAGCCGGGCGATGTCGTTCTGGCCGGGCAGAACGGCGACGCGGGTGCCTTCCTTTTCCTTCAGCATGTTGCCGACGGCGATGGCCTGCGCGTATCCCGAACTGTCGGTCGGATAGGCCATCCACTTCATCTGCCCCGGCAGCCCTTCGGCCATGGCGGTGGTGGCAAGAAGCGCCGCGGCGGCGCCCCAGATCCCGGTCTTTGAAAAACGCATGGGTTTCCTCCCCTTCCTCGTTGTGCCCGGCTTGCGCGGGGCGGCACGAAAAGCCTAGGCTGTCAAAAATGTGCATTGAAAGCGAAAATATCACATAGGGGGCATAGCGCAGACGCATGGGAAACTGGAACGGTTACCGCGATTTCCTGGCCATCGCCAGCGCCGGCAGTATCAGCGCGGCGGCGCGCGCGCTCGGGATTGCGCAGCCCACGCTGAGCCGCCGGCTGGCGCATCTGGAGGCGGATGTCGGCGTGCGCCTGTTGCTGCGCACGCCGACCGGCATGTCGCTGACACCGGCGGGCGAACGGGTGCTGCAGACGCTCGAAACCGTGCGCGACACCCTGGGCCAGATGGAGGCCGAGATTCTCGATGCCGATGTATCGCTGCAGGGATCCGTGCGGGTGACGGTGACGGAAACGCTTGGCGTTACCTGGCTGGCCCCGCTGATCGTCGAGTTCAACGAAGCCTATCCGAACATCCGCATCGAACTGGTGATCGACAACGCCATGATCAACCTGCTCAGCCGCGAGGCGCATATCGCCGTGCGCCTGCTGCGCCCGTCGCAGGGCGATCTGATTGCCCGGCAGGCGGGAATGCTGGAGATCGGGCTTTACGCCGCCCGCGCCTATGCCCGCCGCTACGGCCTGCCGTCCCGCCCCGACGATGCGCGCACCCACAGGGCGGTCGGCCTTCTGGGCAGCACGCCGACCGCGCTTATGACCGAGCAGCTATTCACGGCCGAACGGCATGTGTTCCAGTCAAACAGCCTGCTGGCGGTCTACCGGGCGGTCCGTGCAGGGCTGGGGATCGGGCCGGTGGTCACGCTGCTTGGCGATGGCGATGGCGATCTCGTGCCGTGCATGAAAGCAGAGCGGAGGCTGTCCAAGGAAATATGGCTGACCGCCGTGCCCGAACTGCGCGACAGCGCGCGGATCCGGGCGGTCTTCGATTTCCTTGCCGACCGGCTGCCGACGCTGCGGCCCCTGCCGGGTACTACCGCGACGGTTTGAGCCGCCCCGCGTTCCCCTGAAGGGGTTTGTTTCGGTAGTTGGGCCGCCTATTCATCTGCGCTCAAGGTATCGCGGAAAGCCTTCGCTGCGTTTTTTTCGCGTGAGTTGGCAAACGGCGCTGTGCAGGCGCGTATTGTCATACGAAACCATCCGCTTCAGCGTTCCCATTCGGCCTTCGTGTTGTCAGCTGCCACCAGGCAGGCTGCCCGGTGAATGGCCGGGCTTGGGCGTTCTGGCCCGATGCGCCGCGCTGCCGCTTGTTCAATCGGCGCGGTTGCGTCGAAACGTGGTCGGGATCGTTTCCGACACGGCAGAGGGGCCATGCTCGGCCCGAAGGCCGAACCCTGGTCTCGGGCGGCCACGGCAGCTGCCTGCCGCGCCGCGATTGGTTGTTCGGCGTGCCCCGAAACCGCTGGCTGCGGGGCGACGAACCTGCCGGAGCGAAACGCCCCTAGCCGGGCTAGCGACCGATCCAGCCGGGTCTGGCGCCCGCATGGCTCTGGCCGCGTCCGCGCACCGGGGTACGCGGGATGGCAACGCCCTGCGTCCGCGCCGCGCGCGTGATCAGCACCCGTTTCGCCTGCCAGCCGGCGATGGCGGCCAGCAAGCCGCCGGCGGTGGCCATGATGGCGCCGCCGGGCATCCCCAGCAGGGCCGCCGCCATCAACCCCAGCGGCAGCGCGAGGCCGGCCAGATGGAACCCCGGCGCCATCCGGTCGAGCACCTCGAGGCTGGCTTCGGGGGCGCCGGTCCGGTCCAGCCCCTTGCGATACCAGAGCCAGCAGAGCGCCCGCGCCACGACCAGCGCCATCGCCAGCGGCAGCGCCCAGGCGGTGCCGCCGTCGGTCCAGACCGCGAGCGCGACATAAAGGCTGGCCCCCTCGGCCGGGCCAGCGGCCAGGATGTAGGGCGTCAGCGCCGGGTTGCGCCAGGTCGGGATGCCGCGGGCGGCGCGCAGGATGCGTGCCTGACAATAGAGAAAGCCCAGCGCGCAGGCGGTGGTAGCCGCCAGCGCGATGACCCCGGCGCGCTCAAGGCCCAGCAGGTTCAGCCCGAGCGCCGCACCGCCGCAGGCGAACAGCGGCAACGCCACCACGCCTTCGCGCGTCATCCACGATGTTTGCGGATGATGGAAGACGTTGAATGCGCGCCAGGGCTTGCCGATCTCGAGCAGCACCATGAACAGGCCGAAGGCGACGAAGGCCAGGCCGAGGAAGGCCGCCACGAACCATGCGCGGCCATCGAGGGCTGCCAGCAGCGCCATGACCAGCAGCCCGGCGCCGGTTCCGCCGCCTACGAAGTTGAACGCGGCGCGGATGTCCCAGGCACGTTGCAGGCGCGGCCACGGGCCGCTGGCAACCTTGCGGGTCTGTTTCATAGCGTGATTTCCCCCTTGTCCCACAGGTAATACATGTTCGACCCGGTGCCTTCTTCCTCGTGCATCCGGAAGTACCGGTTCTCGCGCAGCTTTTTCGAGACATTGCTGTCGGGATCGTCCAGATCTCCGAATGTCAGCGCATTGGCGATGCAGGAATTCACACAGGCCGGCGTCGCGTCGGGGTCGATGCCCGGTGTCAGACCCCTGGCGATACCCGCGTCGATGGTATCGACGCAGAAGGTGCATTTCTGCACCACGCCGTTCATGTCGTCATTGTATCTTTCCGCCTCGTGGCGCATCGGCTCGTCGCCATAGGCAAAGTCCACCGCCTCGACCTTGAAGCGTGCCTCGTAGGGGCAGGCGGTGACGCAATAGCCGCATCCGATGCACATTTCGTAATCCTGGATCACGATGCCGTCGTCGCGCTTGCGCGTGGCCTCGGACGGGCAGGCGGCGACGCAGGGCGGGTTGTCGCAATGCTGACAGCTTGTCGGCACGAATACCCGCTGGACGTTCGGGAAAGTGCCGGTTTCGACATCGACCACCCGCCGCCACATCACACCCGGCGGGGTGGAGTTGGCCAGCTTGCACGCCGCTGTGCAGGTCTGGCAGCCGACGCAGCGGCGCAGATCGACGACCATCGCGTATCTGGTCATTTCCGGTCCTCCTTGATCTTGTGGACCGAGACCAGCACCACATCGGCGCCCGATCCGGTCGAATCGGTCAGATCCATCGACAGCGGGATCAGCGTGTTGAGGCTGGCAAACTCCAGATCCTTGGCAAACGGCGTCGCCCAATGTTCGAACTGGCCGGGGATGACGATGGTGTCGGGGCGGATGCCCTCTATCGGTTCGGCCCGTCCCCGGGTGCGCCCGATGATCGAGCGGACCTCGACCATCTCGCCGCGCTTGATGCCCTTGGCCCGTGCTACCGAATTGTGCATGACCACGGCACCGACGCCGCGCACGTTGCCCGATACCTCGTGCATCAACTGGATGCCGGCGTTGTTGCCGGTGGTGTATTGCATGACCTTGGTGGTAATGCCCCAGAGCGGATACTCGGCCGGATCGCCGCCCATCTTGGCCAGTGTATCTGTCCAGATGCCCGGAAAATCATGCCATTTCGGGATCGCCTCGTATTCTTCCAACTGGGCGTCCCACCAGCGATGGCCGGCTTCGTGCATGCGCGACTTCAACTCCTTGCCGACCCGCAGCAGCCGTTCCTGATAGGGCAGTTCATAGCGCAGCCCCAGATCCTCCATAGTCGGCGTCAGGTACCAGTCGAGACGGTCGAAGGGGACGACGAAGTACCCGTGCTTCTTGAACCAGTCGAGGTCATGCACCTCCTTGCCGCCGGAATATTCATGCGTGGCGGCCTTGCAGGCCCGGTCCCAGATTTCATCGACGTCATATTCGGTGTTCTCGTCTAGGCTGTAGTCAAAGCCTTCGCCCTTCAGAGGCACCGCCCCGGCGCCACGGTTGATCGCCTTGTTGTACTGGGGCAGCAGGGCACAGCGTTTGGCCAGCTGTCCGGCGATCCAGGTGAAGTCGCGGGCATCGCCTTCGGGTTTCACCACCGGGTGGCGCAGGGTGACGCCCTGGTGATACCAGTGCTGTTCGACGAACTTGGTCCCGCCCATGCGGATCAGTTGCGTGCTTTCCAGATCGGTGGCATCGGGAAGCAGGATATCGGCCATGTAGTTGGTTTCGTCCTGAGTGTAGGCGAAGGCCACCACATAGGGCATCCTGGCGATGGTTTCGACCATCTGGCCCGAATCCCAGAACGAGATCGCCGGATTGGTGCGGTAGAAGAACCATATGTCGGGATAGCTTGGCCGCGGCCAGCCTTCGGGGGTGTCGCGCAGGAACATCCAGGCCAGATGGGTCGGGCCGAGGGCCTGGCTCCAGCCGGAATTGCCGACCATCGGCACCAGCGTCTTGTGGGCGTTGCGCCCGGTGGGTTCGCCTTCCCAGCTTTCGCGTTCGGTCGCGTTGAACCGCGCCTTCATGAAACCGTCTTCGCCTGCGCGCACGCTTTCCAGGCGGTTTTCGTGCGGGCGGTTCAGGCGAACGGTGGTCCCCAGCGTGCCGCCCGGAACCTCGAGCGCGCCGACCAGCGTGGCCAGCATTGTCCGGCTCCAGCAGGCGTGATAGGCGCCCCAGCCGTTGTTGACGGTCTTGCCCAGCGTCACCGCCACCGGGCGATAGGGCATGGTGCGGCCTTCGATTTCGATGGTCTCGCCGATGCTGGCGTTTTCCAGATATTCGTTGGCCACCCGGCGCACGGTTTCCGCGGGCACGCCGCAGACCTCGGCGGCCCATTCGGGGGTGTATTCGGCCATCGCCTCGGCCGTGACGGTCAGCGCGGTGGTGGCGGCTACGTCGGAGTACTCGATCAGCTCTCCATCCGGCCCCACCGATACGGCGCGGGCGATCGTGAAATGGCCGTCAAGTGCGGGTACTGCCGCATTGTCGTCGAACGGGCAGGGCGCGTCGCGCCGCGTGTCCATCATCAGCGGCTTGCGGCTGTCGGGATCGCGCAGGTAATAGCCGTCCGGCCCGACGAGATAGGGCGAGGCCGTGCGGTCACGCAGGAACGCCACGTCGAGATCGTCGCGCGGATGTTCATGCAGCAGCACATGGATCATCGCCAGCATGAAGGCCGGGTCGGTCTTGGGCTTGATCGGCACCCATTCGGCCGAGGCGGCGCCGGTCACCGAAAGATGCGGTTCGATCTGCACCCGCTTGACACCGCGTTCGCGGGCGTTGGCATGGCGCCAGACCGCACAGGTGCCCCCCGTGACTTCGACATTGGTGCCGAAGGAAACGATGTATTTCGTATTCACGGTATCGGCGCAGACGGTAAAGCCGCGATGCCAGAATTCGCCGTAGAGATGCTCGGAATGGACGCATTTGACGCCTTGCCCCGAGCCGAAGGAAAAGTCGATCGGGCCCCAGGATGCCAGGAACGCGGGCAGGGTGCCCATGTAGTGCGCCGGTGTGCCGCCATGGCCGAAGGTCGCGGCGACGCGCGGATAGCCGCCCTCGTCGATAAGCCCTTTTTCGCGGATGGCGTTCATCCTCGCCGCGATCTCGTCCAGCGCCTCGTCCCATGATATCGGCTGCCAGCCGGGATCCTGGTCGCGGCCCTTGAGCGGATTGGTACGCCGCATCGGCGTCAGGATGCGGTTGGGGTTATAGGTCTTCTGAAGCAGCCCGAATGCCTTGACGCAGATCCGGCCGGCCGCCGGGTGCACGCCTTCGGCATCGAAGTTCGGGCGGATGTTGGTGGCGACGCCGTTTTCCACCTTGACGGTCAGCAGGTCGGGCCCGGCGACGCAGTTGTAACAATAGGTTGGCGCCCATGTCGCCCCGTCATCCGCGGGCGCGGCTTGGTCAAGAATGGCCTGGTCTGTCGTCGGTGGCATTGTGTTCCCCTCCTTGTAACGTCCCCCGGGGCCGTGACCCGCGCCCGGCTTGCCAGAGATTTAAGTTACAGAAAATCACATTTCAACAAAATTCTGTAACGTATTTGATCTTGTTCCGCCGATACAAGGCGCGACGACACGGGTTTGAGGCGATCGTGTTCAGCACCGCACCGCACCGCGCCCGGCCCGCGTCGTATTGAGGCCGCACAAGCCTTGGCCAAAAGTCGGCCGCTGCAGCACGTTCGCATCGAAAGCCATGACCGCAGGGTCAGGTGCGGATGGCTTGATCTCAACAGCATCGAAACCATCGGGGAGGCCCGGAACATCGCCGCGCAATGGCTGGATCAGCAACGATGAACGCGCGAACCTGTGCATCAGCGGCATCTGACCCGCCACGAAGCTGACCAAGGGCGCGTGAGATCCAGGGATGCCCCCCCGAGAACGGACGTGCTTTCGGTCTGGCGTCAAAGCTTCGCCACATCCAAAGCGGCGATGTCACAACGCAGCGATGGACCACATCTTGATATTTGATGCGGAGTTGGGCACAAAAAACCATGTGCAAACGGATTCTTCACGGCGTCCGCGGAATTGGACTGATTGCCCTGTTGTCCGTCGCGCTTGTCGCGACGGCGTTTGTGCATCGCATCCCAAGCGCATCTGACATCGCCGTCGAAGCCTATGTCCTCGCGGGCGGCGATATTTTCAACATCTGCGACGACCCGGGTTCGGACGACAAACCGGCCCACCGGGACTGTCCGGCCTGTCGCATCGCTGGTTCGGTGTTGCTTCCCGATGCTCCGCAAAGCATGGCCGATATCGACTTTGTCTTTGTCGCGACCGTTGTCGCACCACGGGAACGTCGCGCGATCCTGACCGTTCTGGACCCCGTGCGCGCGATGAGGGCACCGCCTCTGGTCTGATCGATTTCCACGGACTCGATCAACGAAACCTGCCGCGAAGGACGCGGCAAGCCAGAGACAAACCATGAAACATGCTCTCGTTGCGGCTGTTGCCGCATCTTTCGCTGCGGCAGCGTTCGCAGATGATTTGGACACGACCGTTCCTGCTGCCGCGGATGGCGTGAAACACACCAAAATGGACCACGGTACCATGGACCACGCGACCACGGGTCATTCCCCTGCGGATGGCCCGATGTCGGTGATGGGTGGTACCGATACCGAACAGATCGAGGCGCTGCTCAAGGCCCAGTTCGACCGTCCGGACGCACCGCTTACCGTGGCGCCGGTTACCGTGCAGGGCAACGTCGCCGTTGCGGGCTGGAGCCAGGACGGAACGGGCGGCCGCGCCTTCCTGCGCCGGGACGATCATGGCTGGTTCGTCGAACTCTGCTCGGGCGAAAGTCTCGTCCTGCCCGCCACGTTCCAGTCCATGGGTCTGAGCCGCGCCGAGGCCCAACGCCTGGCCGCTGCGGTCAACGGTGCCGAAGCCGGCGCCGGCGGCGGTCTGATCGAACGGCTGAACGCCTTCCAGGGCACGGTGGTCATCGGCCGCGATGGGATGGGCCACCACGGGCATGAAGGAGCAACACCGGATGGGAACTGACCGCTGCCGCGAGGGCGAAGAAACCCTGGATTTCGATCCGGCCGGCAAGGTGGATGCAACACTGCATTTCATCGGTCATGTCGAGACACCATGGAAGAAGGGCGATTGCCCACGCAACATCCAGGAGGCGCGCAAGCGTGGCGGACGCTTTCGCGCCGTTGTCGCACCCGGGTTCCGACGCGGGCTTGCGGGGCTGGCGGCCGGGGATGCGCTGATCCTGCTTTACTGGATGGCGGATGCGCGGCGTGACCTGATCGTTCAGGCGCCACCGCACCGCGCCGAGCCCACGGGCACCTTTGCGCTGCGCTCGCCCAATCGCCCCAACACCGTGTCGCTTGGGGTGACGCGGATCCTGTCGATCGACACCGAGGCCGGAGTTATCGAGGTCGATGCGCTGGATGCCTTCGACGGCACGCCTCTTATCGACATCAAGCCGTGGCTCGCCACGGTCGATATCCCGGACGGGGCCTGACCATTGTCGCGCCCGATCCCAACCCCCGCCAGTTTCACGGAGACATGCATGAAGCCCTTGTTCGCCACCGCAGCCCTTGCCGCGACCCTGTTGACCGGGCCGCTTGAGGCCCGCGAGATCACCGACGCGCTTGGCCGCACGGTCGAGATCCCCGATACCGTCGAGCGTATCATCTGTTCAGGCCCCGGTTGCCTGCGCTTTCTAACCTATCTCGGGGCATCCGACATGGTCGTGGGTGTCGATGCCTTCGAGAAACGTCCGGTAATGGCCGCGCCGCGCGCCTATGCCATCGCGCATCCCGAACTGCGCGAACTGCCGCTTATTGGCGAGCATCGGGGGCGCGACAACCCGGAACTGATCCTCGCGCTCGATCCCGCGCCGCAGGTGATCCTGAAAACGCTTTCCTCGATCGGGGTCGATCATGACGACCTCGTGAAGCAGACCGGCGTGCCGGTCGTGGCCGTGGATGTGGGCGACCTTGCGGAGAAGCGCCCCGCCTTTGATTCGGCGCTGCGCATCATGGGCGATGTCGTCGGCAAGGCGGATCGCGCCGAGGAGGTCATCGGCTTTCTCGATGCCCAGATCGCCGATCTGTCGGACCGGGCCGCGCGATCCACGGCGGAGGTGCCGGGCGTCTTTGTCGGCGGCATCGCCTTTCAGGGGGCGCAGGGGTTCAACGGCACCGAACCGTTCTATCCGCCTTTCGACATGCTGAAACTGACGAACCTCGCCCGCGAAGGCGTGCGGGGCAAGGGGCGGCATTCGGTTGTGGCGCGCGAGCAGATCGTGGCCTGGGATCCGGCGCTCCTGTTTCTCGATCTGGGCACCGTGCGCGGCCAGGACGTGGGCGGGCTTCACGAACTCAGGACCGATGCCGCCTATCGTGACCTGACGGCGGTGAACGAAGGCAAGGTCATGGGGCTTCTGCCCAACACGCTCTACCAGGTCGAGGCGGGCTCGGTTCTGGCCAATGCCTGGTTCATCGGCACCGTGACCCGGCCCGATACCTTTGGCGACATCGACCCCAGGACCAAGGCAAACGAGATCTACGGGTTTCTCGTGGGCGCCCCGGTGTTCGACGTTTTCGACGGCGCCTACAACCACCTCGTGTTCCAGACCGTGCCGGTCGAATGAGCCTGAGCGAGACACCGGTTGGCGCGGGATACCGCGCCTACACCGCCCGCAAGTTCCTGATCGTCGGCGGGCTGACGCTGGCCCTGGTGCCCGCGCTGGTGGCGGCGCTGTCACTGGGGCCCGCCGCGGTCCCGGCGTCTGACGTCATCCGCGCGCTCCTGGGTCTCGACGTGCCGCGCCAACCCGCGATCATCGTCTGGAATATCCGCCTGCCGCAGGCCCTGGCCGCCATCGTTGCGGGGGCGGGGCTGGCGGTTGCCGGGGCGGCGATGCAGTCGATCCTGCGCAATCCTCTGGGATCGCCCTTCACGCTGGGGATCTCGCAGGCCGCCGCCTTCGGTGCCGCCTTCGCGGTGATGTTCCTGAACACCGGAACGCGGCAGGGCGCGAATGCCGCCTCGGTCGCCATTCAGGATCCGGCCACGACCGCGCTCTGGGCCTTTGTATTCGCGCTCCTCGCCTCGGCGATCATCACGCTTGTCGCGCGCCTGCGCGGGGCCGCGCCCGAGGTTCTGGTCCTTACGGGCGTGGCGCTGGGGGCGCTGTTCTCGGCGGGAACCGCGTTCCTGCAGTTTTTTGCCGACGATATCCAGCTTGCGGCCATCGTGTTCTGGACCTTTGGCGACACGGCGCGGGTGGATTGGTCGGAACTCGGGCTGCTCTCGGCTCTGACCGGGGTCGCCTGTGTCTATTTCCTCTGGCAAAGCTGGAACTACAACGCGCTCGACGCGGGGGACGAGACCGCACGCGGGCTGGGTGTGCGGGTCGATGCGCTCAGGCTGGTCGGCATGGCCATGGCCTCGCTTCTGACTGCGGTCTCCATCGCCTTCCTCGGCATCATCGGCTTTGTCGGGCTTGTCGTACCGCATATGGTTCGCCGCCTGATCGGATCGGACCATCGTTTCCTGTTGCCGGCCTCGATCGCGGGGGGCGGGTTGTTGCTCCTGGTTTCGGACACTGCTGCGCGGCTGGTTCTGTCGCCGCATGTGCTGCCCGTGTCGGTGCTTACCGCGTTCATGGGGGCGCCGGTCTTCATCCTTCTGATCCTGAGAGGACGCCGCTGATGCTGGATGTCACGAACATAGGTTTCGCCTATCGCAACCGCGCGGTACTGGAGAGGATTTCTTTCGGGCTGAGACCCGGCAGGACGCTGGCGATCCTGGGGCCGAACGGTGTGGGCAAGACGACGCTGATCCGCTGCCTCAACGCCATTCAGCGCCCGAACTCCGGCACCGTGATGCTCGATTCCGAAAACCTGCTTCACCTGTCGCCGCCGCAGATGGCACGCCGCGTTGCCTATGTCGCGCAGCGCACCGAAGCCGCGCGCCTGACCGTCTATGACGCGATCCTGATGGGGCGAAAGCCCTACATGGGGATGCGCGTGCAGCCGGATGACCGCGCCCATGTAGAGGCGGTCATCGACCGGCTGGGCCTTGCTCCGCTCGCGCTCAGGCTGATCGACCAGCTTTCGGGGGGCGAGCTGCAAAAGGTCGCCATCGCCCGCGCGCTTGTGCAGGAACCCCGTATTCTGCTGCTTGACGAACCGACCAGCGCGCTCGACCTTGCCAACCAGTTCGAGATCCTGACGCTGCTCAGGACCGAAGTCGCGCGGCGCGAGATTGGCGTGGTCATGACCATGCACGACCTCAATACGGCGCTTCGGTTTTCCGACGAGGTTCTGCTGATAAGGGGCGGGCAGATCCTGGCACATATGCCGGTGGACGAGGTTTCCGCAGATCTGATCGAGGCAACCTACGGCCTGCCCGTGCGGGTCCATGATATCGGCGGGGATCGGGTGGTCGTGCCCGTCGGATAAACCGGATTGACCCCGCAAAGCCGGACAGCAGGTTAGGGCGGCCCCGGGTGCGGGACAAGTTCCCGTTCGTGGTATCGACCGGCGCCCCGGCGCGCTTGCGGCCGCTCCCGGATACGCCGGAAGCCGTTCGCAGGCGCGCCGGTTTTCGGATCCTGGCCACCGTCGGATGAACCCGGCCTACATGGCCTTCCCCCATCCGCACCGCACGAAGCTGCACGGTACCAACCCGGCCACACGCCTGAACAACGAGATCAAGCGACGCTTCGATGTCGTTGGGATCTTTGCGAATGAAGACTCGATCTTCCGCCTGATCGGAGCCGTGCTGTTTGCGCCAAACGATGAATGGCAGACCGCCAGACGCTATGTGCAGATCATGGCGTTCGCTCGGATCGACGCAGAGGAGGCAGACCCCGTTTTAAGCATCTAAGCCGCCTGATCGTGTGGCCTCAGGATACCCATTGTTACACCACCTTGACGGAAGTAACCTGAATGCGCCAGATACGCGCGGCGATCGGACCACCTTCAGGACGATACCAGCAGGATAAATTCGAAAGCCGCCAGGAATGAAACAAACCGCCAAGATACGACAGTACAAGCCAGCCGACACCGATACCGTCATCGCTGTCTGGGAAGCGGCCAATGCGCAGGCGCACCCATTTCTGCCAGAGGACTTCGTCGATACTGTCCGGACCGATATGCGCAACATCTATCTGCCCAACGCCGAGACCTGGGTCGTGGACCTGGATGGCGAAACGGTCGGGTTTATCGCGATGATCGGGACCGAGATCGGCGGTCTGTTCGTCGATCCGCAGCATCACGGAAAAGGTCTTGGCCGCGCCCTGGTCGATACCGTCGTTGCGGACAGAGGTCTGTTGCAGGTCGAAGTCTTCGCCAACAACAGCATCGGCAGGCGGTTCTATGATGGCTATGGCTTCGCCAGAGTGAACGAATACCTGCACGAACCGTCCGGGCAGATCACGATCAGGATGGAGATGCCCGCATCGTCCAGCGCGGCACACTGATGCGCGTTCCAACCGTATCGGAGAGAACGTGATCCATCGAAAGCGCAAATACGCGCTTGCCCCCGCATGACAGCGTAGTCGCTGATCCTCTCCGCGACAGCCTGGCTCTCCGGCAACAGGGCCAGTTCCTTCGCCGCCCGTGCATGTAGCTCACGGCCATACCTGACCATCGGCGGGCAAACCTGCGCGACGCACGGTCAGCACCCACCGTCGCGCGCCGGTCAACCAGCTCACCCCGATTCTGTGAAAATGTGCCCTGGGCTTTGAGAACGCCATCTCAACTGTGTTCAGGACGGGGCTGAAAGGTGGCAGAAACGGTCAAAATCGAATTATCCGGACATAGAAATGACAATTCTATCGGCTCAATTGGTGCACCGAATAGTGCTTTTTTGGGGTGCGCGGATATACCACAGCAGCAAAAGCCAAAAAAACCTTTACAACGCAGAGCTTACGGCTAAGTTTGCTGTTGGACGTCGAATCCAAAGGTGTAGATTAACTCGGTTCTGATTTTGATGAAACCCGCAATTCCCGCCATCGCCGTTGTGTTGCTCGCATCCGCTGCGCCCGCCGCCACGACCCGGGCCTATTTCCCCGGCGGCAGCCCCTGCGCGGGCGTATGCACCCTCGAATGGGCGCGTCAGGCGTTCGACGTGCCGTCAGGCGATCCTCACCACATGGTGATACCGGCGGGCACCTTCATCCAGCACATGAGCGAGGGCGTGGCGGGCGAGCCCGTGGCGCTGCGGGGGTTCAACCGCGTGCTGGGGTTGGACGAACCCGGCATCGGCTATCCGCTCCCCGGTACCAACATGTGGATGGTGCGCATCGACGCCTGCCTGAATTGGGCCGTTGTTCTTCTGCCTGACGACATGGCCAGTTTGCCGGATGCCATGTGGCCCCCGTCGCAGACCGCGGCTCTCCCCCCGGGCCCGCAGGCCACAGTTCTGCCCTCCGGCCCGATGCCCGGCTACCTGCCTCTCTGGCCGGTCCCGCCGCCCCGCAACGGGACGGTGACAATAAACCAGCCCGAAGCGTCCGTCCTGCCTAAGCCGCCGGTGACCCCGGAGCCACCATCGCCCTTGCCCGTTCCCCTGCCCGCAGGGGCGACACTGCTGCTGCTTGCCCTGGCCGGCCTTGCCGGCCTGTGGCGCGCGGCCCGACTGACGAAGTGACCCCCCGGCGCAGATCAACGCCCGGCCGGCCAGCGCAAGTGGCGGAAGGGATGGGCCTGAAAGACAACCTTCTCTGGCGCCTATACTATTGTTATTATTACACTTTGATCAGTCCGAAGTACCATCCGGGTCATGCGTGACTGATAGCCTGGATCACCGACCAGATGAACTTGCCCGCTTCCAGGCGCTTCAGATCAAGCAACATGCCCACGCCACCATGCTTCAGGGTCTTGACTAGGTTGCCGTTACGGCCTCGGAAGCAGACTGTCTCTCCTGCACCTGCCATGCCAGCGTGTTCATGATCCGCCGCATATCGGTAGGCCGACCACAATCCAAACCTTCATGCCCGCCGGAAACGCGATCATCGCCCGTCCATCGCCGACAGGGCCCGGGCAAGTGCTTGGGGCTCTACGTCCGTCAACACGATGGCCCGGCGCCCATTCGGAAGGGCTGTCTCAACCTGGTGGCCAGGGCAAAGGGCTTTCCCTTTAGGCTCAGAACCCAATCAGATCATTGAAGGATCGGTATTTCTCTGATTCTATTGGCGAAGCATCACAGGAGCAGAGTCATGGCGGTTGAGTATTGGCTTTCGGACAGGGCATGGGCGGCAATCGAGCCTCTCTTGCCGAAGAACCAGCCGGGCGCGCGGCGGGTGAA
>JBKEDD010000072.1:0-2120 GCA_047975215.1 Jhaorihella sp.
CGCGACCGGCCGGTTTGAGGCTGGCCACAACAATGTCCGGCGCGAGTACAGCAAGCGCGTCCAGCTGCCCCGGGCGGGTGTAATCGGCCGCTATCGCGTTGATTTCCCGGGGCAGCTGACTGATATCCCGCCGCAGCCCGGTGACACTCACAGTCTCAGGCAGCAAAGCCGCCAGGCGCATGCCGAGATCACCGCAACCCACCACCGCCAGCGAAAGTGATCGCATCTGTTGTTCACGACTTGAGTCCACTAGCCGTTACACTCCACACCATGGAAAAACGATCAGCCACAATACGCGGAGGCCGCGGCCGTCTGCAAGCACCTCCGCCTGGCCGGCCCGCACACAAAGCCACTGCCGCCGGGAATGCACCGTCATGAACACGGCCCTGCCCAACCAGAGCGTGCGCAGCCTGCGCGGTGTCGGCCCCAGACTCGCCGACAAACTGCGGGACTACGGGGTACACCAGGTGCAGGATCTGCTGTTTCATTTACCCCTGCGCTATCAGGACCGTACCCGCATCACACCCATCGGCGCCCTGCAGCCCAATCTGGAAGCAGTGATTGAGGGCGAAGTACAAGTGGCCGATATCGTCTTTGGCCGCCGGCGCAGCCTGGCTGTGCGATTGCAGGACAGCACCGGCAGCCTGACCCTGCGCTTCTTTCACTTCAGCGCCGCCCAGAAAAGCCGCTTGCTGGCGGGCACCCGCCTGCGCTGCTTTGGCAGCATCCGCCGTGGCCCCAACGGGCTGGAGATGTACCACCCCGAATACCGGGAGTGCGAGCACGAACACGAGCCCGCTGAAGACCGCTTGACGCCGGTCTATCCAACCACCAGCGGCATCGGCCAGACCCAGTGGCGCAAGCTCTGCGAACAGGCCCTGACGCTGCTCGCCCGACAGGCCCCCGCCGACCTGCTACCCGCCGGCCACAGCCACGGCTTCAGCCTGATGGCCGCGCTGCAATACCTGCACGCACCGCCGCCGGATGCGCCGGTGGAACTGCTGCTGGCGGGGCGGCACCCGGCCCAGTTGCGACTGGCACTGGAGGAACTGGCGGCCCACCATCTGGCCCTGCTGCACCTGCGCCACCAGCAGCAGAGCGTGAGCGCGCCGGCCCTGCCCCGCCAGCCCCAAACCCACCAGCAATTACTGGCCGCACTGCCCTTCACCCCTACCGGCGCCCAGAAACGGGTGATGGCCGAAATTGCCGCCGACCTGTCCTCCCGTCTACCCATGCTGCGCCTGCTACAGGGAGATGTCGGCTCCGGCAAAACCCTGGTGGCCGCCGCTGCCGCCCTGCAGGCCATCAGCAACGGCTACCAGGTGGCGGTGATGGCGCCCACCGAAATTCTGGCGGAACAGCACCGCCAGAATTTCAGCGACTGGCTAAAGGCTCTTAATATCGAGCCGGCCCTGCTGACAGGGCGCAGCAAGGGCAAGGCCCGCCAGCAGCTGCTGGGTGCACTGACAGCGGGGGAAATCCGGCTGCTGATTGGCACCCACGCCCTGTTCCAGCCGGACGTGGCTTTTCAGCGTCTGGGGCTGGTGATCGTCGATGAACAGCATCGCTTTGGCGTACATCAGCGCCTGTCCCTGACCGAAAAGGCCGACGGCGGCAGCGGCCGCCCCCACCAGCTGATCATGACCGCCACCCCCATTCCGCGCACGCTGTCGATGGTGGCCTACGCCGACCTCGACTGCTCCATCATCGACGAACTGCCACCCGGTCGGCAGCCGGTCGGCACCGTGCTTATCGACGCCGCGAGGCGGGAGCAGGTGGTGGAACGCATCGCCCACGCCTGCCGCGAAGGGCGGCAGGCCTACTGGGTCTGCACCCTGGTGGAGGAAAGCGATATCTTGCAGGCCCAGGCGGCCGAATCCACAGCCGAGGTTCTGGCGCAGGAGCTACCGGGCCTGAATATCGGCCTGATTCACGGGCGCCTGCCGGCCAAGGAAAAAGAAGCCGTGATGGCCCGCTTCAAAGCCGGCGAGCTGTCCCTGCTGGTGGCAACGACAGTGATCGAAGTAGGGGTGGATGTACCCAACGCCAGCCTGATGGTGATCGAGAACCCCGAGCGGCTCGGCCTGGCCCAGCTGCACCAGTTACGGGGCCGGGTGGGC
>JBKEDD010000008.1:0-48810 GCA_047975215.1 Jhaorihella sp.
CCCTGCGGCGCGGCTTTGACGCCACCGGTTCGCTTCTTGCGCTGCATGATCCGTACCGCGCTTGCAGCCGATATCCGCAAACGCCGCGCGGCTTCATGGCAAGACAGGCCTTCGTCCACCAACGCGACGACCCTCTCTCGTATATCCAGTGATAGCGATTTGCCCATGATTCACCTCCACATATGGTGAATCACAAAAATGGCCCCGTGGGAATCCAGCCGATTCAGATTTCAGGGACGACGCTCTAGCGCCGCGCGCCTTCGGGCACCCAGCCCGGAAGCGGCCTTGCGACCTGTCGTTCCATTCCTTTGCTTCCTCCTTCGGTCAATGGGCATGACAGAATTGCTGACCCGGTTTTCCCGCAGTTTTCCACAGCACGAACACACAACCTATGCGTGTATTTGTTGCGTGAATGTTAAAATCCGACGAAATATGGAGCATTGTTTCCAAATAATAAACTATCATGAAACCATCGCGCGCCGGTTCCGCGCCTCCCGCAACACACCTTACGGTTGTGCGATACGATGGGGATCCCGATCGTTCGGAAAGGAACCGACATGCAAGACCCCCTGACCATGCTTTCTGCCCTGCGCCGGCCGCGCCTGCTGATCCGGGCCGCCCGGCTGGGCGCGCAGGAGTATCGCCGCGACCGGCATCTGCAACGGTTGCTGGGCTACGGCGCCCGGCCGGGGCCAGCACAGGCATTGCTGCGTCTGATCGAGATCGAGCGCGGGCTCGACGATCAGCGGCGCGAGGATGACGCGGGCTATTCGCTTACCCGGCATCTCGACGTGCTGATCGCCATGATGGGCGAGGCGCAGCTTGTATCCGCGACCCGCGCCCGCCCCGCGCCGACCGCCGTTACATGAACGCGTCGGGCATCGAGGCTTTCTTGCGAGCGACGTATTCCGCCAGCGCCTCGGCAATGGCAGGATCGACCGCCGGCGGCCGGTAGGTATCCAGCAACTTGCGGACCCGCAGCGCGGCCAGCGCCTGGGTATCGCGGGCACCTTCCTCTTCCCACGTCTCGAACGGCTTGTAGTCCAGCAGGTCCGAGCGCCAGAACGCGGTCTTGAAATTCGCCTGGGTATGGGCACAGCCCAGGTAGTGCCCCCCCGGCCCGACCTCCGCGATGGCCCCCATCGCCTGCGCATCGCTATCGCAGGGCACGCCCTGCGCAAGCTTGTGCAGGATGCCCAGCTGATCGGCATCCATCACGAACTTCTCGTAGCTGCTGACCAGCCCGCCCTCGAGCCAGCCGCAGGCATGAAGCATGAAGTTGACGCCGCTCAGCAACCCCAGATTCAGGCTGTTGGCGGATTCGTATGCCGCCTGAGCGTCGGGCAGCTTCGACCCGTTGAACGCCCCTGCCGAACGGTAGGGCAGACCAAGGCGGCGCGCCAGTTGACCGGCGCCATAGGTGATCTGGGACGCCTCAGGCGTGCCGAAGGTCGGCGCGCCGCTGTTCATGTCGATCGAGGTCACGAAGGCGCCGAAGATCACCGGCGCGCCGGGGCGGACCAGCTGGGAATAGGCGATCCCCGCCAGAACCTCGGCCAGGACCTGCGTCAGCGTACCCGCCACCGAGACCGGCGCCATGGCGCCGCCGACGATGAAGGGCGAAATGATGCTGGCCTGGTTGTTGCTGGCATAGACCTCGAGCGCCCCCATCATCACGTCGTCGAACGTCATCGGCGAGTTGATGTTGATGAGACTGGTCATCACCGTGTTTTCCCGAACGAAGTCCTTCCCGAACAGGATTTCGCACATTTTGACCGAATCGCGGGCGCGCGAGGGTTCGGTAACAGAGCCCATGAACGGCTTGTCGCTCAGCGTCATGTGCGCCATCAGCATGTCGAGGTGGCGCTTGTTGACCGGAATGTCGGTAGGCTCGCAGACCGTTCCGCCCGAGTGGTGCAGCCATTTCGACATGTAGCCCAGTTTGACGAAGTTGTTGAAATCCTCCATCGTCGCATAGCGCCGCCCGCGCTCGGCGTCGCGCACGAAAGGCGGGCCGTAGACCGGCGCCAGCACCAGCGACCTGCCACCCACCACAACCGATCTGTCAGGGTTTCGGGCGTGCTGCGTGTAGGACGAAGGCGCCGTCGCGCACAGCTTGCGCGCCAGGCCGCGCGGCAGGCGCACGCGTTCGCCGTCAACCTCGGCGCCGGCCTCGCGCCAGCGGTCCAGCGCCGCCGGGTTGTTGACGAAATTCACCCCGATCTCGGCCAGCACGGTTTCGGCATTGGCCTCGATGATCTCAAGCGCCTCTTCGGTCAGAATCTCGAAGTCGGGGATGTTGCGTTCGATGTAGCGGGCGGTTTCATAGCTGACCGCCGAGCGTTCGGCCCGCCGTGCTGCACCGCCGCCCCCGCGCCCGCCGCGCCGTGTGCCTGCGTCTGCCATCGCCCTGTCTCCACTGGATTCGCCGGTTTTCGCGCCTGATTACCCCAAGGCCGGACGGCGGCGGATCAGATTTGCGGCGCATAAGGGGAAAAAACGACATATGCGCGACCACCGCGCCGCCGTCGGGCCGGGGTTCGCGCCACGCGATGAGCGCGCTTGCAAAGGGTTCGTCCCGCGCCTAATCAGTCGGCATGACCGAGACATCCCACGACCGCCTTCTGATCGTCGACTTCGGCAGCCAGGTCACGCAGTTGATCGCCCGGCGGCTGCGCGAATTGAACGTCTATTGCGAGATCCACCCATATCAGAACGTCACCGACGCTTTCCTGCGCGAATTCGCCCCCAGGGCGGTGATCCTTTCGGGCGGCCCGGACTCGGTGACACGCAAGGGCAGTCCGCGGCCGCCGGCCCTGGTTTTCGATCTGGGCGTGCCGGTTCTGGGCATCTGCTATGGCCAGCAGGTGATGATGCAGATGCTGGGCGGCACGGTCGAGGCAGGCCACGGCACGGCCGAATTCGGGCGCGCCTGGGTGACGCCCACCGAGCAGCAGATCGACCTGTTGAACGGCTGGTTCAAGGACGGATCGGGACGCGAACAGGTGTGGATGAGCCATGGCGACCATGTATCTGAAATCGCACCCGGTTTTCAGGTTTGCGCAACCTCGCCGGGCGCCCCTTTCGCGATTGTCGCCGATCCGGGGCGCCGCTTTTACGCCGTGCAGTTCCACCCCGAGGTTCATCACACGCCCAACGGGCGCACCCTGTATCAGAACTTTGTCCGCGATGCCGGCTTCACCGGCGACTGGACGATGGGTGCCTACCGCGAAGAGGCGATTTCCCGGATCCGCGATCAGGTGGGCGATGGCAAGGTGATCTGCGGGCTGTCGGGCGGGGTCGATTCCTCGGTGGCGGCGGTCTTGATCCACGAGGCGATCGGAGACCAGCTGACCTGTGTCTTCGTCGATCACGGATTGTTGCGCCAGGGCGAGGCCGAAGAGGTCGTGAGCATGTTCCGCGACCATTACAACATGGCCCTGATCCATGCCGACGAACAGGATCTGTTCCTGAACGAACTTGACGGCGTAAGCGACCCGGAAACCAAGCGAAAGATCATCGGGCGGCTGTTCATCGACGTGTTCGAGAAACACGCCGCCGAGGTCGGCGGCGCAGAATTCCTGGCCCAGGGCACGCTATATCCGGACGTGATCGAATCGGTGAGCTTTTCGGGTGGGCCTTCGGTCACGATCAAGAGCCATCACAACGTCGGCGGGCTGCCCGAACGGATGGGGCTGAAGCTGGTCGAACCTCTGCGCGAACTTTTCAAGGACGAAGTGCGCGCTTTGGGGCGCGAACTGGGCCTGCCCGACGCCTTCATAGGCCGGCACCCCTTTCCCGGCCCCGGCCTTGCCATTCGCTGCCCGGGCGAGATCACGCGCGACAAGCTGGACATTCTGCGCAAGGCCGACGCCGTCTATATCGACCAGATCCGCAAGCACGGCCTGTATGACGATATCTGGCAAGCTTTCGTCGCGATCCTGCCGGTGCGAACGGTCGGCGTCATGGGCGACGGGCGTACCTACGATTTCGCCTGCGCACTGCGCGCGGTAACGTCGGTGGACGGCATGACGGCGGACTATTACCCGTTCAGCCACGATTTCCTGGGCGAGACGGCTACGCGGATCATCAACGAGGTGAAGGGCATCAACCGCGTCACCTATGACATCACTTCCAAACCGCCCGGAACGATCGAGTGGGACTGAACCGGGGCGATACTTCCGGGCGCGCGGCCGCGTGCGGCCCGGCCGGATCCGGCCCCGGGGTTGTGGCGGCATGAACCCGACATTCAAGGCGGCGCTGTGGATGACCGGCGCAATCGCGTCGTTCTCGTCGATGGCCGTGGCGGGGCGCGAACTGGGTGCCGTGCACGACACGTTCGAGATCATGATGTACCGCAGCATCGTCGGTGTCCTGCTTGTGTCGCTGTTGCTGACGGCGCGCGGCAAATGGAGCCAGGTCAGCACGCGCTCGTTCGGGCTGCACATCGTTCGCAACACACTTCATTTCACCGGCCAGAACCTCTGGTTCTTCGCGGTAACGGCAATCCCGCTGGCCCAGGTCTTCGCGCTCGAGTTCACGCAGCCGCTATGGGTGCTGCTGCTCTCGCCGCTGCTTCTGGGCGAACGCATGACTCCCATGCGGGCAATCGCTGCCGTGATCGGGTTTGCCGGCATTCTTATCGTCGCGCGTCCGGGTTCGACGGAAATCGGCCCGGGCGTGATGGCCGCGGCCGGCTGCGCCGTCTTCTTTGCGCTGACGACCATTGCCACCAAGCGGCTGACGCGCGTGGCCGAGGTGGGTGGCATCATGTTCTGGCTGACATTCATGCAGGCCATCCTGGGACTTGCCGCATCGGCCTTCGACGGCGCGGTCGCGTTGCCGACGCTGCAATCCCTGCCCTGGCTGGTGCTGGTGGGACTGGCCGGTCTGCTGGCGCATTTCTGTGTCACCAGCGCGCTGGCCATCGCCCCGGCCACGGTCGTCGTTCCGATTGACTTCGCGCGCCTGCCCACCATCGCGGTGATTGGCATGATCATGTACAACGAAACCGTGGATGTCTGGATTCTGGTCGGGGCAGTGGTGATATTTGCGGGCAACTATCTCAATATCCTGTCCGAAACCCGCAAGTTCCGGGTCGCCTGACCGGCCCGGTACCGGATATCCGATGCCCATGACCACACAGAAATCATTATCCGCGCGTGCATGGGGCGAACTGCTGCTGCTCGGACTCATCTGGGGCGCTTCCTTCCTGTCGATCCGGGTGGCGCTGGACGAGGTGCCGGTGGCCACGACCGTCCTGCACCGTACCTTCTGGGCAATGCTGGTGCTTTGGGTGGCGGTCGTGGCGATGCGGCTGCCGGTGCCGCGCGATGCGCGCATCTGGGGTGCCTTCCTGGTCATGGGGCTGTTGAACAACGTTATCCCGTTCGGCCTGATGGCCTGGGGGCAGTTGCATATCGAAACCGGGCTGACCTCAATCCTGAATGCGGCAACGGCGGTTTTCGGAGTGCTGGTAGCTGCCATGGTCTTTTCCGACGAGAGGTTGACCCTGCGCCGCGGCATCGGCGTGACGCTGGGTTTCGCCGGAGTGGCATTCGCGATCGGTCTGGACAATTTCGCCAGTTTCGACCTGCGCAGCACGGCGCAGCTGGCGGTTCTGGCGGGAACCCTCAGCTATGCTTGCGCCGCCGCCTGGGCCCGCGCCCGGCTGGGAGGGCTGGCGCCGCAGGTCGCCGCCGCCGGGATGCTCACCGGATCGACCCTGATAATGCTGCCCGTTGCCCTGCTGATCGACGGGCCAGTCTCATTCGCGCTGCAACCGGTGACATGGGCCGCCATTGCCTATTATTCCGTGATCGCCACCGCCGGCGCCTACCTGCTTTATTACCGGGTACTCGGCATGGCCGGATCGGGCAACCTGATGCTTGTGACGCTGATCATTCCGCCCGTTGCCATCGTCCTGGGCGCCTGGCTGCGTGACGAGGCGCTGGCGACACGCGCCTATGGCGGCTTTGCGCTGCTGGCGCTCGGGCTCCTGGTGCTGAACGGCGGCATTGGGCGCAAACGTGTTCGCCCTCGCCCCCCCGCCTAGTCGGCGCCCGGGGTTTCGATCTTCAGTTGCGTGCCGCAATGCTTGCAGTGAACCGCATCAATGTCGTGCCGTAACAGCCCGCATTCCGGACATTTATAACGAACCTTCTGCGGTTGGAACAAGGCCCGGGCCAGTTGCACGAACAAGGCGAATCCGATCACCATGATAAAGACCGAGAACGTCTTCTGCGCCGGCGTAACCGGGGTAATGTCGCCATAGCCCGTGGTCGTCAGCGTCGCCACCGTGAAATAAAGCGCATCGACATAGGCCGCCGCACCCTCTTCGAGCTTGAAGAACAGCGCATGAACCGCCGATGCGGTCAGGAACACGAACACGAACAGGTTGGTCGCTGCGATCAGCGCATCCTCGTTTCGGCGGAAGAACCGGCTGTGACGGCGCAGGTCGCGCAGCAGATGGTAGGAATGGATCAGCCGCAAACCGCGCAGGATGCGCAGAAAAGCGAAGTGGTGCGACAGGAACGGGTCGAGGACAAGCACCACGATCACCACCGCATCGGCCAGGGTATAGATCTGGCGCAGCGTGTGCCAACGGTCCGCCGCGATCCAGAGCCGGGCCGAGAAATCCGCCAGGATCACCAGCGCAATAACGAAATTGAGCGCATGCAACAGCGGCGTACCGGGCAGCGGCGTGGTCAGGATGAAGAAGACGATGGTCAGTACATCGAACAGGATCAGCGCATAACGAAAGCGCACCGCGTTCTTGCCGTGCCCCTGGTATAGCTGCCTGACCCGTTGCTTCGGCCCGCCCGTCATTTCACGCTTCCGGTTGCTCCGCGCCTCCGGCGCAGTAAGCCCGAAACCCCGCCCGCCATCAAGCGGCGCAAGCGGGCACAGACAATACGAGGAAGGGCCGCACCCGATGGCGCGGCCCCCGTGCCGGTACCGGAAAACCGATCAGGCGGCGCGCGACATCAGCACGTCGTCCACCTGCTTGGCGGCCGACAATTCGTCGCCGCCGCTGACTGCGGCCACTTCGCGGGTAAGCCGTTCCAGCGCCGCCTCGTAAAGCTGGCGCTCGGAATAGCTCTGTTCGCGCTGGTCGTCGGTGCGGTGCAGGTCGCGCACCACCTCGGCGATGGAAATCAGATCGCCGGAGTTGATCTTCTGTTCGTATTCCTGCGCCCGGCGCGACCACATGGCACGCTTGACCTTGGCCTTGCCCTTGAGCGTGGTCATCGCTTTCAGGATCACGTCGGGAGAACTCAGCGAGCGCATTCCGATCTCGGTTGCCTTGTCGGTCGGCACCCGCAGCATCATCTTGTCCTTCTCGAACGAAATCACGAACAGTTCGAGTTGAAACCCCGCCACCTCCTGCTTTTCGATCGAAATGATCTGGCCGACGCCATGCGCCGGATAGACCACATAATCATTGGGGCGGAATTCATGCTTCTTCGACTTGGTCATTCAGGGCTTTCCTTGGTTCAAGCCGGCACCGGGCACCAAGAACACAGCCCAGGGCATGGCTCATGTCCCGACTGGCTGTCTTGCTGGTGCTGCGTCTGCCCACCCCTGCAAGAAGGGGTGCGTGAGTGGTGAAAACCGGCATATTTCTTCATTCTGCGCGGAGTATAACACAATTCGCGCCACGATTGAAGCGGACGTTGCGGCAACGGCTGAAAACCGCCCGGTTTTCAGCGTCTTGACGCGAACCGGCGCGCTACGGCCGGTTCTGCACAGCTCAATTGCTCAATCCGAACGAATCGTTCAATCGCCCTCGCCCGGTGTTTCGGAAAAGTACTTTTCCAACTTTCCGGGTTCGCCATCCATCTCTGCCGCATCGGGCATCGGATCCTTCTTGGAGATGATGACAGGCCATTGCTCGGCATACTTGCGGTTGAACTCGACCCATTGTTCGGTATCCGGTTCGGTATCGGGCCGGATCGCGTCGGCCGGGCATTCGGGTTCGCACACGCCACAGTCGATACATTCGTCGGGATGGATCACCAACATGTTCTCGCCCTCGTAGAAGCAATCCACGGGGCAGACCTCGACACAGTCGGTGTATTTGCACATGATGCAGTTGTCATTGACGATATAGGTCATGCTCGGCTTTCTTCTTCTCCTCTTGCCCGACTAGCTAGAATACGGTGGCGTATTCTTCAAGGTGCGATTGCGTCGCGCCCATCGCGGGACATCGCGGCCAGACCGGAAGCACCGCCGGAGGGAGGTGCCGATTGCCTTGCGCAAACGCGCTTCGCACCCCGCATCGAACAGGCCGACCGCTCCCGCCCATCTAATTACCATTTTGTTATTGTTGTATTTTCATTTCGTCATCGGGATGGGCACCGTTTTGCCTGACGTTTCCGGCCACCCGGAAGGTAACACATCAATCCTCGTCGAAGAACGGTATCACCCATACTGTTTTCCGGTCATGCGGGAGGGCCTGGATCAGCGCCTTGGCCGCATCCAGGCGCTGCGGCCTCGTGCCGCAGACCCCGCGCGAAATCGCCCATGCAACGGTGTCTACCGGCCATCTCATGACGGGAAGAGGCCCGCGCCGGCAGAGCAAGGGCCGGCCTGATTCCATCGCGACCGACCGATGACAAAGCCCGATTGCGGGAAGGCTTTGCAATGCAGTTGCCGCGCCAGTCACCGCCGGGCGACCCTCAACCCTGATTCTTGCGCATCCGCTCAAGCTGCCGCCGGTCGCGACCCGTGGGCCGGCCACCACCGTCAAAGCCCGGGTTCGGGGCAGAATGCGATGGGTCCGGATCGGGGGACAGATCGGCATAAAGTGCCTGCGCCTCGGGCGCGGGGCCGCGCCGCTCACCCAGATCGACGATCCGGACAACCCGAACCTGCCGCGCCTGCACGAATGTAAGTACATCGCCGGGCGCCACTGCCTGCGCCGGTTTCAGTGCACGCGCGCCGTTGATGCGCACATGCCCCGCGGCCACCTGTTTCGCGGCCAGACTGCGGGTCTTGAAGAACCGCGCATGCCACAGCCACTTGTCGATGCGCAGCTTGAACGGGGCGTCGCCGGGCATCGCGGGCTTACTTGCCGTCCTTCAGCCCCATCAGTGCGGCTGCGAAGGGGTTGTCGGGGTCGATCTTCTTTTCCTGCCGGGGCGGGCGCGCGGAATAGGATTTGGCACCCTTGTCCTGCGGCCGGTCGCCCGGCTTGCGTCCCACCGCCTTGCCCGCGCCCTTGTCACCGCGCCGCTTGCCCCTGTTCTGCGGCTTGCCGCGGGCGGTATCGTCCCGGGCCGGGCGGCCACGCCCGCCCGTGCCACGCGCGCTGCGTGCCCAGGTGAAGGTATAGTAGATTTCGGTTTCGGGCTCGGTTTGCGGCGCCGGACCGGCGGAAACGGCAGCGGCATCCGGGCCCGAAGCCTCTTGCGCATCCGTCGCCCCGCCCGGGGCTTCGGCAAGAGGGGCTGTACCTTCGCCGGCAATCGCGCCGGCTGGTACCACGATGTCGTCGGCGGGTGGTGTCTGACCCGGATCGGCGGAGTCCGGCGCCTCGCCCCCGGGTGCAGCGATGACCGGTTCGTCCTGGCCGCCCGTTTGCGCGCCATCGACGGGCGCTACCGGATCCGGCCGCGCCTTGACGCGTTCGCCGCGTTCGGCGCGGTATCCCAACCCCTGCATCAGATCGGCGAACTGCTCAAGCGTCATGCCGGTAATCGACAGCATGTCGGGGCTCGCCTCGAACCCGGCGCGGCCGTCCTGGGCGCGCAGCATGTCGGCCAGACGTTCCAGCATGTCGATGCGGATCGCACGCGCTCCGGCATTGCGATAGCCGCACATGGTATCGTAGCCCCCGGGCACGTCGCTGGCGACAGGCACCGTGACCAGCCCGGGTGGCGGAGCCTCGGGAAATTCGTCCAGCCCCCGTGCCAGCGACCACAGCACCAGCCGCAGCCGGGTCGGCGCGGGTTTCAGCAGCAGCGGAAGGAATACCGTGAACTGGCCGAACCGCACCCCGTGCTTGCGCAGGCCGCCACGCGCCTCCTGGTCCAGATCCTTGACCTCTCCGGCCACCTCGGCGCGCGGCAGGATACCAAGGGCCTCGACCATGCGGAAGGCAAAGCCGCGCGCCATGGCACCCAGCGTCTCGTCGCGCTGCATGGCCAGCAACGGCTCGAACAGCGCGGCGATCTTGCGGTCGACAAAATGCTGCAACCGGCGGCGGACCTTTTCGCTCACGTCCGTACCCGCGGCCTCGTCGACGAATACCTCGACCTGCGGCTTCAGCGGCTCGGGACCGGCGGCCAGCTTGCCCACCGCCGCATCGCCCCACATCAGCCCGCCCTGTTCGGTAAAGTCGATCTCGGTATCGGGCGCATTGTAGAACCGGTCAGCGCGCAAATGGAAATGCGGTGCCAGCGCCTGCAACGATGCCGATTTCAGCGTTCGCGCCTCGGCGCCCTGGGCCTTCTTGTCCGGGCTGAACCTGAACCCTTCCAACCGTCCGACGAATTCGCCCTCGACGCTCACTTCACCCTTGTCGTTCACTTCGGCCAAGAGGGCCTCCTTCTGTTTGAGCCGGCGCAGCAACACCGAAGTGCGCCGGTCCACAAAGCGTTGCGTCAGCCGTTCGTGCAACGCGTCCGACACCCTGTCTTCTACAGCGCGGGTTTCGCCGCGCCAATGGCTTTCATCGCCGACCCAACCCTTGCGCTGCGCGACGTAGGTCCATGTGCGGATATACGCCAGCCGGCGGCTCAGCGCGTCGATATCGCCATCGGTCCGGTCGATGCGCCGGATCTGGCGCGCCAGCCAGTCGTCGGGCACCCTGCCCCGCTCATGCAGGTACGAAAAGATAACCTCCAGCAGACCGGCATGTTCCGCATGGCTGATGCCGCGGAAATCGGGGATACGGCAGACATCCCACAACAGACGGACCGAGACCGGATCGCCGGCCCGCGCCGCCACCCCGGATACGCCCGCGAGCGACTTCAACGCCGCCAGATCGTCGGCCTCGCGGGCGCGGCTCAGATGCTCGCCGTCCCCGGGGCCGGCCTCCAGCGAGGCGATCAGCCGCCCGGGCGAGCCGAAATCCAGAACCGCGCTGCGCCAGTTCAGCTTGCGCAGCGGGGCAAAGCGGTGATCCATGATTGCCCGGGCAACACCTTCGTCCAGCGGGCGCGCCTCGCCGGTGACGCCAAAGGTGCCGCTGGACATGCCGCGCCCGGCGCGCCCGGCGATCTGGGCCAGTTCATTGGGCTGCAGGGCGCGCATCCGGCGGCCATCGAACTTGCTGAGCGCGGAGAACGCCACATGGTCGATATCGAGGTTCAGCCCCATGCCGATGGCGTCGGTGGCGACCAGATAATCCACCTCGCCGTTCTGGTAGAGATCGACCTGCGCATTGCGGGTACGCGGGGAAAGCGCCCCCATGACGACCGCCGCACCACCCTTCTGGCGGCGGATCAGTTCGGCGATGGCATATACATTCTCAACCGAAAACCCGACAATCGCACTCCGGGGCGGCATCCGGGTTATCTTTTTCGAACCTGTGTAGACAAGTTGCGACATCCGCTCGCGGCGCATGAAGGCGGCCTCGGGCACCAGCGCCGATATTGGCCCGCGCATCGTGTCTGACCCCATGAACAAGGTCTCGAGCAGCCCGCGCGATCGCAGCAAACGGTCGGTGAAGACATGGCCGCGTTCGGGATCGGCACACAGCTGAATCTCGTCCACGGCCAGGAAATCGGCGCCCATTCCCTCGGGCATCGCCTCGACCGTGCAGACCCAGTATTGCGTGCGCGCCGGCACGATGCGTTCCTCGCCCGTGACCAGCGCCACCACCGAGGGGCCGCGCAGAGCCACGATCCGGTCATAGACCTCGCGCGCCAGAAGGCGCAGCGGCAGGCCGATCACGCCGGTTCGGTGCCCCAGCATCCGTTCGATAGCGTAGTGCGTCTTGCCCGTGTTGGTCGGGCCGAGAACGGCCACGATACGGGATGAACCGCTCAACCTTGCCCCCCGCGCGCCCTGCCGGCGCGTCTACAGTGATGTGCCCTTCATGCGCGGCTCCAGGCGCTCCAGCGCCCGGGCCGCGTCCTCGTTATGGGGATGTATGGCCAGGGCGCGCGCATAGGCCGCCCGGGCGCGCTCGATGTCGTCCAGCGATTCCAGGATCGAACCCAGCCCGAAGATGGCCTCGTAATTGTTGGGATTGAGCGTGAGCGCCCGCCCCAGATCGGCCAGTGCCGGGCCGACAAGCCCGGCTTCGAAATAAGCCGAGGCACGCAGATACCAGCCTTCGGCGAAATCCGGCGCATGGTCGGTCAATGCCGTAAGATGTTCGATGGCTGCCCTTGTCTCGCCGCTTTCAAGCGCCTCGCGGCCGCGTTTGGCCAACAGGTCCATCGACGCCGAACCGGACCTGCGCCATAGCGCCTGCAACTGACGCTCAAGGTGGCGCGCCTCGGACGGGCCCGCCTTGGCCAGTGCCCCCAGCAGCGAGGCTTCGTCGCCGGAATCGGGCAACACGGCCCCGGCGGCGCCAGACTCCCCGGCCAGGGCATCCGGTACGCCGCCCTGCGCCCATGCCGCCACGGAACATCCCGCCCACAGGGCGATTGCCGCAACGACAGGTTTGAGATTGAGGTAGGCAAGGCTCATAACATCCTTCAATGTAACGCGGTGCGCGGCGATTACCAGACGTCCCGGCAACCGGCCCGCACCCCAGAACAGACAGAGGATGGACATGAGCGAATTTCTCGAAAAGGCCGCGGCCGAACTGAACGCGAAACTCAAGGGCGGCTATGACGGCTCCGCCAAGTTCCTGATCGCCGACGTGGGTGCGATCATGCTGGACACCAATGGCGCGCGTGTCGCCGACGAAGATGCCGACGTGACGCTCAGCGCCGATGCCGAGACCTTTCAGGCGATCTTTGACGGCGAGATGAACCCCACCGGCGCCTTCATGTCGGGCAAACTGACCGTCGATGGCGACATGGGTCAGGCGATGAAGCTGGCCTCGGTACTGGCCTGATGACCCTGACGCCGGCCCCCCTTTTCGAGGATGTGGCCGGCGGACCGCCTGGCGGCACCGCCTACTGGACCGACACCGCCGACGAGGTGCGTATCCGGGTCGGTATCTGGCCCGCCGACGGACCGGCAAAAGCCACGGTGCTGCTGTTTCCCGGCCGCACCGAGTACATCGAGAAATACGGCCACACGGCCGGCGAACTGGCCCGGCGCGGCTATGCGACGCTGGTGATCGACTGGCGCGGTCAGGGCCTCGCCCAACGCCTGCTGACCGATCGCCGGATCGGCCATGTGACGCGGTTTTCCGACTATCAGCACGATGTCGCCGCCGCCCTGGGAGTGGCAAATTCCTGCGGTCTGCCGCGCCCGTTTCACCTGCTGGCACATTCCATGGGCGGCTGTATCGGCCTGCGCGCCGCGATGAACGGCCTGCCGGTCCAGACCTGCGCCTTCAGCGGGCCGATGTGGGGCATCGCGCTGTCACCGGCAATGCGGTCGCTGGCCTGGGTCATGGCCTGCGCCGCGCCACCTTTGGGGCTGGGCAACAGGCTGCCGCCCAATTCGGCACCGGGCAATTACGTGCAGGTCGAAGCGTTCGACGGCAACCTCCTGACCACCGACCCGGACATGTACGCAATGATGCAAGACCAGCTGGCGGCACATCCCGAACTCGGACTTGGCGGACCCAGCCTTCTGTGGCTGCGCGAGGCGCTGCGCGAATGCCGCGACCTGACCCGGCAGCCCGCACCGGCACTGCCCTGCATCACCTTCCTGGGCGGCAATGAACGGATCGTGGACAGCAACGCCGTGCGGGCGCGCATGGCCGCCTGGCCGGGCGGAACACTTGACGTGATCGCCGGCGCCGAACACGAGGTGGCGATGGAAACACCCGCCACCCGGTCCCGCCTGTTCGACCGGCTTGAATCGCTTTTCGACCCGGGCGATACCGGGGTTCGCGACAACGGCTAAAGCCGCTCCGATCTTCCCTGAAAGCAACAGACAACCGCCGCCTTTACCCGGCCGGGGAAAGGGCATACCGGATGCCCGCCGCGGGATGCCCCTGCCCTGCCCGGCCGGATCGCGGGCGCTCCCCGTTGCCGGGTGTCATTCGTAGGGCCAAAGTTCCTGCCCCAGCGCCTCGATCGCCAGCACGATGCGTTCGAAACTGTCAGCGGCACGGCCCGACATGCCGCGGGCGCGCAGATATCCATGCACCAGCCCGTCTTCGTTGACCCAGGCCACACGGCCCCCGGCCTCACGCAGCCGGTCGCGATAGTCGCGCCCATCGTCGCGCAGGGGGTCGCAATCGGCGGTAAAGATCACCGTCGGCGGCAGACGGGAAAAATCGTCATCCGCCAGCGGCTCGAAGGTCGGATCGCCGGCCGGCGTGACCTTGTCGCTTCGGATGTCGTTGAAATGAAGGATGTCGTCGCGGCGCAGCAGAGGGGCGTCAGCATGTTCAAGATACGATCCCTTGTCCGTATCGCCCCCCAGAACGGGATAGATCAGGACCTGCCCCAGAACATCCTGCAAACGGCCCCGCGCGTGATGCGCCACCGCGGCGGCGAGATTGCCCCCGGCGCTGTCCCCGGCCAGAACCAGCGGGTCGCCGAAATGCGCCGCCGCCCAGCACGCCGCGGCCCAGGCATCGGCGAAAGCCGCCGGGTGCCTGTGTTCGGGCGCCAGGCGGTAATCCACCGACACCACGCGGTAGCCGGTTCCGGCACAGATCTCGGCGCAGATGTCATCGTGGCTGTCCAGCCCGCCCAGCACGAAACCGCCACCATGCAGATAGACGACCGTCCGGGTCGGATCGCCACCCGACCAGACCCGCACAGGCACCCCGTCCGCCGACATGTCGCGTGAAGAGACCCCTTCGGGAAAGGGCTGCGCAAAGGCCGCGCACATCGCGTCATAGAGACGGCGCCTCTCCTGAATGCCATCGCCGGCGGCGCCGGGCGCATACAATTCCTCACTTCGGCGGATAAAGCCCCGGGTCTCGGGGTCGATCAGACGTTCGTAATCCGCCACCCCGCCGCGTCCCCGCTACTGCGCCCATTCCCAGGGCCGGGTGAAGGCGCCCAGAACGTGCGCCACATCGGCCTCGTCGGCACCGTGGCGTTCGAGCTGGGCCACCAGACCGCGTTTCTTGTCGTCGATCACGCGCGCCACCCGCGCCTGCAAACCCGCCTCTTGCAGCGCGCCGTTGTAAATCCGGGCAATCGCATGCTTGCGCAGATCCGGCTTGAACACCTTGCCGACCGCGGTCTTGGGCAGTTCCGGCAGGATCGCCACATGCTTGGGCCGGGCCGCGCGTTCATGCACATGTACCTTGCAGTACTCCATCAGCTCTTCGGGCGTAACGCTGGCCCCCTCGACCAGTTCGACAAACGCGCAGGGCACCTCGCCGGCATGGGCGTCGGGCTGGCCCACCGCGCCGGCGAAGGCAACCGCGTCATGGCCCAGCAACGCCTCCTCGATCTCGGCGGGGTCGATGTTGTGACCGCCGCGAATGATCAGATCCTTGGCCCGCCCGGTGATCCACAGGTATCCGTCAGGATCGACCCGGCCCAGATCTCCGGTGCGCAGAAAGACCTCGTGGTAAAAGAGGTCGCGGTTCTTGTCCTCCTCCGTATAGGTGTGGCCGGGATAGATGCCGGGGTTGGAGACGCAAATCTCGCCCACCTCGTCAACCGCCGCCTCCACCAGCCCGTCCGGCCCCGCCTTGAGGATCTTCACCTCGGTATAGGGGAAGGGAATCCCGATCGAGCCGATCTTCTTTTCGCCGTCCACCGGGTTGCATGACACCAGGCAGGTCGCTTCGGTCAGCCCGTAGCCCTCGACTATGGTCACGCCGGTCGCCTTTTCAAAGCGCCTGAACAGTTCCACCGGCAACGGCGCCGAACCGGAAAACGCCGTCTGGACAGAACTCACATCGGCGTTCACCGGGCGCTGCATAAGCGCCGAAATCGCGGTCGGCACGGTGATGATGAAACTGATCTTCCAGCGTTCGATCAGCTTCCAGAAATTGTCGAACACGCCATCGCCGCGATAACCGGCGGGTGTCGGAAACACCACATGCGCGCCGCTGGCCAGGGCCGCCATCAGGATCACGTGGCAGGCGAAGACATGAAACAGCGGCAGCGGGCACATGATGTTGTCGTTCTCGGTGAACAGCAGCCGGTGCCCCAGCCAGCCATTGTAGATCAGGCCGGAATACTTGTGTTGCGCGACCTTGGGCATTCCCGTCGTGCCGCCGGTGTGAAAATAGCAGGCCACCCGGTCGCCAGGGCTGTCCTCGAAACTCAGCGTCCTGGCCTGCAATCCCATCTCTCGGTTGAAATTGCGGTAATCGGCATGGGCATGACCGGCCTTGTCGGCGATCCGGGGGCGCACCAGGGGAACGATCCAGGATTTCGGCGGGCTGAGATAACGGTTCAGATCGATCTCCAGAACCGTACCGACGCAGGGCGCATGGCGCACCGCCTCGTTGACCTTCTGGGCGACATCGGTTTTCGGGAAGGGCGCCAGCGTCACCACCACCTTGGCGTTGGTTTCCCGCAGTATCGAGGCGATCTGTTCGGGCTCCAGCAGCGGGTTGATCGGGTTGGCGATACCGGCGATGGCCCCGCCCAGCAGCGCCAGGATGGTTTCGTTGCAGTTGGGCAGCACATAGGCCACCACGTCGCTCTCGCCGATGCCCAGCGACCGGAACAGGTTGGCTGCCTGGCAGGTCCGCGCCAGCAGTTCCGACCAGGTCAGGGTTTCGGCCCGGTCGCCCGTGCCCGACAGCAGCTGGAAGCTGACCGCGTTATGGGCAGGGAACTTCTTCGCCGTTCCGGCCAGCATCCGGTACAGCGTTTTCGGAAGGTCGCGCTGCTCCCACGGCCCTTCGGCCTCGATCGCGTTGCGATCCTCCATTCCGGCAAACCCCATGACGTGTCCTCCCCTTCCGACCCGATTATTGGCCCAATACTAGGCCCGGTCCCGCGATTGTCACAGGATGAGAGGAAAACGCCCGCGGCGCAAGCCGCCGTACCCGCACCTGACCCGGCGGCAAGCCCGATGACGCCACGCCACATCCGCCCGGCTTCTTTCTGGTCGCAAATACTCCCGCCGGAGGCCCCCCGCCCGAAACGGGTCTCACCTTGTCGGAAACGCCCGGACCGGGCCGGGCCGGGCCGCCGCTACTCCGCGGCGATCCCGTCGGTGAACTGCAGCCGTGCCAGCCGCGCATACAGCCCGCCCTCGGCCACCAGTTCCTCATGCGGCCCCATGGCCACGATGCGGCCGGCCTCCATCACGACGATGCGGTCGGCCTTCTTCACCGTCGCCAGACGGTGCGCCACGATCAGCGTGGTGCGGTCGCGGGCAAGCGCGTCGACGGCGTTCCGCACCGCCACCTCGCTTTCGGCATCCAGCGCGCTGGTGGCCTCGTCCAGCAGCAGCACCGGCGCATCGCGCAGGATGGCGCGGGCAATGGCGATGCGCTGTTTCTGGCCACCCGAGAGCATAACCCCGCGTTCGCCGACGAAACTGTCATAGCCCTCGGGCAATGCCGCGATGAAGTCGTGCGCAGCCGCCGCCCGGGCCGCATCCTCGACCTCGCTGTCGCTGGCGCCTGGCCGTCCAAAGCGGATGTTCTCGCGCGCCGAGGCGCCAAAGATCACCGGATCCTGGGGCACCAGCGCGATGGCGCGGCGGAACTCGTCGCGCCGCAGCTCGCTCAGCGCCACCCCGTCAAGCGTCACCCTGCCCCGGTCAGGGTCGTAAAACCGCTGGGTCATCTGGATGATCGTTGTCTTGCCAGCTCCCGAGGGGCCGACAAAGGCCACCGTCTCGCCCGGCTCGATCGTCAGCGTCACGCCGTCCAGCGCCGGGGTTTCGGGCCGCGCAGGATAGCGGAACGTGACATCCTCAAAGGCGATGGCCCCGCGCACCGGCTGCGGCAGTGTCTTCGGCTTGGCGGCGTCGGTCACCGTGTCACGCAATTCCAACAACTCGACCAGCCGTTCGGTCGCGCCCGCGGCGCGCTGCAATTCGCCCCAGATCTCGGACAGGGCCGCGACCGACCCGGCTACCATGACGGCGTAGATCACGAACTGAATGAGCGTACCTTCGCTCATGATCCCGGCCCGCACATCGCGCGCACCCATCCAGAGCACGCCCACGATTCCGGTAAACACAAGGAAGATAACGATAACCGTCAGCAGCGCCCTGACCCGGATGCGGATCAGCGAGACATCGTAGGCTGTCTCGGTGATGCGGGCGAAATTCGCCCGGCTGATCGCCTCGTGGGTGAACGCCTGGATCGCCTGCACCGCGCTCAGCGATTCCGAGGCGTTGCCGGACGAGGCCGCGATCCAGTCCTGGTTCTCGCGGCTGACATTGCGCAGCTTGCGGCCCAGAACCAGGATCGGCACGATCACCGCCGGCACGATCAGCAGCACCAGCGCCGTCAGCTTGGCCGATGTCAGCAGCATCAGCACCATGCCGCCGACAAACAGCAACAGGTTGCGCAGCGCGACCGAAACCGACGAACCCAGCACCGACTGGATCAGCGTGGTGTCGGTGGTGATCCGGCTCAGCACCTCGCCGGTCATGATCTTCTCGAAGAACCGCGGGCTCATGCCGATCACGCGGTCGAAAACCGCCTTGCGGATATCGGCCACCACCCGTTCGCCCAGCTTGGTGACCAACGCATAGCGAAGCCCGGTCCCGAGCGCCAGAACCCCCGCGATCGCCAGCGCGGCCAGGAAATACTGGTTCAGATGCCCGTCGTCGTCGATACGGAAATTGTCCACCACCCGGCGTACCGCCAGCGGCAGCGACAGCGAAGTCATCGCCGTGAGAACCAGCGCCGCTCCGGCGCCGGCCATCATCCCGCGATAGGGTTTCAGGAACGGCCACAGCGCCCCCAGCCCGCCGACATTGGCCTTGGCGCGTTCATCCTCGGCGCCCGGCGGGGCGGCAGCGGGTCGGGCGGTTCTGGATCGTGCCATGTCCGGTCCTTGGTTCTTGCAGTTTGCTCTGGCGGCGCGGGATGGCCCGCGCTTTGCCCGCTACTTGGCGCCGGCGGCCGGCAGGGTCAACCCGGCAGTTGGGCGCACGGTTGCCGCGTCCGGTTTGGGCACGCCGGCCGGCGGCCCGACACCCGGCCGGGCCGCGACCGATACGCCGGGTGCGGGGCGCTCAGTCCTGCGGCGCGGCCTGCTGCGCTTCGATCTCGCGCCATTTCGCGACGTTGCGGTTATGCTCTTCAAGGGTTTCGGCAAAGGCGTGCCCGCCGGTTCCATCCGCCACGAAGAACAGGAAGTCGCTTGAACCGGGGTGCGCCGCGGCCTCAAGGCTCGCCGCCCCCGGATTGGCGATTGGTGTCGGCGGGAGCCCGTCGATAACGTATGTATTCCATGGCGTTATCTTTCGAAGTTCACTTTGGCGCAACCCTCGCCCCAGCCCGCCCTTACCCTTGGTCAGGCCATAGATGACCGTCGGGTCGGTTTGCAGGCGCATACCCTGCCTCAGCCGGTTGACGAACACGGCGGCGACCTGGCCGCGCTCATCGGGCAACCCGGTTTCCTTTTCAACGATCGACGCCAGGATCAGCAATTCCTGCGGACTGGCAAGCGGCAGATCGGCCTCCCTGCTCTCCCATGCCGCATTCAGCAGCAGGGTCTGACGCCCCTGCATCTCATCCAGAACGGCGGTGCGTTCGGTGCCCGGGCGGATCTCGTAGCTGTCCGGCGCAAGGCTGCCCTCCGGCGGATGCTCGGCCACCTCGCCGCTCAGCACGTCGATGGCCTTCAGCGCCTCAACCACCTGCCAGCTGGTCACGCCCTCGGCCATGGCGATACGGAAGCGGGTATCCGGTTCCCCGACCTTTTCCGTATAAAGCGCGGGCGCTTCCCCGGCAGGATCGAAATCTGCCCGCTCGACGTATTTCTGCGTTGCCGGGTCGAGTTCTCGCACCAGCGCCACGGTATTGCCAATGCCGATGCGATACACGACCTCGGTGCCGCAGGTGCTGGCCCCTCCACGGGTAATTGCGTCGACGATCGCGGCCATCGACGCGCCTTCGGGCACCAGGAAACTGCCCGCCTTCAGGTCGGCGGTCTTGTCGCTGTAGTCGGCGCCCATGCGGAAGATCACCCCGCTCGAGATCGCACCGGCGCGTTCAAGCTCGCGGCTGACCCGCGTCATGTTGGTGCCACGCTCGACCCGGAAGCAGATCGGCTCGTCCAGCGGCCCCTGGGCGGAATACTGGGACTTCCCCCACAGTATCACACCGGCCAGCAGGAAAAGGACCACCGCCAGAATCGTCAGCATGTTCGAGGCAAGGGCCTTCCACATCAACCGGGCTTTCCGAAAACCACGCTCGCGTTGGTACCGCCAAAGCCGAAGGAATTGGACAGCGCCACGTCGATCTTGCGCTCGCGCCTTGCATTGGGCGCCAGATCCACCGGTGTCTCTGTCGCCGGATTGTCCAGGTTGATCGTCGGCGGCGCCACCTGGTCGCGGATCGCGAGAATCGAGAAGATCGCCTCGATCGCGCCGGCCGCACCCAGCAGATGCCCCGTCATCGACTTGGTCGACGACATCGTGACATTGGCGGCGGCATTGCCCATCATCCTCTCGACCGCGCCCAGTTCGATGGTATCCGCCATGGTGCTGGTGCCGTGGGCGTTGATGTAATCGACATCCTCGGGCTTCAGCCCGGCATTGCTCAGCGCCGCGCGCATCGAGCGTTCGGCGCCGTCGCCGTCCTCGGCGGGTGCGGTGATGTGATAGGCATCGCCGGACAGGCCGTATCCCAGAACCTCGGCATAGATCTTCGCGCCGCGGGCCTTTGCGTGCTCGTATTCCTCCAGCACCAGCACACCGGCGCCCTCGCCCATGACGAACCCGTCACGGTCGGCGTCATAGGGGCGGCTGGCGCGGGTCGGGTCGTCGGCCCATTTCGTGCTTAGCGCCTTGCAGGCGTTGAACCCGGCGATGCCGATCTCGCAGATCGCCGCCTCGGCGCCACCCGCGATCATCACATCCGCATCGCCATGCCGTATCAGGCGGCTGGCGTCGCCGATGGCATGGGCCCCGGTCGAACAGGCGGTGACAACCGCATGGTTCGGCCCCTTGAAACCATAGCGGATGCTGACCTGCCCGGAAATCAGGTTGATCAGCGCGCCGGGGATGAAGAAGGGCGACACCCGCCGCGGCCCGCGTTCCTTGATCATGACCGCCGTATCGGCGATCGAGGACAGCCCGCCGATACCCGAGCCGATCATCACGCCGGTACGCAGGCGGCTATCCTCGTCCTCGGGCATCCAGCCGGCATCGCGCACGGCGATATCGGCCGCAGCGATGCCGAACAGGATGAAATCGTCGATCTTGCGCTGTTCCTTGGGTGCCAGCCAGTTGTCGGGGTTGAACGTGCCGTCGCTGCCATCGCCGCGCGGCACTTCGCAGGCATATGTGGTCACGACACCGCTGGCCGCCGCGTCAAAGCGTTTGATCGGCCCGGCCCCCGACTTACCGGCCAGCAGCCGCGTCCAGGTTTCCTCGACGCCGCAGGCCAGCGGCGTGACCAACCCCAGACCGGTAACTGCTACTCTGCGCATGTACGACCCTCTTGCCCCTGAACGATTTCGAACGCTCTTACCGTGCGTGGCGGCACCGGGCAAGTGCAAGGGCACGCCTCAGCGCCCGGCCGCCACCTGCCGCCCGACGATCCCCAGAACCGCCGTCAGCAACTGAGCCGCAAGGCGCGCGCCGTCGCCGTCACGGTCGCGTTCGGGCATGAACTCGACCAGATCAAGGCCCGCGATCCGCGCCTTGGCCGCCACGCCGCCGATCAGCGACAGCGCCTGGCCATAGCTCAGCCCGCCCGCCGTCGGCGCGATCACCGCCGGCATGATCGACGGATCCAGCGCATCGCAGTCAAAACAGATCACCACCCGGGCGCCATCGGGGATCAGGTCGACCGCGCGTTGCAACCCGCCCGAGGCCAGCTCGTGCGCCGGCACCAGATGCGCGCCCCAGTCGCGCGCCGCCTCCAGTTCCGCCATGCCGGCCGATCCGATTCCGCGCGCCCCCACCTGGACGATGCGCTCGACATGGGCCATCTCGCTGGCCCGCCGCATGGTCGAACTCAGGCCCATCCGTTCGCCCTCGACCTCGTCGCGCCAGTCGATATGGGCGTCGATCTGAAGGACGCACAGCGGCCCGTGCCCGGCGAAGGCATCCAGCATCGGGATCGGCACCGAATCGTCGCCCCCCAGCAGCACCGGTACGGCCCCCGCCGACAGGATCGCCCGGGTCGCCTCGGCTATCCGCGCCCGGTTGCCTGCGGCGTCCCCGGGGCTGGTGGCCACATCGCCGGCATCCACGGCCCGCACCCCGTCCGGCAGGACCGGGCCACCCAGATCGAAATTCACCCGCGAGAGATCACCGGCATAGGCCTCCGCACCGGCCCGCATCGCCGCCGCCCCGCCAGCGCAATAGGCGCCGACCGACGCATAGGGCGTGGCACAATCGGCGCCGTAGAAAACGATATCGCCGCCCGGCGCCGCCCAGTCCTCGACTTTCGCCAATCCCAGAAACGTCTCGGGCGCGCGACCGCCCCCGAACATGTCTTTCAGTTCGACCATTCCACATCCTCCAGTGAGCCTGCCCAGGGTCGCGCGTCAGGAATGGAAGGACAAGACCTGCCGGAACCCGGCGAGCGGTTCAGAGCCGGGCCGGCCCAGGTCACGATTTCGGCAGGCCGCTGCCGGTTCGCGGCATTCCACCGATAGCCTGACGGCCCAGCGCCGTCAGGCCATTGCCGGCTCAAGACGCCGCTGGACGAAAAAAGGCACCTTCCGTCGGGAAGGCGCCTTGTCTCTGTCGGTTCCCGGGCCTGCCCCGGGTCACAACGGTACGTCCGGTCAGGACGCTTCCGAAATGAACTTCACCGCATCGCCGAAGGTCTGGATGGTCTCGGCGGCGTCATCGGGAATCTCGATGCCGAATTCTTCCTCGAAAGCCATGACCAGTTCGACGGTATCGAGGCTGTCGGCGCCCAGGTCGTCGATGAACGAGGCGTTCTCGGTCACTTTGTCCTCTTCGACACCCAGGTGCTCCACAACGATCTTCTTTACGCGATCTGCGACGTCGCTCATGTTTCTTCCTCGTTCCTTCGGGGCGCTCGGCCCGTTTCTGCCCTAACCCGCTCGGGGTGGCTTGATTTCGCCCGCAGCGGGCGGCTTTGCCCCGGGTTCTGTCCGGGTGTGCGGTCATGCACGGCCGCTGCGGCCGTGTCCTCCAACTCTTCGCCGCCTATAGCACAGTAGCAAGCCGAGGCAAACGCTTTCGCGGCCGGCCGGCGGCCCGGCTCATATCATGGCCATCCCGCCGTTAACGTGCAAGGTCGCGCCGGTGACATAGCCCGCTTCGGGGCTGGCCAGATACAGTACCGCGGCCGCGATTTCGGCAGGATCGCCCATGCGCCCGGCGGGAACCTGCGCCAGGATTCCGGCCTTCTGATCGTCGGTCAACCGCTCGGTCATCGCCGTTGTGATGAAGCCGGGAGCAACGGCGTTGACGGTGAGTCCCCGGCTGGCGACCTCGTATGCCAGGGACTTGGACATGCCCACCATTCCGGCCTTGGAAGCGGCATAGTTGCCCTGGCCCGGATTGCCGGTGGCGCCCACTACCGACGAGATGTTGACGATCCGGCCCCAGCGCGCCTTCATCATGCCCCGCAACACGCCCCTGCACAACCTGAAGGTCGCGGTCAGGTTCACGTCGATGACGCTCTGCCAATCCTCGTCGGACATGCGCATGAACAGGTTGTCGCGCGTAATGCCGGCATTGTTGACCAGGATATCGACGCCGCCCAACGCAGCGACCGCCTGTTTCGGCAGTTCCGCCACGGCGTCGGGATCACCCAGATCGCAGGGCAGGACATGCGCCCGGTCGCCCAGTCCGGCGGCGAGCACTTCCAGCGGCTCGACCCGCGTCCCCGACAGCCCCACACGCGCCCCGGCACCATGTAGCGCACCGGCAATCGCGCCCCCGATGCCACCGGAAGCGCCGGTGATCAGCGCGGTCTTTCCCGTCAAGTCGAACATCTCTCTGGTCTCCCCGGCACCGCCAGCGGGCGGTGCAACAGTTTTGCATAATTTTTGCCAAGGCTTGCCGACAAACCTTGGCGCCTCTCAGCCGTTCAGGCTTTGCACCGCCTCTTGCACCTCTTGCGGCGTGCCGACGCTTCGAGTGGCGATGCTGCGGTCGATGCGCCGGATCATGCCCGCCAGCGCCTTTCCCGCCCCGATCTCCCATATCTCCGTCACGCCCGCCGCCGCCATGGCCTGCACGCTTTCGCGCCAGCGCACCACGCCGGTCACCTGTTCCACCAGCAGCGGCCGGATCTCGGCGGCATCGGTCACAGGTGCAGCGCGGACATTGGCGATCAGCGGCACGGCCGGCGCCGCGATCTCGACCTCGGACAGCGCATGCGACATGGTGCGCGCCGCAGGCTGCATCAGCGCACAGTGAAACGGCGCGCTGACCGGCAGGATCACCGCCCGCCTGGCGCCGCGCGCCCTGGCCAGATCGACCGCGCGCTCCACCGCCGCCTTGTGGCCCGACACCACCACCTGCGCCGGATCGTTGTCATTGGCCGCCTGACAGACTTCGCCCTGTGCGGCCTCGGCGGCCACCGCGCTGGCGGTCTCGAAGTCCAGCCCCAGCAACGCCGCCATCGCGCCCTCGCCCGCCGGTACCGCCTTCTGCATGGCATCGCCGCGCGCGCGCAGCAGTAGCGCCGTGTCCGACAGGCTCAGCGCCCCTGCCGCCGCCAGCGCCGAATACTCGCCCAGCGAGTGGCCCGCGACGAAGGCCGCGCGATCGACGCCCACGCCCTCGGCCTCCAGCGCCCGCATCGCCGCGACCGATGTAGCCATCAGGGCAGGCTGGGCGTTGCGGGTCAGCGTCAGGGTGTCGATATCGCCTTCCCATATCAGGCCGCTCAGGTTTTCGCCCAGCGCCGCATCCACCTCCTCGAACACCGCCCGGGCCTGTGGATAGCTGTCGGCCAGAGCCTTGCCCATGCCAATAGTCTGGGCACCCTGCCCGGGAAAAACGAATGCGATGGTCATCGAGGCCCTTTCCGATCTGCCGCCCGCAGCCTGCCGGTCCGCCGGCGCGCGGGTCATGACGGTTTAGACCGCGCCGCCCGTCCGCACAAGCCACGCATGCCCGTCATGCGCCCTCGCGGATATAGAGCACGTCGCCATGTCTGGGCACCTGTACATAGCGATGCGAGGCAAGGCGGAACCCCATGGCGCGCATGTGCCGGTCAATATCGGCAAACATCGCCGCGCCATCATACATCGCCACCCGGCTGACCTCGCACTTGCACTGGGCGAAGTCACGCAGCCCATCGCCCAGACCCTGCAACACCGGCAATTCGTGGCCCTGCACATCGACCACCAGCATCGGGCGGCGCGCCGCGCCCGGTTCGATGCCGTGCCGGGCCAGGATCTCGGGCAGGCTGCGCGAGGTCATTTCAAGCATCTCGCCGCTTTCGCCGGCGCCGGGAAAGCGGGTTTTCAGCCTTTCCGTGGCGCGGTGCACGGACGATGACGACCCGTCGCCCTTAAAGCGATGAAATGTCAGCCCCTCGCCGTCTGACGCCGAGACCAGCGCGCATTCGGTCAGGTGACGGGTCGGACCGCGACGGTCCGCCAGGATCCGTTCAAGTCTCGCATGGGTGTCCGGATCGGCCTCGATCCAGAGCACGGTTCGGGCGCCGCATGCCTCGTAGAAGCCCGCGTCCTCGGCCCAATGCGCCCCGACATGCACGATCAGGTCGATGGGTGCGCGCCGCTGCATCAATAGCTCGTATTTCGAGGCCCGGAAGTGCTTGCGCCAGCTCTCGGGCGCCAGCCGCCTGGCCGCCCGTTCGATACCCTTGAGAAATCGCATGGTCCCGCTCCTGCCGCGCCGGGCCCTGCATATCAGCCCCCTTGATCGGGGGAAACCCGCGGTGCACACTGGCGGGGTTGAAGGGCACCGCAGATGCTGAACCCTTATCTCGACCAGATCCGGGCGCACGCCGATCGCACCCGGGCCACCGGTCAGGCCGCCTATCACAAGGTCGCGCGGACCTATCTGGGCGTTCCGAACCCGGTGCTGAACGATCTGACACGCGACTGGCGGCGCCGGCTGACCCTGGCCGAGCGGGTGCAACTTGCCGACGCGCTGTGGCAAAGCGACATCTTCGAGGCCCGTATCGCGGCCGCCAAGCTGCTGACCCAGGCCGGCATCCGGCCCGACGCGGCGGTCTGGGACTTGCTGCAATCATGGCTGCCGGATTTCGACAGCTGGGCGATTGCCGATCATGCCTGCAAGGCGGCGGAAAACCGGATATGGGCCGATCCGGCGCGGCTGGACGATGTCGAGCACTGGACCGGGTCCGGTCAAATGTGGACCCGCCGTGCCGCGCTCGTGGCGACCCTGCGCTGGGCCAGACTGACCGACCCCGGCCCGCATGACCTGGCCCGGCGCGAGCGCATCCTGGGCTGGGCCGCGGGCTATGTCGCGGATCGCGAGTGGTTCATCCAGAAGGCGGTCGCGTGGTGGTTGCGCGACCTCGGCAAGCGCGACCCCGTCAGGGCGCGGGCATTTCTGGCGCAACACGCAACCGCGATGAAGCCCTTTGCCCGCAAGGAAGCCGGAAAGTACCTGACGGACTGACCTGCCGGCGCATTTCCGGCCGCGCCGGGCAACTCATCCGCCCAGATAGACATCCAGTTCCACCAGATCGGTCAGCGGCAGGCCCAGCACGCGCATCGCCTCCAGCGACAGGCGGCTGCCCCCGGAAGGCGCCCCGCCCGACGGGATCAGCGTGACATGCGCCGCCTTGGCCGAGCGCGACACCACTACTCGCGCGGGCCGCTGCTTTGCCACCAGCGGGGTTTCCATCCACATCCCCGGCCGCGCCGGATCGCCCAAGCCCGCAACGGTATGCCTGGCCCCGTCGCCGTCATCGTCGAGCGCGGCCAGATCGGCCGGATCCGGGCGGCGGTCGGTATCGCTGCCCTGTCCGGCGCCGCTTGCCGCCGGCCCCGCGCCGGGAGCCGAGGCGCCCGCTGCCCCGCCCGCCCCCGCGACCGCAGTGGCCGGGGCGGCCGGAGCGGTGCCCGAAACCATCACTACATCCGAGCCTTCGACAACGGTCAGCACTTCGCCCGGCGCGGGCGCGATGGGGCGCGCCTCGCGACCGTCGCCGCATCCCGCGGCCAGAACCGCCAGCGAAATGGCGGGGATCAGCAGGTGTCTCATGCGGCCAAGCTAACCCGCCGCTCCGGCCCGCGCCAGTGCCGAAAGCGACATAGACCTTGCCGGCGACGGGGCGCCGCTTTACCTATTGCCCCATGACCGCCCCTCTGACAGACCCTTTCGCCCGGGCCATCACCTATCTGCGCGTATCGGTGACGGACCGCTGCGATTTCCGCTGCGTCTACTGCATGTCCGAGAACATGAGCTTCCTGCCCAAGAAGGAGCTGCTGACGCTGGAGGAACTGGACCGCATGTGTTCGGCCTTTGTCCGCATGGGGGTGAAGAAGCTGCGAATCACCGGCGGCGAACCGCTGGTGCGGCGCGGCGTGATGACGTTCTTCCGGGCCATGACGCGGCATCTGGACAGCGGTGCGCTGAAGGAACTCACGCTGACGACCAACGGCTCGCAACTGTCGCGCTTTGCCGATGATCTCTACGGCGCCGGGGTGCGCCGGGTGAATGTCTCGCTCGACACGCTGGATGCCGACAAGTTCGCCCGCATCACCCGCTGGGGCCGGTTGCCGCAGGTTCTGAAGGGCATCGACGCGGCGCAGAAGGCGGGTTTGCGGATCAAGATCAATGCCGTTGCGCTGAAAGGTTTCAGCGAGGAGGAATTGCCCCGCATCACCGAATGGTGCGCCGAACGCGGCATGGATCTGACATGGATCGAAGTCATGCCGATGGGCGAGGATTTCGGCGACGCGAGCAGGCTTGGCCAGTTCTGGTCGCTCAGGGACGTGCGCGCGGAATACGACCGCGCCTACACCACCACCGATCTGAGCGAGACCACGGGCGGCCCGGCCCGCTATGTCCGGCTTGGTGAAACCGGCCAGAAGATCGGGTTCATCACGCCTCTCAGCCACAATTTCTGCGAAAGCTGCAACCGTGTGCGGCTGACCTGCACGGGCGAGTTGTTCATGTGCCTGGGCCAGGAGGACATGGCCGATCTGCGCACGCCCCTGCGCGATCATCCCGACAGCAGCGAACCGCTGGAAGAGGCGATCCGCGCCGCGATCGGGCGCAAGCCCAAGGGCCATGATTTCGACTATTCGCGCCAGAAGGCCGAAGGGCAGATGCCACGCCACATGAGCCATACGGGCGGCTAGGGAATGCCAAATTCGATCGGCATCGCGGACCGGCCCGAACGGGACGTGTCGTAGATGACCGGGCCGGACGGCGGGCCGCCGCCGCTTTACCGCATTTACGAAACCGCCAGCCGGGCGGTTGTCCCGCTGGCCTGGGCAGCGGTCTCGCGCAAACTGCGCCGACATGGGGTTTCACCGGAACGGATGCACGAACGGCTGGGTCATGCAAGCCTGCCCCGGCCCGACGCGCCGCCGGTCTGGTTTCACGCGGCATCGGTCGGCGAGAGCCTGTCGGTCCTGACCCTGATCGCGCAAATGGGCAAGCGGCTGCCCGATGCAGAGTTCCTCATCACCTCGGGCACCGCCACCTCGGCCGCCCTAATCGGCCAGCGCCTGCCGCCGCGCACCCGGCACCAGTTCGCGCCGCTGGACGCGCCCGGACCGGTGGGCCGGTTCCTCGCGCACTGGCGCCCGCGCGCAGGCATCTTCGTCGAAAGCGAACTATGGCCCGTGATGCTGGTTCGGGCACAGGCATCGGGGGCGCGGCTGGCGCTGCTGAACGCGCGGCTGTCCGACAGATCGGTGCGCCGCTGGAGCAAGCGAAGGGAAACCGCGCGGTTCCTGCTGCGCAAGTTCGATCTCATCCTGACCCAGAACGGCGATATCGCCGGCAAGCTGACCGGGCTTGGCGCCGATCCGGCCCGCGTGCGGGTGGGCGGCAACCTCAAGGCCACGTCCGCGCCGCTGCCCGTGGATGGCGAGACCCTGACCCGGATGCGCGCCGCGCTTGGCGCCCGCCCCGTCTGGATCGCCTCTTCGACCCATGCGGGCGAGGAAGAAGGCGTGCTGGCGGCGCATTCGGCGCTGCTGGCGCAACACCCCGATCTCTGCCTGGTGCTGGTGCCACGCCACCCCGAACGCGGCGACGAGTTGGCGGCATTGATCGCCGGCGCCGGCCTGACCTGCGCACGGCGCGGGCGGGGCGAAATGCCCGGCGCCGCCACCCAAGTCTATCTGGCCGACACATTGGGCGAAACCGGCACCTGGTACGCCCTTTCGCCGCTGGTGTTTCTCGGCGGCTCGCTGCTCCCCATCGGCGGGCACAACCCGTACGAGCCGGCACAGGCCGGCGCGGCAATCATCACCGGGCCGGGCCATTTCAACTTTTCGGAAACCTTCGCCCCGCTGCTCGTGCAGGGCGGCGCGGTCGAGGTGGCGGACGCGCACGGGCTGGCGGCGGTGGTGGCGGCATGGCTGGACCGGCCCGGCGATCTGGCGGCCGCGCGCAGGGCGGCGGGCGACTTCGTGAGGCAACGGGGGGCCGTGCTGGAGGATGTGACAGAGAGCCTGTGTTCGGCGCTGGCGCTGGAGGTCGGCCGTGCCTGATCTGTTCATCACCAACTTCAACCGCAACTTTACCGGGGTATCGGCGACCGCCGCCAACGTGATCCGCCGCCAGGTCGCCGATTTCGACCTGCGCCTGGTGGGCCACCCGCTGCCCGGCTGCCCCGCGCCGATTTCGCGCGGCGCCGCCCGCGCGCTTTGCAGGACGCCGCCGCCGGGGCGGCCCTTCGCGATCTGGCATGTGCGCCGCAACCCGGAAATGCGCGCCGCCCTCTGGGTTCGCGATGTGGCTCGCCTGCCGGTGCGCATCGTCTTCACCTCGGCCGCGCAACGGCGGCATTCGGCATTCCCGCGCTGGCTGATCTCGCGCATGGACGCGGTGATCGCCACCACCGCCCGCGCCGCCGAATTCGTGCCCCATGTGCGCGCGGTCGTCCCGCACGGGGTCGATACCGACCTATTTCGCCCGGCACCGGACCGGGCCAAGGCCTGGGCCGCGCTGGGCCATGGCGGCAGCTTGGGGATTGCCACGATCGGGCGGATCCGCCCCGAAAAGGGCACCGATCTGTTTGTCGAAGCGATGCTCCGCCTGTTGCCCGACCTGCCCGGCGCCGTGGCGCTGGTGGTGGGGCGCGCCGCCAAGGAACACCGCAAGTTCGAACTTGACCTGAAAGACCGGGTGCAGCGCGCGGGGCTGATGGGACGCATCCGCTTTGTCGGCGAGGTGGCGCCGTCCGACCTGCCCGTGCTGATGCGCGCCCTGTCGCTGGTGATGCAACTTCCGCGCTATGAGGGCTACGGCATGGTGCCGCTGGAGGGCATGGCGTCGGGCGTGCCCTTCATCGGTTCCGAAACCGGCTATTTCCAGACGTTTTCGCAACGGGGAAGCTGCGGCATAGTGGTGCCGAGCGAAACCGCGACGGCCGCGGCCGAGATGGCGCGCGACATCCTGTCCGACCCCGACCGCCACGCCACGATGGCGGCGGCATCCCGTGCCGTGGCCACCGCCAGGTTCAGCGCCGCGACCGAAGCGCAGGGTATCGCCGGGGTCTACCGGACCCTCTGGGAACAGCCACCCGAAGCCAGATTCCGCAACATCTGACAGATGGCCCCGGATCGCTCGCGATCCGTTTCACACCCATTTCCGATGTATCGAGCCGCGGCTCCACGTCGCTGGCGCGCCCCGGCCGCAACGCTCACGCGCGGCCCCTCACTTGGGCATCAGGGCCCAATAGTCGAGATCGAGCAGCACCTCGGGCAGGTATCTGCCGTCCTCGCCCTTCAGCCGGAACGGATCGCCCCCCTTCGTCGCCACCAGCCGCAGCCGGATCGCGCCGACGCCGGGCGCGGCTGTATCGGCCTTGTCCAGTACCTCGGACCAGGCCCGCACCGTATCGCCGGCAAAGCAGGGGTTGGCATGGGCGCCGGCGTTCAGCCCGACAATCATCTGGGCGTTGGCCAGCCCGTTGAACGACAGCGCGCGGGCCAAGCTGATGACGTGCCCGCCATAAATCAGGCGCTTGCCGTCGGCACGGTTGGTGGCGTCAAAATGCACCTTGGCGGTGTTCTGCCAAAGCCGCGTCGCCAGCATGTGTTCGGCCTCTTCCACGGTGACGCCATCGACATGGTCGATGGTTTCGCCGGTCTCGTAATCTGCCCAGCGATGGCCTTCACCGCTTAGCAGGCAATCGTAGCCGCGGAAATCAAGCCCCTCGGGTACCACCAGATCGCCCGGCGCCAGCGCCGGTTTCAGATCGGGCACGACCGTTTCCGGGGCCGGGGCGTCGAGATTCGATTTGCGCACCATGACCCAGCGGACATATTCGATGACGCTTTCGCCCGCCTGGTTCAGGCCGCGCGTGCGCACCCAGACCACGCCGGTCTTGCCGTTCGAGTTCTGCCTCAGCCCGATCACCTCGGAAACCGAGCGCAGCGTATCGCCCGGCCAGACCGGTTTCAGCCAGCGCCCTTCGGCATAGCCCAGATTTGCGACCGCGTTCAGCGACACATCCGGCACCGTCTTGCCGAACACAAGGTGGAACGCGGCAAGATCGTCAATCGGGCTGGCCTTCAGCCCGCAGGCGCGGGCGAATTCGTCGGACGAATACAGCGCATGACGGGCGGGATAGAGCGCGTGATAGACCGCCCGTTCGCCACCCGACACGGTACGCGGCACCGCATGGGTCAAGGTCTGGCCGAGGCTGTAATCCTCGAAGAACCGGCCGGGATTGGTCTTTGCCATCTATTGCTCTCCCAGTTTCATGTCGGGCGAATAGGGCGCCGCGATCTCCTTGGTCACGCCCTGGGCGCAGCGCATGACGCCGCGCGCCGAATCAAAGGCCATCGTGGGCGATCCGTGCAGAACCCAGCCTTTCGACAGCGCCAGCGTCACCTTGTGGCAGAAGGCTGACGTGTCGTCCTCGGTCAGCAGTCGGTAGAGTGTCGTCATGGCGTGCACCTCACGAAGGAAAGGGCGACGGGCCGACGAGGCCGTGGACCCAGCCGATCGCCGCAAGCAATACCAGCGAGGCCACGAAGAACATCGCATCCTTGCCCAATGTGCCCGGTGCGGGCGGTGTCCAGGCCGGCTCGGCGCGGTTGATGATCACGATCTCAACCAGCGCCCAGGCCAGAAGCCCGCCGAACAGCACGATGGAAGACAGATCGCCGTTGACCAGCAGATGCGCGAAGGCCCAGAGCGCGAAGCCGATCAGCATGGGGTGGCGCACCCGGTTCAGGATGCGGCCCTTCTGCCCGGCCGGCGACATCATGAAAATGCCGATCAGCACCAGCAGGTTGTTGACATGGACCATCGAGGCTGGCGGCGCCCAGACGAACACGGTCTCGGTCATGTGATAGCCGATCACCATCAACACCACCGACACCGCAAGCACCAGCGCCACCGCGCCCTTGCCGCCATTGCCCATCGCGGCCCGGCGCGCCGGGGCAAGGCGTTTGAACAGGTGCGGCAGCCACCACAGGGCGATGCCCGGGATCAGCAGAATCATACCCATTGCGCGATCACCTCTCTTGCAGCGCGTTTATCGCGTCCGCCTTTGCCAGAATTTCACGGGCGGTGACAACATGCAGGTTCTCGACGATCCTGCCGTCGACCACCGCGACCCCCTGCCCCGATGCCTCGGTCTCCTGAAACGCCGCGATCTGGCGGCGCGCGAGGTCGATCTCGTCGGGCGACGGTGCAAAGGCCGAGTTGGCGATCTCGACCTGCGCGGGATGGATCAGGGTCTTGCCATCGAACCCCATGTCGCGGCCCTGCGCGCATTCGGCGGCCAGCCCTTCATCGTCCTTGAAGGCGTTGTAGACGCCATCGACGATGATCAGCCCCTCGGCCTTGGCCGCCAGCAGGCACAGGCCCAGGCCGGTCAACAGCGGCAGCCGGTCCGGGCGGTGGCGGGTCTGCAATTCCTTGGCAAGATCGTTGGTGCCCATCACCATGCCCGTCACCAGCGGATGCGCGGCGATTTCGGCCGCGTTCAGCATGGCGCGCGGGGTTTCCATCATTGCCCAGACCGGCAGATCGCCGGTGATCGCCGACAGCGCGTCGATATCGGCGGCGCCGCCCACCTTGGGCAGCAGCACGACATCGGCCGCCATGTCGCCCAGCGCCTCGGCATCGGCCCGGCCCCAGGGGGTATCCAGACCGTTGATGCGCACGATCCTGACCCGCGCGCCGTAACCGCCCTGGTCGAGCGCACCCTTCAGCGTGCCGCGGGCCGCTTCCTTTTCGTTTGCCGAAACCGCGTCTTCCAGATCGAAGATGATCGCATCCACCGGCAGGGTTCGCGCCTTGTCCAGCGCCCTCGGCTTGGAGCCGGGAATGTAGAGGACGGATCGGTAGGGGCGTGCGCGGGGGTCCATTGGTCTCTCCTGGGGTCACGATTCTGCGCGGAAAGGGGCATTTCCGGGCACGAAGTTCAAGCCGAATCCGCCGCGAATGCTCATCCGGCCCGCGGCCGAGCGCCGCGTTAACCATTCCTAAGCATGTTGCCGGCAGGCTTTTGCATGTCGGATCCGGGCGCGGAGGGACGTACCGGCCGGGCCGCCGGGCATCGACGGGCAGCGGGTCCGACAGCAGTTGAACGACAACATCTGAACGACAGGCCGATGCGACCGGCACGCGGGGGCCATCCGCGGGCCAGGCCGGGCGCGCGGAGCACGGCGAACAAGGGGACAACCCGATGATGAAGGCGATGGTGAAGGCGATGATGGGCCTTGGTCTGATGGCGCTGGCGGCGCAGCAGGTTTCGGCCGGGGGCGGGCGCAATTGCGCGCCGCGTCCGGTGGTGCTCGAACGGCTGGCCGACAGCTATGGCGAGACGCGCCAGAGCATCGGGCTGGGCGCGCAGGGCGTGGTGATCGAAACGTTCGCCTCGCGCGAGACCGGAAGCTGGACGATCACCGCAACCCTGCCCGACGGCACGACTTGTCTGGTTGCCTCGGGCGAGGGTTTCGAGGCGCTGGCCGAGGCGCTTCCGGCCCCCGGCAACGACGCCTGAGGCGCAGGCGGTACACGCGACCGGTCAACTCAGCCCGTCCCAGACCAGCTTGGCCCCGGTGACGGTCAGCAGAACATAGGTAATCGCGAAGAAGGACCGCTCGGGCAGCAGACGATGCGCCCACACACCGAACCAGGCACCGGCCAGCGCGAACGGGGCCAGGACCAGACCTGCCAGCGCGGTCTGGGCGGTGAACATTCCCAGGAATGCGTATGGCACGAACTTGGCGATGTTGATCGCCCAGAAGACCAGCACCGTTGAGGCCTGATATTCGGTCTTGGACAGGCGCTGGGACAGCAGATAGACAGCCGCCGGCGGGCCACCGGCATGGCTGATGAAACTGGTAAACCCGGCCGCCATGCCGGCCACCATCCCGGCCCAGCCGGGCAGGCGGCGACGAAACGGCCGGATCAGCCCGCTTCGCTGCGACAGGTGCCAAAGCACGAATCCGACCGCGATCGCGCCGATCAGCACGCGCATCGCATCGGCATCGACAAGCCGGTAGACAAACACCCCCAGCAGCACCCCGGGAACCCCGCCCAGCATCATGACGCGGGCGTCAGGCCAGCTCCATTTGCGCCAGTAGGGCCGCAAGGTGGCGATGTCGATCAGCATCAGCAGCGGCAGCATCACCCCGAGCGCCAGCCCGGGTTCGATCAGCAGCGCCAGAATCGTCGCCGAGGCAAAGGCGGCACCCGAGCCGAAGCCGCCCTTGGAGATCCCGGCGAACAGCACAGCCGGCGCCGCCACGGCGAAAAACACCCAGTTCAGTTCCAGCATGGTCCGACCGTCTAACCCGTTTTCGCGCAACCGATTTAGCGCAAGTGCATGGGCGCGAACAGGGCTGCCGCGCCGCCCTGCCGCAGCGTGCTGCCCTTGCACGGCACGGCATTACGCACTAGGCAACCGGCAAAACCAACCGGACCGGAGACTATTGAAATGGCAAGACCCAAGATCGCGCTGATCGGCGCAGGTCAGATCGGCGGCACGCTCGCCCACCTCGCCGCGCTGAAAGAGCTTGGCGACGTGGTTCTGTTCGACATTGCCGAGGGCACTCCCGAGGGCAAGGCGCTCGACATCGCCCAGAGCGGCCCGGCCGAGGGCTTTGACGCGGCATTGGGCGGCACCCAGTCCTACGAGGATATCGCGGGCGCCGATGTCTGCATCGTAACCGCCGGCGTGCCGCGCAAGCCGGGGATGAGCCGCGACGACCTTCTGGGCATCAACCTCAAGGTGATGAAATCGGTCGGCGAAGGTATCCGCGACCACGCGCCGAACGCCTTCGTGATCTGCATAACCAACCCGCTGGACGCGATGGTCTGGGCGCTGCGCGAGTTCTCGGGCCTGCCGCACAACATGGTCTGCGGCATGGCAGGTGTGCTGGACAGCGCCCGCTTCCGCCATTTCCTGAGCCTGGAATTCGGGGTGTCGATGAAGGACGTCACCGCCTTCGTCCTCGGCGGGCATGGCGATACCATGGTTCCGCTCGTTCGCTATTCCACCGTTGCCGGCATCCCGCTGCCCGATCTCGTCAAGATGGGCTGGACCAGCCAGGAGAAACTGGACGGCATCGTCCAGCGCACACGCGACGGCGGCGCCGAGATCGTCGGCCTGCTGAAGACCGGCAGCGCCTTCTATGCGCCCGCCACCAGCGCCATCGAAATGGCCGAAGCCTTCCTGAAGGATCAAAAGCGTGTGCTGCCCTGCGCAGCATGGGTCGATGGCGCGCTTGGCCTGAAGGGGATGTATGTGGGTGTGCCCACCGTGATCGGAGCCGGAGGCATCGAACGCATCGTCGACATCAAGATGGACAAGGACGAACAGGCCATGTTCGACAACTCGGTCAAGGCCGTCAAAGGCCTGGTCGAGGCCTGCAAGGGAATCGACAGCTCGCTGGCGTAAAGCCTGCGGGATCGAGGGACGGGCCGCGCGCCGGGCAAACCGGCGCGCGGTTTTTCGTTGTCCGCACCGGCGCAGCCGCTAGACTGGCGCCATGTTGCGTTCATTTCTCGCCGCCCTCGCCCTGACGGCCACCGCCGCCACCGCGCAGGACGCCCCCGGCATTTCCGCCCGCATCGGCGAAACCGGCCTTGCCGCGACCGCTGAACACCTGCGCGGCGCCGACACGCCAAGCGACCGGCTCGCGCTGGGCGGTGTGCTGTTCCTGCGTGCGATCGAAAGATCGCTTCAGACCCGCTGGCGCCACGGCATGGCCCGCACCGGAGGCTTTCTTCCGGTGCTGCGCCTGCCGGTGCCGCCCAATCCGCAGCCTGAACCGTTCCGCCCGGACCTCGTGAACGAACTGTTCGAGACCCTGATCGGGGACATGACCGCGGCACGCGCGCCGCTGGCAGAAATCGCCGATGACGACGCGGCCGGAATGGTGCTGTCGCTCGGCGACATCTGGTTCGATATCGACATGGACGGAACGCGCGCACCCGATGAAGACCTTATGCGCGTGCTTGGCACCACCTTGCGCCTGCGCACTCCGCCCGGCGCCGCCGCCCCGACCATCCGCTTCGATACCGCCGATGCCGCCTGGCTTGCGGCCTATACGCATCTGCTGTCGGCGGCGGGCGAACTGGTACTGGCCTTCGATCCGGCGCCCCAGATCGCGCGGGTGCAGGCTGCCGGCGCGGAAATGGACGCGCTGGGCCAGGGAACCGGATTCGCCAACGCCTACAGGATGACCATGGGCACCGAAATCGATATCGCCGCCATGATCCTGTTCTCGCTGCACCAGCAGCCCGATGCCGCGCGCACCCGCTCGGCGCGCGACCACCTGTTGCGGATGGTCGCGAACAACCGGCTGTTCTGGGACCGGGTGGCCCGCGAAACCGACAACTTCGCCGAATGGATTCCGAACGCGGCCCAGGTTTCCGCGCTGGGCGTTCCGGTGCCTCCCGAAACCGGCGAGGTCTGGCAGGCGGTGCTTTCGGATGCCGAGGATCTGCTCGAGGGGCGCAAGCTGATCCCGTTCTGGCGGTTGCAGAAGGGCGCGGGCATCAACCTCAGGCGCCTGCTGGAAGATCCGGCACCGGTCGATCCCGCCGAATGGATTCACGGGGCCGGCCTGTTGCCCTACATGGAAACCGGCCCCCGTATCGGATCGGACAACTGGTGGCGGCTGCAGGAACTGGCGCGCGGCAACGCCGCGCTGTTCGCGGTCTGGCTGAACTGAAGGGTATCGGCGAATCGGTATTCCCGCGATCGCCGTACTTTTGTGATCACACCGCAATGCGTGTGATCACATTCATCCGAATTCTTCGCCAAAGGCCGGATAGGGGAAAATAAGGGCTTAACTGTTCCGGGCATACACGGGTATACCCCGCAGCAATCGCAGCCAGACGGGACAGCATTTCATGAACATCCACGAATACCAGGCCAAGGCCCTGCTTCGCAGCTATGGGGCACCGGTCAGCGACGGGCGCATCGTGCTGCGCGCGGAAGACGCAAAGACGGCCGCAGGCGCGCTGGACGGACCATTGTGGGTGGTCAAGGCGCAGATCCACGCCGGCGGGCGCGGCAAGGGCAGCTTCAAGGAGTCCGACGCCGGCGAAAAGGGCGGCGTGCGCCTGGCCAAGTCGGTCGAGGAAGCCGAGGCCGAGGCCAAGCGGATGCTGGGCCGCACGCTGGTCACGCACCAGACGGGCCCGGCGGGCAAGCGCGTCAACCGCATCTATATCGAGGACGGATCGGGGATCGAGCGCGAGCTTTACCTTGCGCTGCTGGTCGATCGCGGCACCAGCCGCGTATCCTTCGTCTGCTCGACCGAGGGCGGCATGGACATCGAGGAGGTGGCGGCCAGCACGCCCGAGAGGATCCTCAGCTTTGCCGTCGATCCGGCCACCGGCTACCAGCCCTTCCACGGCCGGCGCATCGCCTTCGCGCTGCAACTGGAAGGCAAGCAGGTCAAGCAATGCGTGGCGCTGATGGGGCTGCTCTACAAGATGTTCCTTGAACGCGACATGGAAATGCTGGAAATCAACCCGCTGATCGTGACCGACGAAGGCGATCTGAAATGTCTCGACGCGAAGATGGGTTTTGACAGCAACGCGCTTTACCGTCAGGCCGAGATCGCCGAACTGCGCGACGAGACCGAGGAAGACCCCAAGGAACTGGAAGCCTCCAAGTACGACCTGAACTACATCGCGCTGGATGGCGAGATCGGCTGCATGGTCAACGGCGCCGGGCTGGCGATGGCGACCATGGACATCATCAAGCTTTATGGCGCGGAGCCGGCCAACTTTCTCGACGTGGGCGGCGGCGCCACCAAGGAGAAAGTGACCGAGGCGTTCAAGATCATCACCTCGGACCCGCAGGTCAAGGGCATTCTCGTCAACATCTTCGGCGGCATCATGCGCTGTGACGTGATCGCCGAAGGCGTGGTCGCGGCGGTGAAGGAAGTGGGGCTGAAAGTGCCGCTGGTGGTGCGTCTGGAAGGCACCAACGTCGAGAAAGGCAAGGAGATCATCAACACCTCCGGCCTTGACGTGATCGCGGCGGACGACCTCAAGGACGGCGCCCAGAAGATCGTGAAGGCGGTCAAGGGGTAATGCACGAGTTCGTTGGCAAAGTTGAGTTGCGTCGAATTGGAGTGCGTGGTGGCGATTCAGCATCCTACGCAAGAAGCCAGGCAATCCTACATGGACTGCGACTTGCGGCCTTGTGTGGAAACATCTGGCCAGCCAAAGACGACGGGCTTTCTCAACTAGTTAGCGAACAAATCATCGGCGAATTGACATCATTCTCGATCAACGCTCGAAGGTTCATGGAATTGAGTGGACACAAGCACCTTAGGGTGGACGGACCTCTCATCCGAATAAACCAAGATGGTTATAAGTATGAGAATGATGTTTGGACAGCAGTGAACAGAATAGTTCACGCGGACAAGATCGAGGTTCACTATGTCACGCCAGTGACGCGAAAATACGAGAAAATTGGGGATCTTGTGGTCGCCAACGCAATGATAACTTCGCCGCAACGAGACACGATTGCTGTGTGTCCAGAGGGCCTATTTATAGGCTTTTGCCAATCGCCTCAGGTTGGTTCGGCGCAATACTAGGAAGAGAAGCAAATGGCAGTCCTCATCGACGAAAACACCAAAGTCATCTGTCAGGGCCTAACCGGCTCCCAGGGGACGTTTCACACCGAACAGGCCATTGCCTACGGTACGAAGATGGTCGGCGGCGTGACGCCGGGCAAGGGCGGGCAGAGCCATCTCGACCTGCCGGTATTCAACTCGGTCCACGAGGCGCGTGCCGCGACCGGCGCCAACGCCACGGTGATCTATGTACCCCCGCCCTTCGCCGCCGATTCGATCATGGAGGCGATCGACGCGCGGATGGAGGTGATCGTGTGCATCACCGAGGGCATCCCGGTGCTTGACATGATGCGGGTGAAACGTGCGCTGGAAGGCTCCGCCAGCCGGCTGGTCGGGCCCAACTGCCCCGGCGTCATCACGCCCGACGCCTGCAAGATCGGTATCATGCCCGGCCATATCCACAAGCGCGGCTCCTGTGGCGTCGTCTCCCGCTCGGGCACGCTGACCTACGAGGCGGTCAAGCAGACTACCGATGTCGGGCTGGGCCAGTCCACCTGCATCGGCATCGGCGGCGACCCGATCAAGGGCACCGAACATATCGACGTGCTGGAGTGGTTCCTGGCCGATGACGAAACGGAAAGCATCATCATGATCGGCGAGATCGGTGGATCCGCCGAGGAAGAGGCGGCGCAGTTCCTCGCCGACGAGAAGAAGCGCGGGCGCTGGAAGCCGGTGGCAGGTTTCATCGCCGGGCGCACGGCTCCGCCGGGCCGTCGCATGGGACACGCGGGCGCCATCGTCGCCGGTGGCAAGGGCGGCGCCGAGGACAAGATCGAGGCGATGAAATCGGCCGGCATCGTGGTCGCCGAAAGCCCCGCCGGGCTGGGCGAGGCGGTGCTGGAAGCGATCGGATAGAAGGAAGCGGCATGACCGCCCGCCGCCGCCCTTTCGCACGCGCCCGCAGCCAGTTCGCGGCCCTTGGTCTGGCGCTGGCGCTGGTGCCGGGTCTGGCCTGGCAACCCGCTGCCGCCGGCCCGTTCGAGGATCTCGCGCCCTGCTTTTCGGTGCAGCGCGACCTGGACGGGCTGGCGGCGGCCTTTGTCGCCGATGGCTGGACCATGCTGCCCGAGGACGGGCCCGAGCGCGAACGCGCGGCCATGGCCACGGCCGAGATCAACTGGGCCATGCGCACCAGTCTCGGCCGGTTCCGGTCGCCGCAACAGGCGGTGGAATTCCTGAACCGGGCGCATCACAGCCACGCGCTGCGCACCGACCCTTACGTTCTTCTGACCCGGGACGACCGCAGCCTGATTCTGGAATGGTCGACCAACGGATCGCGCGGCCAGAATATCTGCCTTATGGCGGCGGCCGAAATCGAGTACGTCGGCACAGGCCTGCCGCCCGGCGCGGTCGATCCCGACCACCAGCGGTACTTTGCCGCTGTCAACGTGCCGCTCTTGCGGGCCGAGGCGCATATCCGGCAGGTAAATGCCGCGCTGGCGCGGCTGCGCGTCCCCGAAGCGGCGCGCGCCGATCTGGTCGGCGGCGACGGCGCGCGGCTGTCGGTGGTCTACAAATACGAATGAACCCGACTATGTCAGAGACCAACGCCGCCATTCCCCGGCTCAGGCCCGCCACAACACCCGCGAGGTGATCCAATGACCGACCACCCCCCCAACGACCAGTTCCACGCATCCAGTTTCATGCAGGGGCACAATGCCGCCTATCTGGAACAGCTATATGCCCGCTACGCCGAAGACCCGTCATCGGTGGACGAAGCCTGGGCCGCGTTCTTCGCCCAGATGGGCGACGACGCCGACGATGCGAGGGCCGAAGCCTCGGGCCCGTCCTGGGCACGGACCGATTGGCCGCCGATGCCGGCCGACGACCTGACGGCGGCGCTGACCGGCGAATGGCCCGCCCCCAAGGACAAGGCCGAGGCCGGCGCCGCAGCCAGGAAGATTGTCGAGAAGGCCGAGGCCAGCGGCGTCAACGTCAGCGCCGAGCAGATCAAGCGCGCGGTGCTGGATTCGATCCGCGCCCTGATGCTGATCCGCGCCTACCGCATCCGCGGCCATCTGGTCGCCGATCTCGACCCGCTGGGCATGCGCGACAAGATCCCCCACCCCGAGCTTGACCCCAAGACCTACGGCTTTGCCGCATCCGACATGGACCGGCCGATCTTCATCGACAACGTGCTGGGTCTGGAACTGGCCACGATGCGCCAGATCCTCGACATCGTGCAACGCACCTATTGCGGCACCTTCGCGCTGCAATACATGCACATCTCCGACCCCGAGCAATCGGCCTGGCTGAAGGAACGCATCGAGGGGCTGGGCAAGGAAATCGCCTTTACCCGCGAGGGGCGCAAGGCGATCCTCAACAAGATGGTCGAGGCCGAGGGTTTCGAGAAGTTCCTGCATGTCAAGTACATGGGCACCAAACGCTTCGGTCTGGATGGCGGCGAAAGCCTGATCCCGGCGATGGAGCAGGTCATCAAGCGCGGTGGCGCGCTGGGGCTGAAGGAAATCGTCATCGGCATGCCCCACCGGGGCCGGCTGAACGTGCTGGCCAATGTCATGGGCAAGCCCTACCGCGCCATCTTCAACGAATTCCAGGGCGGCAGCTTCAAGCCCGAGGACGTGGACGGTTCGGGCGACGTGAAATACCATCTCGGCGCCTCCTCGGACCGCGAGTTCGACGGCAACACCGTACACCTGTCGCTGACCGCCAACCCCAGCCATCTGGAAGCGGTCAACCCGGTGGTGCTGGGCAAGGTTCGCGCCAAGCAGGACCAGCGCAGCGACCCCGACCGCACCACGGTCATGCCGGTGCTGCTGCATGGCGACGCCGCCTTCGCGGGCCAGGGTGTCGTGGCTGAGTGTTTCGCGCTGTCGGGCCTCAAGGGCCACCGCACCGGCGGCACCATGCATATCGTGGTGAACAACCAGATCGGGTTCACCACGGCGCCGCATTTCAGCCGCTCCTCCCCCTATCCGACCGACAATGCGCTGGTGGTCGAGGCACCGATCTTTCACGTCAACGGCGACGACCCCGAGGCGGTGGTGCATGCCGCCAGGGTGGCGACCGAGTTCCGCCAGAAATTCCACAAGGACGTGGTGCTCGACATTATCTGCTATCGCCGGTTCGGTCATAACGAGGGCGACGAGCCGATGTTCACCAACCCGCTCATGTACAAGCGGATCAAGACCCACAAGACGACGCTCAGCCTCTATACCGAGCGGCTGGTGGCCGACGGTCTGATCCCCGAGGGCGAGATCGAGGACATGAAGGCCGCCTTTCAGGCCAAGTTGAACGAGGAATTCGAGGCCGGAAAGGACTATCGCCCCAACAAGGCCGACTGGCTGGACGGACGCTGGAAGCACCTCGACAGCCGCGGCGAGGACTATGTGCGCGGCGAGACCGCCATCGCGCCACAAACTCTGACCGAGATAGGCGTCGCCCTGACCACCGCGCCGGAGGGCTACGATCTGCACCGCACCGTCGGGCGGATCCTCGATGCCAAGGCCGAAATGTTCCGGTCGGGACGCGGGTTCGACTGGGCCACCGGCGAGGCGCTGGCCTTCGGTTCGCTGCTGAGCGAGGGCTATCCCGTGCGGCTCGCCGGTCAGGATGCGATCCGCGGCACCTTCTCGCAGCGCCATTCCGCCTTTGTCAGCCAGGAAAGCGAAGACCGCTATTTCCCGCTCAACCACGTCCGCGACGGTCAGGCACAGTACGACGTGATCGATTCGGCGTTGTCAGAATATGCCGTTCTGGGTTTCGAGTATGGCTATTCCCTTGCCGAGCCCAACGCGCTGACCCTGTGGGAGGCACAGTTCGGCGATTTCGCCAATGGCGCGCAGATCATGTTCGATCAGTTCATTTCCTCGGGCGAGGCGAAATGGCTGCGCATGTCCGGCCTCGTCTGCCTGCTGCCGCACGGCTACGAGGGCCAGGGGCCCGAACACTCCTCGGCGCGGCTGGAACGCTTCTTGCAGATGTGCGGCCAGGACAACTGGATCGTCGCCAACTGCACCACGCCGGCCAACTACTTCCACATCCTGCGCCGTCAACTGCACCGCAGCTTCCGCAAGCCGCTGATCCTGATGACCCCGAAATCGCTGTTGCGCCACAAGCTCGCGGTCAGCAACGCCGAGGACTTCACCACCGGGTCAAGCTTTCACCGGGTCTTGTGGGACGACGCGGAAAAGGGACATTCCGAAACCGAACTGGCCCCCGACGACAAGATCCGCCGCGTGGTGATGTGTTCGGGCAAGGTCTACTACGATCTTCTGGAGGAACGCGACGCGCGCGGGCTGAGCGACATCTATCTGCTGCGCGTCGAACAGTTCTACCCGTTCCCGGCGCTGAGCCTCGTCAAGGAACTGACCCGGTTCAAGGGGGCCGAGATGGTCTGGTGCCAGGAAGAGCCCAAGAACCAGGGCGCCTGGAGCTTCATCGAACCCAATATCGAATGGGTGCTGGGCCGGATCGGCGCCGCCCACCCCCGCCCCGTCTATGCCGGGCGCGCCACCTCGGCCTCCCCCGCCACGGGGCTTGCCAGCCAGCACAAGGCCCAACAAGACGCGCTCGTGAACGAGGCGTTGACCATCGAAGGGAAAGATTGAGATGACGACCGAGATACGCGTTCCCACGCTGGGCGAATCCGTCACCGAAGCCACGGTCGCCACGTGGTTCAAGAAACCCGGCGATACGGTCGCGACCGACGAGATGCTGTGCGAACTGGAGACCGACAAGGTGACGGTCGAGGTGCCCAGCCCGGCCGCCGGGACGCTGGCCGAAATTGTCGCCGCCGAGGGTGAAACCGTCGGCGTCGACGCGCTGCTTGCCGTCCTCTCCGAAGGCGAGAGCGCATCGGCCGAACCGGGCGACCAACCGGCGCGGACCGGCGCCGAACCCGCCGCCGCGGGCGCGGGCAACGTTGACGTGCGGGTGCCGACGCTTGGCGAAAGCGTGACCGAGGCGACCGTGGCCACATGGTTCAGGAAGGTCGGCGACGCCGTCGCCCAGGACGAAATGCTGTGCGAACTGGAAACCGACAAGGTGTCGGTCGAGGTGCCGGCCCCGGTCGGCGGTGTGCTGTGCGAAATCATCGCGCCCGAAGGCACCACCGTCGAACCCTCCGCCAGGCTGGCGGTGATCAGCGGCTCGGCGGACGGCACGGTCGAACCGGGCCTGCGGCCCGGCGGGGGCGATGAAGCCCGGACCGCCGGCCAGGACGGCGGCACCGCGTCCGCCCCGCGCCGCGATGTCGAGGATGCCCCGTCGGCGAAAAAGGCGATGGCCGAGGCCGGCATAGACCCCGCCGGCGTACAAGGCACCGGCCGCGACGGGCGCATCATGAAAGAGGACGTGACCCGCGCCGTCGCTGCAGGCAGGCAACCGGCGCCCGAACCGAGCGCCGCCCCCGCGCTCGCGCCGCAAGCGCCGCGCGCCCCGGTTCCGGCCGAGGACGAAGGCCGCGAGGAGCGCGTCAGGATGACCCGCCTGCGCCAGACCATCGCGCGGCGCCTGAAGGACGCGCAGAACACCGCCGCGATCCTGACCACCTACAACGAGGTCGACATGACCGAGGTGATGGCGATCCGCAACACCTACAAGGACGCCTTCGAAAAGAAGCACGGGGTGCGCATGGGCTTCATGTCGTTCTTCACCAAGGCCTGCTGCCACGCGCTGCAAGAGGTGCCCGAGGTCAATGCCGAGATCGACGGCACCGACATCGTGTACAAGAACTATGTGAACATGGGCATCGCCACCGGCACGCCCACGGGTCTGGTGGTGCCGGTGATCCGCAACGCCGACGGCATGGGCTTTGCCGCGATCGAAAAGGCGATCGGAGAAATGGGCATGCGCGCCCGCGACGGCAAGCTGTCGATGGCCGAGATGCAGGGCGGCACGTTCACCATCTCGAACGGTGGCGTCTATGGCTCGCTGATGTCCTCGCCGATCCTGAACCCGCCGCAATCGGGGATCCTGGGCATGCACAAGATCCAGGAGCGCCCGATGGTGGTGAACGGCGAAATCGTCGCCCGCCCGATGATGTACCTGGCGCTGAGCTACGACCACCGCATCGTCGACGGCAAGGGGGCGGTGACCTTCCTCGTGCGGGTGAAAGAGGCGCTCGAGGATCCGCGGCGGTTGCTGATGGATCTGTGACGTTAACGATGCAATCGTTAGCTCTTTTTCCAAGGAACAGACCCAGTGCATTTCTTGCACTGGGTTATGGAAGTGCAGTTCTATTCGTTCTCATCCTGCAATCCGGGGCTTTCATGCCCGAAAGGATTACAAATTATGAGTTACCCTCATCAGCACTTGCCGACCTAACAACTGTCAAGTCACTAATTCTGATTATCTTTTATGGAGCATCGGCATATATTCTTGGATCGATATCAGTGCTTTTGGGCGGTCTTATTTCTGATATCTCCAACGGCAGCATCGCTTCGTTACGACGAGAGCACCTGATTTTCAAAACAGGAAACAGTCTTCTAGCAGAAAAATATAAGAATTTGGCATCTCAGGCCGAGATCGTGGGCGGCGCCTTAGGCAGCTTGGCCATAATGAGTGCCATTATAATTTCTTTTCAGAGCCTTGGCCTAACGTCTCCAAAAGCTGACCTAACCGATCCGACCATACTCAGACTGACCCTTGTGGTATTGATTGTTTACGCCGCACTCATTGGATTGCTCCTGAACATTCGCAAAACAATTATAAATATTGACAAACTATTAGAAGAAATCACGCCTCACGAAAGTCAACCACGAGATATTTAGATATGCCCTCCGAACACACCGCGCTGATGCTGCCGAGCGCATTCTGACCGGCCATGGCCACCCCCCCGCCCTCCATCATCCTTGCCGCCTGCATGCGCAACGAAGGCCTGTTCCTGATGGAATGGCTCGCGCATCATGCGGCGCTTGGCTTTGACCGGATCGTCGTCGTCACCAACGATTGCACCGACGGCTCGGACCTGCTGCTCGACCGCCTGAACGCCTGCGGCATCGTCACCCATATCCGCCAGTCCGTTTCCCCGGGGGCCAACCCGCAGGAGACCGGCATGGATCACGTCCTCGCCCTGTGCCGGACAGAGGGGCACACCCATGTGCTGCATCTGGACAGCGACGAATTTCTGGATCTGGACAAGCCACGGCTGGGCATCCGCCGGATCCTGGAGATCGCGCCGGATGCGGACATCATCCCCTTTGCCTGGCGCTTTTTCGGCGACGGGGGCAAATTCGCATGGACGCCCGGCGACCTGCTGATCGAACAGAACCCGCGCGCCGAACGCAAACCGGATCCCGCCACCGCCAAATGCAAATGCCTGTTCCGGGTCGCCAGCTTTGCCCGGGCCGGCGATCACGCGCCGATGGATCCGCTGGTCGCGGAGCCCGTGGTGCGGACCCCGGACGGGCGGCCCCTGAATCCCCGCTCCCTGATCCGGCAAAGCACCGCACGCTGGCGGCCCTATACCCGTTCGGCCAGCGGCAGGGGGGCGCGGCTGTCCCATTATGCCGTGCGCTCGCTCGATGTGTTCCTGATGAAGAACGACCGCGGCAAGGGAACCGGCGCGCCCGTCTCGGCCAAATACCATGCCGGCCGGAAATGGTACGAGACCTGCAACCGCAACGGCCCGACGGATACGCGGATGCCGCGCTATCTGGCGGGCATCCGCCGGATCCTGGCGCTGTGGCGGGCGGATCCGGAAACGGCGCGCCGCGAACAGGCCTGTTTCGACTGGTTCCTCGCCCGGCGCGAGGCCCTGCTGACGCCCGAGCGGCTCGAAGCCTGGGTCCGCACCAAGGATAGCCCGTGACGCGGTCCCCGCACTCTGCTAGGAATGACCGGGATCCCGCCTGCAAAAGTGGCAGGCCTTTGGACCGGAACCGAGGAACTGAGGAAGAACGATGTCGAGCTATGATGTGATCGTGATCGGGGCAGGCCCCGGAGGTTATGTGGCTGCAATCCGCTGTGCCCAGCTGGGGCTGAAAACCGCCTGCGTCGAAGGGCGCGAGACCTTGGGCGGCACCTGTCTGAACGTGGGCTGCATCCCCTCCAAGGCGCTGCTGCATGCCACCCATCAATTGCACGAGGCCGAACACAATTTCGCCACCATGGGCCTCAAGGGCAAGAGCCCCTCGGTCGACTGGCCGCAGATGCTGGCCTATAAATCCGACGTGGTGGGGCAGAACACCAAGGGCATCGAATTCCTGTTCAAGAAGAACAAGATCGACTGGATCAAGGGCTGGGCCTCGATCCCCGAGGCGGGCAAGGTCAAGGTGGGCGACGAGGTCCACGCGGCCAGGAACATCATCGTCGCCAGCGGCTCGGTCCCGTCCAGCCTGCCGGGTGTCGAGGTGGACGAAAAGGTGGTGGTGACCTCGACCGGGGCGCTCGAACTGGGCAAGGTGCCGAAAAAGCTGGTGGTGATCGGCGCGGGCGTGATCGGGCTGGAACTGGGCAGCGTCTATCAGCGGCTGGGGGCCGAGGTGACGGTGGTCGAGTTCCTGGACCACGTGACGCCCGGCATGGACGGCGAGGTGCAAAAGGTCACCCAGCGGATGCTGAAAAAGCAGGGCCTGAACTTTGTCATGGGTGCTGCGGTGCAGTCGGTCGATGTGGCGCGCGGCAAGGCCAAGGTCACCTACAAGCTGCGCAAGGACGACAGCGAACATCAGATCGACGCCGACACGGTGCTGGTGGCGACCGGACGCAGGCCCTATACCGACGGGCTGGGTCTGGACGGGCTGGGGGTCGGGATGACGGACCGCGGCCAGATCAGAACCGATGCGCACTGGCAGACCAATGTGCCGGGGATCTATGCCATCGGCGATGCGATCGCGGGCCCGATGCTGGCGCACAAGGCCGAGGACGAGGGCGTCGCGGTGGCCGAAACCATCGCGGGCAAGCACGGTCATGTGAATTACGGCGTGATCCCGGGCGTGGTCTATACCCACCCCGAGGTGGCCGCCGTCGGTGCGACCGAGGAACAGCTCAAGGCAGACGGGCGCGCCTACAAGGTCGGCAAGTTCTCGTTCATGGGCAACGCGCGGGCCAAGGCGGTGTTCGCGGGTGACGGGTTCGTCAAGATCCTGGCCGACAAGGAAACCGACCGGATCCTCGGCGCGCATATCATCGGCCCGGGCGCGGGCGACCTGATCCACGAGGTCTGCGTGGCGATGGAATTCGGCGCCTCGGCCGAGGACCTGGCCCTGACCTGCCATGCGCACCCGACCTTCTCGGAAGCCGTGTTCCATCGGGTCGTTTTTATTCGACAAATAAGTATTTAACGCGTTAGTTAGCTCATCCCAACTCGTTTTGTCTTCTTTGTCTTTGCGAAATTTCCCATACGCTTTGGATAGATTTACCTTGTTTTTGGCTTCAACAAATAGCGTCGGGTCGATGCTTTTCAGCTTATCTTCCGTGTTTGGGTCGTTGTAGTAAGTTTCAGCCATGGCATCGG
>JBKEDD010000073.1:0-51630 GCA_047975215.1 Jhaorihella sp.
ATTGCGGCGCGCCACGACCGAGATGCTGGCGTTCTCCTCCAGCGTCTCCTCGACGATCCGTAGCTTCTCAGATGAAGTCCAGCGGCGTCGGCGACCGCCATCGGTGATGATCTCATAGTCAGACATAAGCACGTGCTTAGGGATATCCCTAAGCCTCCATGGTCATGCCCGAGTGTCCGGTCGAAAAAGGGGCCAGTTCAGATGCGCAGGACACGATGATGTCTCGAAACTGGCAAGACCAGGGAGCATCCGTGATTGAGCAAGCAACAAAAGCATACCTAAATGTTGGGCTGTCGGGATTGCGATGCATCACAAGCGCCTTAGCTGGAGGCATCAACGAAAGCCCGGGTTCTATTCTGGACTTTGGCTGCGGTTGGGGTCGAGTAGCCCGATGGTTGAAAGCGGCTTATCCTTTGGCCCACATCGAAGGATGTGATATAGACATCGGCGGAATAGAATTCGTTGCTAGTGAACTTGATGTCAAAACGTGGAAATCTGCAATCGACCCTAGCGAGTTACGTCCTGAGATAAGCTACGATTTGATTTGGGTGGGCTCCGTTATCACTCACCTCACCGAAGTAGATAGCACCAAACTAATCGAAAAGCTGTTCTCATTCCTGAATAAGAACGGTGTCTTGGTACTTTCCACTCACGGTCGCCATGTCCAGGATGCCTTTGACAATGGTAGATACAAGGGACATCCATCGGAACCTTATTATGCGGCTGCCGTAGCCGAGTACAAAGCAACGGGCTACGGATACTGCAGCTACAAGAACCAAACGAACTATGGACTTTCTATCATCCGGCCTGCTTGGTTCTTCGATTGGGCTTCGAAGGACCGAAGCCGACGGGTTGTTAGTTACATCGAGAAGGGCTGGAACCAACATCACGATGTCTTTGCGGTTCAAAAAGTAACTCCCCGTAGGTGGAGTTGAATGCACGGTTCAATTTTCACTGAACGGCGGCTTTTCTAGTCACCCAAAGCCCAAATCCGCATCATCCGTCAACCACCCCCGGATTGCCCGCGATCCGGTGTCTGGACCATCGCAGCCGAAAGCCTTACCTGTGCGGGGCAAGGAGACACCGCCGATGACCAGACCGCCCCTGACCCTCTGCCTTGCCGCGCCGCGCGGGTTCTGCGCCGGTGTCGACCGGGCCATCCGGGTCGTCGAGATGGCGCTGGAGAAGTGGGGCGCGCCGGTCTATGTGCGCCACGAGATCGTGCACAACAAGACGGTGGTCGACGGGCTGCGCGCCAAGGGCGCGGTGTTTGTCGAGGAGCTGGATGACGCACCAGACGACCGGCCGGTGATCTTTTCGGCGCATGGCGTCCCGAAATCGGTGCCCGCCGAGGCCCGGCGCCGCGAAATGGTCTTTGTCGATGCCACCTGCCCGCTGGTCTCCAAGGTGCATGTCGAGGCCGAACGCCACGCCGAAGACGGCCTTCAGATCGTCATGATCGGGCATCGCGGCCATCCGGAAACCATCGGCACCATGGGCCAGTTGCCGCAAGGCGAGGTGCTGCTTGTCGAAACCCCGCAGGACGTGGCCGCGTTGGTCGTGCGCGACCCCGCGCGGCTTGCCTATGTCACCCAGACGACGCTGAGCGTGGATGACGCCGCCGGCGTGATCGCCGCGCTACAGGAGCGGTTTCCCGCAATCGTCGGTCCGCACAAGGAAGACATCTGCTATGCCACCACCAACCGCCAGAACGCGGTGCGTGCCATCGCGCCCCTTGTCGATGCGGTGCTGGTGGTGGGCGCGCCCAATTCGTCCAATTCCCGCCGACTGGTCGAGGTCGCCGCCAATGCGGGTTGCGCCTATTCGCAACTGGTGCAGAACGCCACCGAAATCGACTGGCGGGCGCTTGAAGGGATCAGAGCCGTCGGCATCACCGCCGGTGCCTCGGCGCCCGAACGGCTGGTCGCCGAGGTCGTCGACGCCTTCCGCGACCGCTTTGACGTGACTGTCGAAATGGTCGAGACTGCCACCGAGAACGTGGAATTCAAGGTACCGCGCGTATTGCGGAACTAGATCGGGAAAACGGCCATGCTGTCGGCACAATTTCTTCTGACCGCGCTGGTCGTGGTCGTCGCTCCGGGCACCGGGGTCATCTATACGCTGGCCACCGGGCTGGGCCAGGGCCGCCGCGCCTCGATCATGGCGGCAATGGGCTGCACCTTGGGAATCGTGCCGCATCTGGGCGCGGCCGCGCTGGGGCTGGCGGCGGTTCTGCACACCAGCGCCCTACTGTTCCAGATCGTAAAATTCGCGGGTGTCGCCTATCTGTTGTGGCTGGCCTGGCAGGCGCTGAAATCCGGCGGTGCGCTGTCGGTGTCGCCGGGGGCAACGCGTCAGGCGGGCTGGCGCATCGCACGGCGCGGCGTGCTGATCAACACCCTGAACCCAAAACTGTCGATCTTCTTTCTGGCGCTGCTGCCACCTTTTCTTTCAGGCAACCCGGCCACCGCCACCGCCGAAATGGCCAGCATGGGCGCAGTATTTATGGGGCTGACCTTCGCCGTCTTCGCCCTCTACGGCATTTTCGCCGCTGCCGCGCGCGACCAGGTGCTGTCCAGCACGCGCACCATGCGCTGGCTCAATCGCGGCTTTGCCGCGATATTTGCCGGGCTGGGCGCGCGGCTGGCGGTCGAGCGCGCCTGACCCTGCCATGCCCGACAGCGAAACGATCCGTGTCTATGACAGGCGGGCGGGTGCCTATGCCGAAATGAACGGCGAACACAACGCCGCCGATCCGCGCCTGCGCGCGTTCATCACCGCCTGCCCGAAGGGCGGGCGGGTGCTCGATCCGGGCTGCGGCCCCGGCGCCTCGGCGGCGGCGATGGCCCGGGCCGGGCTGCGGGTCGAGGCCACCGACGCCTCGGCCGAAATGGCCGCCCGGGCCGCCCGCCATGGCGGTGTCGATGCCCGGCAGGCCACGTTCGACGATATCCGGGCCGAGGCCCTTTATGACGGCATCTGGGCCAATTTCAGCCTGCTGCACGCCCCGCGCACCGAATTTCAGCGCCATCTGGCCGCCCTGTACCGGGCCTTGAAACCCGGTGGCGTACTCATGATCGCGATGAAGCTGGGCGTTGGCGAGGCACGCGACAAGATCGGGCGTTTCTACTGCTACTATTCCGCCGAAGAACTGGAGAGCCACCTGGCGCGTGCCGGGTTCACTGTGACCGATCGCACCTTCGGATCAGGCCCGGGGCTGGACGGGTCGGTTTCCGACTGGGTTTCGGTGTCTGCCCGTGGCTGAGCTGTTCGCCTGGACTGACGGCGCCTGTTCGGGCAACCCCGGCCCCGGCGGCTGGGGCGTGCTGCTGCGCGCCATGGATGGCGAACGAATCGTGAAGCAGCGCGAACTCAGGGGCGGCGAAGCCGATACCACCAACAACCGCATGGAACTCATGGCCGCGATCAACGCGCTCGAGGTACTGGGCAAACCATCGCGGATCACCGTCGTCACCGACAGCGCCTATGTGAAGAACGGCGTGACCGGCTGGATTCACGGCTGGAAGCGCAACGGCTGGAAGACAGCGGCGAAGAAGCCGGTCAAGAATGCCGAACTGTGGCAAAGGCTGGACGCGGCACAGGCCCGCCACGATGTAACCTGGGAATGGGTCAAGGGCCATGCCGGCCACCCCGAGAACGAACGCGCCGACGAACTGGCGCGCGAAGGCATGAAACCGTTCCGGGGGCATCGCCCGAAACCGGCATGACGTTGGGTCGGAATCGTCCCGAACAGACCCAAATCCACTACGACCCATTGGCTCCCTCGGCCCCGTCTGGCTAGGCTGGCAGACGATTCCGCACCGGGCCGGCCCCGGCTTTGCCCATCCCGAGGAGAAACCCCATGGCCACCGCCGCCTATATCTATGACGCAGTCCGCACGCCGCGTTCCAGGGGCCGCGCCGACGGCACCTTGCACGAGGTCAAGCCCGTGCAGCTGGCCGCCGGGCTGTTGCGCGATCTTCAGGCGCGCCACGATCTCGACACCGCCCGCATAGGCGACGTGATACTGGGCTGCACAGGTCCGGTCGGCGACCAGGGCGCCTGCGTCGCCAAGGCCGCGGTCCAGGCCGCGCATTGGGACGAGGCGGTGCCGGGGGTACAACTCGACCGGTTCTGCGCCTCGGGGCTGGAGGCGGTCAACATGGCCGCCGCCAAGGTCGGATCCGATCAGGAGGACATGGTGGTCGCGGGTGGCGTCGAATCGATGAGCCGCGTGCCGATGCTTTCAGCGGGCGGTGCGATGTTCGCCGATCCGGATTTCGTGATCGACCAGAATTCGGTGCCCCAGGGCATCGGCGCCGACCTGATCGCCACCATCGACGGCTATTCGCGCGAGGACGTGGACGCCTTTGCCGTGGAAAGCCAGCGCCGCGCGGCACATGCCCGCGACAGCGGCTGGTTCGACCGTTCGGTCGTGCCGGTCAGGGATGAAAACGGGCTGACCATTCTGAAGCGCGACGATTTCATCAAGCCCGGCACCGACATGCAGAAGCTGGCCGCGCTGAAGCCGTCATTTTTCAAGATGGGCGGGTTTGGCTATGACGACATGGCGCTGGCAAAATACCCGTCGGTGGCGCGCATAAACCATGTGCACACGCCGGGCAATTCGTCGGGGATAGTCGACGGCGCTTCGGCGGTGCTGATCGGCAGCGAAGCCGCGGGCCGCGATCTGGGGCTGGACCCGCGCGGCCGCATCGTCGCGGCCACGGTGATCTCGACCGATCCGGTGATCATGCTGGCCGGTCCCGGCCCGGCGGCGAAGAAATGCCTCGCCCGCGCCGGGCTGACAGTGAACGATGTCGACATCTGGGAAATCAACGAAGCCTTCGCATCCGTCGCGCTGCGCTACATGCGCGATCTGGGTATCGGCCCCGAGATAACCAACGTCAACGGCGGCGCCATCGCCATGGGCCATCCGCTTGGCGCCACGGGGGGTATGCTGGTGTCGATCGTGCTGGACGAACTGGAACGGCGCGGCGCGAAACGGGCGATGATCTCGCTTTGTGTCGGCGGCGGCATGGGCATCTCGACCCTGATCGAGCGCGTTTGAGAGGAGATGGGGACAATGGGCGGGTTTCGCTATGACAACGACGACGGCATCGTCACCATCACCATGGACATGGACGGGCCGGTCAACTCCATCAACGATGCGTTCTGGGGCCTCTATTCCGGCGCGATGGACCGGATCGAGGCGACCGAGGGGCTCAAGGGCGTGATCTGGGCATCGGCCAAGGATACGTTCTTTGCCGGCGGCGATCTCAACATGCTGCGGTCTGTGGAACGGGACGGCGTCGGCGACGTGTTCGACGCCGTCGAAGGCGCCAAGGCGGTAATGCGGCGGCAGGAACGCCTGGGCGTGCCGTCTGTTGCCGCGATCAACGGCGCGGCACTGGGCGGCGGGCTTGAGATCTGCCTGGCCTGCACGCGCCGCATCGCCGCCGACAACCCCAAGACGAAAATCGGCCTGCCCGAGGTGACGTTGGGGCTTCTGCCCGGCGGCGGCGGTGTCGTGCGGCTGACCTGGCTTTTGGGGCTGGAGGCCGCCATGCCCTTCCTGATGGAAGGCCGACAGGTCAGCCCGGAACAGGCCCGCGACGCCGGCATCATCCACGAGGTGGTGCCGCAAGGCGATCTGCTGGCCCGGGCGCGGGAATGGATCCTGTCGGTGCAGGGCGATGCCGCGGCGGCGACCCAGCCCTGGGACCGAAAGGGCTATCGCATCCCCGGCGGCCCCTCGACCGCGCCGCAGAACATGACCCGGATCGCCGGTGCCGCGGCGATGCTGTGGAAAAAGACCCGCGGGCTGCTGCCCGCCCCGCGCCACATCCTCGACGTGATGACCGAAGCCGCCGGCAAGCTCGATTTCGACACCGCCACCCGCTATGAAAGCCGCCGTTTCGTGGCGCTGTTGCCGCAGGCGACCACCAAGAACATGATTTCGACCCTGTTCTTCGGCATGAACAAGGTCAACGGCGGCGCCAGCCGGCCCGAAGGAGTGCCAATTACGAAAGTCGAACGGCTCGGCATTCTCGGCGCCGGCATGATGGGCCGGGGAATCGCGTATTCCGCGGCAAAGGCCGGCATTCCGGTGGTTCTGAAGGATACCGGCATGGAATGCGCCGAACAGGGCAAGGCGCATGTCGCCGGACTGCTGGACAAGCAGGTCGAACGCGGCCGGATGACCGCCGAGCGGCGCGACGCGGTGCTGGCCCTGATCGCCCCCACCGGCAGGGCCGACGACCTGAAAGGCTGCGATCTCATCATCGAGGCGGTGTTCGAGAGGATCGAGGTCAAGGACGCGGTTCTGGCCGAACATCAGGCGTTATTGGCCGAAAACGGCATCTGGGGCTCCAACACCTCGACCCTGCCGATCACACGGCTGGCAAAAGGCGCGGCGCGGCCGGAGAACTTCATCGGCCTGCACTTCTTCTCGCCGGTCGACAAGATGGCGCTGCTGGAAATCGTGGTGGGAAAGGCGACCAGCGATGAAACGATTGCGCGCGCCTTCGACTTTGCCCGCCAGATCCGCAAGACGCCCATCGTGGTGAATGACAGTACCGGCTTTTACACCTCGCGCACCATCGGCACCAAGCTCATCGAAGCCGTCGAGATGGTGGCCGAAGGTCATGACCCGCTGCGCATCGACAACCTGTCGCGGCTGACTGGGATGCCGACCGGAATGCTGTCGCTGCTCGACGAGGTGCAGATCAGGCTGGTCAAGGACATCTACGATACGCAGATCGAAATGGGCCTTCTCGACCCGGCGGCGGAACGCAACCCGAAGGCCCGCGCCCTGCTGGCCGAAATGGTGGACAAGCACGGCCGCCAGGGCCGCGCCAGCGGCAAGGGGTTCTACGATTACGGACCCGAAGGCAAGACGATCTGGCCCGGGCTGGCGGCGTGGCGCGATGAAGGGGCCGCAATTGCAGACAGTGACATCCAGGACCGCATCCTGTTTCGCGCAGTGATCGAAAGCCTGAAATGCCTGGAAGAAGGCGTGTTGCGCTCTGTCGCTGACGGCAATGTCGGTTCGATTCTCGGCATCGGCGCGCCAGTGCATACCGGCGGTTATATCCAGTTCGTGAACACCTACGGACCGGAACGGTTCGCGGCGCGTTGCGAGGAACTGGCGGCGCGCTATGGCGAGCGGTTCGCGCCACCCGCCATCCTGCGCGAGCATGTCGGGAGCAGCCGGGAATTCGTATAGCGTGAGGCGACCATTCGGCTCCGATTGAACGCAACATGCGCTAATGATTGTCAGGGCCCACAATTCGTTGTGACGGTGGGCACATATGGGCGGTTTCTGGCTCCAACCATCGAGATATGGTTGATTCGCCCGGCGCGGCTGTGTATCAGTCGATGCACAGGTGCATGGACGCGGTAATGCATCAGCTGACGCTGACGGCGGGGTTCGGACGTGAAAATGATCGGACCCCGTCGCATTTCCGGCGTCCATCGACTCAAAACGCCCCGACGACACGCGAACCGTCCTGAAATCGCGGATTCGTTCATGACATGTCCTTTGACGGATGGCCTGACACGCGGGCCACGGGTCCGCCGACAACCGGCCATCCGCACCCGCCGGGCCGGACGGGAGAGCTGCGGGACGAAGTAAACTATCGCCGCGACAGCACCATCGACCGCATCAAGTAATGAGGAAATCCACTAACCTCACAGCGGCAAACACGAACCAAATGTTATACGGGGAGACACCCACCATGCCTGAGATCATCTTCTACACGAATCCCATGTCACGTGGACGTATTGTGCGTTGGATGCTTGAGGAACTGGGCCAGCCGTACGAGACGCGGGTGCTGGATTATGGACCGCCTATGAAATCGCCAGACTATCTGGCGATCAATCCCATGGGCAAGGTTCCCACAATACGACATGGACAGGCAGTAGTAACTGAAGCCGCCGCCTGCTGCGCCTACCTTGCCGCCGCCTTCCCAGAGGCAGGACTTGCTCCGGCACCGGGCACCCCAGAGAGCGCGGCCTATCTGCGTTGGCTGTTCTTCGCTGCTGGCCCCGGCGAGGCGGCGATCACCAACTCCTACTTCAACTTTGAGCTGCCTGATGACCCCCAGGCACGAGGGCGTTCCGGTTACGGTTCGCTGGACACGGTCGCGAACGCGTTTGCCGCGATGCTGTCGGATGGGCGGGAGTATGTCACAGGAGGGGCATTCAGCGCCGCTGACGTATATGTTGGTTCACAAATTCTCTGGGGAAAAATGGTCGGCGGTTTGCCTGATAGACCGGGGTTTGCGGAGTACGCCGAACGTCTAACAGCGCGTCCCGCAGCGATGCGGGCGCGTGAAATCGACGACGCGCTGATGACGGCACCGAATTGACATAGCTGGATAGAAAAGAGGAAAAGTTACAACTAATCCTCGGTGTGAGTTGATGTAGCCGACTTTTGTGCGGTCCGCAGCATCCGCTCAATTGGGCTCCTTCCCGCCATTCTCTGCACATCGCGGGAATGTCGCTTGGCCCCGGTCGGTCAGCCACACCGCTATGACACGCCGCCATGCGTGGCGAAACGCGTCCGAGTACCGATCAAGAGGGGGAGGCCAGGTGGCTTGGCGATCGCAACCGCAAGGCATACAGGAAAGCACGCGAACATCAGCAGAAAACCCCGGAATCAGATGAGGCGCCAGGTGCTCAGACGCGGTCTTTGCATCGTGCCCGCAAGGGACACATCCCTGACGCCTCCCTGAACTATCCGCCCCGAAGGATGGGCAGTCCAGTTTGCTTCGGTTCCGGGGAACCTCTGCTATCACTCCGGTCCCGAAGGACTTTCGTGATCCGCTCGGGCCCAGGAAGGGCAAACAGTATCAGCGGTTCGCAAGAACCGATTCCTCCGTCTGGCCTTGCGGCTGCCATCCCGGTTGTCACACACTCCGAAAAGCGGTTCTGCCGGTACGCTGGCCGCGGGTGCCTTCGCGTGTCGCTCCGGGTCCGAAAACCCATCGACGCGACAAGGACAGGTTTGCCCAGGGTGGTGATTCCCGCAACAGGAATCTGCCGCCCGGGGGAAAGATTTCTGTGGATAAAGCCATGATTTTCTTGTGTAAAATCTGTTGATAAAACGAATTCCCGTTGCAGTCAGCATAGTTGAGCGATGCCCGGCGCCCCGGCACTGCTGGGCGGTTCGCCCCTCAGCCGCCCTTGATCCGCTGCATCAGATAGACCTCGCTGTCGGGCAGGACGGGTTCGTTCAGCGCGCTGGCGATGATGCGTCCGTCCACCGCCACCGAAACGCCCGCGTCGATGGGCTCCTGCAAGGCGGGGTATCGCGCGGCCAGCGCCTTCAGAACCCCGCCCACAGTGGAAGCCTCGACATTCACCGATTCGTTTCCATCGGCCAGCGCGCGCAGGGCGGACCACAGATGCACCTCAGGCATCGGCCCGTTGCTCCAGCGCCCGCAGGATGCTGGGCGGCGACATCGGCAGATGCCGCATCCTGACCCCGGCCGCCGCCGACACGGCGTTGGCGATGGCCGCCAGCGGCGGACAGATCGAGGTTTCGCCAACCCCGCGCACGCCGAACGGATGGCCCGGATTGGGCACCTCGACGATCACCGTGTCGATCATCGGCAGATCCGAAGCCACCGGAATTCGGTAGTCGAGGAACCCGGCGTTCTGCAACCGCCCGTCCGGGCCATAGATATACTCTTCGTTCAGCGCCCAGCCGATGCCCTGCGCCGCACCGCCCTGATACTGGCCCTCGACATAGGCGGGATGGATGGCCTTGCCGGCATCCTGCACCACCGTATAGCGCACGACCGATGTCTTGCCGGTCTCGGGGTCGACCTCGGCATCGACGATATGGGTGGCGAAGCTGACCCCCGCGCCTTCCGGGGTCGCCTCGTAATGGCCGGCGATCGGTCCCCCGGTCCGGCCCATCCGGCGGGTGATCTCGGCCAGCGGCAGCGGGTCGAAATCGCCCGCGTTCGGCCCCGAAGGCACGGCGCAGCCGTCCTGCCATTTCACCGCATCCTCGGGAATGCCCCATTTTTCGGCGGCCCGCTTGCACAGCTTCTTCACCGCGTCCTCGGCGGCCTTGATGGTTGCCAGTCCGCTGGCATATGTGACGCGGCTGCCGTGGCTGATTTCGTTATAGCCCAGCGATGCGGTGTCGGCGATGGTGACGCGGACCTTCTCATAGGGAATGCCCAGCACTTCCGCAGCCATCAGCGCCATCGAGGCGCGGCTGCCGCCGATATCGGGCGTGCCGACCATGAGTTGCGCCGATCCGTCCTCGGAAAGCGCCAGCGAAACGCTCGTCTCGCCGCCGAAATTGAACCAGAAGCCGCAGGATATGCCGCGCCCCTGCCCAGGTTTCAGCGGCGCCGAGTAATGAGGATGCGCCTTCGCGGCCTCCAGCGTCTCGACCAGGCCAATGCGCTGGAACCGCGGCCCATAGCTCGACCTCGTGCCTTCGCGGGCGGCGTTCTTGAGGCGCACCTCGATCCGGTCGAGCCCCAGTTGCTGGCACAATTCGTCGATCACGGATTCAACGGCGAAGGCGGCCATCGGCGATCCGGGCGCGCGATAGGCGGCCTGCTTGGGGCGGTTGGTCATCACGTCGTATCCGACATGGCGCACGTTCTTCAGCCCATAGCAGGCGAAGGCGCACATCGCCGTCATCTCCATCGGCGCACCCGGGAAGGCGCCGCCTTGCAGGCGGAAGATGCCTTCGGCGGCGGTGATGGTGCCGTCCTTCTTCATGCCGATCTTGACGTCCATCGACGCCGACGCGGTCGGCCCGGTGGCGCGAAACACCTCGGACCGGCTCATCACCAGCTTGACCGGCCGGCCCGCCTTGCGCGACAGCGCCAGTGCCACGGGTTCGATGAAGATCGTGGTCTTGCCGCCAAAGCCGCCGCCGATTTCCGATGCCGTCACCCGCAACCCGCTGGTATCCAGACCCAGCAGGGCGGCGCACAGCTTCTGCACGTTCCAGTGGCCCTGCGTACAGCACCAGACCTCGCCCCTGCCGTCGCTGCCCAGGGATACCAGGCAGGCATGAGGTTCGATATAGCCCTGATGCGTGGCCTCGGTCAGGAAATGATCCTCGACCACCAGATCGGCCTCGGCGAACCCGGCCTCGACATCGCCATGGCCGCTTTCGTGGTAGCGCACCACGTTGGGGTGCAGCCCCTTGGGTACCGAACCGTCGGCGGTGCCGTCGCGGATCACCGGGGCGCCGTCCTTCATCGCCTCGTCCACGTCGGTAACATGCGGCAATATCTCGTATTCGACCTCGACCAGCTTGATCGCGTCACGCGCGATCAGCGCACTGGTCGCCGCAACCGCCGCCACCGCGTGACCGTCATAAAGCGCGGTATCGCCCGCCATGACGTTTTCCAGCACGTTCCAGGTCTCGCCGCTCAGCCCGCTGGCGAAATCGGCGCGCGTCACCACCGCCTTGACGCCCTCCAGCGCCTCGGCCTTCGAGGCGTCGATGCGCCTTATCCTCGCATGGGCGTGCGGGCTGCGCACGATGGCCGCGAACAGCATGCCCGGCGCCGACATGTCGGCGCCGAACCGGGCGCGGCCCGTGACCTTGTCGAACCCGTCGGGCCGGTCGGGCGAGGTGCCGACATACTTGAAATCATGCCCGGTCTCGAACTCCTCGCCGCCCTTCTGCGGCCTGTACTCGTCCAGAGCCATTACGAAGCCTCCCGCATCTCTGCCGCCGCGTCCATCACCGCGCGAACGATCTTGTCATAGCCAGTACAGCGGCACAGGTTGCCGGCCAGCCAATAGCGCACTTCGGTTTCGCTCGGCTCGGGGTTGCGTTCCAGCAGATTCCGGGCCGCCACCAGGATGCCGGGCGTACAAATGCCGCATTGCAGCGCGGCATGTTCGATGAACTTCCGCTGCAACGGGTGCAAGTCCTCGCCCGTGGCGATGCCTTCGACCGTGCCGATCGCCTTGCCCTCGGCCTCGACTCCCAGCATCAGGCAGGAACAGACCAGCCGCCCGTCGACAGTCACCGAACAGGCGCCGCAATCGCCGGTGCCGCAGCCCTCTTTGGCGCCGGTCAGGCCCAGCCGGTCGCGCAGCACGTCCAGAAGCGTTTCACGGGTGTCGCACAGGAACTCGACCGCGTCGCCGTTGACCTGTGTGGTGACATGTATCCTGCTCATTGGTTTTTCCTCGCACGATCATAGGCAATCCGGGCCACCCGGCGCGCCAGCACCCCCGCGACATGGGTCCGGAACCCGACCGTACCGCGCTTGTCGTCGATCGGGTTGCAGGCGGCCTGCGCGAGATCGGCCAGAGCCGCCAGCGCCGAGTCGTCCAGCGCCGAGCCGACCAGCGCATCCGCCGCGCCCCTGACCAGGACCACGGTCGGCGCCACCGCGCCCAGCGCCATTCGCGCCGCGGTGATCGTTTCGCCATCGACCGTCAGGTCGATGCCGCAGCCGACCACGGCGATATCCATCTCGGTGCGCGGGATGAAGCGCTGATAGGCGTCGCCCCCGCCCCTTGACCGCGCCGGCACATGCAGCGCCGAAATCAGTTCGCCCTTGTCCAGGCTGGTCCTGCCCGGCCCTGTCGTGATCGTCTCGACGGCGACGCGGCGGCTGCCCTTGGGGCCCGTGATCGTCGCCTCGACGCCCGCCGCCACCATGGCAGGCACCGAATCGGCCGCCGGAGAGGCGTTGCACAGGTTGCCCGTCAGCGTGGCGCGCCCCTGCACCTGGGTCGATCCCACCAGATCCATCGCCTCGACCAGGCCGGGCCAGTCGCGGCACAGGCCCTCGTGCTCGGTCATCTCGGCCCCGGTCACGGCCACGCCGATACGCCAGCCGCCATCCTCTTGCCGCACGATGTCATGCACGCCGGCAATCTTCTTGACGTCGATCAGAACATCCGGCGTGACGATATCAAGGCGCATCTGTACCAGAACGTCGGTTCCCCCGGCCAGAAACCGGGTGGTGCCCTTCGCCGCGGCGGCAAGCGCCGTCGCCTCCTCGAAACTGGCTGGGCTGTGGTATTGCATTCAGTCACCTCGAACATGTCGCTTCCCGCCAAGGGTAGCCAATGCCCGGGGTCAGCGCAAACCCCCGTTGCGGACCATACGGTGCAGGCCGCACGGTATTTTCCGGCCCGGCCATGGCTGCAAACGAACAAATCAACACGACTTTATCAATTGTTTACAGCGCGTTGCATATTCACGGCGAAACCGGATGCCTGCCACGGCTTCATTGCGGCCCGTCACAACCCTCCGCGCAGCCGCCACAATTCGGGGAACAGCTCGACCTCGAGCATCCGGCGCAGGTACTGCACGCCGCTGGTGCCCCCGGTGCCGCGCTTCAGCCCGATGATACGTTCCACCGTGGTCACATGGTTGAACCGCCAGCGGCGAAAGTAATCCTCCAGATCAACCAGCTTTTCCGCCAGTTCGTACAAGTCCCAATAGGTGCGCGGGTCGCGGTAGACGAGTGTCCAGGCGCGCTCTACCTCGGCGTCGGCCTGATGCGGCGCATCCAGCCTGCAAACGGACGGATCGAAGGCAATTCCGGTACGCTTGGACAAGGCATCGAGCGCGACATGATAGAGCGAGGGCCGCCCCAGTTCGTCGCGCAGCAGGCCATGCAGGTCGGGGCGGTGTTCATGCACCTTCATCATCGCCGTGTTTCGGTTGCCCAGGGCATATTCGATCAGGCGGTACTGGTGCGACTGAAAGCCCGAGGAACTGCCCAGGTTTTCGCGGAAGGTCGTGTATTCGCTGGGCGTCATGGTGCGCAGAACGTCCCAGGCCGAATTCAGCTGATCGAAGATGCGCGCCACCCGTGTCAGCATCTTGAAGGCGGGGCGGAAATCGTCGCCCTTCAGCAGCTCGCGCGCCGCCGAGACCTCGTGCAGCACCAGCCGCATCCACAATTCGCTGGTCTGGTGCTGGACGATGAACAGCAATTCGTCATGCGCCTCGCTCAGCGGATGCTGCGCCCCGATCACGCGGTCGAGATGCAGATAATCGCCATAGCTCATGTCGCCGCGAAACGACATCTTGGCGCCGTCCTGTCCCGGGTCGTATCCTTGCGTCATCGTCAACCTCCCTGTTCCCGGCCGCGGTGCGCGGCCCTGTTCAACGCAGCAACTCGCGGATCAAGGGGCTGTCGGGCCGCCCCAGCCCCTCGACCACGGTGAAATGGTTCTGCCCCGGTTCGTAAACATCGCCGACGCCCGGCCCCTGCCAGCTTTCGGCGATAAGCCGGGTCTGGCGCAGGAATTCCGGGCGCTCGCCCGCACCGACCCAGAAGGTTACGGGCACATCGCCCTCGCGCACATGCAGCGCCGGGCTTTCCGCCGCCGCCTCGGCCTCGTCCAGGCGCAGCGTTTCGTTCATCGCAGTACCCGGCAGCGGGCGCAGATCGTGTACGCCGCTCAGCGAAACGACCCTCGCCAGACGCGTGGCAACGGCATCGTTCAGCGGGCTATCGTCGCAGATCATGCGCGACACCAGATGCCCGCCCGCCGAATGCCCGATCAGCCGCAACGGCCCCGGGAGCCGGTTCGCGGCGAAACCGACCGCCTGTCCGATCTCGCGCGTCATATCGGCAATGCGCGCTTCGGGCGCCAGCGTGTACGAGGGCACCGCCACCACCCAGCCCCTGGCCAGTGGCCCTGCCGCGAGGTGCGACCAGAAGGATTTGTCCAGCTTGTGCCAGTATCCGCCATGGACGAACACCACCATCCCCGCCGGATCGCCTTCGGGGCGGAACAGGTCCAGCCGGTTGCGCGGACGCGGGCCATAGGCCAGATCAAGATCGGCCCGCCCCCGGGCCAGCGCGCGGGCGCGGAATGCGCCCGCCAGTTCCGCCCAACGCTCGCCCAGCAGGTCCGAACCGGGCACATGGCCGGAATTGTCGAAGGCATCGTCCCAGTCGATCATCGGTACGCGCTCCCCTTCACCTGAAGGTGACAAGACAATCGGATGCTAGACATGCGCCGGTTTTCTTTCAAGCTTAAATGTTTAGGCTTGAAACATTTGTGAATTCAGCTACGCTCGAAACCGTCAGCGCCCCATCGCCAACAGAAAGGATCGCGTCCGATGCCCCACAAGATCATTCATCCCGAGGGATGGGCCCCGGCCAAGGGCTATGCCAACGGCGTTCTGACTGCCGACGGCCATCTGTTCGTGGGCGGCCAGGTCGGCTGGAACGCCGAACAGGTCTTTGAACATCACGATTTTGCCGGCCAGATGGAACAGGCGCTGAAAAACATCATGGCGGTGGTCGAGGCTGCCGGAGGTCGCGCCGAACACATCACCCGGCTGACCTGGTTCGTCACCGACAAGGGCGAATATCTGAACCGTCAGCGCGAGATCGGAGACGTCTACCGCCGCGTCATGGGCAGGCACTTTCCGGCGATGTCGCTGGTGGTTATCGCCGGGCTGGTCGAGGAAGGCGCGGTGCTGGAAATCGAGGCAACGGCGGTAATTGACTGACCCGCCCGAAGGGCGCGGGCACAGCGCGGCGTGACGACTGACCGTACCCGGCGCCCGGCCGATGGAACGGGCGGATTGCGGCTGGCCGAATGCCGCCAGCGATGCAATCATGCGCCCTCATCAGGGATCGGAGATTGCAATGGCACAGAAGAAAACGGCGATCGTCACCGCGGGAGGCAGCGGCATGGGCGCGGATTGTGCGCGGCGGCTGGCCGCCGACGGGTTCAACATCGCGGTCCTGTCATCCTCTGGCAAGGGCGAGGCGCTGGCGAAGGAACTGGACGGCGTCGGCGTCACCGGGTCGAACCGTTCCAACGAAGACCTGCAGCGGCTGGTCGATCTGACCATGCAGCGTTGGGGCCGGATCGACGTTCTGGTCAACAGCGCCGGCCACGGCCCGCGCGCACCGGTGCTTGAGTTGAGCGACGAGGACTGGCACACCGGCATGGAGGTGTATTTCCTGAACGCGGTGCGCCCGGCCCGGCTGGTGACGCCGGTCATGGCGGCTCAGGGCGGCGGCGCCATCGTCAACATCTCGACCTTCGCGGCGTTCGAACCCGACCCGGTATTCCCGACCTCGGGCGTGTTCCGCGCCGGCCTGGCGGCGTTCGCCAAACTCTATGCCGACCGATATGCCCGCGACAACATCCGCATGAACAACGTGCTGCCCGGCTTCATCGACAGCCTGCCGGAAACGGACGAGCGGCGCGACCGCGTGCCGATGGGCCGCTATGGCAAGTCCTATGACGAAATCGCGGCGACGGTGGCGTTTCTGGCGTCGGATGGGGCGGGCTATATCACCGGCCAGAACATCCGCGTGGACGGTGGAATCACCAGATCGCTCTGACGCATTTCGCATTCAATCAAATTGTCCCGCCCGGGCGGGAGGCACTTGAACGCGACCCGCGCTTCGGTCATGCCGCAGCGGGGCATCAATCCAGGCGCAAGCCGATCCGGTCGGCGCGGCCCCTGGCATCGACAACCGCCAGCGTCGAAAACCCCGCCCCCGGAAAAGGGATCTCGAACTCGCGCATGTGAATACCCGTCACCACCGGCCGCCCGTTTGCCAGAACCGAGAACGGCGCCACGCCACCGCTCAGCTTGATCGTCAGAGGCTGCCCCGCCGACGCCAGCCTGGCGCCATCGGGCGGAAAGGTCAGGTGCGGCGCGTCCGGTGCAACCGCAAAGGCCGCATCGCGCGGCCTGAACCTGCGCAGCGGTTGCGGCAGACCGGCAGTACCGAGGATCAGCGTCGGTGGCGGCGGCGGCGGCAACGGGTCGAACCCCGGCTTCACGCGGCCGAACGCCTCGAACAGGACCGGCGCCGCAAGATCGCCGCCAAAGGCACCCGGAACCGGCGTGCCGTCCGCACGGCCAAGCCAGACGCCGATCACATGGCGCCCGTCATATCCCACGGCCCAGGCATCGCGGTGACCATAGGAAGTGCCGGTCTTGAACGCCACAACACCGCCCGGCGCCCCCGGCGGCGGCATCACCCCGGCCAGGATGTTGCCGACCTGCCAGGCGGCCACATCCGAGACCAGCCGCCCCGCCCGTTGCCGGGGCGCATTCAGGTCGGCGCGGAGTTCCGGCCCCTCGCCGCCCTGCGCCAGACCCGCGTAAAGCTGCACCAGATCGTGCAGGTCGATTCCGACCCCGCCCAGCGCAATGGCAAGCCCCGGCGGCGCCGCGCCGGGCAGCCGCGGCTCGGCGCCCGAGCGGCGCAGCGCCGCCATGACACGGGCCGGTCCGATCTCATCGGTCAGCATGACCACGGGAATGTTCAGCGACATCCGCAACGCGTCGCGCACCCGGACATCGCCGCGGAACGCACCGTCGAAATTGCGCGGCGCATAGCGCCCGAACTGCACCGGCCCGTCATGGATCAGCGTGTCGGGATGCACCAGCCCCTGATCGAAGGCCAGCCCGTAGATCAGCGGCTTGAGCGTCGAACCCGGCGAACGGATGGCGCGGGTCATGTCCACAAAGCCCTGGCGGCCGCCGTCATCGCCATAGGCGGGCGACCCGACCGACGCGACGATTTCGCCGCTGCGGTGATCGGCCACCAGTAGCGCCGCCGATACCCGCCCCCCGGCGGCACGCGCCGCCCGGGCGACCAGCCGTTCAAGCCGCGCCTGAACCTGCGCGTCCAGCGTCGTGTCGATGCGCCGCGCACCCGGGGCCGCGGCGCGCATCCGGTCGGCCAGATGCGCCGCCAGTCGCGGGAACGGACGCATCGCGGACGGGACGGGTTCGCGCCCCGCCGCCTCGGCATCGGCGCGGTCAAGCACCCGTTGCGCCTGCATCGGCGCCAGCACCCGGGCACGGGCGGCACGCGCCGCTTCGGGGTGGCGGTCCGGGCGCCGTGTTTCGGGCGATTGCGGCAGCGCCACCAGCAGCGCCGCCTGCGCTGGCGTCAGCCGCGCAGGCTCCTTGCCGAACCAGGCCAGGGCCGCCGCCCGCACCCCTTCGAGAGTGCCGCCATAGGGTGCATGGGTCAGATATAGCGACAGGATCGTATCCTTGGACAGCCGCCGTTCAATCGCCAGCGCCACGCGGATCTGGCGCAGCTTGCCGGCCCAGCGCCCGGTCGGCCCGTCCTCCAGCAGCCGCGCAACCTGCATGGTCAGGGTCGATCCGCCCGACACCGCGCGCCCGCGCAGCGCCGCCTGCGCCGCCGCCCGCGCCATGGCCAGAAGATCGACACCACCGTGGCTGCGAAACCGCTTGTCCTCGTAGCGGATCAGCATCTCGACGAACCCGGCATCGACGCCGCCGGGCTGCGGCGACAGCCGCCACAGGCCGTTTTCCACCTGATAGGCGCGCAGCAGGGCGCCGTTGCGGTCGCGCAACTCGGTCGAGGTTTCCGCCAGGATGACCGGCAGATCGGTCCGCGCGATCCAGCCATCGAAGGCATCCCGCAGCCCGGCCGCCGAAAACAGCAGGATCGCCAGCGCCAACAAGGCATGGCCGGATCCTGCGCGCACAAGGCGCGCGAACCGCCCGTTACCCATCATCGACCCAGCCTTCCCAAAGGCCCGGGTATTGCGTGACAAAGCCGGAATCATGAACGCTCAGCCGGGCGCTGAACCCCGGTGAGGCATAGTCTATCCGGCCGTCGCCGACGCGTGCATAGGTCTGGTCGAGCCGCCGCAGACGCGCCAGATCGGGGGGCAGCCACGCTGCGCTGACGGGTTGCGGTGCGGGGCCGTCCAGCGCGAGGCGCCGCAGCGCCAGAAGGTTGGTCGCCGGGGTAAAGCTCAGGTCGATGTCGGTGCAGTCCGCCACATCGGGCTGCGACGTGTCGTTCATCTGCCAGCCTTCGGGCGTCCGAAGGATGCGCAGGCCGATCTCGCGCCCGGCATGGGTTCCGGTGATGTCCGCCGACAGCGTGTGCCAGTGCCGGTTGCAACGCACCGCGTAGGTCAGCGCAACCTCGCCATCCTCGCGCCAGACGGCCTGCCCGGTCAGCATCCATCCCTGATCGGTCCGCCCCAGGGTACAACGGTCTGTACCCTGCCGGTCCAGCCGCCGCCAATGCGCCATCGCCCCGGCGCCATCGCCGGTCATTGCGCGACCGCGATCCGCCCGGTTGCTGTTCGGGCGCGGTATTGCGGGCGGTACATGTCCTCGACCGAAGCGGCCGGATGATGAAACCCGCCGGGCGTCACCGCGCGGGCGACATAGGCCAGAACGATCCTATCCTGCGACGCCCTGTGGTCGACCGCGGCGATGAAGCGGTCGGACCGGAATTCGGCGTGTTCCGCCTCGGTCGGGTCCAGCCAGTCCAGCGCCCCCACATCGCCCGAACGCAGCAGGCTGGGGTTGTCGATCTCGATACCCGCGGGCAACGGATCGTCGATGATCAGCCGGCCGCCGGTCTCCTCGTGCGGCGTTACCTCGATCACCGTCACGAAGCGGTCGCCTACGCGAAACCGGTCGCCGGCCATCGCCTCGCCCTGCATGGTGTAGTAGCGCCGGTCGATGGAATATCCGCTGCCGCCCGCCGGCGGCGGAACTTCGGGCACGCCCGCCGTGGTCAGGGTGATGTCGGTCGTGTGCCCGGCGGCGCTGGTGATCGTCAGGCCCGGCGCCGGCGTGTCGTCCTGCAACACCCGCACGAACGGGCCGTCCGCAGCCGCCCCGTTCACACGCAGCCCGGAGATTTCCGGCGCCTTGATGAGCGCATGGGCCGCCAGCAGAGTCCAGGCGCTTTCCTGGGTCGAGCGGCGGGTATCGCCTCGGGCCACCCGCGCGGCAAGCGCCTGCCTGTCGATCGCCGTGCTGCCCACCTCGGCCGCCAGCGTCAGAAGCCCGGCGGCGTCACGCAGATCGGTTCCGTAATCGGCCCGCCAAAGCCGGTCGGTCCCGCCATCGCGCGCCGCCAGCATCCGGGCGGCACGCGCGAACATCGCATCGGCGCGCAGCTGGTCGCCATACATCGCCAGCGCGGCCCCCAGCTGCGCCGCCGCCAGCGGCGTGGTGAAGGCGTCGCCCTTTACGTCGGCGTAGTAGCGCAGATCGCCCATTGCGGCCGCACCCTCGCGCGCCAGCACCATCAGCGCATAGGCGATATCCTGGCCGCCCTCGTCGAAGTCGGGCGCATAGTTGACGCGGTTGCGCAGGTTGTCCATCGCCTGGCGGAACGCGGTTTCGGGAATCGCGAAGCCTTCGGCCCGCGCTCGGCTGAGGAAGTCGCTGGCATAGGCGTCCAGCCAGAAATCGCCCGACTGGGCGCGCCACATGCCGAACGCGCCGCTACCGGTCTGCCGCGTCAAGATTCGGGCGATCGACTCCTGAACCCGTTGCCTCAGGTCCGGCGCGCCGCCCAGCCCGCTGGCCTGGGCCACCGCGGACAGGTAGAGTAGCGGCATCGCCTTCGACGTCACCTGTTCGGTGCAGCCATAGGGATACCGGTCAAGCGCCGCCAGCAAGCCCGGAACGTCGAATTTCGCCAACGGCCCAGCCGAGATGATCGCCTCGCCGGTACCGGGTTGCAGCCCCGCGAACACGTCATCGGAAAACAGGAAGCTGTCGCCTGCGCCCAGCGAGAACCGTCGCGTCTGCGCGATCACCGGATCGTTGGCGCGCACCGGCAACAACAGGGACTGGCGCAATTCGCTTCCGTCCGGCGTTGTCAGCACGACGTCGAAACCGGGGTCGCCCACGGTTTCGGCCAGCACCGGCACCTCGAACACCGCCTTTCCGCCCTGCGCCAGCGTGAACCGGCCGGGTGCCGCGCCCAGGCTCAGGCCCGGCCCGTGCGGCACCACCGCCAGCTTCATATCGCCCGCCGGGCCGTCGGCATGCACCGCCTCAAGCCGGACGCGCCCGGAATCGCCCGGTGCCAGGAAACGCGGCACCGTTGCCGTCACCACGACCGGATCGCGCACGATCATGTCGCGTTCAGCCTGGCCCAGCGCGGTGCGCGACCATGCCACGGCCATCAACCGCACGGTGCCGTTGAAGGCGGGCAGGTCGATATTGACATAGGCCGCGCCATCGGCCCCGACACGGACCGGGCCGGAGAACGCCGCCATCAGTTCCTGCGTGGGCGGGGGCGATTTCATCCGCATGCCGCTGTCGTCGTCACCGCCCGACCTGACCGTGCCCATGGCGCCGTTCATGCCGTCGATCAACCGGCCATAGACATCGCGCAATTCCATCCCCAGCCGCCGCTGGCCGAAATAGTGGCCCTCGGGGTCCGGGCTTTCGAATCCGGTCAGGTTCAGGATACCCAGATCGACGGCAGCCAGCGTCAGCCAGACCTGTTCGCCCTCTCGCGCGCCGCCCACCGTGATGCGGGCGCGCGTCGTTGCGCGCGGGCGCGCAACCTCGGGCACGTCGATGGCAACGTCCAGTACCTTGCCCACGGGTTCGACCGACGCATGCGCGAGACCCAATGCGCGGGCGGGGTTGCGCCCCGCCGCCACGTCCATCGGCCGGATCACCGTGGCGGTGACATAGGCGCCGGTGCCCCAGTCCTCGGACACAGGCAACGGAATCACGGTTGGCCCGGCCCCAACCGCGACCGCCTGCCGCGAAATCAGCCGGTTGGACATGACCGAGATCAGCGCCGTTCCCGGGGCGCGGGCAACGATGCGGAACCGCGCGGTATCGCCGGGGCGATAGCCGGCCTTGTCCAGCGACATCTCCAGCCTGTCGGGGGTGTGCGACGCATCCGCCGAAACATACCAGCCGGCATAGAAGCCGACCGACGCGGCGGCATAGGCGCCGTCGGTGCGTTCCACCACCAGTTCGTATTCACCCCATTCCACCGGCTGCGAGATCGCCAGCGGCGCGTCGCCCAGCCCGGCCTCGCCGGTGGCGATGCGGGTGCGGCGCGTCGTCGGTTCCCAGTTCCAGTCACCGTAAAGCTGATACCATTGATAGCGCGTCTCGACCCGGTTCAGGGTCCAGCGCACGCGCATGGGCTGCGGCGCCAGGTCGGGCGACAGGGCGATCACCTGAAACGCCGCCTCGGTGCCTTCGGCCACCACATCCTCGAACAGCGGCCTGATGCCGATCACCGGCCCTGCCGGGCGCACCTGCGCCGTGACCTGCCGTTCCACCGGCCGTGCCGATCCGTCGGCCAGCCGCGCGATCACCGTCGCCTGCAACGGCTGCCCCTCGGCATCGGGCTCGGGCAGGTCCAGCGCCACGCTGGCGTGCCCGGCGGCGTCGGTACGCATGCCGCCGAAATATTCGCTGCGCGTGCTGCCGCGCGCATCATGGCGGCCGAACCGGTAGCCGGGCCAGCCCTCGACCGCATCGGCGGCGCGCAGCATCACCTGGCCGTCGATGCTCAGGTCCGACCCGGGCGCGCCGAACAGATAGCGCGCGTCGATTTCAAGCATCGGCGAATCCCCGATCCACAGCGCGGCGGCCGGAAGGTTCAAGTCAAAGTCGATACGTTCGGGCAGGAAATCCTCGACCAGCACTGTCTGGCTGGCCAACGGCGGCGCGTCCGGGTCGCCGTGGATATCCAGCCGCCAGGTTCCGCGCGGCGCACTCTCGCCCACGGGCAAGGCAAAGACATGGCCGCCCGCGTCGCCGCCATCCGACACGCGGCGGCGGTATTCCACCCCGTCCGGGCGCGACAGGATCGCGATCAGCGGCAGCCCGTCGATGGCGGTGGCGGCCGTGTCGCGGGCCAGTGCGGTGGCATGGATGGTTTCGCCCGCGCGATAGGCACCGCGGTCGGTGGTCAGGAACACATCGACCGGCCCGGGGGCAGGCCGCCCCTCGACGCCACGGTCGGACAGATCGAAGGCCGGTTCGCTCAGCGACAGGAACGCAAGATCGGTGTCGCCCTGCCGCGCCACAACCAGCGCCGGCGCCGCCCCGCCCCGGCCGCGGGTCAGGCCGGGATCGAACCGGGCATAGCCCTCGCTGTCGGTCACGGCCTCGCCCAGCACCGCGTTCGCGCGCGAGACCAGCGATACCGCAATGCCGGCGCGCGGCGCCGCATCGCCAAGCCCGCGCACCAGCACATGCAGCCCGTCGGTTCCCGACATCGTGCTCAGGCCCAGATCGGACAGCACGAACCATTGCGTCGCGCCGGGATCGTCGTAGGGGTCCGCCCCCGGCACCCGCGCCGACAGCGCGTAGATGCCCGGCGGCTGGCCTTCGATGGCCTTGCCCATCGGCAGGCGGGTGGTCATGTCGCGGTTCAACTCGTTGCCGACCTCGGCCGTGCCGGTCCAGACCTCTTGCGCGATCTCGTCGGCAAAGCGTTCATCCTGCCATTGCGACAGCGGCCGCCCGAAATATTCATCCTGAAAGGTGCGCAGCAGGTTGCGGTCCGACACCCGGCGCAGCCGCAGATCCAGCGTACCGGTATTCACGGTTTCCACCGGCAGTGCCGCATCGGCTGCCCTGGGCAGAACATAGGCCCGCCCCGGAAAGCGCACGGCGGGGCTGCGGTCGCGGACGTAGTGCGTCAGTTCCACGTCGCGGGCCAGCGTCTCGCCGCTCGCGGCAGGCAGGCCCTCTCGGAATGCGATCTTGTAGCGGGCACCATGGGTCAGCCCGTCGATACACAATTGCCGGTCCTGCGCCTGCACCGCCAGCCCGGGTTCAGGCAACCGCACGAAGGGGTCGTAATCCACGCCCGCCTTGACCAGCGGTTCGGAAAACTCCGCGCAGATCCGCGGCGCCGCGCTGTCGCTTTCGACCGTGCTGTCGGTGATGCGGAACCCGAACTTGCCGATCGCCTTGTCCAGCGCGGCCGAGATCTCGTCGCGCGGCTGGATGCGATAGGCGAGCCGCAGCGCCGGAATGCTGTCGCGGCCACGGCCCGAAGCTTCCAGCGCATCGGCCAGCACCACCAGCGCCGAGGCCCGCGCGCCATCCGGTTCGGCGCGCAGATAGGCATTGACCGAAGCGGCCAACGCCCGGCGGCGGTAATCGTTGCGGCGGCCGGAATCGTCGGTCCTGACGGCTAGCAGCTGACGCGCGTATTCGGCCCACAAATGCGACGCATCGCCAAGCGACAGTGCCGCCCCCAGCCAGTTCGCGGCGGAAAGTGCATCGCCGGCGGCAGCGCGGCCGCGGGCGGCATCCAGAACCGCAGCGACATCCAGGCCGCCGGCGGGATGGCGCAGACCGATATCGCGGGCCTCTTCGCGGGCGCGGTCCAGGTCGCGCCCGCCAAGGAACACCAGGTCGGCGGCGCGCATCTGCCCGATCTGCACCAGGGCGGCGGGATTGGGCAGCTTTTCGGCCGACAACGCGCCGGCATAGGGGGTCCGTTCGCTCACGCCCGCCTTGGGAAAGCAGGCGTTGGAGCGGGAATTGTATGTGAACCCGGCGCAGCGCCCGTTGGCGGTGCAGGCGCGGACGCAGCTCTTAAGATCGGTGTCGAACAGGGCGTTGAGGTCGGATCCGTAGAAATCCATGTCGGGCGTCGCGACATAGCGGAATTGGGGAATGGCCGCCTGTTCGCCCTGCGCCATGGCAAGGTTCGCCAGACCGAGGATGGACAGGATGAATACGATTGCCGCGCTGCGAAATCTGTACATGGAAGCCTCCGGTAATGACGACAGGTTGCCATGCCGCAAAAGCCCTTGGCAACGATTCCCCCTCGCTCGGGCAGGCTTAAGCGCATTTTTACCGGGCTCGCGGATGTTGACGGACGGCAGGAAACCCCCTTTGCCGCAAGCGGAGCCATCGGGCCATGAACCTTGCCAACAAACTTGCCGAGGAACGTCGCGCGCGCCTGGCTGCCGAACGGCTGCTTGAGCTGAAGCAGGCCGAACTGTCTGCCGCCAACCGCAAGCTGGGTCGCCACGCGCTGGCGCTGACCAGGCAGATCGGCGCGACCCAGGCCGAGGTGGCGACCGTCCGCGACGAAAACGAGAAGGTCAAATCCGACCTCAGCGTCGCGCATCAGAAGGTCGAGATCGCAGAGCGGCGGTTGTGGTTGTCAATCCGCACGATCCAGGATGGATTCGCATTCTTCGACGCCGACAACATTCTGATCGCGGCCAACTCCGCCTATCTGGATTTCTTCGACGGACTGGCAGAGGTCGCGCCGGGCATCAGCTATATGCGAATCCTCCAGTTGCTTACCGACGAGGGTTTGATCGACACGGAATCGATGACAGCCCGGCAATGGCGGGCGATGATGGCCGAACGCTGGCTGCGGCCGAACCCCGCGCCAATCGTGATGCGGACATGGAACGATCAGTATATCAGGATGATCGACCAGAGAGGGCATGGCGGCGATGTGGTCAGCCAGGCGCTGAACATCACCTCGACGGTGCGCCACGAAGCCGAACTCAAGGCGGCGCGCGAACGGGCCGAGGCCGCCAGCCGCGCCAAATCGGCCTTCCTGGCCAACATGAGCCACGAGATCCGGACCCCGATGAACGGTGTCGTCGGCATGGCCGACCTGCTGTCCGACACCCGGCTTGACGACGAACAGCGCCTGTTCGTCGACACCATCCGCAATTCGGGCGAGGCGCTGCTGGTCATCATTAACGACGTGCTGGACTATTCCAAGATCGAGGCAGACAAACTGGTACTGCGCCACGAAGCCTTCAATCTGGAACGCTGCATTCACGAGGTGGTGATGCTGCTTCAGCCCAACGCGCGCGACAAGGGCCTGAACATGCTGGTGGACTACGACCTGTTCCTGCCCACCGGGTTTGTCGGCGATCCCGGGCGCGTGCGGCAGGTCCTGACGAACCTTCTGGGCAACGCGGTCAAGTTCACCGCCTCGGGCCATGTCCTGATCCGGGTGACGGGCGTTGCCGACGACGACGGCGCCACCTGCACGTTGCATGTGGCGATCGAGGATACCGGCATCGGTATCCCGGCCGACAAGATCGAGCACATCTTCGGCGAATTCAACCAGGTCGAGGATGACCGCAACCGCCAGTTCGAAGGCACGGGTCTGGGCCTGGCCATCTCGCGCCAACTGATCGGGCTGATGGGCGGGGATGTCTGGGTCGATAGCCGCGAGGGCGAAGGCTCGTGCTTTGGATTCCGCCTTTGCCTGCCTGTCGCAGAACCCGACGCCGGGGCCGGAGCCAGCGCACCCTGCCTGCCGGACGGGTTGAACCATGTGATGATCGTCGACGACCACCCGGTGAACCGCCAGATTCTCGAACGCCAGATGCGGCAACTGGGCGTGCGGGTGACGGCCTGCGCCTCGGGGGCGGCGGCGCTGGCGGCGATGCAGCCCGGCATCGATCTGGTGCTGAGCGATCACAACCTGCCGGGCATGGACGGCCTCGAACTGGCCGAGGCGCTGCACGACCGGGGCCGGCCCGATCTGCCGGTGCTGCTGTTGTCCTCCAACCCCGGCAGTGCGCGCCGCGACCCGGCCTGTCGACATGTACGCGCGGTTCTGGGCAAACCGGTGCCGCGGGCAGAACTCCATGCGCGACTTGCCGAGATGGGGGCCACGATCGGCGGCGCCGGGCTGGCGGCGACCGACAATTCCGCACCGGTTGCGGCGCCGCGCCCCGTCGCGGCACAGGGGCGGCGGATGCGGGTGCTGGCGGCCGAGGACAACCGCACCAATCAGCTGGTGTTGCGCAAGATGGTGCAGGATCTCGACATAGATCTGCGCTTTGCCGCCAACGGTATCGAAGCCGTGAACACCTGGGCCGAATTCGACCCCGACCTGATCTTCATGGATATCTCGATGCCCAGGCTCGACGGCAAGCAGGCCACGGCCGAGATCCGACGCCGCGAGGGCGAAACCGGCGCGCATGTACCCATCGTCGCCCTGACGGCGCATGCGATGGATGGCGACGGCGAAACCATCCTGGCGGCGGGGCTTGACCGTTACATGACCAAGCCCCTGCGCAAGGCGCTGATACGGGACTGCATTGCCGATCACCGGCCCGATGCAGCCAGCCCCGCGACTTGCCCCGCCGACGACTGACCCCGCCGCGCCCTACATCCGCACCCTTTCGGATTTCGCATCGTATAGCGGCCTGAGCGACGCCTGCGCAGGCACCCGCACACCTGCCACGTCGATCTCAAAGCGCGACGCCAGCACCTCGGCGGCGCTCTCGCCGGGGCAGGGCACGTATCCCAGCCCGATCGCCGCGCCCAGATGATGACCGTAGGCGCCCGATGTCAGGTGGCCGACGATCTGCCCGTCCCGCACCACCGGTTCGTTGTGGTACAGCAGCGGTTCGGGATCGCGCAGGCGGAATTGCAGCAGGCGGCGCCCCAACCCCTCGTCCTGCTTGCGCAGCACCGCGTCGCGGCCGATGAATTCGCCCTTGGCGGTCTTGACGGCAAAGCCCAGGCCCGCCTCAAGGACGTGATCCTCGCAGGTGATGTCATGGCCAAAATGGCGGAACGCCTTCTCGATGCGGGCGCAATCCATCATGTGCATCCCGCACAGGGTCAGGCCCATCTCCTGACCCGCCGCCCAGAGGGTTTCGAACGCATGGGCGGCCATGTCGGCGGAAACATAAAGCTCCCAGCCCAGTTCGCCGACATAGGACACGCGATGCGCCCGGGCCAGGCCAAGGCCCAGCTCGATCTGTTGCGCGGTACCGAAGGGATTGGCGTCGTTGGAAAAGTCGTCGGGGCTGACCGCCTGCATCAGGTTGCGTGCATTCGGCCCCATCACCGCCAGCACGCCTTCGGCGGCGGTGATGTCGGTGATCGTGGCCCGCATCCCGCCCAGGTGGCGGCGCAACCAGGTTTCGTCCGCGAGCCGGGTGGCGGCGGGGGTGACGACGAGATAGGCGGTTTCCGACAGCCGCGTGACGGTTACGTCTGCCTCTATCCCGCCGCAGGCGTTCAGGAACTGGGTATAGACGATGCGGCCCGCCTGAACCGACAGATCGCCGCCGCAGACATGGTTGAGGAAGGTTTCGGCATCCGGCCCCTCGACGCGCAACTTGCCGAAGGACGACATGTCGTAAAGGCCGACATTGCCGCGCACCGCCGCCAGTTCCGCCGCCACGTTGTCAAAGAAATTCTGACGCTTCCACGAGTACCGGTATTGCGGCGGCTGACCGGGCCGGGCGAACCAGTTGGCGCGCTCCCAGCCGGCCAGTTCTCCGAACACCGCGCCCCGGTCGGCAAGGTGGGCATGAAACGGGCTGCGCCGCACGCCGCGCGCGCTAGCCTTCTGCCGGTAGGGGAAATGATCGGCATACAGCAGGCCCAGGGTTTCGCGCGCCCGTTCGGCAAGATAGCGCCGGTTGCCCTGGAACGGCTGCATCCGGGCAATGTCCACGTCGCCCAGGTCGAACGGCCTGGCACCGTCCTGCATCCAGTGCGCAAGCGCCATGCCGGCGCCGCCCGCCGACTGGATGCCGACCGAGTTGAAGCCGGCGGCGACCCAGACGTTGTCCGTCTCGGGCGCCAGCCCGAGGTGATAGGCATCGTCGGGGGTAAAGCTCTCGGGACCGTTGAAGAACGTGTGAATCCCGGCCTGCCCAAGCATCGGCATGCGGTTCACCGCCATTTCCAGGATCGGCTCGAAATGGTCGAAATCCTCGGGCAACTGGTCGAATTCGAAATTGTCGGGAATGCCGTCCAGACCCCAGGGCTTGCTGACCGGTTCGAACGCACCCAGCATCAGCTTTCCGGCATCCTCCTTGTAATACGCGCATTCGTCGGGAACCCGCAGCACCGGCATCTGCGTCAGCCCGGCGATCGGCTCGCTGACGATGTAGAAATGCTCGCAGGCTTGCAGCGGTACGTTCACCCCGGCCATGCGGCCGACCCGGTGACCCCACATGCCGGCGCAATTGACGACCGCCTCGCAGGCAATATGGCCGCGAGCGCCGCCGTCATCGGAGGCCCAGTCGATGCCGGTGACGCGGCGGCCGTGGCGGGCGATGCCCGTGACCCCGACCCGTTCGCGGATCGTCGCGCCGCGTTGGCGCGCGCCTTTGGCAAGCGCCAGCGCGATATTGCCCGGATCGCCCTGCCCGTCCCTTGGCAGCCAGACGCCGCCCCGAACGCCGTCGGTGTTCAGATGGGCATAGCGGGATTTGACCTCTCCCGCACCGATCTCTTCGATCTCGACCCCGAAGGCGCGCGCCATCGCGGCGGAACGTCTGAGTTCCTCCATCCGCTCGCCCGTCAGCGCCACGGTGATGGATCCGACCCGGCGGAACCCGGTTGCGACCCCGGTTTCGGCCTCGAGTTCGCCGTAGAGTTCCTGGCTGTATTTCGCCAGCCGGGTCATGTTGGCGGTGGCGCGAAGCTGGGCGATCAGGCCGGCGGCATGCCAGGTGGTGCCGCTGGTCAGTTGCTTGCGTTCCAGCAGGACGATGTCGTTCCAGCCCAGCTTGGCCAGATGATAGGCCACCGAGCAGCCGACGATGCCGCCGCCGATGATGACGACGCGGGCGTTAGCGGGAAGATCGCGCATGATATCGTCCTTTCATTGGACCTGAGATCGCGACGGACAATCCGGCAGGGGCGAGGGGCGCTGCCCCTCGCGCTCCCCTGGATATTTTCGGTCAGAAGAAGCAAACGTATGCCGGTACGGCTCAGACGGTTTCGTGCCCGCCCGCAGACGCGCGCCGTCGCCATCCACGACCGTCAGCACCAGCCACACCGGCCTTTCGCAACCCGCGGTGAAGCGCGGCAAGCCGTGCTTGTCGGCATGCCCGCGCGATTGTCCAGTTCCCGGCCGATGCAGCCATCCATGAAGGCGGTCCGTGTCATGCCCGTATCCTGGTGTTGTGCGGATCCCACAATGGCCCGTCCTCCTGCACCACCGCCGGGCGGCGGTCGCCGTAGATTTCCACCTCGATCGCCGTGCCCGGTACCGCCAGGTCGGCGCGGATCATGCCCAGCGCGATCGAGGCGCCGACCCGGTAGCCCCAGGCGCCGGACGTGGTTTCGCCAACCACTTTGCCGCCGTGCCAGAGCGTCGACATGTAGGGGGCATCCGCCGCGCCGGCATCGACGATCAGGGTAACGAAACGCTTGTTCACGCCTTGCCGCTGCTCTCGCTCAAGCGCCGCCTTGCCGGGAAAGTCCTGCGGCTTGTCGAGTTTGACGAAGCGGTCGAGGCCCGATTCAAGCAGCGAGTAGTCGGTGGAAAGATCGCCTTTCCAGGCGCGGTAGCCCTTTTCGATGCGCAGCGAATCGAGTGCCCACATGCCAAAGGGTTTCGCGCCCGCCGCCGTCACCGCGCCCCAGATCGCCGGTGCACCGCCGGGCGCGCAGTGGATCTCCCAGCCCAGTTCGCCGGCGAAGGATACGCGGATCAGCGCGCAATCCACGCCGGCGACCTTGCCGTCCAGGCTGACCGAGAGCCACGGCGCGGACAGGTCGTGGCCCTCGCAAAGCGGCGCAATGACCTCGCGCGCCTGCGGGCCGGTGACAAGCAGACATTCGACCTTGTCGGAATGGTCGGTGACGGTCATCCCCGGCGGCGCCCGGCGCGCGATATGTTCGGCATCGTGCCATTGCGCCGCGGCGGCGGTGATCAGGCCGACATCGTCGGGTCCGTGGACCATGGCCGACATCTCGGTGACCACCCGGCCCCTTTCGTCGGGGAAATACAGCAGCCCGATGCGTCCCTCGGCCGGCAGGCGCGAGGCTGTCAGCCCGTCGATGAAGTCGCGCGCGCCCGGCCCCGCAACCCTGATCCGGGTGAACCCCGAGATGGCGATCACGCCGCACCGGTCACGCACAGCTTCGCATTCCTCGCGGATGCGCGCCTCCCACGGGCCGGCGCGGTTCCAGGTCCGGGTGGCGGCCTCGGAGGTGTCGTCGCCCGGTTTCGCGAACCAGTTTGCGCGTTCCCAGCCGTTATAGGCGCCAAACCGGGCACCCGCGTCCGCCAGCCGGGAATGCAGCGGCAACACCCGCTTGTTTCGCCCCGCGGGCCATGTGTGCCAGGGAAAGTGCATGGCGTATTCGTGGCCGTAGGTCTCCATCCCCTTGGCGACGCAATAGTCGTGATCGGCATAGGCGGTATAGCGGCGCGGATCGACGGCCCACATGTCCCATTCCGGGGCGCCGTCAACGATCCATTCCGCCAGTACCTTGCCCGCGCCGCCGCCCTGGGCAATGCCGAAGGTGAAGACGCAGGCCTCGAAGGCGTTCTTCACGCCGGGCATCGGGCCAAGCAGCGGCAGCCCGTCGGGGGCATAGGGGATCGGCCCGTTGATCACCCGCGACACCCCGGCGCTTCCCAGAAGCGGCACGCGCGCCATCGCGTCCTCGACATACCATTCCAGCCGGTCGAGATCGTCGGGGTAGAGCTGAAAGCTGAAATCCTCGGGCATCGGGTCGGACGGGTCGGCCCAATGGGCGCGGCAATTGCGCTCGTAGGGGCCGAGGTTCAGCCCGTTCTTTTCCTGGCGCAGGTAATAGGAGCTGTCCACGTCGCGCAGCAGCGGCAGCTTGCGGCCGTTCTTCTTGCTCCAGTCGGCGATTTCGGGGATTTCCTCGCTCAGCATGTACTGATGACTCATCACCATCATCGGCACGCGGCGCCCGCCATAGGGTCTGAACCACTCGCCGACCCGTTGTGCATAATAGCCGGCGGCGTTGACCACGAAGTCGCAGTCGATATCGCCCTTGCCGGTGTGGACGGTCCAGCTTTGATCGGGGTTCTGCGTGACGCCGGTGGCGGGGGTAAAGCGCGCGATCTGCGCGCCCATGCCCCGGGCGCCCCTGGCCAGCGCCTGAGTCAGTTGCGCCGGGTCGATGTCGCCGTCATGGGGATCGTATAGCGACCCGGCCAGATCATGCGTTTCAAGGAAAGGATAGCGGGCGCGGGTCTCATCAGGGTCGAGAATCTCGATAGCCATGCCCTGATAGCGGCCCATGCCCGCGGCGCGGGCGAACTCCTGCATCCGTTCGCGGCTGTGCGCCAGCCGGATCGAGCCGGTGACATGATAGTTCATCGGGTAGTCGACCTCGGCGCCGAGACGGGAGTACAGCTCGGTCGAATACCGCTGCATGTTCATGATCGACCACGAGGTCGAGAAGGTAGGCACGTTTCCGGCGGCGTGCCAGGTCGAACCGGCGGTCAGTTCGTTCTTTTCCAGCAGTACGCAATCGGTCCAGCCTTTCAGCGCCAGATGATAGAGGACGGACGTGCCGACAACGCCGCCGCCGATGACGACGACACGGGCCGAGCGTGGAAAATCGGTCATGGCGGTCACTCTACTGCGCCTGTTGCGGCAGGTCGTCGGCAATCTCGTAATAGTCGCCCTTGTCGGCGACAAAGATATGCCGGGCAAGCCGGGTGCCGGTCGGGGCATCGAACGCGCCCATCGAGACCGAGATGTCATCCTCGTCCCTGCGCTGCCAGAACAGGACCGAGCCGCAGACCCCGCAGAACCCGCGCCGGGCGATTTCGCTGGAGGCGTACCAGCGCAGGCTGGCATCGGCGGTGAAGTTCAGGCTGGCGCGCGGCACATGGGTCGAGGCCCAGGCGTGGCCCGACTGCCGCCGGCACTGACCGCAATGGCAGACCGAAGGCGGCGCCAGTTGCCCGTTGACACTGAAGGCGACGCCGCCGCAAAGGCAGGATCCTCTGTGCGCAATATCTGCCATCGTCATTTCCCCCTTACGCGGTTTCAATAGACGGGCGGCGCGATCACCCAGATCGCAACCGCCGGTTCGGAATAGGGATTTATCCAGCGGAACGGCTCGCCGCGGATGCGAAAACTGTCGCCGGGATGGATGGTGAAGGCGTGCTTGCCGATCTCGAGATCGAGCCGGCCAGAGACAAGATACCCGACCTCCTGCGTCGGGCGGGTGACGGTCTCGCCGATCTGGCTGTGCGGTTCGAAGGTGGAATGAACCATCTCGAAATCGTCGGTCAGATCGGGCGACAATAGTTCCTCGACCAGCCCCTCCGCGCCGCTGCCGATCGACCGGCGGCGGCCCTTCCGCACGACATAGCCGACCTCACGCGCATCGGCGGGGGCGTGCGCGAACAGGAGCGAAACCGGCACACCGATCTGCGCGGCGATGTGGCGCAGATCGGTGACGGAGGGCGTGGAAAGGTTGCGTTCGACCTGGCTGAGCCATCCCACCGACCGGCCCAGCCGCGCCGCGAGCCCGGCCAGCGTCAGTCCGCGCGCCTTGCGAAGCGCGCGCAGGTCGGCGCCAAGGCTCTCGGGTGGCGGGTCGTGAAACATCGCTGCGGCTTTCGTGAAAAAACTCGCTCCAATTTCATCGTGCGGTGAGTCGGTGAAACTATCAAGTCATTTTTCACGAAAGCTGTCTATCGGTCCCGAACACCCCGTCAAGGATCGCGGCGAGTTCCCGCGCATCGGTCTCGTCGAAGGCGGCGGGCCGGTCGCTGTCGATATCGAACACCGCAATCAGGCGGCCGGTGCCGTCGCGCACCGGCAGCACCAGTTCGGACCGGGTCGATGAGGCGCAGGCGATATGGCCGGGAAAGGCATCGACATCGGCGACGATCTGGGGCTGGCCGGTGCGGGCACAGGCGCCGCAGACGCCGCGTGAAAACGGGATCGTCAGACAACCATGGCCGCCCTGATAGGGGCCGATCTTGAGTATGCCGGGTTCGGTGACACGGTAAAACCCGGTCCAGTCAAAGCGGTCGTCGGAGTGGTGAACCTCGCAGCAGACAGTGGCCATCAGGGCGACGGCGTCGGTTTCACCTTCGGTCAGGGCGGCGATGGTGCGCGCAAGGCGGGGATAGTCTGGGGTCATGAGATCTGCCGACGCCGGGGTTTGCCATGCGGGATAGGGATCAGACCCGTTCGATGGCGATGGCGGTGCCCTCGCCGCCACCGATACAGATCGCGGCAACGCCGCGTTTCAGGCCGCGCGTTTCCAGTGCATTCAGCAGCGTCACCATGATACGCGCGCCCGACGCGCCGATGGGATGGCCCAGCGCGCAGGCACCGCCATTGACGTTGACGCGCTCGCGCGAGATGCCCATTTCGCGCATGAAAGCCATCGGCACCACGGCAAAAGCCTCGTTGACTTCCCAGAGATCGACATCGTCGTTGCTCCAGCCAAGGTGCGCCAGCAGTTTCTGCGCCGCCGGCACCGGCGCCGTGGTGAACAGGCCGGGCGCCTGGGCGTGGCTGGCATGGCCAAGGATGCGGGCGCGGACATTCAGGCCCTGCGCCCTCGCGGCCCCGCCCGAGGCCAGAACCAGCGCTGCGGCGCCGTCCGAGATCGACGAGGAATTGGCCGCTGTCACGGTGCCATCCTTGCGGAAGGCCGGTTTCAGTTGCGGGATTTTCTCGGGCCGGGCGGATGCGGGCTGTTCATCCCGGTCGCAGATCAGATCTCCGCCGCGCGATTTAACCGTCACCGCGGCGATTTCATTGGCGAAAGCGCCCGATTCCTGGGCCGCCAGCGCGTTCGACAGCGAGGTCAGCGCGTATTCGTCCTGTGCCTCGCGCGTGAACTGGAAGCGTTCGGCGCAGTCTTCGGCGAAGGTGCCCATCAGCCGGCCCTTGTCATAGGCATCCTCCAGCCCGTCCAGAAACATGTGGTCGATGACCGAGGCGTGACCGATGCGTGCGCCCGAGCGCATCTTGGGCAACAGATATGGGGCGTTGGTCATGCTTTCCATGCCGCCCGCGATCAGCGTGGCGGTCCGGCCCAGCGCGATCTGATCGAAGCCGATCATCGCCGCCTTCATGCCCGAACCGCACATCTTGTTGAGGGTGGTCGCCGGGACGTTCTCGCCCAGTTCCGCGGCGAACCCGGCCTGGCGCGCCGGTGCCTGCCCCTGCCCGGCGGGCAGGACGCAGCCCATCAGAACCTCGTCCACGGTGTCTGCGCCCGCCCCCTCTAGCGCGGCACGAATTGCCACGCCGCCGAGATCGGCGGCACTGAGCCCTGCGAACATTCCCTGGAACCCGCCCATCGGCGTGCGGGCGGCACCTGCGATCACGACATCTTCCATTTTGTCCTCCGTGGCTGATGCAACCGTGCATACCGGATCGTAAGAATTGCCGTCTAGCCTTGATCGTAGCCGACGGCCGAGCGCGGGAATCACCGATGAACCTGAACAGTATCGAAACAGACAGCGCGTTGATCGTCACGGTCGGCGCCGACCGGATCGACGCCGCCGTGGCGATCCGCTTCAAGGAACAGATGCGCCGGGAAACCGCCACGGGGCCCGATCGGATCATCCTAGATCTGTCGAAGGTCGACTTCATCGATTCGAGCGGGCTGGGCGCGATCGTCGCCTCGATGAAGCAGCTAGAGGCGCATCGCCGCCTCGATCTGGCCGGGCTGGGCCCGGTGGTTGAAAAGGTATTCCGGCTGACGCGGATGGACACGGTATTCCGGCTATACGCATCCATCGACGATGCAATGGCCGCGCCCGCCAGATGAACGGGCCGGCCGCGTCGCAGCCGCGCCGAAGGACAAGGGCAATGCGCGACAGTTTTGCGGTCACGTTCACCGCCAGCGAATCCGAGGCGCGCGACAGCGTGCGCGCCGTGGCAAGGCGGCTGCGGCGGGCAGGAATCGCACCCGACCGCGCGGGCGAGGTCGAGCTTGCCATTGCCGAGGCAGTCAACAACGTGGTCGAACACGCCTATGCCGGGCGTGCGCCCGGACCCGTCGGACTGTGCTGCAACCTGCACGGGCGGCGGCTGGCGGTGCGGATATGCGACCTTGGCCTGCCACTGCCGGACGGTCGGCTGCCGCAGGCCCCGGCGGCCGATCTGTCTGGCCCGCGCGGCGATCTTCCCGAGGGCGGGTTCGGCTGGTTCCTGATCCGCGCCTTTGCCAGCCATATCCGCTATGATCGCTGCCGGGGTTGCAACAGCCTGGCGCTCCGCTTCGATCTCTAGGCGGGATCGGCAGTCGCGTTGCGCGTCATGCCATCAAAGCGCCAGATTCCCATCAAACTCGCGCCCGAATTGCAGGCAAGAAAGACAAGGTAGCTGCATCAAGCTTCCCTCGGCGCCGCGCCGTTTAAGCCCCCACCCAGTGTGCGGTGCCGAGGATTCTTCTTCCCGACATTTGCGCCCTTGAACGGTCATGCCGCCCCGGTCGCGATGCGTCACTCATCGCGCAGCAGCATCGTCAGCGCTGCCACCGACAGCGCCACGCCGACAAGAACCAAACCGCGCGGCGCCCCGTGGCCCAGCGCGATCTCCCATGCGATCACCCAACTGGGCGTAAGATAGGTATAGGCCATCACCTTGGACGCGGGCAGGCGCACGGCGGCGATACGCACCAGCAGGAAGGTGCCGGCGGTGGCGAATACAGACAGATAGGCCAGCGTGATCCAGACGATGGCCGGCAGCGCCGCCCAGTCGGTGGCGCGTAAATCCGGCCAGCCGGCCAGGATCAGCAGTACCGCACCGGCCAGAACCACCCCGAAGGTGAAAGCCGCCGCCGGTTCGCCCCGGCCGAGGCGCCGCATCACCGCCGGATAGACCGCATGCGCGATGCAGCCCCAGAAATAGACGATTTCGCCGCGTCCGATGTCGAAGGCGCGCAGCGCCGCCCAGTCGGCCCGGAAGATCACCCAGAGCGCGCCCACGGCCCCGATCGCAAGCGCCAGCGCCATGCGCGGTGTCGTGACCTGGCGCAGCAGGAACCAGCCGGATACTGCGGCGATGACCGGGGTCAGCGTGAACACCGCCGAGGTGCTGACCGGCGACGCCGTCTTCAGGCCTTCGAACATCAGCACGAAATAGACCGCATACAGCCCGCCCAGCACCGGATAGCGCCAGGGCGATGCGAATGCGCCGCGCGGCAGCCCGGTCGTGGCCAGCGCGAAGGCGGCCATGACCACGGCCCCCAGGGCAAAGCGCAGCGCGGTCAGGGCAATCGGCGCAATCTCGTTGGCTACCAGTGCCCCCAGCGAAAACGACCCCGCCACCAGCGCCGAGAACAGCAGCATGCAAAGATGCCCCTGAGCCTGCGAACTCATTCGGCCCAGTCCTTCGCGCGGTCCTTGAGAAACGAAAGGAAGGTCTGGACCTTGGCCGAGCGGTGCAGATCGACATGCGTGACCAGCCACGATGCCCCGGCCCAGTCGGGCTGCGGCTCCATCACCTCGACCAGGCCGGGATGGCGCGCCGCCTCCCATTTCGCCAGAAACCCGATCCCCGCCCCGGCCAGCACCGCCTCGCGCATGGAAAACCCGTTGGTGCAGCGGAACGCGATCGCCTCTGGCGGCACCCGGGCGCGCAGCCACCGGCTGAACGGGGCGCGATTTTCCTCGTCATCATTGCCGACGAACAGATGCTGGCCAAACTCCTCGACCGAGGCCGGCAATCCGTGCCGTGCCGCGTAAGCGGCGCTGGCAAATAGCCCGACCCCCAGTCGCAGAAACGGCTGCACCACGTTGTCGGGCTGGTCGGGGACCGATCCGGCGCGGATCGCCACATGCGCCTCGCCATATTCCAGCCGGAACAGGCGCTCGCCGGTCAGAAACCGCACGATCAGGCCCGGGTGCAACCGCTGGAATTCGGCCAGCACCGGCGCCAGCAGCGGCGCCAGCGAACCCAGCGACGTGACCACCAGTTCGCCCGACACGTCGTCGCCCTGGCCCTTGAGCCGCCCGGCAAGCTGATTGAACTGATCCTCGGTCGCCTGCGCCACGCGGAGCAGTTCGGCACCCGCCTCGGTCGCGGTGTAGCCGCGCGCATGACGCTGAAACAGCTTGACCCCCAATCGCCGTTCAAGGGCGTCGATATGGCGGATCACCGTGGCGTGATGCACGCCCAGAATTTCGGCTGCACCGCTGACCGTACCCATTCGGGCGACCTGAAAGGCGGTACGCACCTCGTCCCAGTTGTCCATATCGTCTCTTGCCCGGCCGTGCCCCTGTCCGGGAAACGTTCCCCAATCGGCAGCCCGCTTGCAAGAGGCATTCCCGATACGGGTCGGCCGGATCAGCCCTGACCGCCAGACTTGACACTGACGCCCCCTGCGAATAAACGCGGGCGCACTGTCCGGAAGCGTGAAACCTTCCGGTCCCCTGTCATGGGGATCGCCCTCCGTCAGCGCGTTGCGCCCACGGGGGCGCATTGTGTTTAGGCATGCCCAACTGGGCAATCGCGCATACGCCGGCCCGTTCCCGGAATCGGGGGCCGCCGCACTCGGAACGGAGGCCGAGACGCCATGTTCGAGAATCTGTCAGAACGCCTCTCGGGTGTCTTCGACCGCCTGACCAAACAGGGCGCGCTGGGCGAGGATGACGTAAAGACCGCGCTGCGCGAGGTTCGCGTCGCGCTGCTGGAGGCCGACGTGTCGCTGCCGGTGGCGCGCGACTTCGTCAAGCGGGTGCAGGAACAGGCCACCGGGCAGGCGGTGACGAAATCGGTGACGCCCGGCCAGCAGGTCGTCAAGATCGTGCACGACGCGCTGGTCGATGTGCTGACCGGCGATGCCGACCCCGACAAGCTGAAAATCGACAACCCTCCGGCACCGATCCTGATGGTCGGGTTGCAGGGTTCGGGCAAGACCACGACCACAGCCAAACTGGCCAAGCGGCTGAAGGAAAGGGAAGGCAAGCGGGTCCTCATGGCCTCGCTCGACACCAGTCGCCCGGCGGCGATGGAACAGTTGCAGATCCTGGGCGCGCAGATCGGCGTCGACACCCTGCCCATTGTCAGGGGCGAAGACCCCGTGCAGATCGCGCGGCGCGCCCGGACGCAAGCCAGCCTCGGGGGTTATGACGTCTACATGCTGGACACCGCCGGGCGGCTGCATATCGACGCCGAACTGATCGCCCAGGCCGCTGCCGTGCGCGACGCGGTGCAGCCGCGCGAGACGCTTCTGGTGGTCGACGGGCTTACCGGCCAGGTCGCCGTCGAGGTGGCCGAGGAGTTCGATGACAAGATCGGCGTTTCCGGCGTGGTGCTGACCCGGATGGACGGCGACGGGCGTGGCGGCGCGGCGCTTTCCATGCGCGCGGTGACGGGCAAGCCGATCCGCTTTGTCGGTCTGGGCGAAAAGATGGACGCGCTGGAAACCTTCGAACCCGAGCGCATCGCCGGCCGCATTCTCGGGATGGGCGACATCGTTGCCCTGGTCGAGAAAGCGCAGGAAACCATCGAGGCCGAGCAGGCCGAAAAGATGATGCGCCGCATGGTCAAGGGTCAGTTCAACATGAACGACTTGCGCATGCAGCTTGAACAGATGCTCAAGATGGGCGGCATGGAAGGGCTGATGGGGATGATGCCCGGAATGGGCAAGATGAAGGGGCAGATGGACGCGGCCGGAATGGACGACCGGATGCTGAAGCGCCAGATCGCCCTGATCCAGTCGATGACGAAGAAGGAGCGCGCCAACCCAGCGCTGCTTCAGGCCAGCCGCAAGAAGCGCATCAGCGCCGGGGCGGGGATGGAGGTTTCCGATCTCAACAAGCTTCTCAAGATGCACCGGCAGATGTCGGACATGATGAAGAAGATGGGCAAGATGGGCAAAGGCAAGATGCTGAAACAGGCCATGAAGGGCATGTTCGGTAAGGGCGCCAGCCCCGAGGAGATGGCCGCGGGCATGGACCCCAAGGCACTGGAGGCAGCCGCGCGCCAGATGGGCGGCCGGTTGCCGGGCATGGGCGGGGGCATGGGCCTGCCGCCGGGGCTGAGCGGTTTCGGGAAAAAGAAATGACCCGCCCCGTTTCATCTCTTTGCAATTGCTCGTGCACTTGCGGCGCCACCGCCGCGGTTGCCTGGCGGGGGCGTTGGTTTCGGCACGTTGCGGAACACGGCCTCGCGCAGCCGCGCGTCCGACCGACAGGCAAACGCTGATGCAGACCCCCACGCTGACCACCGAACGGCTGATCCTGCGCATCCCGCGGCTGGCCGATTTCGATCACTGGGCGGCGTTCTTCGCCTCCGACCGGTCGCGCTTTGAACGCGGCATCCGGCCCCGCCCCGAGGCGTGGCGGACCTGGTCGGCCGATGTGGCCCTGTGGCTGCTGCGCGGCTACGGCCCCTTCGGCGTCGACCGCCGCGATACCGGCGCATATGTTGGCGAAGTCGGCATCTACCAACCCGACTGGTACCCGGAACCGGAACTGGGCTGGTTCGTGATCCCCGAGGCCGAAGGCCGCGGCTATGCCGCCGAAGCCGCCCGCGCGGTGATGGCCTGGGCCCGCGACAGCCTCGGCTGGAGCCGTCTGATCAACATCATCGATCCACGCAACGCCCGCTCGATCGCGCTCGGCCGGCGCCTGGGCGGGGTGATCGACCCCGATGCCGCCGGCGAGGAACCGGGCGACGTGGTCATCGTCCACGATCTGACGGGGGCGGCATCATGATCGAGATTCCCACCCTGACCACCGAACGGCTGATCCTGCGCGCACCCCGCGAATCCGATTTCGAACCCGAGGCGGCGTTCTTCGCCACCGAGGCGTCGCGCTTCGTCGGCGGCCCGCAGCGGCCGGACCAGACCTGGCGCATGCTTGCCCTGTTCCTCGGGCACTGGATGCTGCGCGGCTACGGCTTCTGGGGGGTCGAACATCGCGAGACCGGCGAATACCTGGGCCATATCGGACTTTGGAACCCCGAGGGCTGGCCGGAACCCGAAGTCGGCTGGGCTCTGATGAACCACGCCACAGGCCACGGCTTTGCCACCGAGGCGGCACAGGCGGCCCGCGCCTATGCCTATGGCGAATTGCATTGGCCCACCGCAATCAGCCTGATCCTGCCCGGCAACGAGGCATCCATGGCGGTCGCCCGGCGGCTCGGCGCAACATTCGAATCGACCTATGAACACCCCGGCTTTGGCACCATGCAGATCTGGCGCCATCCGGCACCCGACAGTCTGGCAGACGGCGGAATGGAGGCCTACGCCTGATGCTTGACGCGATCCCGGTCCTCGAAACCCGGCGGCTGGTCCTGCGCGGACCGGAACCCGAGGACTATCCCAACTTCAAGGCCACGTTCACAAGCTACCGCGCAAGGTTCATGGGCGGGCCGCTGAACCCCTATGAGGCGTGGATGCTCTACGCCGCCGAGATCGGTCACTGGCACATCCGCGGCTATGGCATGTGGATGATCCACGACCGCAAGACCGACGAAACCTATGGCATGGCGGGCGGCTGGAAACCCGCGATGTGGCCCGAGGCCGAACTGGCCTGGGTGATCTGGCCCGAAGTGGCCGGGCGCGGCATCGCCCTGGAAGCCACCCACGCCGCGCGCAAGTATTTCTACCGCCACGGCGGCTGGGAAGGGGCGGTCAGCTATATCGACCCCAAGAACCTCGATTCGATCCGGCTGGCAGAACGGCTGGGCGCCATCAAGGACAACAGCGCGCAGACCATCGACGGCAACGACGCGGTCTATCGCCACCCGTCGCCGGTGCGGCTGGAGGGAACCCAGTTGAACCATGGTATCGAAATGGAGATCGGCCACTATGCCGACCCGCTGTTCAAACCGAAAGGCTGGGCCATTGACTGACGAAGCCACCCGCGCCGCCAAGGTGCTGAAGGACCACCGCGAAAGCATCGACCGGCTGGATGCGATCCTCGTCTATACGCTGGGCGAACGATTCAAGCACACCCAGGCGGTTGGCCGGCTCAAGGCCGAACACGACCTTCCCCCGTCCGACCCGACGCGCGAGGCGCAGCAGGTCGCGCGGCTTGAAGATCTGGCGAAACGGGCCGATCTCGATCCCGAATTCGCCAAGGCTTTCCTGAACTTCATCATCAGGGAAGTCATCCACCACCACGAGAAACATCAATCGTAAGGCAAGGTTCGTCCTGCCAACACCCGCCATTCAAAGGAGAAAACCAAATGGCCATGAAAATCCGTCTTGCCCGCGGCGGCTCGAAGAAACGCCCGTTCTACCGTATCGTCGCATCCGACAGCCGGATGCCGCGCGACGGCCGTTTCATTGAAAAGCTGGGCACCTACAATCCGCTCCTGCCCAAAGACAGCGAGGATCGCGTGAAGATGGATGTCGAGCGCATCCAGCACTGGCTCGACCGGGGTGCGCAGCCGACCGACCGCATCGCGCGCTTCCTCGAAGCCGCCGGGCTGCGCGAAAAGGCTGCCCGCAACAACCCCAAGAAAGGCACGCCGGGCAAGAAGGCCCAGGACCGCGCCGAAGAGAAGGCAGCGAAATCCGCCGCCCCCGACGCCCCGGCAGAAGCGCCCGCCGAAGCGTCGGCCGAAGAATAAGCCTGCCCCGCGCAACCGCGCGGTCTGGACAATCGCAGCGGGGGCGGGCCAGATGTCGCTGGCCCGCCCCATTCGTTTCCGGTTTCAATCCCGTCTTCCGAGGTGACATGACCCGCCGATCCCAGCCCGACCCGGACCAATTGTCCGACACGGACGGTCTTGTCTGCGTCGGCGCCGTTGCAGGCGCCTTTGGCGTTCAGGGTGAAGTCCGGCTGAAAAGCTTCTGCGCGGTGCCTGAGGATATTGCAGGCTACGCGCCGCTGACCACCGGGGATGGCGGGCAGAGCTATACGGTCAGGCTGACGCGCCCCATCAAGAACGGATTTGCCGCCCGCCTGGGCGGCGTCACCACGAAAGAGCAGGCCGACGCATTGCGCGGCGTACGTCTTTATGCGCCTCGCGACCGTCTGCCGTCGCTGCCCGATGACGAATACTACCACGCCGATCTGATCGGGCTGGCGGTGCTGGACACCGGCGGAACGCCGCTGGGGCGGATAAAATCGGTGCTCAACCACGGCGCCGGCGACCTGCTTGAAGTGGAGATACCGGGCAACAGCGCAACCGTGCTTCTGCCGTTCACGCTGGCCGCGGTGCCGACAGTCGATCTGGGCGCCCGCCGCGTGATCGCCGACCCGCCCGACGGGCTGTTCTGACCGGATGCCACGGAGGAGAGCCGCGCCTCGGCGGTGACGGAGCGTGATCCCGGCAGTGGCGCATCGCAAGAACGCGATTGACGAACACTTGCGCGCGGGCCGGATCGAGCGTACGTGGCACGGGACGTGGAATCTGCGCAAGGATATCGGCATGAACTCTCACCCTGTCCGGCTGAGCGCAATGGCCCATGGCGGCGGTTGCGGCTGCAAGCTCGATCCCGCCTTGCTGCACACTATCCTGTCCGGCCTGCCGGGCCAGATCGCCGATCCGGCGATGCTGGTGGGACTCGAGACCAAGGACGATGCGATCGTCTATCGACTCGACGACGAGCGCGCGGTTGTCGCGACAACCGATTTCTTCATGCCGATGGTCGACGATCCGCGCGAATTCGGCGCCATTGCCGCGGCCAACGCGCTGTCGGATGTCTACGCGGTGGGCGGCAGACCGCTTTTCGCGCTCGCCGTTGCCGGAATGCCCGCCGGCAAGCTGCCGGCCGAGGTGATCGGACAGATCCTGGCAGGCGGCGCCGAAATGGCGGCGAAGGCGGGCATCATCGTCGGCGGCGGCCATTCCATTGACTGCCCCGAACCCGTCTACGGGCTGGCGGTCGTGGGCCTTGTCCATCCCGACCGGGTCAAGCGCAACTGCACCGCTCGCGCCGGTGACGTGCTGATCCTCGGAAAGCCGCTTGGCGTCGGCATTCTCAGCAATGCGTTCAAGAACGACAGGCTGTCGGCCGATGGCTATGGCGAACTGATCGCCACCACCACGCGACTCAACTCGATCGGCGCCGAACTCGGCGAATTCGACAGCGTCCACGCGATGACGGATGTGACCGGCTTCGGCCTGCTGGGGCACCTGATGGAGATCTGTGCCGGGTCCGGGCTGGGCGCCGAAATCGACATGGCGCAGATCCCGCTGCTGGCCTCGGCGGTGCCCCTGGCACGCGAAGGGCTGCAAACCGGCGCTGGCCGCCGCAACCGCGAATCCGTCGGCGACGGGGTCGCGTTCTTCGATGGGATTGCCGAGTGGCAGCGCAACCTTTTGTCCGACCCGCAGACATCGGGCGGGATCCTCGCCAGCGTTGCCGCCGAGGATGCGCCGCATGTGCTCGAACTGTTTCACCGGCAGGGATACGCGGGCGCCGCGATCATTGGCCGGATGCACGAGGGCGAGGCCCGGATCCGGGTACGGCCGTAATGCTGCCACCCGCTGCCGGCCGGTTCGGATCGGCAGGCCGGAGCCGTCGCCGCCGGCAATATGGTTAATTTGACAGCTATGTTTGTCCCGCGAGTCTCGTAGTCAGATTCACGGCCCGATGCGGAGTTGGGGACAACGCCACCACCGGTCGAAACCCCTTATGATTGCGATGCGGTCGAACTACCCAAGAGCCTTGTCGCCGCGATCGACCGGTTCGAGGCGTCGGCGTTCTATCGCCGGGTACTGGGCAGCGACGTGGTCGATTACCTCGTTCGGATCAAGCGCGCGGAATGGAACCTCTAAATGATGACCGTCTCCGAATGGGAAAAGACCGAGTAATTCGCGCTCTACTGAACCGCGAGGCGCGCTATCGGGGCGGCCTATCGACAAGCAGCGGCCACAGCTCCGCATTGCGCCGCTGGAACAATCCCAGATGGCCGACCTTGCGCAACCCGAAATCGGCGGGATTGACCAGATGCCGCCGCACCCTGCCGCCTTCAAAAAGCGGCGCCAGACGCCAGACGCAAGCGGGCGGGATCATCTGGTCGTCACCGATGGCGAACAGATCCACGGCTGCGCCTGACCTGGCCCAGCCGGGGCGGGGCAGGGTGGTGCCGGTCTCGGGCAGGTAGCTGTCGGGCGCGGTGCACCATCGACGCCATTGCCAGTAGACCCCCGCCGGCAGGTCGGCGCCAAACCCGATCCGGCGACCGGGCAGATAGCCGGTGGCCCGAACGACAAGCGGCACGGGTCCGAACCAGAAGAAGCGGACGAATGCCTGATATGGCCAGGGATGGTCGGTATGATGCACCAGCCCGCTGGCCACGCCGATCAGCCGTACAATATCCTCGATCCCGTCCTGAAGCGGCATGAGCATCGCCCCCAGCGAATGCCCGATCACCCACAGCGGTACGCCGGGCAAACGCTGCCGCATCGCGGCGCGCGCCGCAGGCTGATCGACCAGCGCCCAGTCGGTCATGGTGGCGCGCGACCTTCGCGCCGGGCCCTGCGCCGATTCCCCGAAATCCCGGTAATCATAGGTGAGACAGGCCATGTCGCGGCTTTCGGCCAGCCAACGCGCAAAATGCCGGTAGTAGGCCTGCGGAACGCCGGTCGCGCCGTTCAGCACAACAGCCGCCACCGGCGCGCCCGCCGGCAGGAACAGCCGACCGCTCAGTTCGGTCTGACCGGCCGGGATGATCAGCCGTTCGCCGGCATTTCTTTCAGGAAGGTCCGTGCTTTGCATGGCTGCCATTCCTGCCGTCGGATCATGTCGCGTGCAATCGAATTCCTCCGCCGGGCCGGACCGTTGCGAACTCTGACGCCCCGCCGGCCCGGAAACCTCATGGCGATGCGACGCTCGGTCGTCCGCTGGCCTCGACGGTCAGAACCGCCTCCACGAATACCTCGCGGGCTTCGATCGACGCTGTGCGGATATCGCGTTCCACGCTCACCTGGAGGCCCTGGGCACCCGCGGCGCGGGCCGCGCCGCACGCCTCCTCTCGCAGCGCCGCTTCGAGACAGGCCAGCGCCGCCCCCGCTTCGGCAAAGTCCTGCGGGCCGCCGGGCAGATGCGCACGAAACCTGCCCTCGGCGGGCACCGTCACCGAACCGCCGCGCCGCACCGTCACCCGGCCGACCACCGCGCCGATGGCATTGGCGACCCCGGCATGGTCGGGCAGGATCATCCGGCAACCCAGCCTGTCGCCCACCGCCGGATAGTAGCTGTGCGCCGATGCCCCCAGCCCCACCACGTCCACCGCCAGCCGCGCATCCAGCGCCAGCAACCCGCGATGACCCGCCAGCGCACGTTGCAACAGCACATGGCGCGCCAGGCTCTCAGGCGCGGCGCCGAACGTCTGCGCCTCTTCCTCCAGCGCCACCTCAAGCAATGCCAGGGCGGTCTGTTCGGTCAATTGCCCGACGATCATCCGTGCCATGGCATCCGCATCGGCGGCCAGCCGGTCGCCCGACCCCAGGCGCTTGCGCGCCAGTAATGTCAGCGCCTTTTCTGCCGCCGCCGCGTCCCAGTCGGCCAGCCGGCCCAGCACATGGCTGGCATCCGAAGGCGTGACTCCGGCAACCTGCACCAGCCCGCGATCGACCAGCCGCGTCAGCAAGCCATGCTCCATGCGCGCCCGCAACACCTGCGAAAGCGGCCTTACCCCATCGCCGATCCGCTCCAGCAATGCCGCCTCGCGCGGCGCCAGACCCTGCGCCCGCTGTCCCGGCACCCTGCGCACGAACCGGGCGTCCGTGTCGGCCGCCACGGCGCTGCGCAGCTCTGCATCCAGCGCCGCATGTACCACGCCGCCCGCCTCTGCCGCGATCAGCGCCACCGGCACCACCCGCCGCGGCCCCAGCACGACGCCGCCACCCAGCCCGTCGCCCCGCAGATGCACCTGGCTGTCGCCACCCAGCCCGCAGGTGCGCATCGCAACCGCCTCGACCATGGTGCGAAGGCCGCCGACCTGCGCACCCTGCGGGTCGATCGCCGGGCGGCCGCCGCGCAAGAGCGCGATATCGGTGGTGGTACCGCCGATATCGCTGACCAGCGCCTCCTCAGCCCCTGTCAGCCAGCGGGCACCGACGATGGACGCCGCCGGGCCGCTGAGGATGGTCTCGATCGGCCGTTCGCGGGCCTGGCGCGCCGACATCAGCGCGCCGTCGCCGCGCACCACCATCAGCGGCGCCGCGATGCCGAGATCGGCAAGAACCTGCTGCGCCCGCCCGATCAGCGCGTCGATCATCCCGATCAGGCGGGCATTCAGCACCGCGGTCAGCGCCCGCCTGGGTCCGTTCAGACGCGCCGAAAGCTGATGCGAGCATGTCACCGGCAGGGCCGCCCGTTCGGCAACGATCCGTGCCGCCTCCAGTTCGTGCGACGGGTTGCGCGTGGCGAATTTGCCCGCCACCGCAAAGCCCGACACATGCGCAGCCTGTTCGTCGATGAAGCTGCACAGCGCAGCCAGGTCCATCGGCTCGGCTTCGCTTCCGGCATGGCTGTGACCGCCCGCCAGTACCAGCGCCGGATCGCCGTTCAGCGCCTCGCGCAACCCGTGCCTGTCCAGATCGTCTTCGCCGAATCCGATATAGATCAGTGCAACCCGTCCGCCCTGTCCTTCGACCAGCGCATTGGTCGCCAGCGTCGTGGACAGCGACGCCAGTGCGATGTCGTCGCAACACACGCCCGACCGCGCCAGAACCGCACGCACCGCTGCGCCGACACCGATGGCCAGATCGTGCCGTGTCGTCAGCGCCTTGGCGCTGGCCAGGATCTCGGCCTCGTCACGGATCAGCACCGCATCGGTATAGGTGCCGCCGGTATCCACCCCCAGAAAGATCGCCATGTGCGCCGCCCTCCGCCTGCTACCGAGGGTGTAGTCGTAAGCGCCGCCGCGTCCAGCCCGTATCGTTCGGGCGGAACGCGAACCGCGCCATGACTCGCACCCGGCGCCTATTTCCCGGCCAGCCGTTTCGCCGCCCAGACCGCGGCATCGGCCACCGCCGGGTCGGCATCGCCGCTCAGCGCCCGCACCACCGGCCGCAATGCCGGATCGGCGGAATTGCCGATGGCATAGGCGACGTTGCGCACGAACCGGTCGCGCCCGATCCGCTTGACCGGAGACCCCGAAAACCGATCCCGGAACGCGGCATCCTCCAGCATCGCCAGATCGGCAAGCTTGGGCGCCCGCAGATCGTCGCGCGCCGCATAGCGGATGTCGCCGGCGGCAACCGCGAACTTGTTCCACGGACAGGCCGCCAGGCAATCGTCGCATCCATAGATGCGATTCCCAAGCAGCGGCCGCAGATCCTCGTCCACCGGCCCCTTGTGCTCGATGGTCAGGTAGGAGATGCACCGCCGCGCATCCAGCCGGTAGGGCGCAGGGAAGGCATCGGTCGGACAGGCAATCTGACAGGCCCGGCACGATCCGCAACGGTCCGGTTCAGGCGCGTCCGCGGGAAGGTCGAGCGTGGTGAAGATCGCCCCCAGGAAAGCCCAGTTGCCCCAGTCCCGGCTGACCAGGTTGGTGTGCTTGCCCTGCCAGCCCAGCCCGGCCGCCTGCCCCAGCGCCTTTTCCGGCACCGGCGCGGTATCGACAAAGACCTTCAGTTCGCCGCCGGCCTCGCCGATCAGCCAGCGTGCCAGCCGCTTCAGCCGCTTTTTGACAATGTCGTGATAGTCCCGGTTCTGCGCATAGACCGAGATCGCCGCCCGGTCGCGCCGCCCGAGTATCTCGCGCGGATCGTGCTCCGGCGCATAGCTCTCGGCCAGCATGATCACGGAACGGGCCTGCGGCCACAACGCCGTCGGATCGCCGCGCCAATGGCTGCGCGCCTCCATCCAGCTCATCTGGCCGTGATATCCCGCCTCCAGAAAGCTGCGCAACCGCCCGGCCACCTGCGGCACATCTCCGGGCCGGCACAACCGGCAAGCGACAAAGCCCTCCTCCAGCGCGCGCGCCACGAGTCGCCGTTTCAGATCCTCAGCCATGCTTCTTCTGACCCGAAATATCCTCGGGGGGCGTGGGGGGCAGACAGCCCCCCACCCCGCACCGGCGATCAGAAATCCAGATCGGCATAGTGCGGCGGCGGCCGGAACCCCGGCACCTGGTCGGCCAGGATCGACCGGAAGGCCGGACGCGACTTGATCTTGGCATACCAGTCCTTGACCACGGAAGAACGGTTCCAGTCCACGTCCGAGATATAGTCCAGCGACGACAGATGCGCCGCGGCGGCAAAGTCGGCCAGCGTCATCACGTCTCCGGCCAGCCAGCGCCGCTGATCCAGCAGTCCGGCCATGTAGTCCAGATGAGACTTAATCGCCCTGGCCCCGTCCTTGACGTTACGGCTGTCGGGATACCCCTCGCCCGTGATCTTCTTGTTGACCCGCTCGTATAGCAGCTTTGACGTCACCTCCCGGTGAAACTTGTCATCAAACCAGCCGACCAGCCGGCGCACCTCGAACCGGGCCTGCGGATCGGCGGGCATCAGCGGCGGGTCGGGCCGGGTTTCCTCGATATACTCGCAGATCGCCGCGCTCTCGGCCATCATGCGACCGTCGAGCTTGATCACCGGCACCTTGGCCGCCGGGTTGCGGCGCAGGAAATCCGGGTCCGCCTCCCAGTAGCGTTCCTCGACCAGTTCGACGTCGATCTTCTTTTCAGCCAGCGACAGGCGGACCTTGCGGCAGAACGGAGACAGGGGAACATGAAACAGTCGGGCCATGATCGTCCGGTTGGCAGTTGCGCGATATGGCTTCCACCAATGCCCTGTAAGCGCGGGGGTTTCAATCCTCGAAACAGGCCGCGCGGCCGTCTGCGCGGATGGTGGCCGCCCCATCCATGATCGCCGCCGCCCGCTTGCGCACCATCGCCGAGGGCCGGGCCGGCGAACGCCCCTTCGGGGCCGGCAGCACCGCCGCGATCAGCGCCGCCTGACGCGGTGTCAGCTTGTCCGGCCCGACATCGAAGAACCGCCGCGCCGCCGCCTCGACTCCGAACACGCCTTCACCCGTTTCGGCGACGTTCAGATAGACCTCGAGAATGCGCCGCTTGGTCCAGACCGCCTCGACCGCCAGCGTGATCGCGGTTTCCAGCGCCTTGCGGATCCAGCTGCGCCCCTGCCACAGGAACACGTTCTTCACGACCTGCTGGCTGAGCGTGGATGCGCCCCGCGTACCGCCGGCGTCCATCGCCGCGCGGATCGCGGCCACGTCGAACCCCCAGTGCCGGCAGAAATTCGCATCCTCCGCCGCCACCACCGACCGCGCCATGACCGGCGCGACCGACTCGATCGGCACCCACTGGCGATCGACGCTGCCCAGGCGCCGTTTTTCGGCCCAGATGGTATGCGTGATCGGCGGGTTGACAACGGTGTAGAGCAACACCAGCGCCGTCACGATCACGATCAGGATCGTGGTTGCCCTGAGCAGCAGGAATCCCGCCCAGGCGAACGGCCGGAACCGCCATCGCGCCGCTGCCGCTCCGGCCGGTTTCCCTGTCTTGCCTGCCCGTTTCGCCATGCGCGAAGATATACGCGGCGCGGCGCGTGGGCGCAAAGCTCAAGTGCCGGCCAGGCCGCCGGACTTCACTCCGCCGGCACCGCCGCGGGTTCGATGCCCAGGGGCGCCTTGAGATGCGCCAGCATCTCCTTGGGGCAGACCTGAAGGAAATTGCCCTTCTCGGTCTCCCAGTGTTGCAGGATCGCGCCCGCGCGCCGGCTGCCGGTCTCGGCCTCGTGGCGTTCGATCAGGAGTTTCAGTTGCCGTTCCCAGTGCGTCACCGTCACCGGGCAGGTGACAAGCGTTTCCATGTTCATCAGTTCGCCCGCCGCGCCGTCCGGATCGTAGAGATAAGCCATGCCGCCGGTCATGCCTGCGCCGAAATTCGCGCCGATACGGCCAAGGATCACCGCCACGCCGCCGGTCATGTATTCGCAGCCGTTCGATCCGCACCCTTCGACCACCACCGTCGCGCCCGAATTGCGGACCGCGAAGCGTTCGCCAGCGCGCCCCGCGGCGAACAGGAAACCGTCGGTGGCACCGTAAAGCACGGTATTGCCGATGATGGTGTTGGCCGACGCCTCCAGCGAACTGGACATCGGCGGGCGCACAACGATGGTGCCGCCCGACAGACCCTTGCCCACATAATCGTTGGCGTCGCCCGAAACCTCCAGCTTCAGACCCGGTGCCGCGAACGCCCCCAGCGATTGCCCCGCGCTGCCTTGCAGCTTGACCGTGAGATGATCGGGCTGAAACGCGTTGCGCATTCCGAAATTGCGCACGATATGGCTCGATACCCGCGTGCCCACCGTGCGGTGCGTGTTCTGCACCGCATAGGACAGCTGCATCTTTTCGCCCTCCTCAAGAAAGCGGTGGGCATCGCGAACGATCTCGGCATCCAGCGTATCGGGCACTGAGTTACGCGGCTTTGCGCGGTCATAGACGATCCGGTCCGCGCCATCGACCGTGATAAGCAGCGGGTTGAGGTCGAGATCGTCCAGATGTGCCGCGCCGCGGCTGACCTGGGCCAGCAGGTCGGCACGCCCGATCACCTCGTCAAGGCTGCGAGCGCCGATGCTGGCCAGTATCTCGCGCACCTCCTGTGCGTAGAAGGTGATGAGGTTCACGACCTTGTCGGCGCTGCCGGTGAACCTGGCGCGCAGGTCCTCGTCCTGGGTGCACACGCCCACCGGGCAGGTGTTGGACTGGCACTGGCGCACCATGATGCAGCCCATGGCGATCAGCGCCGCGGTGCCGATGCCGTACTCCTCGGCCCCCATCATCGCCGCCATCACGATGTCGCGCCCCGTGCGAAGGCCCCCGTCGGTACGCAGCGTCACCCGGTCGCGCAGCTTGTTCATGCTCAGCACCTGATGCGCTTCGGTCAGGCCCATTTCCCAGGGCAGGCCGGCATATTTGATGCTGGTCGCCGGCGATGCACCGGTCCCGCCGTTATGGCCGGAAATCAGGATGATGTCGGCCTTGGCCTTTGCTACCCCGGCCGCGATGGTGCCGACCCCGCTTGACGCCACCAGCTTCACCGTCACCTTGGCGCGCGGGTTGATCTGTTTCAGATCGTAGATCAGCTGCGCCAGGTCCTCGATGGAATAGATGTCGTGATGGGGCGGCGGCGAAATCAGTGTCACCCCCTTGGTGGACAGACGCAGCCGCGCGATCAGTTCCGTCACCTTCATGCCGGGCAACTGGCCGCCCTCGCCGGGCTTGGCGCCCTG
>JBKEDD010000074.1:0-1593 GCA_047975215.1 Jhaorihella sp.
GAGCTCGTCTGAGGCCATGGCGGACAGGGATGCAAGTCCCGCCGCCAGGGCCGTTAGACGGAATGTAGCTGCCATCCTTTTCGCAGGACAAGTCATGACGGTTCCTCCAGTCAACTAAGGGTTGGATTGATCGGCTGGTTCCTAGCCTGTAAATCAACCCTAGTACATCTTTTGAAAATTGCCGGAAAAAATGCCGCCCGGAAGGGGGTAGTTCGTAATAGCGTAATACTGGCGCAGCGATAGTCACTGCTTACCAAGCAGGCATCTGGGATTAGAATCAATGGCGCTGACTTAAGCGCTTGCACGGTGCGAGGTGGCGGTATTCCAGGGTCTAAGCGGGACCGTTGAGCGCATGGATGCGCGAACCGAGCCTACAGGGATGTATTTACGGCGTGTCCCGCTTAGACCCTGGAATGCTGCTGCCGGCTTAAATACGCCTTAAGTCAGTGTATTGAGGTTAGAATGTCGCCCGGCATGGCCGGATCCCGCGGGTTCCGGCCGGATACGGACGCAGGCAGTGGAGTGAAAGTGAGTTTGCAGGAGCATGAGCAGTGGATGCGGCGTGCGCTGACGCTGGCGGATCAGGCGGCTGCGGTCGGCGAAGTGCCCGTGGGCGCGGTGGTCGTGCGTGAGGGGCAGTTGCTGGGAGAGGGTTACAATCAGGTCATTTCGAGTGCGGATCCGACGGCCCATGCCGAAATTGTCGCCCTGCGCGCAGCTGCCCGGGCGGTGGGCAACTATCGCCTCAGCGGCGCCAGCCTCTATGTCAGTCTGGAGCCCTGCACCATGTGCGCTGGTGCCATCGTGCATGCGCGGATCGCCCAGCTGGTCTTCGGCGCCCGCGAACCCCGCGCCGGTGTTGTCTGTAGCCGCCAGCGGCAGTTCGATGAGCCCTGGTATAACCACCGGGTGCAATGGTTGGGCGATGTGCTGGCGGACGACAGTGCGGCCCGTCTGAAGGCTTTTTTTAAGGCTCGCCGGGGCGCTTGAAAGAACTTGAAAGTGCTTGAAAGCACTCTGGCTGGGTGGATTCAGAGAGCGCGGAAGGAAGTGCCGCGCAGGGCGGCGGGCAGGTAGTCGGCGGGATTGATCGGGGGTGACCACTGGTCGACCGGGCTCGCCTGCCACTGCAGCACACTGTAGTAATGACGGATATTCTGCACATAGGTCGCCGCTTCCTGGCCGCGAGCGTAGCCGTAACGCGTGTCGCGGTAGAACTGGCGTTTCTGCAATAGCGGCAGACGCTCAAGGACGGCGGTCCACTGATTCGGGTCCCCGCCCTGTTTCTGGGTGAGTACGCGCGCGTCTTCCAGGTGCCCTATGCCGATGTTGTAGGCCGCCAGCGCCATCCAGGTGCGGTCCGGCTCCGCAATCTTGCTGCTCAGGCGGCGCCGGATGTCCTTCAGATAGCGGGCGCCGCCACGCAGACTCTGCAGGGGGTCTAAACGGTTTTTAACGCCCAGTTCCCGTGCGGTCGGAATGGTCAGCATCATCATGCCGCGCACACCGGTGGGTGAGGTAGCCTTCGGGTTCCAGTGGGACTCCTGGTAGGCCACCGCCGCCTGCCGGGGGACATTGCCGAGCCGGACCGCA
>JBKEDD010000075.1:0-52135 GCA_047975215.1 Jhaorihella sp.
ACCGCAGCGCGCCCCGGGGGCGGTGCATCCGGGCACATCGCCGGGCCGTGTCCGGCCCTCGCCGCTCTCCGTTCGGACGAAGCGTCGCGCAAGCCCGGTTGCACCCGGTTTTCGACGGGGCCGCGGCACTGGACAGGGCAAAGCCGGGGCGTGTAAATGAACGCATGTTCATATCAGCGGGAGCGTACCCATGAAACTTTCCACCACCGCCGCCATCGTAACCGGTGGCGCCTCGGGTCTGGGCGAGGCCACGGCCCGGCATTTCGCCGAAAACGGCGCCAGGGTCACGATCCTCGATCGTGACGCCGAACGCGGCGCGAAGGTGGCGGCCGAGATTGGCGGGCATTTCGCCGCGACGGACGTGACCGACGAGGCGTCGGTCCAGGCGGCCGTGGATCTGGCCATGGAAAAGATGGGCGCCATCACCGCGACGGTGAATTGCGCCGGTATCGCCTATGCGATCAAGACCGTGGGCAAGGACGGCCCGCACCCGCTGGACGCGTTCAGGCGCACCATAGACGTCAACCTGATCGGCACGTTCAACGTCTCGCGCCTGGCCGCCGTACAGATGGCCAAGAACGACCCCGAGCCCGACGGGGCGCGCGGCGTGATCGTCAACACGGCATCGGTGGCCGCGTTCGACGGCCAGAAGGGCCAGGCCGCCTATTCCGCATCCAAGGGGGGCGTGGTGGGCATGACCCTGCCGATGGCCCGCGACCTGGCCAGCAGCGGCATCCGCGTGATGACCATCGCGCCGGGCATCTTCCTGACGCCCATGCTGCAAAGCCTGTCGGAAGAGGTACAAAAGCAACTGGCCGCAGACGTGCCCAACCCGCCCCGTCTGGGCGATCCGTCCGAATACGGCCGCCTGGCCGGGTTCATCGTCGAGATGGGCTATCTCAACGGCGAGGTGATCCGCCTGGACGGCGCGCTGCGGATGCGGTGAAGCCGCCGCCGCTGGCCGGTTTGGGCCGCCCGGGCTCCCCCCGCGGCCCAAACCCTACGATCCCGACTTCTCCTCGAGCCGCAGCCATTCCTCCTCGGCCTGGGCCAGTCTGGCTTGCCGCGCCACCAGCGCCTCGGTGGCCTTTTCGAACTTGAGCGGTTCGCGCAGGTACAGTTCTGGGTCGGCCATCAGCCCTTCCAGCCTGGCAATCTCGGCCTCCAGCCGCTCGATCTCGGCCGGCAGTTCCTCAAGGCGATGCTTCTCGGTAAAGGACAGACCTGTCCCGGACCGGGCCGCAGGCTTGACCTTCGGCGCCGAAGCGGTTGTTTTTGCGGGTGCCTTTTCGGTATCGGGCCGTCGTTGCGCCTGGTAGTCGCTCCAGCCGCCGGCGTAGATGGCGGCACGGCCATCGCCTTCCATCGCCACCGTAACCGTCGCTACCCGGTCAAGGAAATCGCGGTCGTGGCTGACCAGCAGCACGGTGCCGTCATACTCGTCCAGAAGCTCCTGCAACAGATCCAGCGTTTCCACGTCCAGATCGTTGGTCGGTTCGTCCAGTACCAGCAGGTTGGATGGCCTGGCCATCAGCCGGGCCAGCAAGAGCCGCGCCCTTTCGCCCCCCGACAGCGAGCGTACCGGCGCGCGTGCCTGGGCATCGTCGAACAGGAAATCCTTGAGATATCCGACCACGTGGCGCGGCTGGCCGCGCACCATCACCTGATCGGAGCGGCCCGAAACCCGCATCCCGGGATCGTTGGTCAGACTGTCCCAAAGGGTCGCGTCCGGGTCCAGTTGTGCGCGCGCCTGATCGAACACCGCCACCTCCAGGTTGGTACCCAACTGCACGCGGCCGCGGTCCGGCGCCACCTCGCCCAGGAGCATCTTCAACAGCGTCGTCTTGCCGACGCCGTTGGGCCCGACAAATGCCACCCGATCGCCGCGCATCACCGTCAGGGACAGATCGCGCAGGATGATCCTGTCGCCATAAGCCTTTGATATTCCGGTTGCCTCGATCACCTTGCGGCCCGATTTCGGGCCGGAATCGAGCGCCATGGCCGCGCTGCCCTGGCGCCGGATCTGCGCCGCCCGCTCGGCGCGCATGTCCTGCAAGCGCCGTACCCGGCCCATGTTGCGCCGGCGCCGGGCGCTGATCCCCTCTACGGCCCAGCGGCTTTCGGCCCTGATGGCCCGGTCCAGCTTGTGCCGGGCCGTGTCCTCTTCGGCCCAGACGGCATCGCGCCAGGCTTCGAACGCGCTGAACCCCTTCTCCTGGCGCAGTATCTTTCCCCTGTCTATCCAAAGTGTTGCGCGCGTCAGCTCACGCAGGAACGCGCGGTCGTGCGAGATCATGACAAAGGCAGCGCGCGTCGCCTTCAACTCGCGCTCCAGCCAGCCTATCGCTGCGATATCGAGGTGGTTGGTCGGCTCGTCCAGAAGCATCAGGTCCGGCGCCTCGGCCATCAGCCGCGCCAGCGCGGCGCGCCGCCGCTCTCCGCCCGAGGCGGACGCAACCGGCTGGCCGGGGTCGAAATCCAGCCCCTCCGCCGCCCGCTCCACCCGGTACATCTCGCCCGGGGCCAGGCCATCGGAGGCGAACGCGCCCAAGGTTTCAAAGCGGTCCATCCCGGGGTCCTGCTCCATGTATCCGACCGAGCTTCCCGGCGGCACGCTCACGACGCCGGCGTCGGGTTCGACCAGCCCGGCCATGACCTTCATCAGCGTCGATTTGCCCGATCCGTTGCGCCCGACCAGCGCCACCCGGTCGCCTGGCTGCACCACCAGATCGAGCCCGGAAAACAGCGGCTCGCCCCCGAAAGAGAGCGAGATGCCGGACAGTTGCAGCAAGGGAACGCGGGCCATGCCGGCGGGCTATCGCGGCCCCGGCCCGGGGTCAACGCCCGTCTTCGCAGAGGCCGCGAATTGCATCGCCAGGCGGCGCTTCGGATGTCGCCGGAATCGCCCCGCCCGCACATGCCACGGCCCGCAGGCGGCGCTGGCGCAGGGCGGGGATCGCGGCGGTTTCAAGCCCGGTGAAGACATGCAGCGTGTTCAGGTGCCGGTCGACGACCGCATGGTCGCTGACCCAGCCGCCCACGGCCAGATAGCTGCGCAACAGCGGCGGCATCCACAGCATGGCGCGGCGCATGTCGGGGTCGCGGCGGGGCTGTTCGGCAAAGTTGAACACGTCGTCGGCCCGCACCCGAGGGCGCCAGCGGTCGGGCGCCAGATGGCGCGCGGCCAGCAGCGCGAAACTGTCCAGATAGGGTTCGGGCGAGGTTCCGGCAAAGGACGAACAGCCAAACAGCATCGCCACGCGTCCGGCATCGACGCAGGCGGTCAACGAGGCCCATGCCAGGCGCAGTATGTCGGGGTCGCCGTGGCCTGGGCGGACGCAGAACCGCCCCAGCTCGGCCATGCTGCCCGAATAGCGCCCAAGCGCAGAGAGGTCGTAGAACTGCGCCGAATAGCTGCGTCCGATCCCGCCCCCGTCTGCCAGCATGAGCAGGCGGAAACAGCACACCAGCGACCCTCCGGCCCGTTCGCGCACCAGCACATGCTGGCAGAGATCGTCGAACCGGTCGCGGTCTGGGTCCGTGGTGGCAAAGGCCAGCGCCCGCAGCGCCTGCGCCTCGGCCAGATCGGCCGCGCCCGCCGCCAGCCGCGCGCAATAGCGGCCCAGCGTCAGCGGGAACACGCCCTGGCGCATGGCCTAGTCCAGAACGGAGCCCGGGTTGAACCGGCCGAGATTGCCCAGAAGCTGACGCAGGAAGGTCTTGTCCTCGACGCTGGAACTGGTGACGCGGCGGCTGATCGTGATCACCTGCCCGTTCTCCAGACCATAGCGTTCGATGTTGCGCACCACCCCGCGCTGGTCAAAGCTGACCGCCACCAGTTCGCGCGAAACCACCTGCGGCTGACGCGCCCCGTAATGGCGGATTCGCGAACTCACATAGTAATAGCCGCTGTTATCCAGCACCCCGCCGGCCGAAGGCGGGCCGACGGCTTCGGTGACGCTGTCGCGGGTGTCGACGCCGACCTTGATTTCGGCAAGTTCGGCATCGGTGGGCACATAGCCGTGATCGCGGTAGACCGACGCGCAAGCCGCCAGCGATGCCACCGCGGCCCCGACGATCGCTACGCGGATCGGCCGCGCCAGCCTGGATACCGATGCCATCATGGCGTACTGCCCCCTTGCCCCGGCATTGCATGCCTTTTATCCCGATTACATAAACTGCGCCGCCGGTTCAAGAAACGAAAGCCACATCATGACCGACCAGACCGTCCTTCGCGTTGCCGATCTGTCGCAGAACGCACCGACCGGGTTCGACCTGCGGCCCGATCCCGAGGCGTTGAAGGCGCTGGCCGGCGGGCTTGGCATTGGCGATCTGCGCAAGCTGCGCTTTTACGGCCAGGTCGCGGCGCGGGGGCGGCATGACTGGGAGTTGACGGGCCGGCTGGGCGCTACCGTGGTGCAGCCCTGCGTCGTCACGCTCGATCCGGTGACGACGCGGATCGAAACCGATGTGTCGCGTCTCTACCTCGCTGATTTCACCGACCCGGGGGAGAGCGAGGCCGAGATGCCCGACGACGACCGGATCGAACCGCTGGGCCGGGTCATCGACCTGGGCGCGGTGATGGCCGAGGCGCTTTCGCTGGCGCTGCCGCTATATCCGCGCAAGGACGGGGCGGAACCGGGCGAGGCGGTGTTCACCAGGCCGGGACAGGCGCCAATGCGCGACGAGGACGCACGGCCCTTCGCCGGCCTCGCCGGGTTGCGCGACACGTTGCGCGACAAGCGGAAGGACTGAGCGCCCCCCCCGACGGCAAAGGTGTGCCGTTGGGCCGGGGGCCTTGCGCGGGCACGGATTTTGCCCCTTGAACGTGGCGCAATTCAAGGTATTTTCGCGCGCTCATCCGAATTAAAGGTTGGACATCGGGCAGGACGCGGCCTAAACGCTCGTCACGCCGCCTGAATCGGACCCTGAGACGGACAATGCAACACGGGCCGCCGGGATCGCCCGGCCCCATATCGGAAGAAGGTTGAGACATGGCTGTCCAACAGAACAAAGTTTCGAAATCGCGCCGCAACAACCGCCGCGCGCACGATGCGCTGGTCGCGGCTAACCCCAACGAGTGCCCCGAATGCGGCGAACTCAAGCGGCCTCACCACGTCTGCCCGTCATGCGGCCACTATGCCGACAAGGAAATCGTCGTCATGACCGACGAGATCGACCTGGACGAAGACGCGGCCTGAGCCACGCCCGAATTGCATGACGGCCCGGTCCGATCATCCCCGCGCACAAACCGGGCGTATCGTCATCTCGGTTGACGCCATGGGCGGAGACGCCGGCCCCGCGGTCGTGGTGGCCGGCCTTGCTGTGTTCGCCGCCGAAAACCCGGATGTCGGCCTGATCCTGCACGGCCCCGAAGCGCAGCTTCGCGCCCTCGTCGAGCGCCGCCGCGAACTGACGGGCCGGGTAGACTTCCGCGATGCGCCCGATGTCGTGACGATGCAGGACAAACCCAGCCATGTGGCGCGCAACGGCAAGGGCACCTCGATGTGGTCGGCGCTGGAATCGGTGCGCGAGGGCGAGGCGGCCGGTGCCGTGTCCTGCGGCAATACCGGCGCGCTCATGGCGCTTTCGACGCTGCGGCTGCGCCGTCTGCCCGGCGTGAACCGTCCGGCCATCGCGATCCTGTTTCCGTCCCGGGCACGGCAGCGGTTCAACGTCATGCTCGACGTCGGCGCCGACGTGCGCGCCGACGCCCGCGATCTGCTGCAATACGCTTTGATGGGCGCCTCGTACACCCGCAACGGCCTGAACGTGGAGCGCCCGCGCGTCGGGCTGCTGAATGTCGGCACCGAGGAACACAAGGGCCGTGCCGAGCTGAAAGAGGCACACGGGCTGATTTCGCAGGTCGCGGAGGCCGCGAGTTTCGAATTCGTCGGTTTCGTCGAGGGCAGCGATATTCCCGGCAACACGGCCGACGTGATCGTGACCGACGGTTTCACCGGCAACGTGGCGATCAAGACCGGCGAGGGCACCGCCAGTATGATTGCATCGCGGCTGCGCGAATCGTTTCGCCATTCACTGCTGTCGCGCCTGGGGTCGGTGCTGGCGACCGGCGCCTTGAACCGGCTGCGCGAACATATCGACCCGCGCCGCGTCAATGGCGGCGTGTTTCTGGGCCTGAATGGCACGGTGGTCAAGTCTCATGGCAGCGCCGACGCAACCGGCGTGGCAGCCGCCGTCAAGCTGGCCTATAACCTCGCGGTATCGGGATTCGCCGAACGTCTTGCCGCCCGCATCGCCACGACCGCGGATCTTGGACAACCCGGCGCCGGTATCGAGCAGGCCGCAGCGGGCGGCGAATCTACGCAAGAACAGGCATGACGCATGAGTACACGCGCGGTAGTCAAGGGAATCGGCCACTATCTGCCTGAACGGGTGGTGGAAAACGCCTGGTTCGAAGACCGGCTGGACACGTCGGATGAATGGATCCGCTCGCGTTCGGGAATCGAGCGGCGCCATTTCGCCGCCGAGGGCGAAACCACCTCGGATCTGGCCACCCATGCAGCGCGCGCGGCACTCGACGATGCCGGGCTGGAACCGGACGATATCGACGCGATCGTGCTGGCCACCTCAACACCCGACCTGACATTCCCGTCGGCCGCGACAATGGTGCAGGCGGCACTGGGCATGACGCGGGGTTTCGCGTTCGACGTTCAGGCGGTATGCGCCGGGTTCATCTATGCCCTGAGCACCGCCAACGCGATGATCCTGTCGGGCCAGGCCCGGCGTATCATGGTGATCGGCGCCGAGACGTTCTCGCGCATCCTCGACTGGGACGACCGCGCAACCTGTGTGCTGTTTGGTGATGGCGCCGGTGCGTTGATCCTGGAAGCCGAGGAAGGCGCGGGCACCCCGCAGGACCGTGGCATACTCGCGGTGGATCTGAATTCGGACGGGCGGCACCGCGATCTGCTTTTCGTCGATGGCGGCGTATCGACACAGACAACCGGCCACTTGCGGATGCAGGGCAACCAGGTGTTCCGCCACGCCATCGAAAAGCTGGCCGCCACCGCCGAAACCGCGCTGGCCCGGGCCGGGCTGGATGACGACGACGTGGACTGGATCGTGCCGCATCAGGCCAATATCCGCATCATCCAGGGCACCGCGAGAAAGATGATGCACTCCATGGACAGGGTCGTCGTCACCGTACAGGACCACGGCAACACCTCGGCCGCCTCGATCCCGCTGGCGCTTTCGGTCGGGCGCGCCCGCGGACAGATCAAGCGCGGCGACCTGCTGGTGACCGAGGCAATAGGCGGCGGTCTGGCCTGGGGCGCGATCGTGATCCGCTGGTAGCGTCTGCGTGAACCCGCCCGAACCGACGCGCGCAATTCGCTGATATTGACAGCTAAATTGCTGCACGCCTATTGTTCGTCAGAAACAGGGGGACAGCATGGGCGACAAGACCTTGACACGGATGGATTTGAGCGAGGCGGTGTTTCGCGAAGTCGGGCTGTCGCGCAACGAAAGCGCGCAGCTTGTGGAAAGTGTCCTTGAGCATATGTCCGACGCGCTGGTGCGCGGCGAACAGGTGAAGATCTCGTCTTTCGGGACCTTCAGCGTGCGCGAGAAATCGGCACGCATCGGGCGCAACCCTAAGACCGGCGAAGAAGTGCCGATCCAGCCGCGCCGCGTCCTGACCTTCCGGCCATCGCATCTCATGAAGGACCGGGTTGCCGCGGGCAATCGGAAGTAAGCGGGACCGCGCGCATGGCCAAATCTCCCGACGCCTTCCGCACCATCAGCGAAGTCGCCGAATGGCTGGGCATTCCGACGCATGTTCTGAGGTTCTGGGAAAGCAAGTTCAGTCAGGTCAAGCCGGTCAAGCGGGCGGGCGGGCGGCGTTATTACCGGCCAGGTGATATGCTGCTGCTGGGCGGTATTCGCAAACTGCTGCACGATGACGGGCTGACCATTAAAGGCGTGCAGAAAATATTGCGTGAACAAGGCGTTGCGCATGTTTCTTCGCTTTCTCACCCGACTGACGAACTCGCCCCGGGAATGAATGCCGTTACCGTTGAATCCGATGGCGGTGAAGTGCGCGACGCCCCCAGGGAGGCCGCGGGCGATACCGTGGTCCAGTTCCAGGGGCGGGGCGAACGCCCCGCGAACACGCCCGGCGATACGCCGGCCGAACCGATCGTTCGCGACCGGGAACAGGACGGCCCCGCGGCATCCGATGACACCCCGGACGCAGAACCGGCCGCCGCCCCCGCGCCCGAAGCGCAGCCGCAAACCGGCGCGCTGCCAGCCTTCCTGAACCGGCAGCCCGCCCCGAAGTCGCCCGCCCCCGACAATCCGCCACCCGCAGGCGAAGTGCAGACAAGCGAGGCGGCAAGCGCCGGCGAACCCGCGGCGCCGCGCAGGGCGCGCGTCGTGGACGCGCCCGACCCGCCAGCCGAGGACAGCATCGCATGTTCCCCCGGCCCGTTGTCGCGGCTGGCGGCACTGGAGCTGCTGACAGCCACGCAGGCACGCGAGATCGCGCCGCTGGCAGCCCGGTTGCGCGGCTGGCTGGACAGCAACCGGCACGCCGGGGCGGGCTGAGGCCAAACCGGTGATTCCCCCTTGCCCCCGGCCTGAAAACCGGTATGAACACCGCATCGTCGGGCTATGGCGCAGCCTGGTAGCGCGTCCGTCTGGGGGACGGAAGGTCGCAGGTTCGAGTCCTGCTAGCCCGACCAATTCACACCGGCGATGCCCCGCCCTGCCGTGCCGTCGCGATGGCAAGGACGGCCTTGGCGCACCCGCGCGAAAGGATGCCGCATGACCGGTGTATGCCCCAACCAGCAAATCGAGGCGATGATCGCCGGGGGCGGCATTTCCGCCGACCTGCCGGTTTTGCCCGAGCAGGTACAACCGGCCAGCCTGGATCTGCGTCTGGGCGCTGTCGCCTACCGGGTGCGGGCCTCTTTCCTGCCCGGCCAGGGCTGCAGCGTTGCCGAGCGGCTGGCCGAGTTCGAGATGCACCGGATCGACCTGACCGGCGGCGCGGTGCTGGAAAAGGGCTGTGTCTATCTGGTACCTCTCATGGAGAGTCTGGCCCTGCCCCGCGGAATGACGGCGGTGGCCAACGCCAAAAGCTCGACCGGGCGGCTCGATCTGCTGACCCGCACCGTTACCGATGGCGGCACCGAGTTCGACCGCGTGTCCGAAGCCTACCGGGGTCCGCTCTACGCCGAGATCTGCCCGCGCAGCTTTTCGGTACTGGTGCGCCACGGCATGCGGTTGAACCAGATCCGGTTCCGCCGTGGCCAGGCGGTACTGGACGATGCGGCGCTGATCGCGCTGCACGAGCGCACGCCCCTGGTCGACGGCCCGGCGGTAATTCGCGACGGGCTGGGCTTTTCGGTGGATCTGCGTCTGCCCGGAACCGATCTGGTCGGCTACCGTGCCAAGCCCCATACCGGGGTCATCGACCTGGACCGGATCGGTCACTACGATCCCTCCGAATACTGGGAGGAAGTGCGCACGTCGCGGGGCCGGATCATTCTCGATCCCGGCGCCTTCTACATCCTGGTCAGCCGCGAGGCCGTGCATATTCCGCCTGAATACGCCGCCGAAATGGCCCCCTATCTGGCGATGGTGGGCGAATTCCGGGTGCATTACGCCGGTTTCTTCGACCCCGGCTTTGGCCACGCGGCGGCGGGGGGCGCGGGTTCACGCGGGGTGCTCGAGGTGCGCTGCCACGAGGCGCCCTTAGTGCTGGAACATGGCCAGGTGGTCGGACGGCTGGTCTATGAACGCATGGCGCAGGTGCCGTCCCAGCTCTATGGTGCCGGCATCGCATCGAACTACCAGGGCCAGGGGCTGAAGCTGAGCAAGCATTTCCGCGGCGGCTGAACGGTCACCGTTCAGCAGGTCACGTCGTGGCGGTAGATCCAGTCGAACCGGCGCACCATCCGCCCCGGCATCACAGCCCCGCCCAGCCGCAACCCCAGATGCGCGGACGCGCGCAGGACCGGCATCCGCAGGTGGTATTTCCAGGCATTGCCGTTGGCGGCGGCGATCACGCGTGCCGCCCGGTTGCGCCGCCGCGCCTGGTACCTTGAAAGGCCGTCCTCGGGCGTTGGCGCACCTGCCAGACAATCGGCCAGAACCCAGGCATCTTCCAGCGCCATGTTCGCGCCCTGGGCCATGAACGGCAATGTGGGATGCGCCGCGTCGCCCAGCAGCGCCACGCGCCCGCCATGCCACCGCACCGCCACCGGATGACGGAACAACCCCCAGAGTCGGACGCTCTCGACCTGCTCCAGCAGCGCCGCGGCGGTGCCGGTGAACCCGGAAAACGCCGCGCGCAGATTGTCCGGGTCGTCGCCATGGTGCCAGCCTTCTTCGGCCCAGCCGGCGCGTTCCTGCACCGCCACGATGTTGACCGTGCTTGCGCCGCGCAGCGGATAGCAGACCAAATGCCGCCCCGGCCCCATGAATACCTGCGCTTCGGGGCTCAGCCCGGCATCGTTGGCGACCACGGCGCGCCATGCCACCTGCCCGGTGAAAAACGGCGCATCCGCCCCGTTCAGCGCCACGCGCGCGCGCGAATGCAGCCCGTCGGCGCCGATCACCAGACCGGGGTGAAGCTGCGCCCCGCTGGCCAGATGCAGCACCGGTTCGGGGCCGGGATCGACCTGATCGACCTTCTGCAACAACCGAACATGAACCCCGGCGCCCCGCGCCGCCGCCGCCAGCAGGTCGATCAGGTCGGACCGGTGCACGAAGTAATAGGCCATGTCGGGCGCGTATCGCGCGAGATCGAGCCGCACCAACGCGCCCGGCCGCGCGTGATCTCGCAGCACCACTGCCCGCGCCCGGACCGCGTTGCGCGCCAGCCCCTCCTCAAGCCCGAGCGCCCGCAGCACGGCAACGCCGTTGGGGCTGATCTGCAGACCGGCGCCGACCTCGGAAATCGCATCGGCCTGTTCCAGCACGGTCACTTCGGCACCGCGCGCCTGAAGGCACAGCGCAGCGGCGAGCCCGCCGATACCCGCCCCGATGACGGTGATCTTTCGCCCGTTAAGTCTCATGGCCCCTGTTGTAACGCAAAAACGCCGGGGCGATAGACCCCGGCGCCTTGCAGTTCTGCCACAACCCGTGGCCGGTTTCGCGCCCGGTTCAGTCGTCGCGGTGCACCTTCTCGCGGCGCTCGTGGCGTTCCTGGGCCTCAAGGCTCATGGTGGCGATCGGGCGCGCGTCCAGCCGCTTGAGCGAGATCGGCTCTCCGGTCACTTCGCAATAGCCGTATTCGCCCTCCTCGATGCGCCGCAGCGCCGCGTCGATCTTGGCCACCAGCTTGCGCTGCCGGTCACGGGTGCGAAGTTCAAGCGCGCGGTCGGTTTCCTCGCTGGCGCGGTCGGCCACGTCGGGAATGTTGCGGGTGCTGCCCTGCAAACCCTCGATCGTGTCGCGGCTGCCCTCCAGCAGTTCCTGCCTCCAGATTTGCAGCTTTCGACGAAAATACTCGAGCTGGCGCTCGTTCATGAAAGGCTCATCCTCGGCCGGCCTGTAGTCGTCGGGGAGAAATGCTGCCTGCTTCATGTGTGTCCCTCTGGTTTCGGAACGAACGTCGGTCATAAACTCAGTCCTAGACTTCTCGCGTCCCTTCTGCCGCTGCGTTTATCCGACACCTCCCAGATTGTCACTACACAATGCTGCCCGAATTCGGCTAAAAGCGCGGCGAAAGCACATACACGGGCGCGAAACAACAGAGGTTTGGAAAAGCATGAAATTTCAGGGCACCAAGGAATATGTCGCAACGGACGACCTGACCATCGCGGTCAACGCGGCGGTCACGCTTGAGCGCCCCCTGCTGGTCAAGGGCGAACCCGGAACAGGCAAGACCGAACTGGCCCGGCAGGTAGCCGACGCGCTTGGTCTGGCGATGATCGAATGGAACGTCAAGTCCACCACCCGCGCGCACCAGGGGCTGTACGAATACGATGCGGTAAGCCGTCTGCGCGACAGCCAGTTGGGCGAGGAGAAGGTGCATGACGTGCGCAACTACATCCGCAAGGGCAAGCTGTGGCAGGCTTTCGAATCCGATGAAAAGGTGGTGCTGCTGATCGATGAGATCGACAAGGCCGACATCGAGTTCCCCAACGACCTGTTGCAGGAATTGGACAAGATGGAGTTTTTCGTCTACGAGACCGGCGAAACCATCGCAGCGCGCCATCGCCCGATCGTCATCATCACCTCGAACAACGAAAAAGAACTTCCCGACGCGTTTCTGCGGCGCTGTTTCTTCCACTATATCCGCTTTCCCGACGAGGCCACGATGCGCAAGATCGTGGATGTGCATCACCCCGGCATCAAGGAATCGCTTCTGACCACCGCGCTGACCCAGTTCTACGAGATGCGCGAAACGCCGGGGCTGAAGAAGAAACCCTCGACCTCGGAAGTGCTGGACTGGCTGAAGCTGCTACTGGCCGAAGACCTGTCGGCCGAAGATCTCAAGCGGGACGGCGCCAGCGCCCTGCCCAAGCTGCATGGCGCGCTGCTGAAGAACGAACAGGACGTGCATCTGTTCGAACGGCTGGCCTTCATGGCACGCGGGCGGCGCTGATCGCGCGCCCGCACCCAGCCCCCCCGCCAGGTGGCGTGGTCGCCGGGGTGATCATTCGCCCATGGGCCGGAATAACGCGCCTGTCCCGGCATTGTGCCCAGAAAATTGCGGCACCACGCCACGAAACCTGCTAACCCTGCAAAGATGTTGAGCGGTCCGCCGCCCTCTGCCAATGTGAGTGCCATGCCCGCAGCCAGTTCCGCAGCCAGTTCCGCACCCCGTTCCGCAGCCGGTTCGCTGGTCATCCGGCCGCTGCGCGCCAGCGACCGGCCGGAATGGGCCGAGCTTTGGACGGGTTATCTGGATTTCTATGAAACCGAGGTGCCGGAGGCGGTCTATGACAGCACGTTCGCCCGCCTGCTGGGCGAGGACAGCCGGGATTTCAACTGCCTGGTGGCCGAACGCGACGGGCGGCTTGTCGGGCTGAGCCACTACCTGTTCCACCGCCACGCCTGGAAGATCGAGGATGTCTGCTATCTGCAAGACCTCTATGCCCGCCCGGACGTGCGCGGCAGCGGCATCGGCCGCGCCCTGATCGAGGCGGTCTATGCCGCGGCCGACGCCAACGGCACCCCGGCCGTCTACTGGCTGACGCAGGATTTCAACGAAACCGCGCGCCGCCTTTACGACCGTATTGGCAAGGTGACGCCCTTCATCCGGTATTCGCGCCCATGATCCGTTCCTGCCTCATCGTCGGCGCCCTGTTTCTCGGCGGCTGCACCACCGCCCCGATGCAGGATACGCCGACCCGCGCCGCGCAGATTTCGGACAGCACGCTGCCGCCGATGAAAGTGTTCACCGCCCCGCGCCCGGATGCGCCGCTGCGTTCGAACGGCAATATCGGCGCCGACTTCCTGTCGCTGCATTTCGAACTGGAGAGCGGGCGCAAACTGTCCGTGTTCACCCGCTTCGAAGGTCCGATCACCGTGCGCGTGACAGGCAGCCCGCCGCCCAGCCTGGAACCCGACCTGCACCGCCTGATCGCCCGGCTGCGCAACGAGGCCGGCATCGACATCAGCCGCACCGCCAGCGGCCCGGCCAGCATTACCATCGAAGCGGTCAGCCGCGCCGACATTCGTCGCGCCCTGCCCGATGCCGCCTGTTTCGTGGTGCCCAACGTCTCGAGCCTGGCCGAGTTCCGCCGCGACCGGCGCAAGCCCAAGACAAGCTGGGCCGACCTGACCACCCGCACCCGGCTGGGCGTGTTCGTACCGTTCGATTCCAGCCCGCAGGAGATCCGCGACTGCCTGCACGAGGAACTGGCCCAGGCGCTGGGACCGCTCAACGATCTCTACAGGCTGCCGGATTCGGTGTTCAACGACGACAACGTGCATACCGTGCTGACCGGGTTCGACATGCTGATCCTGCGCACCGCCTATGCCCCGGAACTGCACAGCGGCATGAGCGAGGCGCAGGTTGCCGCCCGCCTTCCGGCAATTCTGGCGCGGCTCAATCCGCGCGGCAACCTTGTCGATCCCTACCCCGTCAGCGCAACGCCGCGGGTCTGGATCGACGCGGTACAGACCGCCCTTGGCCCCGGCACCAGCCCGGATGCGAGGCGCGCCGCCGCCAGCGCGGCGGCACGCACGGCCGAACAGATGGGCTGGGCCGATCAGCGCCGTGCCTTCAGCTATTACATGCTGGGACGGATGACCCAGGCCTATGATCCTGCGGTGGCGCAGCAATATTACGGCAATGCGCTGCACTATCTGGCCCGGACACCGGGCACCGATCTGCACCGTGCCTATCTGACCACCCAGACCGCCGCCTACGCGATCTCGTTGGGCGACGGCGCAACGGCGCTGCGCCAGATCGGCCCCAGCCTCGATGCCGCCACGCGCAACGAGAACGCGGCCCTGCTGGCAACGCTGATGCTGCTCCAGGCCGAGGCGCTCGATCTGACCGGCCAGCCCGAGCGCGCACGCGCCGTCAGGCTGGACAGCCTGGGCTGGGCGCGTTACGGCTTTGGTTCGGACTGGGCGGTCCGGGCCAAGATGCAGGAAATCGCGGCCCTCAATCCCCGGGGGCGGCTTGGCGGCTAACTGACGCCGACCTTCCCCGACAGACAGGCGGGCGGACAAGGGTGACATGCTGATCGTCGCGGCGGCGCTGCTGGGCGCCATCCTCGGTGCGCTGAACGCTAGGCGGCGCGGCGGCAAACCCGCCGATCTGGCGCAATATGCTGCCGCAACGGGAATCGCGTTCGCGCTGATCGGGTTCGCCGTGACAGTTCTTCTGGCCCGAATGGGAGGTTAGGCGCATGTTCCTGCCGTTCTTCGAAAACTTGCGCAAATCCGGAGTTCCGGTTTCCCTGCGCGAATATCTCACCTTTCTGGAAGGCATGACTGCGGGGCTGGCCACCTATGACGTGGAAGCCTTCTACTACCTCGCGCGCACGGCGATGGTGAAGGACGAACGCAATATCGACAAGTTCGACCGCGCCTTCGCCGCCAGCTTTGAAGGACTGGAAGCGATATCGCTGGATCAGGTGCTCGAGGCGGTCGACATCCCGGCGGACTGGCTTGCGAAGATGACCGAAAAACACCTCAGCGAAGAACAGAAAAAGGAAATAGAGGCGCTGGGCGGGTTCGAAAAGCTCATGGAGACGCTGCGCGAACGTCTCAAGGAACAGCAAGGCCGGCACCAGGGCGGCTCCAAGTGGATCGGCACCGCCGGAACCTCGCCCTTCGGCGCCTATGGCTACAACCCCGAAGGCGTGCGCATCGGACAGAAGGAAAGCCGCCACCGCCGCGCGGTCAAGGTCTGGGACAAGCGCGAGTTCCGCAATTTCGACGACACCGTCGAACTGGGCACCCGCAACATCAAGGTGGCATTGAAACGGCTGCGCCGCTGGGCGCGCGAGGGCGCGGTCGAGGAACTGGATCTCGACGGAACCATCCGCGCCACCGCCGAACATGGCTATCTCGACGTGAAAACCCGCCCCGAACGGCACAACGCGGTCAAGGTGCTGCTGTTTCTCGACGTCGGCGGGTCGATGGACAGCCATGTCAAGGTGGTCGAGGAACTGTTCAGCACCGCCCGCTCCGAGTTCAAGCACCTGGAGTATTACTATTTCCACAACTGCCTTTACGAGGGCGTGTGGCGCGACAACCGTCGCCGCTGGGACGCGCAGACGCCGACCCATGAGGTTCTGCGCACCTACGGGGCGGACTACAAGTGCATTTTCGTCGGCGATGCCAGCATGAGCCCCTACGAAATCGCCTATCCGGGCGGCGCCAACGAACACTGGAACGCGGAGGCTGGCCAGACCTGGCTGAGCCGCGCCCGCGAGCAATGGCCAGCAAACCTGTGGGTCAATCCGGTGCCCGAGAAATACTGGGAACACACCCATTCCATCGGCATGATCCGCGAACTGTTCGACGGTGCCATGGTGCCGATGACTCTTTCCGGACTTGAGCGCGGCATGCGCGATCTGACACGATAAGCCAAACCCCGCCCTACCAGACTTTCATGAAAGTCCGGTCGCAACTCCTCGATGAGGATTTGTCACGACCGTTCGGAGCCGGCCCGACATGCGTCACGACCCGGCCTTGCCGCCCCGCCCGGCCGGGGCCATATGGATAGCATGCTGCGCGTCGCCCCGATCCTGCTTGCCGTTCTTTATGGTCTGGTCATGTACCGGTTCTCGGTCTGGCGCACGCATCGCGAGCTTGACGCCAAGTCCACCGAACTGGCCGACCCGACACTGAAGGCGGTGACGGACCGGCTGGCGGCGGCGCTGGATCTGGCCCGCGTTCCCGTCTACATCCACGAGATCGACCCGGTGAACGGACTGGCCGCACCCGACGGGCGCATCTTCATCACCCGGGGCTTCTACCGCAAGTACCAGAACGGCGAGGTGACCGGCGAGGAATTGGCAAGCGTCATCGCACATGAACTGGGCCATGTCGCGCTGGGTCACGCGCGGCGGCGGATGATCGATTTTTCCGGCCAGAACGCTTTGCGCACTGCACTGATGATGATGCTGGGCCGGTTCATTCCGTTCTTCGGCGCCTGGATCGCCAACATCCTGGCCACGATGCTGGCCGCGGGTCTGTCGCGCTCGGACGAATACGAGGCCGACGAATATGCCGCCGCGCTGCTGACCCGGGCCGGGATCGGCATCGGGCCGCAGAAATCCATGTTCGCCAAGCTGGACGATCTGACCCGCTCGCGCGCCGGCGTCGCGCCGGCCTGGCTGATGAGCCATCCCAGGACGCGCGAACGGATCGCGGCGCTGGAACGGCTGGAGGCACGCTGGGGCGCGGGCGGCTGAAGCCGCCGGCCCGTTCCTGCCGGACCGATGCTGCCAGAGGGTTTGCTGGCTCAGCTGGAAACCGCTTTGGCCAGTCGCGGCAACCGGGCTTTCTTCAACAGCGCGCGCCGTTGCCATTGCGACCCCGACAGCCGGTTGGCTTCGCTCAGCACGGTGTCGACCACCGCCGCGATGCCGGACGGATCACCGCGCCACAGGTCCAGCAGAAGGGTGTCCGGATCGAGCCGCCGTATGCCCTGTTCAGCCAGTTCGCGGCGCGGGAAGTCGGCGGCGTTCAGCGTCACGATTACATCGGCCGACCCGGCCACCGCCACCGCGAGCACATGAATGTCCGCCGGGTCGGGCAGCCACAGGCGGGCCTCGAGCCCCGGCGCCGGCGGCAGTTCGGCCTGCGGCCAGGCCGCGCGCAACAACGCGATCTCGGCATGCGCCTGTGCCTCGCCTTCCGGCCCGAGCCTGATAGCCGCGCGGGCCCATTCCTCGAGGATGCGGGCCGACCAGAGCGGGGTGAAGTGCCCAAGACCGGCGGCCCCCAGCAGCAGTGCGCGCATCACCGTCGGAAACAGCACGCAGGTGTCGAGCACGATTCTCACAGCCGGAAGAACAGTGCCTTGAGATATCCGCCTTCGGCCAGTTGCGGCAGGACCGGATGATCGGGGCCGGCAAAGCCGGTATGGAGGATCTGCGCAGAACGTCCGGCCCGTCCGATGCCGCGCGTGCAGGCGCCGCGGAACCGCGACAGATCGGCGGCGTGCGAACAGGAACACAGGCCCAGAAAACCGCCCTCGGCCACCAGCGGCGCGGCCAGGCGCGCCACCCGTTCATAGGCGCGCAAGCCCGCAACAAGCGCCTGTCTGGACGGCGCGAAGGCCGGCGGGTCGCAGATCACCAGGTCGAATTGCGCCCCCTCGGCGGCCAGCGCGGTCATCACGTCGAACGCGTCGCCCTGCCGCGTGGAGAACCGCTCGGCCATGCCGCCGATCCTGGCCCCGTCGCGGGCCAGATCAAGGGCCGCCGCCGATCCGTCCACCGCCAGCGCCTGGCCGGCACCCGAGGCAAGCGCGGCCAGCGCGAAGCCGCCGACATGGGCGAAGACGTCCAGCACCCGGGCGCCCGGCCCCGCCAGCCGCGCGGCGAAGGCGTGGTTGTCGCGCTGATCGAAGTACAGCCCGGTCTTCTGGCCTGCCGTCAGGTCGGCCATGTAGGTTGCGCCGTTCATCGGCACCGGCACCGGGGCGGCCGGGGCGGCTCCGTGCAGCACCCCCGACACCCCGTCGAGCCCTTCCAGCCCCCGCGCCCGCCCGCCTGCGTTCTTGAGCACGTTGCGCGCGCCCGTGACCTCGACCAGCGCGTCGGTCAGTGCCTCCAGGTGACGTTCGGCCCAGGCGGCGTTGGGCTGAACCACGCAGGTATCGCCGAACCGGTCAATGACCACGCCGGGCAGCCCGTCGGCCTCGGCATGGACCAGCCTGTAGAACGGCGCATCAAACAGCCGCTGGCGCAGCGCAAGGGCGCGTCCCAAACGCTGCGCGAACCAGGCCGCGTCCGGCCGCGCCCGCGGATCCGGGTCCAGCATCCGGCAGATGATCTTGCTTGCGGGATTGACCGCCACCAGCCCGAGCGGGCTGCGCCCCTCGTCCTCAAGCACCGCCAGCGTGCCGGGCGGCAGCGCCCTGGTGCGCCGGTCGGTGACGAGCGTGTTGGCATAGACCCAGGGAAAACCGTGCCGGATCGCGCGGGCGTCGGCTTTGGGTTTCAGGCGGACGGTGGGCAGGTCCAATAGCAAAGAGGGCGCAGTCATGGCGCCCTCTTACTCTCAAAGCCCGGGGGAAGAAAGGCTCAGAGGTTGTTCAGCATCTGAATGAAACCCAGGCTGGCGTTCTTGTAGCCTTCCGGGCTGGTCAGTTCCTGGCGAATCACTTCGGCCAGATGGTTACTTATGCGCACCTTCTGGGTTTCGCCGCGGGCATCGGCCTGGATCGCCTGCTGCCCGCCGTAGCCCTTCAGATCGGCGCGGATGGTGCGGATCGGCATCAGCAATGCGCCGCTCGCGGGATCCTTGAGTGCCAGATCGAAGGTGATCGCATGAACGCCGCCGGTAGAATAGCGGGCCTTTTCGGTCAGGGCGTGAAACCGCCTGACCTGCACGTCAAGATCGACGCTGACCGGACCCTGCAATTGGGCCGCGCCACGCCCCAGCGCATCCTGAAAGATCTTCTGCACCTGGGCGTGCCGGTCGCCCATCGGGTCGCCACGCCAGACGATGTCGCCGCGCGGCAGATAGCTGTTGCGTTCCGACACTTTCAGCGAACGCGGCACCCGGACGGTAACGGAATTCACCGAAACCGGCGCACCGGCGGCGATCGGACCGGAAGGCATCGGCGCGCCGGGGGCGGCAAGGGCCGGGGTCCGGTCGCTTCGGGGCGCCGCGCCAGCCGGGATCTCTTGCGCCGAGGCGGCCGGCTGATAGCCCGCGGGGGCGGCAACGGCCGATGTCGGCAGATGCTCGTAGGGTGCGTTTCGCGTCGGAACATCGACCGCGGCACATGCGGAAACGCCCAGTCCCAGGCCAACCGACAGTATCGTTCGTGCGATCTTCATCGTCTTTCTCCATCGACAAGCCTCTGAACGGGCTCTCTGCTCATGACTTGCCTGCGCGCAAAATCTGGCAGGAAATAGACGATTTCGAAACGTTTTGTGGATTGTTTGCCGTCCGGCGGCGCCGCGGCCGGCAATCTCACCGGCGCCTCACTCAGTAGACATAGCCCAGGCGCGCTTCGCATGCCTCATCGAGCTGTCCGCGCATGAATGCCATGTCGGGCGGGGCGATCCGGTCGGGTGTGGCAGGCCGAGGGTTCACCGAAGCGACAAACCTCGATCCGAGCCGGCGCGTGACCGGGCGCACCGGCGCACCATCCTGGCCGGCACCCAGCGCCGCGCACAACCGGGCGGTCGCGGCTTGCTGGTCCGCCTGTACCGTCTCGAGCCGCAGTATGGCAACGGTGCAGGCACGGCCCAGATAGCTGAGCAGCCCCGCCAGCTTTGCCCGGCGCAACGCGAAGATGTTCGCAAACGCCCGGCCCGTAACCGGGTCGCGATCCTGTTGCAGCGGCTGGCCGCGGATGGCGCCGCCGGGGGCGGCGCGAAAATACTGCGCCCGGTCGATATGGCTTTGCCAGGGTGCGCGGATGAAGTCGGAAAATGCCAGCGCCTGCATCGGCGGGGTGGCGTGCCAGGGCCTGCGATGCATCGACAGCGCCCAGTCGGCCGCATTGCGGGTCATGCAGATCACCGCCAGATCGGCTGGAATGGCGATGGCCTGCGGAAACCCGTGTTTCCAGCCCAGCGCCTCGCTTGCGGCCAGGCCGCTGTTGCGGGCCAACAGGCGTTTGACGAGGTTGGTGCCGCTGGAACGTTCGCCAAGCACCTGAAACCGGGCCGGCGGCGGACCGTCGCGGCGCCAAACGTGCAATCCGGTGCGGGCAAAGTCCTCGGGCAGCACGGGCGGCGGTCCTGTCAATGGGGGCAACGCGGGCAAGCGGCCGGTTCATGCCGATCCTACCCCGGGCATTCCCCGGCGTCATCCTGAAACCGCCGCGATTCTTCCGCGCGATTAAGACTTTGTTAACCTATTGGGCGGCTGATGGCGGCGTGATCAAGCGCAACCGAACGAGCGAGAAATGAACTTCAGACACAGATGCTCCAAGCTGTTCCCCGCCATGCTGGTACTGGCGGTATCCGCCTGCGGCATACCGGCCGATCCCATCATCGCGGACTATAACGGGGACAGCGTAACGCTGGTCACATCGGCCTTTGCCGACAATGAAAGCGTCAAGACCGAGACCCAGGCCGAAGCCGACAGGATTTGCGCCAAGGGCCACAAGAAGCGGGCGGAATACGCCTCGACCCGAGTCAACCAGCAGACCTACGAGGCCAGCCATCTGTTCCTCTGCCTGAACTAGTCAGACGGGGGTGCAATCCCAAACACCGGGAACCCGCGCGAACCGCGGGCGGAACAAAGCAACGTTTGCGGGAACAGCGCGTTCGCCTCGGCGGACGAGCCGGGTCGAACGCGACACGCCCGACGGCGGGGCAACAGGGCATCTGCTGGCGGCAGCGCCTAGAACGCCTGCGGCCTGGCCTCGCGTGCCATGTGATCCAGCACCGCGTTAACGAATTTCGGCTCGCGTGTCTCGGGAAAGAACGCCCGCGCGATCTCGACGAATTCCGAGATGACCACCCTGGGGGGCGTATCGCTCTGGCTCAGCTCGGCCCCGGCGGCCCGGAACAGGCCGCGCAAGGTCGGGTCGATACGCGCGATCGGCCATTTCGCCACCAGCGCCCGGTCGGTCATCTGGTCGATGGCGGCCTGGTGGTTCACCGCATCCTCGACCAGCCGGCGGAACAGCGTTGTGTCGCCGTCGATCATCTCGTCACCCTCGTAGGTGGCGCCGAACCGGTGATGCAGGAACTCATCGGCCACCTGCCCGGCGGTCTGGCCGCTTTGCTCCATCTGGAACAGCGCCTGCACGGCATAAAGCCGCGCCGCCGATCTCATCTTGCGTTTCATGTTGCCCGACAGGGCCGCATCCGGGGTACTCATGCGCGGTCTGGTCCGTTGCTGTCGCCAGCCAGAATGATGTTATCCGAGGCCGGTCTGAACCCTACCCCCTTGCTCTGGCCGCCCCACCTACGGGTCAGGGCGATCAGATGCAAGGCCGCCGCTGCGGCACCGCCGCCCTTGTTCATGGCGCCCAGATCGGCGCGCACCACCGCCTGCGCGCGGTTTTCCACGGTCAGGATGCCGTTGCCGATGCACAGGCCCTGAAGCCCCAGCAATTGCAGCGCGCGGCTGCTGTCGTTGCAGACGGTGTCGTAATGCGTCGTCTCGCCCCGGATAACGCAGCCCAGCGCGACATAGCCGTCGAAATTGCTGCGCCGGTCGGCAATGCCGATGGCGGTGGGCACTTCCAGCGCGCCGGGCACCTCGACCAGGTCGCAGGTCGCGCCGCAAGCGTCGAGCTCTGCCCTGGCGCCCGCCACCAGATCGTCGGCGATATCCTTGTAGTAGGGCGCCACAACGATCAGCAGCTTGACCGGCTTGTCAAAGGACGGGCGCGCCAGGGTGTAGTGGGTTTCGCTTCCGGCCATGTCTCAGCCCTCCGACAGGATCGGCCGCGTGCCGACGATGAACAGGTTGTAGGCGTCAAGCCCGAGATAGCGGGTCTGCGGGTTGTCGGTCAGCAACACCAGTTCGCGCAGGCCGAGATTGGACAGGATCTGCGCTCCCAGCCCGGTGCGCTTGATGGTGCGCGGCGCCTCGTCCTCGTCGGCATATAGCGAATGTCGCGGCTCGCGGAACAGGCAGACCACGCCGCGCCCCTCCTGGGCGATCAGTTCCATCGCGCGGGGCAGTTCGCGGGCCGAGTTGGGGCCAAGCCCCAGCACGTCGGATGCCTCGTGCAGCGCGTGTGTACGGCACAACACCGGCTCGGGCCTGGAGATGTCTCCCTTGATAAGCGCCACATGTTCGATGCCGTGAATCTGGTCGGTGAAAATGCGCATCTCCCACGCGCCGCCAAACTCGGACATCACCGTTTCACGCGAGGTTTCGACCACCATGTTGTCGTTGAGCGAGCGGTAGGCGATCAGGTCGGAGATCGTGCCGATCTTCAGCCCGTGTTCCCTGGCAAATTCCACCAGGTCGGGCAGCCGCGCCATGTGACCGTCCGGTTTCATGATCTCGCAGATCACGCCGGCCGGTTTCAGCCCGGCCAGCCGTGCGATATCGACCGCGGCCTCCGTATGGCCGGCCCGCGTCAGAACGCCGCCTCGCCGGGCACGCAAAGGAAATACATGCCCCGGCGTGGCCAGATGCGCCATGGTGTTCTGTTCGTTGATCGCGGTCATCACCGTCAGCGCCCGGTCATGCGCGGAAATGCCGGTGGAAACGCCTTCGCGCGCCTCGATCGACACGGTAAACGCGGTCTCGTGGCGCGACGAGTTGTTGACCGCCATCATGGGCAGGCCCAGCCGGTCGATACGCTCGGCCGTCATCGGCAGGCAGATCAGCCCGCGCCCGTGCGTGGCCATGAAGTTGATCGCGGCGGCATCGGCGAATTCGGCGGCGATGCACAGATCGCCCTCGTTCTCGCGATCCTCGTGATCGACGAGGATGTACATGCGGCCCTGGCGGGCATCGTCGATGATCGCCTCTATCGGGCTGATCGCGTCGCGCAGGCTGGTCTCGACCGGGCCGGGGTTCTCAAAGCTCATGGGGGCGCCTTTCAGGACTGCTGCGCCGCAGATAGACCACACCGGCGGCGATTTCCAGAGCAGACGCCGCCCGCTCTGACGGCAACCGCGCGGGCCTGCCCCGGAATTTCCGTACTCTCGCCCAAGACCGGCCACCCTGGGCAGGCAGTTTGGCCGGAATTGGCCCCGCCGCGGCCCTGCGCGGCGCGAACGGACGCGACCCACGGAAGGCCCCGGGCATGAGCATGCACATCGAAGCGACCACGGCCCGCGCGGCGGCGACCGGCACGGCGGCGGCCCGCGCGGGTTCCTGCCCGACCCGGTTGGAAGCGGCGTTGCTGCGCCACCGCGTACTGATCTGCGTGGTGCTCCTGCATCTGGCAGGCGGCATCGCCGTCAGCACGATGAACGAACGCAGCTTTGAAACCGGGGTCGTGCCCATTCTTCTGGGCGTTTTCAAAACGCTGGTGGTCGTGTTCGGCTGCAACTTTCTGTTGTGGCGGACCGGCTATGGCCTGTTCGTTGCAAAACCCAGACGCCTCACCTTGTGGCTGGCGGGCGATCTGAAACGCTGCCTTCGCAACACCGAAATGATGGCCGATGGCTTGATCGTGTTCGTGACCGTCACGATCATGGCCGCGACCTTCGCCTATCTCAAGGACATGGTGCCTGTCCTGAACCCGTTTTCCTGGGACCCCGCCTTTGCCGCGCTCGACCGCTTCCTGCACGGCGGTATCGACCCATGGCGGCTGCTTTGGCCGGTGTTCGGCAATACCGTCCTGACCACCGCGCTCAACGTCGCCTACCACCTATGGTTCTTCATGCTTTACATGATGGTATTTATCGCCACCTTCGACCGCCGCGACCCGCTGCGGCGCATGACGTTCCTTTTGGCCTTCGTCCTGACCTGGATCATCGGCGGCAATGTCCTGGCGACGGTGTTCTCGTCGGCCGGGCCGGTCTATAACCAGATCCTCGGTTTCGGCGATACCTACGTGGCGCAGATGGACGGCCTCAAGGCACTGAACGAAACAAGCCCGGTCTGGTCGCTGGGAATTCAGGAAATGCTGATCGGCAACTACCTTGCCGACGGCCCGATCCGCGGCATATCGGCAATGCCCAGCATGCATGTCGCGAATGCCGTTCTCATGGCTGTATTCGGGTTCACCTATGCGCGCTGGCTGGGCTGGATTCTGACCGGATTCGCGGCATTGATCATGATCGCATCGGTGCATCTGGCCTGGCACTACGCCGTCGACGGCTATTTGGGCGCGGCTCTGGCGCTGGCTTTCTGGTGGATTGCCAAGCGGCTTGCCGCACGGTTTCCCTGACCCGGTGGCGAGGGGCAAGGCCACCGGCCGCGGCCGGGACAGCCGGCAGAGCCCGCCCAGCGCGGGTCAATCCGCCTCGGTCAGCCGCGCCACATAGCGCGCCAGCGTGTCGATCTCGAGGTTGACCGTATCGCCCACGGCGGCATCGCCCCAGGTCGTCACCTCAAGCGTGTGCGGAATCAGGTTGATGCCGAATTCGCGCCCCGCCACCTCGTTCACGGTCAGCGACACCCCGTTCAGCGCCACAGACCCCTTGGGCGCGATAAACCGCGCCAGTTCGGCGGGGGCGCGCAGGGTGATGCGGGTACTGGCGCCTTCCGGCGTCCGCCGGATCAGTTCGGCCACGCCATCGACATGGCCCGACACGATATGGCCGCCCAGTTCGTCGCCGACCCGAAGCGCGCGTTCCAGATTGATGCAGGTTCCGGGCTGCCAGCGGCCGAGATTGGTTTTCGACAGGGTTTCGGCGCTGAACTGAACCTCGTACCAGTCCGAACCCAGCGCGACCACCGTCAGGCACACCCCGTCGCTGGCGATCGAGGCGCCAATCTCGATTCGGCCGGTATCATAGCCGGTCGCGATACGCGCCCGCGTGTCGCCATCGCGTTCGATCGCCGTCACGGTGCCGATATCGGTAATGATGCCTGTGAACATGCCGCCTCCGGTTCGCTATCCCAGTGCACCGTGACCTACCCGCGCCGCTGCGCGCGGGCAAGCCCCGCACTTGCACGGACGCCTTGCCAGGGCCATAGTTCCGCCAACTGGAACGGTTAGGGTGCGGGCCATGCCAATGTGGCGAAACGGTGTGGACATGACTTCAACCGCCCAACCGGACCGGGTGTTCCTGTTTCTTCAGGGTCCGCACGGCCCGTTCTTTCATGGCCTCGGCCGGATGCTGCGCGCCGCGGGCGCGACGGTCTGGCGGGTCGGCTTCAACGCCGGCGACCGCGCCTTCTGGCCGCACCGCGCCAGCTATATCCCCTACCAGGGCCAGCCCGAGGACTGGACCGCGACGCTGATATCGCTTCTGGATGACAAAGGCGTCACCGACATCGTCCTTTATGGCGACACCCGCCCGATACATGCCGCCGCCGTGACTGCCGCCCAGCACCGCGGACTGACCGTGCACGTCTTCGAGGAAGGCTACATGCGGCCCTACTGGGTCACCTACGAGCGCGACGGATCGAACGCCAACTCGCGCCTTATGGAAATGTCCATTTCCGAAATGCGGGCGGCCCTGGCGCTGTCGGATCTCGAGGCACCGCTGCCGCCGGCGCATTGGGGCGACATGCGCCAGCACATGTTCTATGGCGCGCTGTATCACTGGTTCGTCATGTTCGCCAACCGCACCTACCGCAACTTCCGGCCCCACCGCGACCTGACCGTGACCCGCGAATTCCGGCTATACGTCAAGCGCCTGCTGCTGATGCCGGCGCACGGGATTACACGGCGCGCCGCCACCTGGCGCATCCGGTCGGGCGGCTTTCCCTATCACCTGGCGCTGTTGCAACTGGAACATGACAGCAACTTCAGGATGCATTCACCCTTCGCCTCGATGACCGAATTCCTGGCGGTGATCTTCGAAGGGTTTGCCCAAGGCGCGCCGTCCCATCATCACCTCGTCGTCAAGGCGCACCCGCTGGAAGATGGCCGCGCGCCGATCCGTACCGAGGTGGCGCGGCTGTCGCGCCTGCACGGGTTGGAGGGACGGGTACACTACGTGCGCGGCGGCAAGCTGGCGCAGCTTCTGGGCGACGCCCGCAGCGCCGTCACCGTGAATTCAACCGCTGGCCAGCAGGTGCTGTGGCGCGGCATCCCGCTCAGGGTGTTCGGACGTGCCGTCTATGCCAAGCCCGAATTCGTCTCGGGCCAGTCGTTGAGCGATTTCTTCACCTGCGCCACCCGCCCCGACAACCGCGCCTACAAGGATTTCCGCCGTTTCCTGCTGGAAACCAGCCAGGTGCCTGGCGGCTTCTATTCGCGTCACGGCCGCCGCCAGCTGCTGCGCCATGTGACAGACATGTTGCTGTCGCCCCAAGACCCCTACGAGGCGCTGAAATCCGGCACAGCGGCACCACGGCAACAGTTGCGCGCCGTGACCTGACCTGCCCGATTCGCGGCACTGGATTTTGTTTCCCGATTCCGATAGGTTGCCGAAAAAAGACCCGAGGCAGAACAATAATCAAGGTCGAGGAGACCGAGCAGTGAAACCCGATTCCTACCGGTGGGCGAGGCCCATCGCGCTTCTGGCCGCTCTTGGTCTGGCGGCGTCGTGCGGTTTGCCCAGAGTCGGCCCCAACAAGCGCGAAATCTTCGCCGGATCGGTTCAGAAACAGGGCGATGCCTATATCGTCGCGGTCAACGACCGCGTCACCCGCGCCACCGCGGTCGTCCCCGCCCTGGGCTTTTCCAGCGCGTTCCAGACCGCGGGCAAGCTGACATCCGACACGATCCGCCCCGGCGACATGCTGGGCCTGACGGTCTGGGAAAACGTCGATGACGGCCTCCTGGCCGGCGAAACGGGGCACTCGACCGTGCTGGAAGAAGTGCAGGTGGACAGCGCCGGGTTCATCTTCGTGCCCTATGCCGGACGCCTGCGCGCCAGCGGCAACACGCCCGACCAGTTGCGCGAACTGATCACCCGCAAGCTGGAAGACCAGACACCCGACCCGCAGGTGCAGGTCCGCCGGCTGGCCGGCGACGGATCTACCGTGTCGCTGATCGGGGCCGTCGGTGGGCAGGGTGTCTACCCGATCGAGCGGCCGACGCGCACGCTTTCGACCATGCTGGCCCAGGCCGGCGGCATCACCATCCGCCCCGAGATCGCCCAGATCGTCGTGATCCGCGGCGATCAGCAGGGCCGCGTCTGGTTCCAGGATCTCTACGACAACCCGCAGCTCGATATCGCGCTGCGCGGGGGCGACCGCATCCTTGTCGAGGAAGACACCCGTGCCTTCACCGCGCTCGGCTCGACCAGCCAGCAGGCCCGCGTGCCGTTCGAGACGCAGGATCTGTCGGCTCTCGAGGCCATCGCCCAGGTCGGCGGGTTGCTGTCGCTCTCCTCCGATCCCACCGGGGTCTTCGTGTTCCGCAACGAACCGGCCGAAATCGCCGGCCAGGTTCTGGGCCGCGACGATCTTCAGGGCGCGCAGCGGATGGTCTACGTGCTGAACCTGACCGAACCCAACGGCATGTTCATGGCCCGCGACTTCGTGATCCGCGACGACGACACGCTATACGTGACCGAGGCACCCTATGCGCAGTGGTCCAAGACCATCTCGCTGATCACCGGCGGGCTGACGCCGCTGGCCAACCTGTCGACGCTTTCCGGCAGCTGATCCTTGCCCGAGATTTCCGGAGAACGGGCAGCCGGGGGCGGAAATCCCCGGCTGTTCGTTTTCAACGGCGGCTTCCTGACCCAGCGCCGGGTGCGCCGGATTCTGACGCTCGCGGGTTACCGGCTGCGGCTTGGCCTGCCCGGCCCCGGCGATGCGGTGGCGGTCTGGGGCGACAGCGCCACCGCGCATCGCGGGCTGGCGGTGGCGGAGCGGCGCGGTGTGCCGGTCCTGCGCGTCGAGGACGCGTTCCTGCGCTCGCTGCATCCGGGCCGCGCGGGCGAACCGCCGGCCGGGCTGCTTCTGGACCGCGCGGGCGTGCATTTCGACGCCTCCACCCCGTCTGCCCTCGAACGGATACTAAGCGGCGCGCCGCTCGATGACACCGCGCTTCTGGACCGCGCCCGCAATGCCATCGCACGGATGCGTGAGGCGCATCTGAGCAAATACAGCGCCACCGACCCCGATACCGCCGGTCCGCGCCCGGGCTACGTTCTGGTCGTCGACCAGACCCGGGGCGACGCGTCGGTCCGTGCCAGCGGGGCCGGGAGGGCCGCGTTTCTCGAGATGCTGGTGTTCGCGCAGGAGGAGAACCCCGGCGCACGGGTAATCGTCAAGACCCATCCGGAAACCCGCGCCGGCTTCCGGCCCGGTTACTTCGACGCGACCGACGCCAGCGACCGCGTCAGCCTGCTGAGTGATCCGGTCAGCCCGTGGGCCCTGCTGGAGGGCGCCACGGGGGTCTATACGATCTCGTCCCAACTGGGCTTCGAGGCGATCCTTGCGGGACACAGGCCGCGCGTGTTCGGGCAACCGTTCTATGCCGGCTGGGGCCTGACGCAGGACGAAAACCCGGTGCCGCGCCGGCAACGGCGCCTGACCCGGGCGCAGCTCTTCGCCGGTGCGATGATCCTCCATCCCACCTGGTACGACCCGTTCACCGACCGGCTGTGCGAACTCGAGACGGTGCTGGACAACCTCGAGGCGCAGACCCGCGCCTGGCGCCAGGATCGGCGGGGTTGGGTCGCCAGCGGCATGCGGATGTGGAAACGCGCTCCGCTGCAAGGGATGTTCGGCCAGACCCGGCGCATGATCTTTACCGACGACCCCGGCCGCGCCCGTGCCGCGCAGCGGCCCTGGATGGTTTGGGCAGGCCGCGCCGGGCCGGAGCATGCCGGCGCAACGCGGCTGGAGGACGGGTTCCTGCGCTCCCGCGGGCTGGGCGCCGAACTGGTGGCGCCGCTGTCGCTGGTCGCCGACGATCTGGGCATCTACTACGATCCGTCCCGGCCGAGCCGGCTGGAAACCCTTATCGGCGCGCGCCAGTCGCTGCGCCCCGACCAGCGCGCCCGCGCCGAACGGCTGATCGGCGCCCTGACCGGCGCGGGGCTAAGCAAGTACAATCTGGGCGGGCGCCCGCCTGCCCTGCCCGCCGGTCACCGCATCCTGGTGCCCGGCCAGGTCGAGGACGACGCCTCGATCCGGCTGGGCGCCGGGGCGGTCCGCACCAACCTGGACCTGCTGCGCGCCGCCCGCGCGGCGCATCCCCGCGCCGTCATCGTCTACAAGCCGCACCCCGATGTCGAAGCGGGGCTACGCCGGGGCGCCGCAAGGGCCGACGGGCTGGCCGACATCACCGCCACCAATTGCGACCCCGCCGCCCTGCTGGATCAGGTCGACGAGCTCTGGACCATGACATCGCTGATGGGGTTCGAGGCGCTGTTGCGCGGCGTGCGCGTCACGACCCTGGGCGCACCCTTCTATGCCGGCTGGGGGCTGACCGCCGATCGCGGACCGGTGCCCGAACGCCGCAGCGCGCGCCCCGATCTCGCCGGGCTGGTGCATGCCGCGCTGATCGACTATCCGCGCTACCGCGATCCGGTAACGGGCCTGCCCTGCCCCGCCGAGGTGATCGTGGCCCGGCTGGCCTCGGGCACGGTTCCCCGCCCCGGCCCGCTGAACCGGACGCTGTCGAGACTCCAGGGGCTCATGGCCAGCCAGGCGCATCTGTGGCGCTGAGCCAACCCCTTCATCTTGCCAAAAAAACTCTCGCCGAAGGCATGGCCCGGAACGGGCCATTCCTCAGCCGTCCAGCGAAAGATGCCGCCCGCACCCGAAACCGGGCGCGGGCCAGTCCGGGGCACGGAAATCGCCCAGAAAGCAGGGCGCCCCTTTCCCGGATGCTTCGCTCACTGTGCGTTGGGAAAGAACAGTTGCTGGCCGTCCAGCTTGAACCCGGCGATCGCCGCCTGCCCCTGCGGCCCGGTCAGCCAGTCGATGAAGGCCTGGCCCTCCTTCGCTTTCACATGCGGGTGTTTTTCCGGGTTCACCAGGATCACGCCATACTGGTTGAACAGGCGCGGATCGCCTTCCACCAGCACCGCCATTCCGTCCTTGTTGCCAAAGGAAATCCAGGTCGCACGGTCGGTCAGCGCGTAGGCCCCCATGCCGGCCGCAGCGTTCAGCGTCGCGCCCATGCCCGAACCGGTTTCGCGATACCATTCGCCCGAGGCCGCGCTCACGTCGATTCCGGCCGCCTTCCAGTGCCGCAACTCGGCCTTGTGCGTGCCGCTGTCGTCACCGCGCGAGGCGAACGGCGCCTGCGCCCCGGCAACCGCGGTCAGCGCGGCCACGATATCGGCGCCCCCCTTGATGCCGGCCGGATCGTCCTCGGGGCCGACCAGGATGAAATCGTTATACATCACGTCAAACCGCTGCACGCCCCAGCCCTCGGCAACGAACTTCTCCTCGGCCGGCTTGGCATGCACCAGCAGCACGTCGCCATCGCCGTTCATCGCGTTCTTGATCGCCTGGCCCGTGCCGACCGCGACCACGCGCACCTCGATGCCCGAAAGCGCCTTGAATTCGGGCAGGATAGCGTCCAGAAGCCCCGAATTCTGGGTCGAGGTCGTCGATTGCACCACGATATACGGGTCGTCGGCGGCCTGCGCCGCACCAAGCCCCACCCCGCCGAGCGCGAGACCGAACAAGCCCGCGCGGATCACGTTTCCGATCATTTTCCTACTCCATCTTGCTTGGGAAATTCAGATCACCAGCGCCCCGGCGAGAAAGCGTTTGGCCGCCTCGCTTCGGGGCGTATCGAAAAAGACATGCGCCGGCGCGTGTTCGGCCACGCGCCCGCCCTGCATCAGCACGATGTCGTGGCCCAGCCGCCTGGCCTGGCCGATATCATGCGTCACCATCACGATCCGGGTGCCGCGCCGCGCGGCGCGCCGGATCATCGCCTCGATCGCCTGGGTCGCGGCCGGGTCCAGCGCGCTGGTCGGTTCGTCCAGAAACAGGATCTCGGGGCCGGTGGCCAGCGCCCGCAGGATCGCCAGCCGCTGCGCCTCGCCGCCCGAGAGGCTGCGCGCCGATTGCTGCGCCTTGCCGCTCAGCCCGCCCTCGGCCAGCAGTTCCGCGATACGCTCGCGCCGGGCGGTCCGGCCAAGCTTCTGGCGGCGCAGCACGAAATCGAGGTTCGCCGCCACCGGCCGGCGCAACAGGACCGGCCTCTGGAACACCATGGCCTGACGTGCCCGGTGCACCGCCCCCATCGCCATGCCCCCCTGCCTGATCGTGCCCCGGTCTGGCGCGATCAGTCCGTGCAGGCAGCGCAGCAGCAGGCTTTTCCCGGCTCCGTTGGGGCCAAGGATCAGGGTCGGCCCCGGCCCGTCCAGCACCAGTTCGCGGATGTCCAGCAAGGGCCTCCCGCCGATGGCGACACACAACCCGGCCACGTCGATCGCGGCGCGCAGGGTTGCCTCGGGAAAAGCCGTCTCACGCATGCCTCAGCGCCCCGCGTTCCTCGTTCAGGCCCAGCAGGCTGACCGCGCCGGTCACCGTCACCGCGATTGCGATTAGGATCGCCCCCAGCGCCAGCGCCAGCGCCAGGTTGCCCTTGGAGGTTTCCAGCGCGATGGTCGTGGTCATCACCCGCGTCACATGGTTGATGTTGCCGCCCACCATGATCACCGCGCCGACCTCGGCGATGGCGCGCCCGAACCCGGCCAGCAGCGCGGTCAGCAGCGCCAGGCGCGAATCCCACAGCAGCGTCGGCACCGAGGCCAGCCGCGACACGCCGAGGCTGCGCAGCTGTTCGGAATATTCCGCGTCAAGCGTTTCAACGGTCTGCCGGGTCAGCGCCGCGATGATCGGAGTGACCAGCACCACCTGCGCGACGATCATCGCGGTTGGCGTGTATAGCAGGTTCAGAACGCCCAGCGGCCCCGAACGCGACAACATCAGATACACCAGCAGCCCGACGACCACCGGCGGAAGGCCCATCAGCGCGTTGACGAGGACGACCACCGCGCGGCGCCCGGGGAACCGCCCGACCCCCAGCGCGGCGCCCAGCGGCATACCGATCAGGGCAGCGATCACCACCGCCAGCAACGAGACCTTGAGCGACAGCAGCACGATGGCCCAAAGCTCGCCGTCGCCGGCCAGAATCAAGCCGATAGCAGACTTGAATTCTTGCGCAAAATCCTGCATTTTATTCGCCAATCCCCCGCTTATTGTATCTTAATCATACTTTCGCGCGGGAAACTCAACCCGTCATCCGCATCTCGGGGGTATCTGTACCGCCACGGGGCACAAAAAAAGCGGCCCCCCGGAAGGGGCCGCGCCGGTTGGTGATGCCCGTTCGGGCAGGTCTGTCAGTTCAGCGCCTTGTCCGAAACCGCGTGTGTCCAGGCGCCTTCCGGCCGCTTGGTGATCACCGGCGACTCGCCGGCTTCGAGCAGGGTCTTGACGGTGCGCTCATAGTCACCCTCGTCCAGCGCGCCATTGCTGCCCGCGGTCAGCTTGGCGACCTCGCCCATCATGCGCTTCTGGTGCTTTTCAGTCTGCGCTCCAGTCTGGTCGTTATCCAGCACGATCATCGCGGCCTCGTCCGGGTTTTGCTCGGCATACTTCCAGCCCTTCATGCTCGCGCGAACGAACCGTGCCATCTTGTCGACGAATTCCGCGTCGCTCAGATTCGGCTCAAGCACGTAAAGCCCGTCCTCCAGCGTTGCGACGCCCTGATCCTCGTACTTGAAGGTTATCAGTTCATCCGGGCTGACGCCGGCGTCGATCACCTGCCAGTACTCGTTATAGGTCATGGTCGAGATGCAGTCGGCCTGGCGCTGCAACAGCGGGTCGACGTTGAAGCCCTGCTTCAGCACCTCGACGCCGTTCTCGCTCTTGCCGCCGGTGTCGATGCCCAGTTCGCTCATCCAGGACATGAACGGGAATTCGTTGCCGAAGAACCAGACGCCCAGCGTGCGGTTCTTCAGATCGTCGGGCTTTTCGATGCCGCTGTCCTTCCAGCAGGTCAGCATCATGCCCGAACTCTTGAAGGGTTGCGCGATATTGACCAGCGGCAGCCCCTTCTCGCGCGCCGCCAGCGCCGCAGGCATCCATTCCACCATCACATCGGCGCCGCCACCGGCCAGCACCTGGGGCGGCGCAATGTCGGGACCGCCCGGCAGGATGGTGACATCAAGCCCTTCCTCGTCGTAATAGCCCTTGTCCTTGGCCACGTAATAGCCGGCAAACTGTGACTGGGTGACCCATTTAAGTTGCAACGTCACCTCGTCGTCGGCCAGTGCCGGCGCGGCCGCAGCCAGGCCCAGCACGGCGGCGATGCCCGCGATTGTTCTTTTCATTTTCCACACTCCTTGTTGCGCATTGTTGTGATCGTGTCTTGCGTTGACCGGCAAAGAATGGCCGATCTTGCGGCCCCGCGCAACGCTTGTGCGTACCCGCGGGACGGCACGCCGCTCAGCGGCCCGGGCGCTGCGACGGGTGCCAGAATGTCACCGAACGTTCGACCAGAACCACAACCCCGTAAAACGCGGTTCCGGCCAGTGCCGCCACCACGATCTCGGCCCAGACCATGTCGAGCGCCAGTTGCCCGACCGAGGTCGAGATGCGGAACCCCATGCCCAGGGTCGGCGAACCGAAGAACTCGGCCACGATGGCCCCGATCAGCGCCAGCGTGGTCGAGATTTTCAACCCGTTGAAGATGAACGGCATCGCCGCCGGAAGCCGCAGCTTGAAGAATCCCTGCCAGTAGCTCGCCGCATAGGTCTCCATCAGATCGCGCTGCATTGCCGTCGTTTCACGCAGCCCCGCCACGGTGTTGACGAGCATCGGGAAGAACACCATGACCACCACCACCGCGGCCTTGGACTGCCAGTCGAACCCGAACCACATCACCAGAATCGGCGCTGTACCCACGATCGGCAGCGCGGCGACGAAATTGCCCACCGGCAGCAGCCCGCGGCGCAGAAAGTCGCTGCGATCCACCAGGACCGCCGTCAGCACCGCCGCGCCGCATCCCATGACATAGCCCGACAGCGCCCCCTTGAGAAAGGTCTGCACGAAATCGGCCCACAGTATCCCGGTCGAGGACGCAAACCGCGCCGCGATCAGCGACGGCGCCGGCAGGATAACCATGGGTACCTGCAAGCCGCGCACCAGCAGTTCCCAGACCACCAGAACCGTGACCCCGAAAATTGCCGCCACCAGCAACTGGATGGCCCGGCTGTCCGCCAGCGGCCCTGACGCAAGCCGCACGTTCAGCCACCATCCGAAGGCCCAAAACAGCAGTGCGGCCACCAGCATGGTCATGGCCGCCAACCTGCGCTTGTGCCGCGAGAGCCATCCATCATGCCATCCCCATCCGCTTCAGCGTCGCGCGTTCGATCAGCCCGAGAATGCCCACCAGGCAGGCAGCCAGGATCGCGGCAGCAAACAGCGCCGACCAGATCTGCACGGTCTGGCCGTAATAGCTTCCGGCCAGAAGCCGCGCCCCGAGACCGGCCACCGCCCCGGTCGGCAATTCGCCCACGATCGCGCCCACCAGCGAAGCGGCGATGCCGATCTTGAGCGAGGCGAACAGATAGGGCATCGAGGCCGGCAGCCGCAACTTCCAGAAGCCCTGGGCGTTGCTGGCATTGTAGGTACGCAGCAGGTCAAGTTGCATCGCATCGGGGCTGCGCAGCCCCTTGACCATGCCCACGACCACCGGGAAAAAGCTCAGGTAGGCCGAGATCACCGCCTTGGGGATGATCCCCTGCACGCCGACCGAATACATCACCACGATGATCATCGGCGCCAGCGCGATGATCGGGATGGTCTGGCTGACGATGGCCCATGGCATCACGCTCATGTCCATGACCCGGCTGTGTACGATCCCCACCGCCAGCAGTATGCCCAGGCCGGTGCCGATGGCAAAACCCAGCAGGGTGGCGCTGAGCGTTACCCAGCCATGAAAGACCAGGCTGCGTTTGGAAGTGATCTTCTTCATCGCGGTGGTGTCCCACAACTCCACCGCGACCTGATGCGGCGCCGGCAGGCGCGGCCTCTCTTGCGCCCAGGTCGCCGGAATCGCAAAGCCGTTCGTTGCGACCAGCCCCCACGCACCCATGCCGCGCCGTTCCGACGCGCCCGGCGGAACCACCTGCGCGCCAGCACGCTCGGTCTCGACCAGGGTTGCGTGGATGTTCATGGGCACGCAGGCGGCGTACCAGAACACCACCAGTGCGGCGATCACGCTCAGCACGGCCAGGGCCGATTTCATCGCCGTTCCTCCCCGGAATTGGCGCCGGAACCGGCCGCAGGCGCGGCGTTCACGGGGCGGTCAGTCTTCATAGGATTGCCCCGCCCGCAGCCCCTCGCGCACCCGGTGCGCCACCTCGAGAAACTCGGCCGTGTCTCGAATGTCCAGCGGCCGCTCCTGGGGCAGCGGGCTTTCGATCACGTCGGTGATCCGCCCCGGGCGCGGGCTCATCACCACGATCCGGGTCGACAGGTAGACCGCCTCGGGAATCGAATGGGTAACGAAGGCAATGGTCTTGCCGGTGCGTTTCCACAGCGCAAGAAGCTGTCCGTTGAGATGGTCGCGCACGATCTCGTCCAGCGCGCCGAAGGGTTCGTCCATCAGCAGGATGTCGGCATCGAAGGCCAGGGCCCGCGCGATGCTGGCCCGCTGCTGCATCCCACCCGACAACTGCCAGGGGTATTTTCCGCCGAATCCTTCCAGATCAACCAGTTGAAGCACGCTGTTGACGCGCTTGTCCTGTTCCTGCCGCGAAAACCCCATGATCTCCAGCGGCAGCCTGATGTTGCCTGCGATGGTGCGCCACGGGTAAAGCCCTGCCGCCTGGAACACATAGCCATAGGCCCGGCTCCGCCGCGCCTCGTCAGGCGTCATGCCGTTCACGGTCACGCTGCCGCCGGTCGGTTGTTCCAGCGCGGCCATGACCCGCAGAAAGGTGGTCTTGCCGCAGCCCGAGGGGCCGATGAAGCTTACGAAATCTCCCTTCCCGATGGTCAGGGACACATCCTTGAGGGCATGAACCGGGCCATCCCCGGTCTGAAAGGTCAGATCCAGGCCATCGGCCACGATGACCGGCGATGTTTCCGTCACGCTGTCCGCTCCCACAATTTCGGCTCCGCGAACTCCACGCTGTTGCCCGCGGGGTCGCGCACATATATCGAACGGGCGCCATTGGGCCAGTGATAATCCGCCTCGATCCCGACGCCGGCGCGGGTCAGATGCGCGGCCCACGCATCCAGCGACGGCCCCGGAACCGAAAAACAGAGATGCCCCGGACCGTCGGCACCGTGCGGCGGCACCGGCAACGCGCCCGCGGCCGGCGCGATCCGCGAATGCTCGGCCCGGAACAGCAACACGACGGCAGAGCCGCAGCGGAAGAACACGTGCCGCGGGTCGTGGCGGATCACCTGCTCCAGCCCCAACACACCGCCGTAGAACCCCGCGGCCGCGTCCAGATCATCGACATAGAGCGCCGCTTCGAGAACACCGTTCATCGCGGGCGTCCCGGCCTCCATCAGACCCCCGTCGCGGGAATGCCGCTGCGGCTCACGGGACGCGGCGCGGTCAGTTCCTTCCAGGTCCCGAGCGCCTTGTTGACCGTGGCGTTGGGCTCGCGGGCAACGAACCGGCCGTGCCCTTCCTGGGTGCGGATCTCGCCGTCATGCACAGCCAGCTGGCCGCGCGTCATCGTGTAGCGCGGCAGGCCCTTCACATGCTTGCCCTCGAACACGTTGTAGTCGATGGCCGATTGCTGGCTGTCGGCCGTGATCGTCTTTTCCTTGTCGGGATCCCAGACCACGATATCGGCATCCGCGCCCACCAGAATCGCCCCCTTCCTCGGATAGCAGTTCAGGATCTTGGCGATATTGGTCGATGTCACGGCGACGAATTCGTTCATCGTCAGCCGCCCGGTCGCCACCCCGTGCGTCCACAGCATGGGCATACGGTCCTCAAGCCCCCCGGTGCCGTTGGGGATCTTGGTGAAATCGCCCACCCCATAGCGTTTCTGCTCGGTGGTAAACGCGCAATGATCGGTCGCCACGACCGACAGCGAACCCGACTGCAACCCGGCCCACAGGCTGTCCTGATGCTGCTTGTTGCGGAACGGCGGGCTCATAACGCGGCGCGCGGCATGGTCCCAGTCGGTGTTGAAATACTCGCTCTCGTCCAGCGTCAGATGCTGGATCAACGGTTCGCCCCAGACACGCTTGCCCTGGCTCCTGGCGCGCCGGATCGCCTCGTGGCTCTCCTCGCAGGAGGTATGCACCACATATAACGGCACGCCGGCCATGTCGGCGATCATGATGGCGCGGTTGGTGGCCTCGCCCTCGACCTGGGTGGGGCGCGAATAGGCATGCGCCTCGGGCCCGGTATTGCCCTCGGCCAGAAGCCGGGCGGACAGCTCGGCCACCACATCGCCGTTCTCGGCATGCACCAGCGCGGTCGCGCCCAGCCCGGCAAGCCGCTGGAAAGAGGCGAACAGCTCGTCGTCATTGACCATCAGCGCGCCCTTGTAGGCGAGGAAATGCTTGAACGTGTTGATGCCGCGCTCGCGCACCACCTTTTCCATGTCGTTGAACACCTGCTCTCCCCACCAGGTCACGGCCATGTGGAAAGAATAGTCGCAATTGGCGCGGGTCGACTTGTTGTCCCAGCGTTTCAGCGCATCCAGAAGGCTCTCGCCCGGGTTGGGCAGCGCGAAATCCACCACCATGGTCGTACCCCCCGCCAGCGCCGCCCGCGTGCCGCTCTCGAAATCGTCGCTCGAATAGGTGCCCATGAACGGCATCTCGAGATGCGTGTGCGGGTCGATCCCGCCGGGCATCACATAACAGCCCGAGGCGTCCAGCACCTCGTCGCCCTTCAGATCCGGCCCGATCTGCGTGATAACGCCATTCTCGACCAGAACATCGGCCTTGTAGGTCAGATCGGCGGTGACAACGGTGCCGTTCTTGATGACTGTGGACATGTTTGCTCTCCCTGTTCTCTCAGACCGACCCGAAACAGTCGATCGCACTCCCATGCACCCCGATATCGAGCGGCCCGAACGGCCCCTCGACACAAAGCGAAAAATATCCCGCCACCGGCATGAAGACCACGCGGTAGGGCCCGTTGGCCCGCGTCACCGCCCAGCACTCCTGCACCAGGCCGCCGCTGAACTGGACCGGGACCGCCTCCGGCTCCGTCAGCGCCGCGCGGAAATCCGCCAGAGCGATCCGCCCGGCGCGGTCCCGGCCCTGAAATCCGGCGACCTCCTCCGCGATCAGCGCCTTGATTCCATCGGGCCCCAGGCCCCGCGCCCCGTTCACACCGCGCCTCCCTCGCCACCGGCCCCCCTCTTCTTCTGACCGCAAATATCCCGGGGAGCTTGAGGGGCTGGCCCCTCAATCCTCCACGATCCCGGCGGTCTCCACCACCGCGTGAAACAGCACATCGGCCCCGGCCCGGGCCCAGTCCTTGCTGATCTCCTCGGCCTCGTTATGGCTCAGCCCGTCGACGCAGGGGCACATCACCATCGCGGTAGGCGCCACCCGGTTGATCCAGCAGGCGTCGTGCCCGGCGCCGGATATGATGTCCATATGCGAATAGCCCAGCCGCTGCGCCGCCCCGCGCACCGCCGCCACACAGTCCGGGTCGAAGGCGGGCGGATCGAACTGGCCTACCACCTCACTCTCGAAGGCGCAGCCCAGATCGGCGCAGATACCCGGCGCCTTGCTCAGCAATTCGTCGACCATCCCGGTCAGGGTTTCCAGCTCGTGCGAGCGGAAATCTACCGTGAAAACAGCCCGTTCGGGGATGATGTTGCGGCTGTTGGGGTAGATGTCGATATGGCCGATGGCACCAACCGCGTTGGGCTGGCGGGCCATCGCGATCTCGTGCACAAGTTCGGTGATCTGTGCCAGTCCGCGCCCGGCATTGCGGCGCATCCGCATCGGGGTCGACCCCGTATGCTGGCCCTTGCCCGTCACCGTGCACTGCACCCAGCGCAGGCCCTGGCCGTGGGTAACGACGCCGATCTCCTTGCCTTCCGCCTCCAGGATCGGCCCCTGCTCGATATGCAGTTCGAAAAAGGCCCGCATCTTGCGCGCGCCCACCTCTTCGGTACCCCGCCAGCCGATCCTGTCGAGTTCGTCGCCGAACCGCTTGCCCTCCGCATCACGGCGGTCCTCGGCCCAGTCCTGATCCAGCACGCCGGCGAACACGCCCGAGGCCAGCATGGCAGGCGCGAATCGCGTCCCTTCCTCGTTTGTCCAGTTGGTCACGACGATCGGGTGGCGCGTCCTGATTCCCAGATCGTTCAGGGTGCGCACGATCTCGAGCCCGCCCAGAACCCCCAGCACACCGTCATATTTGCCCCCCGTCGGCTGGGTGTCGAGATGGCTGCCGACATAGACCGGTAGCGCGTCCGGGTCAGTGCCCTCACGGCGGGCGAACATATTGCCCATCCGGTCGAGGCCCATGCTCATCCCGGCCTCCTCGCACCATGTCCTGAACAGCGCACGGCCCTCGGCATCCTCGTCGGTCAGGGTCTGGCGGTTGTTGCCGCCTGCGATGCCGGGGCCGATCCTGGCCATGTCCATCAGACTTTCCCACAGCCTGTCGCCATTGATCCTGATATTCTGCGCCGGTGCGGTCATTATGTCCCCCTGCGGTTGCCGGACCGTTCTGCGCGGCCGGGTTCGTCGAATGATTTGACCAAAAGGTCAAAGCAACGCTATCACGGGACCGTGCGCAGTCAAGAAGATGCCGTGCGTCTTTTCCGGCGGTCCAAGCCAGGGCGCGAATTCGATGCAACCGGGGGATCCCGCCCGCCATGACACGAACCCTCTCATGAACCGGCCCGCTTCCTGGCCCGGGCTGCGGGCATGACCCGTCCGCGCCCCGAAACGCGCATCCAGGCCCGCAACCGTGCGGCGATTCTCGAAGCGGCGCTCGATGTGTTCTCGGCGCACGGCTTTCGCGGCGCCACGCTGGACCAGATCGCCGCCGCCGCCGGTCTGTCCAAGCCAAACCTGCTCTATTACTTTCCCTCCAAGGACGCGATCCACGAGGCGCTTCTCGCCGGGCTGCTCGATACCTGGCTCGATCCGTTGCGCGACCTCGACCCCGAAGGCGAACCGCTCGAGGAACTGCTTGCCTATGTGCGCCGCAAGTTGCAGATGAGCCGCGATCTGCCGCGCGAGAGCCGGTTGTTCGCAAACGAGATCGTACAGGGTGCCCCGCGCATCCACGCGACGCTGTCCTCGGAACTGAAATCGCTGGTCGATGAAAAGGCGCGCGTTCTGGAGGGCTGGATGGCGGCCGGGCGGATCGCCCGCGTGCATCCCCATCACCTGATCTTCTCGATCTGGTCGCTGACCCAGCATTATGCCGATTTCGATGCGCAGGTGCGCGCGGTGCTGGGCGATGAAGACCCTTTCGATTCGGCGCCCGCCTTCATCGAGACGCTGTACCGGAAGCTGCTGAGCCCCTGAAACGCCATCGGGTTCGCAAGCCCCCGGGCGCGCCCGGCTGCTGCCGCAAACGGCCGTGTCATGCGCGATGCAGGCGGATGACCGCCACAGGCACGTATTCTCCTCGCGCCGGACTCGCAGGGGCGGCACGGTTCTGGCATCATGCAACCGCAAGTGTTGCAGACAGGGAGTACCGAGATGGCGGATGTTCGCCCGAACCTCGTCGGAATCAATCATGTCGCGCTCGAGGTGGGCGATATCGACGAGGCCCTTGCCTTCTGGGGCCGCTATTTCCGCTTCGATCTGCGCGGGCGCGGCGAGCGCGCCGTTTTCATCGACATCGGCGACCAGTTCCTCGCGCTGATGCTCTCCGACAGTCCGGGTGCCGACGGCATCCGCCATTTCGGCCTCGTGGTCGACGACCGCGACGGGCTTCGCACCCGGATGGAGGCGGACGGGGTGCAGTTCGCTTCGAACCAGCGGTTCGAATTCCTCGACCCCTGGGGCAACCGGGTAGAGATCGTCGAATACGCCGACATCCAGTTCGTCAAGGCCCGCGAGGTGCTCAACAACATGGGCCGGACAGGCCCGCGCAACCCGCCCCGCGAACCGAGCGAGCTGCACGGCACGGGCGTTACCCCCGACGACGACTGACAGGCGCCGCGCGCCGCCGGTCTGCGCCGCCCGCGCTACTCGGCCGCGCGCGCCATCGGGTTGTTGGGGTGGGTCGTCCAGTTGGCGTAATCCGCCTCGACCGTCCTGCCGGTGCGCGGGTCCACCTCGCCGGGGCGCATCTGCACCATGTCGATGCAGTTCTCGACCGGGCAGACATCGACACACAGGTTGCAGGCGACACACTCGGCGTCGATCACCTCGAACACCCGCCCGGGTTTCATCGCGATGGCCTGATGGCTGGTATCCTCGCAGGCGGCGAAACAGCGGCCGCACTTGATGCAGGCGTCCTGGTCGATCTTCGCCTTGGCCACGTAGTTGAGGTTCAGATACTGCCAGTCGGTGACATTGGGCACCGCACGGCCGACCAGATCGGCCACGCTCATCCCCTTTTCGTCAAGGTAGTGCGACAGCCCGGCAATCATCTCCTGCACCACCTTGAAGCCATAGGTCATCGCGGCGGTGCAGACCTGCACGTTGCCCGCCCCCAACGCCATGAACTCGGCTGCGTCGCGCCAGGTCGTGACCCCGCCAATACCGCTGATCGGCAGGCCGGCGGTTTTGGGGTCGCGGGCGATCTCGGCCACCATGTTCAGCGCGATGGGCTTTACCGCGGGGCCGCAATAGCCACCATGACTGCCCTTGCCGTCGATGGTCGGTTGCGGGCAGAACAGATCAAGATCAACCGAGGTGATGGAACTTACCGTATTTATCAGGCTGACCGCGTCGGCGCCGCCGTTCCTGGCGGCCCGCGCCGGATAGCGGATATCGGTGATGTTGGGCGTCAGCTTGACGATTACGGGCCGGTCGTAGTTTTCCTTGCACCAGCGAGTCACCATCTCGATATATTCCGGCACCTGGCCCACGGCCGCCCCCATGCCGCGCTCGCTCATACCGTGGGGGCAGCCGAAATTCAGTTCGATCCCGTCGGCGCCGGTCTCGGCCACGCGCGGCAGGATGGTCTTCCAGGCCTCTTCCTCGCAGGGCACCATGATCGACACCACCACGGCACGGTCGGGCCAGTCGGCCTTGACCCGGGCGATCTCCTCGAGGTTGACCTCAAGCGGCCGGTCCGTGATCAGTTCGATGTTGTTGAGCCCCAGAACCCGCCTGTCCGGCCCGTGCAGCACACCATAGCGCGGACCGTTCACGTTGACGATGGGCGGGCCCGGTTCACCCAGCGTCTTCCAGACCACCCCGCCCCAGCCGGCCTCGAATGCGCGGCGGACGTTGTATTCCTTGTCGGTGGGCGGCGCGGAGGCCAGCCAGAACGGGTTGGGCGAACTTATTCCCAGGAAATTCGTCGTCAGATCAGCCATTTATCCGGTCTCCCCGATGTGTCGCAACGATCTTGTTCTTGTTTGTAGCATCCGATTTCACCGCCCCCGGTCACGCTCCGAGCGCGGCATGGATATCCATCGCCGCATCCCGGCCCTCGGCCACCGCCGTCACGGTCAGATCTTCACCGCCCGAAGCGCAGTCGCCCCCGGCCCAGACGCCGGCAAGCGAGGTTCGCCCGGCGCCGGTCACTGCGATCTTGCCGCCCTCCAGGGCCAGCGCGTCGGGCGCGCCCTCCAGCCTCTGCCCGATCGCCTTGAACAACAGATCGGCAGCCAGCGTCACCGTTTCGCCCGTCCCCTCGAGCCCGCCATTTGCGACGGTGGTGTATTCCAGCTCGACCGCCTCGAGCGCGCCCTCGCCCAGCAGGCGCACCGGCCGGACGTTGAACATCAGCCGCACACCGTTGGAGGCGGCCAGATCCTGCTCGTACCGGCTGGCGGGCATCGCGTCGCGCCCGCGCCGATAGGCGATGGTCACGGTCTCGGCCCCCAGAAGCCTGGACTGCACCGCAGCGTCCACCGCGGTCATGCCACCGCCCAGCACCACGACATTGCGCCCCATGGGCAGCGCCGAAAGATCGTCCGCCTGACGCAACTCGGCGATGAACTCGACCGCATCGCGGACACCGGCAAGGTCTTCGCCGGGCAGCCCCAGCGCGTTGACGCCGGCCAGACCGATCGAGAGGAACGCCGCGTCATATTCGCCTTTCAGACCCTCCAGCGTCAGGCCGGAGCCCAGCGCCTGCCCGGTCCTGAGCGTGATGCCGCCGATCTGCATCAGCCATTCGACCTCGGCCCGGGCAAAGCCGCCCGGTGTCTTGTAGGCGGCGATGCCGAACTCGTTCAGCCCTCCGGGCCTCGCCTTTGCCTCGTAGATGGTGACATCGTGGCCCAGCATCGCCAGGCGATGCGCGCAGGCCAGCCCCGCAGGCCCGGCGCCCAGCACGGCGACACGCCTGCCCGTCGGCGCCGCGCGCGTGAAGGGATGACCGCCCCGCGCCATCAGGCTGTCGGTGGCAAAGCGCTGCAGCCGCCCGATCTCGACCGGCTTACCCTCGGCCTCCTCGCGCACGCAGGCCTCTTCGCAAAGCGTCTCGGTCGGGCAGACCCGGGCGCACATGCCGCCCAGGATGTTCTGTTCGAAGATCGTGCGCGCCGCGCCTTCGGGGTTGCCGGTCTGGATCTGGCGGATGAACAGCGGGATGTCGATCGCGGTCGGGCAGGCCGTGATACAGGGCGCATCATGGCAGAAATAGCAGCGGTCGGCGGCCACGGCCGCCTCGTGCGCATCGAGCGGCGGATGCAGGTCGCCGAAATTCGCGGCAATCTCCTCGGCGGGCAGCCGCCCCGCCCGGATGCCGGATACCATCTGGCCGTTCGCCATCGGTGCCTCCCTGAAGGTCATGTCGATGGCGCAGAGTGCCACATCTGAAAATTTTATCAATTGGTAAATTTTCGCGGGGGATTGAATTTCGTCCGTCGCTGGCGGCAAACGCGACCGTTTCGCGGGCCGCGGTTCAGAACCGGAAGGTCACGCCGGCAAGCGGCCCCTGTTGAACCGTGTCAAAGACGAAACCGCCATCGACCCGGTCCACCGACAACCAGCGATAGCCGAACATGGCCGAGACCCGGCCCGAGAAGTCATGGCCGACACCGGCGAAAAGGTCCGCCATCTCGTCCGACCCGACGCCGAAGCCGCCGAGATAGGCCCAGCCCGACAGAAATGTCTTGTCCCCCAGCGCGTGACGGCCGCGCAGACCGATCACCGGATCGACCCAGCTGTCAGACCCGCTCACGAAACCGCCCGGGCGTGTGCCCGGGGTCAGGGCGATGGTGGTTTGCACATCCCAGTAGCGCAGACCGCCCGACAACCAAAGCTCGTGCTGCGGGCTGGCGCTGATCTTGTAATCGCCCAGCAGCGTCGCGACCGTCAGTTTCGTCTTAACGTCCGCCTGCCCCCAAAGCGGGCGCAGCGACCGGCTGGAGGCTGACAGTTTGGTGTATTGCAGATCGCCGCTGATCCCGAAGCGTCCGTTGTTTCCGCTCCAGGTGGCGAAGGCGCCCATGTCCAGGTTGCTCAGGATATCGCCGAAGGACATATCGACACTGGCCGGCGGAACCCCGGGAACCGCGCCAACCTGGCCCGTCAATCCCGTGCCCCAGACAAATGGCGTTACCGACCAGGACCAGTCGCCGAACGCGGTGTCCTGAGCCGCCGCCGGCATGGCAAGCACAGCCGAGAGGCAAAACGCGGCACGGGCGCGAACCGGCACGCGCCAGACTGCGGAAAGACGGGCGAGGCGCGTCAACATGCGCGATCTCCCTGTTTGCGATACCGCGCCGCGCCGTCATCGTTCGGGCGCGGTCGGTTCTTGCCGCAGTATGCCACCAACGCGGGCCGTTGGATACGATTCTGTGCCGCATACCGGCCGGCCCCGACAGTCGCGGCAACGCCCGGTTCAGGACAACGGACTACGGAATCGGCATGCCCTGGCGGTTGAAACGGCTGCCGTCAGTGGACAGATCGTCAAGCGTCAACCCGATCTCGACCGTCTGCACGAAGCCGAGCGGGAATGCCAGGTAGGGGAGACCGTCGCTCTCCAGGATGGCGTTGGGCGCCTGCTGATCCAGATGGCAGGGCGGCAGTGGCCAGGGCTGCGGCATGGCGCCGTTGATGCCGATCCTGAGTTCGGCCAAACCGCAGCGCCACGACCACAGATGCGTGACATAGACCAGATCCTGCCCGTCGAATTCGCGCACGAGGATCCAGTTGTTGCGGGTGGCGTTCAGGATCGGACGGATTTCGGTCGCGGTTGTGAAACGGCCCGTGGGGGTCTGAGGTTCGGCCACCAGCCCAGGGCTCGCGGGCGCCAGGAAGGCCGGAGATGCCTCGGCGGCGGGCGCCGGCTGAGGGGTCAGGAAGGCCGGGGCCGCGGGTTCGGGCGCAAGGAAGGCCGGGGCAGCGCCGCTTGCCGGGTCTGGCGCCGGTTCGGGGGTCAGAAACGCCGGGCTGGCGGGTTCGCCCGCCGGGGGCGGCGTTTCGGCGGCGTCCGGCGCCTGGGCAACCGCTACCGCGGGCGCGGTTTCCGCGGGCGCAATCCCGACCGCCCTGGGCGGCACCGACTGCACCGCAACCGCGATCATCAACACCAGAAATTCGAGCATCATTCCCCCTTCGGAGCCGAATCGGCCCCTGAAAACGTTTGCGGGCAATTGCAGGCTTTTGGCATCGCGTCTTGCCCTCTATAGTCGCTGCAAAGGCAGTCGCCGCCGAAATCACGCGCGGCAGGTAACAATATGGCAAAGAAACAGGCGACAGGCCAACCGTTCAATATCGTGATCGTCGCCCAAGGCGGACGGCTGCAATACGAAGCGGTCCTGTTCGCCGCATCGCTGCGCCATTGCAGCCCCGGCTTTGACGGGCGGCTGTTCGTGGCGGTACCCCAGCCCGGCCCGGCCTGGAGCGGCGATCCGTCGATCCGGGCCCGCGACGTGCTGGAGGCGCTGGAACTGCTGGGCGCCGAATTGCTGCCCTTCGAGAACCGCGCCTTCGGAACATCCTATCCGCACGGCAACAAGATCGAGGCGCTGGCGGCATTGCCCGAGGGCGAACCGTTCGTGTTCTTTGACACCGACACGCTGATTACCGGCGAACTTGCGACGGTGCCGTTCGACTTTGACCGCCCCGGTGCATCGCTGCGGCGCGAAGGCACCTGGCCCGAGCCCACGCTCTATGGCCCCGGCCATACCGGCATATGGAAGTCGCTCTACGACCGGTTCGGGCTGGATTTTGAAAGCAGCCTCGATACCTGTCAGCCCGAAGGCTACTGGCAGCGGTATCTGTATTTCAACGCCGGCTGGTTCTATTCGGCCTGCCCGCATGTGTTCGGACAGCGATTTCTGGACTACGCGCTGTCGATCCGCGACGACCCGCCAGCCGAACTGATCGGCCAAAGCCTCGATCCCTGGCTCGATCAGGTGGCGCTTCCGCTGGTGATCCATTCGCTTGGCGGGGGCCGCGATGCCCTGCCGCCGGGGTTTCTGGATGGCGCGGTCAGTTGCCACTACCGGCATTTCCCGCTGCTTTACGCCCGTGAAAGCGATCTTGTGGTCGAGGTGCTGGAAACGGTGACGGCGCCCAACAAGATCAAGAAGGTTCTCAAGGGGCACGAACCGATCAAGCGGATGGTGTTTCAGGGCCGCGGCCGGAAGGTGCGTGCGCTGTTTGACCGCGACAACCTGCCTCGGCGTGAAAAAGCGATCCGCAACCGGATCAAGTCAGAAGGTTTCTGGATGCGCTAGGCCGGACCTTGGGTTCGGCCCAGCGCCCGGCGTTGCCGTTCAGGCCGCCCTGTCCAGCAGGGTGTAGGAAGTGATGATCTCGTCCTGCACCTGCGCACGCATGATCTTGCCGCGTTCGTCGCGTTTGCTGCGGGCACCGGCGGCGCGCTTGATCTGACGTGCCATCTGCTGATTCAACGCCGCCCGGGCGCTGCGCGCGGGGCGTTCTCCGCCACCCACCGCGATCTCGTAAAGTGATTTGAACTCATCGTCTTGCGATGCTTTCTTCATCACGCGAAGGATAAAGTGCTCGTCGAAGTCGCCACTTTCGGCGGCGCTGCGCGCCATGCTGACGGCACGGTCAAGAACCGCCCGTTTCGCCAGCAGCCGACCAGCCAGCGGATCGCCTTCGACGGCCCCGGCGATCACATGGCTTTCCAGCACCTTGACCAGAAAGGGCGTGATATCCATGCCCTCGGCGCGCGCCTGTGCGACCAGGTGCTTGCGCACGTCGGTTTCCAGAATGACGGTAATCTTGTTTGCCGCCGCCGCCAGAGCGCGCCGCTTGCGCCGCTTGGTTTCCTGAACTGCCTTGTCCGCCATGTCCCGTCCCTTCGCTGACATAGGTTGAACCTATGATGAAGCTAGCGTCGCCGCACGATCCTGTCAACATAGTGACTCTGTATGTGTCGGGTGCGGAGCAGCTTGATGGGCCGGCGCATTTCCCGAAGCACCGTTTCCCTCGCGTCGGGCAGTTGCCAGCACCCGGCCGTTGCCCTAGTGCTGTGCATGACCGCCAAAATGGAGCTTCCGATCATGTCCGAACCACGCCAGTACGGCTTTGAAACGCTGCAAATCCACGCCGGAGCGCGGCCGGATCCGGCCACCGGCGCACGCCAGACGCCGATCTACCAGACCACGGCCTATGTGTTTCGCGATGCCGACCACGCCGCCGCTCTCTTCAACCTGCAAGAGGTCGGCTATATCTACTCGCGCCTGACCAACCCGACCGTCGCCGTGCTTCAGGAGCGGATCGCAACCATGGAGGGCGGGGCCGGCGCTGTGTGCTGCTCGTCAGGCCACGCGGCGCAGATCCTGGCGCTGTTTCCGCTGATGCAGCCGGGCTGCAACCTGATCGCCTCGACCCGGCTTTACGGCGGCACGGTGCAGCAGTTCACCAACACCATCCGCAAGTTCGGCTGGGGCGCGAAGTTCGTCGACACCGACGATCTCGACGCTGTCCGGGGCGCGATCGACGAAAACACCCGCGCCATCTTCTGCGAATCGATCGCCAACCCCGGCGGCTATGTCACCGACATCCGCGCGCTGGCCGATATCGCCGACGCCGCCGGCCTGCCGCTGATCGTCGACAACACGTCGGCCACCCCGTATCTGTGCCGCCCGATCGAACACGGCGCCACGCTGGTCGTGCATTCGGTGACGAAATACCTGACCGGCAACGGCACCGTTACCGGCGGCGCCATCGTCGATTCGGGCAGGTTCGACTGGGCGGCATCGGGCAAGTTCCCGTCGCTTTCCGAACCCGAGCCGGCCTATCACGGGCTGAAATTCGCAGAAACCTTCGGGCCTCTGGCCTTCACCTTCTACGGCATCGCCATCGGCCTGCGCGATCTTGGCATGACGATGAACCCCCAGGGCGCGCATTATTCGCTGATGGGCATCGAAACCCTGAGCCTGCGGATGCAGCGCCATGTCGAGAACGCCGAGAAGATCGCCGCCTGGCTGGAGGCCGATGACCGGGTCGAATACGTAACCTATGCCGGCCTGCCCTCCTCGCCCTACTACGAGCGGGCGAAAAAGCACTACCCCAAGGGGGTTGGCGGGCTGTTCACCTTCGCCGTGAAGGGCGGCTATGACGCGTGCGTCAAGCTGGTGAATTCGCTGGAGATCTTCAGCCACGTCGCCAATCTGGGCGACACCCGCTCGCTGATCATCCATTCCGCATCGACCACGCACCGGCAACTGACGCAAACGCAGCAGGAAGCCGCCGGCGCAGGCCCGAACCTGGTGCGCGTGTCGATCGGCACCGAGGACGCGGATGACCTGATCGCCGATCTCGACCAGGCCCTGAGCAAGGCCTGCGGCTGACGACAGGCGCGGGCGAAATCGCCACCTCGCGGTTTCGCCCGCATGCTTTTCAGCGTTTGCGTATCCAGAAACTCTGCGCCCGCCCCCGGGCCAGGAACGGCAGCGCCGCCACCGCGTCGGGCCGGTCGCGTTGCAGATGGTAGCCGGGCCAAAGCAGTTCGTACCCGCCGCCCTGCAACAAGGCATGCAGCATGTATTGTTCCCCCCAGGACGGGCAATCGCGGAAGAACCGCGGCGGATATTCCCAGGGCAGGAACACGTCGTGGACATGAATCACGACACCCGGACCAAGGGCGGGGATGATGCGGCAGAACAGATGCGCCACGTCGTTGCTCATCCGTACCTGATGGCTGGAGTCGATGAACAACACATCGCCTGGCCCCAACGCGCCGAACAGGCCGGCGTCAACGCTTTCCAGACGGGCCTGTTCGAACCGGTCGACCACATGCGCGATATCGGCCCGCGGAGCCGGGTCGATAGCGGTGATCGTGCAATCCAGACCGCCATCGCGAACCGCCTGTCTGGCGATGCGGGTCGAGTTGCCGCAACCCACCTCGATCACCCGGCGGGGCCGGAAGCGGCGGATCATGAGATACAGCACCTCGGCATCGGGGCTGTCGAAATAGCCGTTGCCCGGGACATAGCCGGTGGAACCGGCCGAGCCGTCCATCAGGCGTGACAGGGCAGCGCCGTGGCGGGCATGATCCGCCACCACCGCCGCGATGTCGAAATCCGCCATTCCCGGCGACAGCGCATAGGCGGGCCGTTCCAGCCCGCCGGCACTCTCGAATGCGTCGAGGCGGGCGCGTTCGGCCCGCTCCCCGGCAAGATCGGTCAGCTTCACGTCAAGCTCTTGCAGCAGGCCGTTCAGGTTCGGGAACTTCCGACTTTTCACCGGGGCACCCCTCCGGGCAAACGCCCGTCCGGGCAATCGCCCCCTGCATAGCGTCCGGGCACGGCGGCGCACAACCGGCCATCGCCGCATCCGGCCCGGAATCTTCTTGGCAACGGGGCAGCGAACGGGTTCACTGAACCGGACCGGGAGGGACACATGCAGCAGGACTTCACGCTGGGCATCGAGGAGGAATACCTTCTGGTGGACCGCGATTCGATGGATCTGGCGGTGGCGCCGCAAGCCCTGATGGATGCCTGCAAGGCCGATCTGGAAGATCAGGTCAGCCCGGAATTCCTGCAATGCCAGATCGAGGTCGGCACCCGGGTCTGTACCACCATCGGCGAAGCCCGCGACGACCTCAAGCGCCTGCGCGATTGCGTGTCGCGCCATGCCGCCGAACACAACCTCGCCCCGATCGCCGTCAGCTGCCACCCCTTCGCGGACTGGAAAAACCAGCATCACACCGACAAGGAACGCTATAGCGACCTGCGGCGTTCGCTGGGCGGGGTCGCGCGGCGAATGCTGATCTGTGGCATGCATGTGCATGTTGGGATAGAGGAAAAGGCGCTGCGCACCGACCTGATGCCGCAGTTCAGCTATTTCCTGCCGCATCTGCTGGCGTTGTCGGCGTCCTCACCCTACTGGCAGGGCGAGGATACCGGGCTGGCATCCTACCGGCTGACCGTGTTCGACAACCTTCCGCGCACCGGCCTGCCGCCGAAATTCGAAAGCTGGGCGGAATACGAACGCACCACCGGCACGCTGATCGACCTGGGCGTGATCGAGGACACCTCGAAAATCTGGTGGGATCTGCGCCCCTCGCACCGGTTTCCGACGCTGGAGACGCGTATCATGGACGTGTCGCCGCGGCTGGAACACACGCTGGCGCTGGCGGCCACCACCCAGGCGCTGATGCGGATGCTGTGCCGGCTGCGGATGCGCAACCTGCGCTGGCGCGTCTACGACCGGTTCCTGATCTCGGAAAACCGCTGGCGGGCGCAGCGTTATGGGCTGTCAGAAGGGCTGATCGACTTCGGCGACCGTTCGATCAAGCCGTTTTCCCAATTGCTGGAGGAACTGATCGGGCTGCTGGCCGAGGACGCCGAGGCACTGGGAACGCTTGAGGAGATCGCCAGCCTGCGCCGGATCGTCGAGGATGGCACCAGCGCATCGCGCCAGCGCCAGGTCCATGCCGAGGCCACGGCGCGCGGCGAGGACGCCGGCCGCGCCTTGGTCGCCCACCTGATCGAGGAGTTTCACGCCGATCTCTGAGCACGTCATGAATTTTGCAAAATTCATGACAAGGCTTCTTGCAAAAGCCTTGCCTCGCGCCGATTCAGGCCGGGTTTGCCCCGAAACGCCTTGAGCAGGCCGCGCCAGCGCGCGCCCCGCAATGCGTGTCTACGGTGAATACCGCGTGCGCCCGGCGCGTCAGCCCCTGCGGCGGCGGCGGCGCATCGCCACCAGCCCGCCAAGACCGCCAAGCAGCAGCAAACCGGCAGCCGGAACCGGGATCGGTGCCACCGTGGCGTAGACCGAAAGGTGCGACAGGTCATGGCCCCAAGCCACGTTCCAGGAACCCGAGGTCGAGGCCGCATCCCCGCCTTCAAACAGCCAGACGGCAAAGCCGGGTTTGCTGGCCGCCTTCAGAACGATCATGAAGTCGCCAAAGCCTGCCGGCAGACCGGTGATCGACCAGCTTCCGCTCTGCCCCGGCGTCCCGCCGACCAGCAGTCCGATATCGGCACCTTCCAGCCCGCCGCCGATATCTTTCTTGGCGACCAAATCGTAGATCGCGCTACCGATCTGAAAACCGTCGCCCGACGGTCCGGGATCGTTGCCATCGAACGTGCCCCAGCATTCGGAGGCACCACCGGCATTGCCGGTCACGTCGCCGACCACGATGCCATTCGAGGCACTCCCGGCGCCGCAACGGGTGCTATCGTCCAGCATCATCGTCGCCGCGTTGGCGCCGCCCACAAACAAGGCACCCGCGAAGGCAAGTGCGGTAATGAATTTCTTGCGCATTAGGCTCAGAACCCAATCAGATCATTGAAGGATCGGTATTTCTCTGATTCTATTGGCGAAGCATCACAGGAGCAGAGTCATGGCGGTTGAGTATTGGCTTTCGGACAGGGCATGGGCGGCAATCGAGCCTCTCTTGCCGAAGAACCAGCCGGGCGCGCGGCGGGTGAACGACAGACGGGTGATCAGCGGCATCATCCACGTTCTGCGGGTGGGATGCCGCTGGCAGGATTGCCCGCCCGGCTATGGCCCG
>JBKEDD010000009.1:0-21295 GCA_047975215.1 Jhaorihella sp.
CTTCACGCCGGTCCAGAGCCCGCAAAGCAACGGCATCTCGGAGGCTTTCGTGAAGACGCTGAAGCGCGACTACGTCCAGGTGACGCCACTGCCCACCGCCCCGACAGTTCTTGGATTGATCGAAAACTGGATCGAGGATTACAATGACAACCACCCGCACTCAGGGCTGAAAATGCGCTCGCCCCGCGAGTTCATTGCCGCTCAAATCGCAACCGCCTGAGTGTCCGGCGAAACGGGGGCAAGACCACCCAGTGCATTGTCTGAATGTATGAGCGTAGCCTTCTGCAGATCATTTATCTCTTTGATTGCCAGGTTGCGACTAAGCTCAGGGCTGCATAGCGGTTGAAGCTCTTCAGTAAGGAGCGGCTCTGCGTCAAGTATGTCACTTAGGGGTTTGCGATAAGAGATTGCGAGATCAAACTCCAGATGTTCCAGATCCACTACGTTCGAGAATGTGACAACCTGCAATGTCACATTTGGATGCAGGCTAAGAAACAACGGCAGTCTCGGTTGTAGCCATCTTGCCGCGAAGCTGGGTCCAGACGCGACGATCAGCCTACCTTTATGTTTGGAGGGCTTGATGCCCCGAGTCGCCTCGGCAATAGCGCCGAAGGCTTCCGTGATGACTCCGAAATAGGCTGCGCCCGCCGGTGTCAGCTTGGCACGTCCGGCGTGTCGATCAAACAGGGCTATATCCAGATCTCGTTCGAGGTTTCGGATTTGATGGCTGACCGCCGACGGCGTGATGCCAATCTCTTCCGCTCCCAACGCAAACCCTCCACGCCGTGCGGCTGCTTCAAAAGCGCGCAACGCTTTGAGAGGGGGGAGGTATGATGGCTTTATATCTGACATGAATTCAATTCATCATGTGCTGATTTCTTTGTGTTAGCAAGCCTGATCACAAGTTCCTAAGCTGCTTCAAGAAGCTGGGCCGTCGCAACAGCGTTCGATCAAACCGAGGGTGGCGCCTCCGCCAGACAACCCAGAAGGACAGATCATGACTGGAGAACTCTTCGAAGCCTCGAAGGAGTACATGGTTCGCTATGGCGGCGATGTCTTTCCGGCGCTTTTTACCTCGGCAAAAGGCACAATCGTCAAGGACGCGTCGGGGCGGGAGTATCTCGATTTCACATCGGGCCAGATGTGCGCCACGATTGGCCACAACCACCCTGCTATCGTCGAGGCTGTGCATCTTGCGGGGGAAAAGGCATTTCACTTCTTCAGCGGCATGATACCTGAAGTCGTTGCGCAGCTTGCCGAAAAGCTAGCAAGAGATTGGATGCCTGGCGAGTTAACGAAATCCATCTTCGTTAACACGGGATCAGAATCGAACGAAGTCGCCCTGCGCATGGCGAAGATGTACACGGGTGGGTACGAAATTCTTGCCCTGGGTGGCTCGTGGCATGGTGTGACAGGGGCGGCCAGTTCAGTTTCCATGGCAAGCGACCGCAAAGGTTATGGCGTTCCGCCGGCAGGCGTTTTTGTCATTCCCGAGCCAAATTCCTATCGGCCCTACATCCCCGGCACCACAGAAGAAGAGGCCGCCTTAGCCAATCTCGACCTTGCACTGAAGATGTACGACATGCAGACAAGCGGACGGGGCGCAGCAATCATTGCCGAGCCTGTCATTAGCGCCGGCGGCGTCCTTGTCCCGCCGAGAGCATTCATGCAGGCATTGCGCAAGGCGGCCGATGATCGCGGGATGTTGCTTATCTTTGACGAGGCGCAGACCGCTTTTGGGCGGATCGGAACCAGAACCGGGGCCGAGTACTTCGGCGTCACGCCCGACATTATTACAATGTCCAAGACCCTTGGCGGGGGCCTTCCGATCGCTGCTGTTTCGACCACGCCTCAGATTGAACAGGATATCCACGACAAGGGTTTCACATTCTATACAAGCCATGTTTCCGATCCCTTGGCCGCCGAAGTCGGCCTGGCTGTGCTGGATGTTTTGGTCCGCGAAAACCTTTTGGCGCGCTCCAATGAAATGGGGGCCTATCTGCGCCAGGGCCTAGAAGGGCTGCAGCAAAAATACGAACAAATTGGCGATGTCCGTGGCTTGGGTCTCTTGCTGGGCGTTGAACTTGTCGAGGATCGTCACAGCCGCCGCCCTGCCCATGGACTCGGGGCACTGACAACACAGAAATGTCTGGAATATGGGCTGAGCATGAATATCCGCCGCCGCCCCGAAAGGGGGGCGGTTTGGCGTATCGCGCCACCGCTGACCGTTAGCACCGGCGAAGTCGATCAGGCGCTAGACATACTCGATCGCGCACTACGTGAAAGTCTCGATGAAAGCGCGCGCGCGACCTGACGCAACCCGCATGAAAGCGCAAGGCAACAACAACTGGGAGCTTAAGATGTCACACATCCGCAAAACTCTGTCTGCAACGATCGTGTCGGTCCTGGCCACGGGGGCTGCACATGCCGACACCCTAGACAAAATCCGCGAAACTGGCACGTTAACTTTGGGTTTCCGGGAATCCTCGATCCCGTTTTCTTATCTCGGTGCCGACCAACAACCGGTCGGCCTGTCCATCGATCTGTGTAACGCTGTGGCCGAAAAGGTAAAATCAGAACTCTCGCTGCCAGACCTTACCGTGAAATTCGTAGCGGTGAACGCATCGAACCGTATTCCGCTTATTCAAAACGAAACCGTCGATCTGGAATGCGGCAGCACCACCAACACCGCCGCACGTCAGGAACAGGTTGCATTCTCGGTCGCCACCTTTGCATCCGAAACCAGTTGGCTGGTCAGGGAAGATTCTGAAATCAAAAAAGAAGATGATCTTCAGGGTAAAACGGTAGTAATCACGCAGGGTTCACTAAACCTTCAAGTGGGTAGCGATCTGAACGCGGAAAAGGAACTTAACCTTACGATCATCCAGGGAAAAGAACAGGCCGAATCCCTGCTTCTTTTGCGCACGGAACGCGCCAGCGCATGGTTTGAAGATAACATTCTCCAAGCGGGCCTTGTCGCAAACTCACCCGATCCGACTGCGTTGCGCTTCGTGCCCAGCAGCTACGAAGTCGCAAGCTATTATGGTCTCATGTTTCGCAAGGATGATCCGGCATTTAAGGAACTCGTGGATGGTGTCATTGTCGAGAAGATGCAATCCGGCGAGTTCGAGAATCTCTACAATACTTGGTTCACGCAACCGATCCCTCCCAATGGTCAGAACCTGAACTTGCCAATGAGCGCGGCAATGCAGGCTCGTGTCGCGCATCCCAGCGACGCTCTGACGCCCTGATCTTTGGTTGTCTTCGAACAGGAGGCCGGCTGCATGAAAGGGTCGGCCTCGCCACTCCAGGACTGCATTGGCATGACATTCTCTTTTTGCGAACGCACCTTGCTCATTACCACCATGCTGGCGAAGCCCTGAAATGATTGAGTTGCTACTCCAGCAGGCACCGGATGGGCGACGTTATATCGATTGGCTAATATCGGGCCTGGGGTGGACGCTAGCATTGGCTATCTCAGGCTGGGTGATCGCATTCATCGTTGGTTTGATAATTGGCATCGGCAGAACGGTCGAAAACCGCGTGATCGCCGTTTCATGCAGGATGTATGTCGAGGTCTTTCGCAATATCCCGCTTCTGGTACAGATGTTCCTTTGGTACTTCGTTCTGCCGGAACTGCTGCCAACCGAGGCCGGGCGCTGGATCAAGCAGCTTCCGCCGCCATGGGGTTCCTTCCTACCTGCTCTGATCTGTCTTGGTCTCTATACAGCAGCCCGTGTCGCCGAGCAGGTGCGCGCCGGAATCGAGGCCCTGCCTCCGGGACAGAAAGAAGGGGCCGCGGCACTCGGGCTGTCCGGATTTCTGACCTACCGGAAGGTAATCGTTCCCCAGGCTCTGCGCATGATTGTTCCAAGCCTCACCTCCGAAGTAATGGGGATATACAAAAATACTTCCGTTGCTCTAACGATCGGCCTGCTGGAACTGACTTCGCGCGCCCGCCAGATCAGCGAGACCACCTTCCAAACGTTTCCTGCGTTCCTGGCCGCGACACTCATCTACCTGATCCTTGCTCTCGCCGTCTATGGTCTGATGGTTTTCCTGGACCGCCGCTTTGCCATCCCCGGCGCCGGTTCAAGCGAAAGATCACCGACAGTCAGTACCGCAAAAATAGGACGGGCCACCTGATGGGCGCTTTAGATTTTTCTGTCGTCATCGAGGCGCTTCCTTATCTGCTGCAAGGGCTGAAGTTCTCGGCGCTTCTGACAGTGATTGCTTTCGTCGGCGGGCTTATTCTGGGAACGTTTCTCGCTTTGGTCATACATTTTGAGATTCCACTGGGTGCGCAACTCGCCCGCGCCTACGTTGCGCTCATCCGTTCCGTTCCGTTGATTATGGTACTGTTCTGGTTCTTCTTTCTGGTTCCGGTAACTTTTGGCTGGTTGGTGGGATCATCGCGACCGTTGCCGGTAGGAGCCACATGGACCGCCTTCATCACCTTCACCATGTTCGAGGCCGCTTATTACTGCGAGATCATCCGTGTCGGACTAAGGTCCGTTCCTCGTGGGCAGTTCGAGGCTGCCGAAGCTTTATCGCTGTCGCGTTATCACAGTTACGCTTATGTCGTCCTGCCCCAGGTATTTCGCACCTCGGCACCCATCATTCTAACACAAACAATCATCCTTTTTCAGGATACATCACTTGTTTACGTGCTGTCGCTCACGGATCTGGTGGGTGCCGCATCTAAAGTTGCACAACTCAATGGCCGCCTGGTCGAAATGTATCTCTCTATTGCGATAGTTTACTTTCTGATTTGTTTCACAGCCTCACAATGCGTTTCCGCACTCAGCCACCGAGTTAGGGCGAGGACTACGCCATGATCGAGCAGAAGAAAGCTGCTAATTTGGATAGCCAGCCAATGATAATCAAACTCCATAACGTTTCCAAGCTGTATGGCGCCTTTGCTGCACTTGAAAATGTCACACTATCCATTCGATCTGGTGAAAAAGTTATCATTTGTGGCCCATCAGGTTCGGGAAAGTCGACACTGATCCGCTGCATCAATCGGATAGAACCTCACAATTCCGGAAAAATTATCGTTGATGGAACTGAACTTACCTCGTCCACACGCAACATATCCGCCGTCCGCCGTGAAGTCGGCATGGTATTTCAGAGCTTCAATCTCTTTCCTCACCTGAACGTTCTGGAAAACTGTATTCTTGCACCAATGAAATCTCGAAAAATGGGGCGCAAGGCGGCCGAAGATGTGGCAAAGTACTTTCTTGATAAGGTTCATATAGGCGATCAGGCACGAAAATATCCGGCTCAGTTGTCGGGTGGTCAACAACAGCGCGTGGCGATCGCCAGAGCTCTTTGCATGAGACCTCGCATCATGCTTTTTGACGAACCCACTTCGGCGCTCGACCCTGAGATGGTCGGCGAAGTGCTCGAGACGATGATTCTGCTTGCAGATGAAGGCATGACGATGGTTTGCGTTACGCATGAAATGGGTTTTGCCCGACGTATCGCGGATCGGATCATATTCATGGAAAGCGGACGCATTGTCGAGGAAGGCTCTCCGGATATTTTTTTCAAGGCACCCAAAACTGAACGGGCACAAAACTTCCTCCGGCAGATTCGTATTTAGCTGTCATATCCCGGATGGTTCAATATCTGACCGATACTCACCACCCCGAGATGCCAGTATGTAGCGAGCTTGTAGCGGGGTAGGGGCAGGAGGCGTCAACTGCCGCTAAATTACTGTTTTTATTGGCGGAAGGGGTGGGATTCGAACCCACGGATGCTTGCACATCGCCGGTTTTCAAGACCGGTGCAATCGACCACTCTGCCACCCTTCCGCGGCGCCAATCCGAAGATCGCGCTGGCGTGCGCTCCGCGACGATTTAGGGGCTGACCCGAGGTCGGGCAAGCGAAAAACGGCGTGTGCGCTCAGCCCCGTGCGTTCAGCGCGTGGAAGATATGGGTGAACGTGGCGGCGCCCAGAATCGGGATCAGCAGGTTGACCAGCGGAATCGACAGCGGGATCGCCATCAGCGTTCCGGCCAGCCAGACGGTACCGGAATGGCGGCGGCGCAGTTCGTGCGCCCGCTGGCGTCCGATCCGGCGCATGGCGGCCAGAGTGAAATACTCGCGCCCCAGCAGGAACCCGTTCAGCCCCCAGAAGACCAGGGCCCAGCCGGGGGGGAAAACGGCAAAGACCAGCGCGGCGAGGATGAAGGCCACGATATTGGCGCCGATCATCACGCCGAGAAAATTCAGCGTATCCCTCAGCGCCTCGAAGAACGGTACGCCGGGCACCCGGGGCAGGCCGGGATAGTGCCGGTCCTCGACCGCCTGCGCCACCTCGTCTAGGAACATCGAGGTGATCGCCGAGGCCACCGGCATCATCAGGAACACCGAGAGCACCAGCATCACGCCGAATCCGGCCCAGCTGAGCAAATCCGAAAGCCATGTGACCGGTCCGATGATCGGCAGTACCGCCTCATCGCCGATGGCCCATTGCAGGAACAGCAGGAACCCGGTGCTGGCGGCGACCAGCAATGCGAAGGTCAGGCCGATGCCGATCAGCAGTACCCGGCGAAAACGGCGGTCGCCGATCTGGCCCAACGCCCTCAGGAACGCGGTCAGGATCACGCGTTCAGCCATTCGGTCTTGGCGTCCAGATCCGGGCGCGGGCGTTCGGGCGGTACCGCGCCCTCGGTGCCGACATGGATGAATCCGGCGATGCGTTCATGCCGGGCCAGGCCAAGCCCCCGTTCGCAAAATGCCGCGTCATGGACCATCCAGCCGGTCAGCCAGTTGGCGCCCCAGCCGGCCGCCAGCGCGGCGTTCAGCAGCGCCAGGCAGACCGCGCCGGCCGAGTAGGTCTGTTCGATGGCCGGGATCTTCTCGGATTCGACCGGAGATTCGACAACCGTCACGATCAGCACGCCGCGGTCGAACTGATCGCGCGCCTTGGCGATGTCTTCGGGCGCCTTTCCAAGTGCCGCGCCACGGTCCTCGACAAGGGCGGCCAGGCGCGCCATGGCGGGCTTTTCGATCACGATGAAGCGCCAGGGTTCCAGCTTGCCATGGTCGGGGGTGCGGGCGGCGGCGGTCAGGATCGGGGTCAGATCGTCGCGGCCCGGCGCCGGGCCGGTCAGCGTTTTCGCCGGGTGCGACCGGCGGGTCAGCAGAAATTCGAGTGCGGCCTGATTGCGTTCGGGCATAATGTGAAACCTGTTGACATCGGGGCCTTTCCTATCTCGTCGAGCGCGCGGAAAGTTTCAAGGTAAAACCTTCGTCATCGCATCCGATTAGGCTGTCGTGGCGCCACTGCGCGGCTAGTATGCGCGGGCACGTTCCATTCCGGGGAGGAGTGATGACACAGGCAATCCGCTTGCTTCCGTTTCTTCTGCTGGGCCTCGCGGCCTGCGAACCCGGCGTAAACGCCGGATCCTCCGGCATCCGCGTCGGCGGCAGCGCCGCGATCGGCGTCAGTTCCGATGGCGTCATGCCGGACCGCTTTGGCGGGTCGGGGCCGCCGCCGGGGCGCACCCCGGCCGAACGCGAGGCGCGCCACAAGTATTACCAGGGGCCGCGCGGCGACGAATTCTGAGCAGCTTGCGTCAGAACGTTCCGACGCGCCCCGGGCGCGAGCCCGCCTGCGACAGTTCGGTGGCCATGTCGCGGATCACGTCGCGCAGGAATGCGTCGAACCGCGCCGAGGGCTGGCGCACGCGCAGGGTTTCGGACAGCGGGTCGGGGGCGGTGCGCGAACTGCCCGACAGCGCCTCGAGAACCGCGTGGCCGCAGAACGGCACATAGGCTTCGGAATAGCCGCCCTCGTGAACCAGGACCAGCCTGCCGCCGCACAGCCGCGCGGCCGCGTCCTTCATCCGCAGCGTCATCTCGCGAAAGGTCTCGGCGGTTGCAAGCATCCGGGCCAGCGGGTCGATTGCCCCCGCGTCATAGCCGCAGGCCACGACGATCAGGTCGGGCGCGAACCGTTCCAGCGCCGGCATCACGATCTCGTCCATAACCGCCAGATAGGCGTTGTGCCCGGCCCCGGCGGGCAGGGGCACGTTGATGTTGAAACCTGTCCCGGCCCCGAGCCCCCGGTCGGCGATTGCGCCGGTATCCAGCGGATAGTTGCCCTCCTGATGCAGCGAGACGGTCAGTACGTCGTCGCGTTCGTAGAAGATCGCTTCGGTGCCGTTGCCGTGATGCACGTCCCAGTCGACCACCACGACCCGGCCCAGCCCATGGCGCGCCTTCGCGGTTTCCACGGCGATCGCGATATTGGCCAGCAGGCAGAATCCGTTGGGATAGTCGGGAAGGCAGTGATGCCCCGGCGGGCGCGACAGCGCATAGGCATTGTCCAGCGCGCCGGTCAGCACCGCATCGACCGCCCCGACCGCCAGCCCCGCCGACAACGCGGCGATCTCATAGCCTCCGGCGGCGAAGGGCGTACAGCGCCCCAGCTCGCCGCCACCGGCATCCGACAGGCGCTGAAATTCGTCCAGGTAGGCGGCCGGATGCACCCGCAGCAGATCCGTTCGGGATGCCGGTTCAGCGCCTCTCATGTCAAGATCGTGAACGATTCCAGTCACATCCATCAGGTTCTTTAAGCGCCGCTTGGTTTCGGGGTTTTCCGGCAGGCCGCCCGCCGCCTGTGGTTGCACCAGCCCGCCGACCGGCAGCGTGAAGACGTAGTTGCCGCCCGCGTGCCAGAAGCAGCGTTCGTCCCAGAAAAACCCCGTGGCCATGTCGTGTTCTCCGTTCGTTATGCGCCCGGGATATCTCGGCCCGGGGCAATTTGTCCATGGCGCACGCCCGCCGGTTTGGCGCAGACTGGCGCCATGGCGAAACCCAAGCTCCGAGACCTGCCCGACCTGACCGCGCTTGCCCGCCCGGGGACCGAGATCGCGCTCAGGGTCACGCCGCGGGCGGCGCGTGCCGCTCTGGTCCGCGAAGGCGACGGGCTGCGCGCCAGCGTCACCGCGGCCCCGGAAAACGGGCGGGCCAATGATGCGGTGCGCGCCTTGCTGGCCGCCGCGATGCAGGTGGCGCCGTCGCATCTGACCCTGAAACGCGGCCATGGCGCGCGTGACAAGCTGTTCGTCTATACCGGGCCCTGACACCGGCTGCCGGGTCTGGCGACGGCTCCTGGCCCGCTATCGTCCGGGTCAGCCCCGTTTCAACAGGCGGTCGGCCTTCTTGCGTACCAGAACCGACCGGAGATCGTGCATCGCCAGAAGCAGATTGTCGGTCACCTGCTCGAGTTGTTCGTCGCTTGCCCTGGCCTGTACCCAATGGGCGGTCAGGTTCAGATGATCGACCGTGCGCAGGATATCGTCGATATCGCGATAGGCCAGGGTCTCGGCCCGCCGCGCCATCCAGGCGGTGATTTCCTCGAGGTCACGCTCGCTCAGTTCGCGCTCGCCATGTGGCTTGATCTCGCCGTTGCGGATATTGACCACGGCAATCTGGTCCATCTCGATGCGGCGCTGCCGGTTTTCGACATCGACCCGGAACACGAAGGCGCCGTTTTCGCGCACGCGAAAGAAATAATCGGGGAGTTCTGCGGACATGCGCTTTCCCTTGTCAGATCAGCGCCGCACAGAAGGCGCGGATGCGCCCGCATGCCTCTGCCAACACCGCGTCGGAAACAGCGTAGCTGATGCGGAAATTCGGCGAAAGGCCAAAGGCCGCGCCGAACACGACGGCCACTCCGGCCTCGTCCAGAAGGGCCGTGGCAAAGGTTTCGTCGCTGTCGATCTCGGTGCCGCCGGGTGTGCGGCGCCCGATCAGCCCCGCGATCGAGGGATAGACATAAAACGCGCCTTCGGGCACCGGGCAGGTGATGCCGGGAATGGCGTTGAGTGCCCCGACCACCAGATCGCGCCGGCGGACGAAGGCGGCGTTGTTCTTGGCGATGAAATCCTGCGGCCCGTTCAGCGCCTCCAGTGCGGCCCATTGCGAGACGGTGCAGGGATTGGATGTCGATTGCGACTGGATCTTGCGCATGGCGTCGATCAGCGGCTTGGGTCCGCCTGCATATCCGATACGCCAGCCGGTCATGGCATAGGCCTTGGAAACGCCGTTGCAGGTCAGCGTGCGGTTGTAAAGTTCCGGTTCCACCTGGGCGGGGGTACAGAATTCGAAGCCGTCAAAGACCAGGTGTTCGTACATGTCGTCGCTCAGCACCCAGACCTGGGGATGGCGCATCAGAACGTCGGTCAGCGCACGCAGTTCGGTCCGGGTATAGCCAGCGCCGGTCGGATTGGACGGTGAATTGAAGATGAACCACTTGGTTCTCGGCGTGATCGCGGACTCCAGCGCCTGGGGCGTCAGTTTGAACCCGGTTTCAAGCGTGGTCTGCACGCATACCGGCGTGCCGCCGCCCAGGCGCACCATGTCGGGGTAGCTGACCCAGTAGGGGGCAGGGATAACCACCTCGTCGCCCGGATCGAGCGTCGCCATAAGGGCGTTGTAAAGGATCTGCTTGCCGCCGCTGGCGACGCTGATCTGTTCGGTCGTATAGCGCAGCCCGTTCTCGCGTGCGAACTTGGCGCAGATCGCCGCCTTCAGTTCGGGGATGCCATCGACGGCGGTGTATCTGGTCTTGCCGCTCAGGATTGCGGCGATGCCCGCGTCCCTGATGTTTTGCGGCGTGTCGAAATCCGGCTCGCCCGCTCCGAGGCTGATGATATCGCGCCCGGCGGCCTCGAGTTCGCGCGCCCGGTTGCTTGCCGCGATGGTCGGGGACGGTTTTACGCGGGAAAGTGACGCGGACAGAAACGACATTGGCGGCCTCGGTTTGCAGCTTGGGCGCGACTGTCATAGGGTGCGGCCGAATTCCGTTCAAGCGACATCCCGGCATGTCCGGGCAGGAGGCATGAGATGAACGAACACGATAGCGACTGGTACGGCCCCGATTCGGCGACCTTCGGAGACCGGATGGCCGGCGCTCGCGAGGCGGCGGGGCTGAGCCAGGCGCAGCTTGCCCGCCGGCTGGGTATCCGCAAGTCGACGGTGGCCGGATGGGAAGACGATCTCTCCGAGCCACGGGCGAACCGGCTGGTTATGCTGGCGGGAATGCTGAATGTTTCGGTGATGTGGCTGATGACCGGCGAGGGCGATGGCATGGCCGGGCCGGACGAGGAAACCCCGGCCTCGACCGACTGCCGCGCGATCCTGAGCGAACTGACCGCCATCCGGGTCGAGATGCGCGCCAATGTCGAACGCGTGGCGCGGCTGGAGAAGAAACTGCGCAAGATCCTGAACGAGCGTGAAACGGTATGAGCGAACCGCGAGAGTTTCGCGTCAAGCGGATGAAGATGCGCTCGATGCGGCGCGGGATCAAGGAGATGGACCTGATCCTGACCGCCTTTGCCGAGGCCCGGCTGGACGGCATGGCGCCGGGCGATCTGGACTTGTACGATGCGCTGCTGAACGAGAACGATCACGATCTCTATCAATGGGTGACGGGGCAGGTTCCGGCGCCCGGAAGATATGGCCAAATGGTGATTAGCATCCAGGAAGCCATTCGAAAATAAAGATAATTCCACTTAACCCATTATTCGGAATTTGCCGCCACTCTCGGACCCGAGCAGATCGAGTCGGAGAGACGGATGAATATGGAAACGCAGGTCGCGCCGGCCAGCCGCAAGGGTTTCATGTCGGGCTATCTGGAGGCCCTGGCACTGGTCGAGAGGTTGCACCGCCTGCTTCTGGACGTGATCAAGGACGAGTTCGAGCGCCTTGGCCTGCTTGAAATCAACGCGGTGCAGGCGCTTTTGCTGTTCAATATCGGCGACAACGAGGTCACGGCGGGCGAATTGAAAAGCCGCGGCTACTATCAGGGCAGCAATGTCAGCTACAACCTGAAAAAGCTGGTGGAGATGGGATACATGCACCATCAGCGTTGCGAGATCGACCGCCGGTCGGTCCGGGTCCGGCTGACCCCGCGTGGCCGCCAGATCCGCGGTGTCGTCGCCGATCTGTTTTCCCGCCATGCCGGAGAACTGGAGGGCAGGGGCGTGATCGGGTCCGAGGCGTTCACGGACATCACCGGCGCCCTGAAAAGGATGGAACGCTACTGGACGGACCAGATCCGCTATATCTACTGAAACGGGACCGGCCCTGGCCGGATATGCGGAAAAGTCATTGCCGGCAACGGCCGCGTCCATGCGACACGGCTGGCCGTGTCCGATGGCCCGCAGCGGCATCCGCGCCGCGCCGCAACCGGTTCTCGTAGGTGTCGACCAAAGCCGACACATACGGCGCCCGAGCCGGCGCCAGCCGACATTCGGCCGTCCTGCCAGGCGCCGCGGCAAGCATCGCCCCCGCCAGCCCGATGCCCGGGTTTACCAATGGCCGGTATTTTCCATGCTCGTCCAAGGTTCGGCCGGCTCCAGCGGATCGCCGTTCTGCAACAGTTCGATCGAGATGTTGTCGGGCGAGCGCACGAAAGCCATGCGCCCGTCGCGGGGCGGCCGGTTGATGGTCACGCCGTTATCCATCAGATGGCGGCACACAGCATATATGTCGTCCACGCCATAGGCGAGATGCCCGAAATGCCTGCTGTCGCTTGGCAGCCCGTCGTCGCCATCCCAGTTCCAGGTCAGTTCGATGGGGCATTCCTCCTGTCCGGGCGGCGCCATGAAGACCAGCGTGAAGCGGCCTTCGTCGCTGTCGTAGTGGCGGGTTTTCTTCAGTCCGAGAAGTTCGAAGAAAGCCTGCGATTTCTCCAGATCTTTCACGCGAACCATCGTGTGCAGGTATTTCAGGGTCATGGGATGCAATCTCCGCGGGTTTCACGTTTCAGCATAGCGCCCGGGTCGGGGCTGTCGAGATGCGTGCCGCCGGCGGTCAGAACGCCGACTGGATACCGAAGTTGATGCCCGAGCGGTCGGCGTCGTACAGGCCGATATTGCTGTCGGTGACTGAACCGTAGATCGTCATCGTCGGGTTGAAGCCGTAATAGTCGATGTCCGAGAAGATCAGTGTCACATCGGCCCCCAGGCGGCGGTCGTGACGGCCATCGGGGCTGTGGGGCGAAACGTCGTAGTCCCGCGCGCGATAGCCCAGTTCGAACACGAACTCGGCGCCCAGCACCGGGCGCGCCAGCAGCAGTTGCGCACGCAAGCCCATGCCGGTGAATTCCTCCGATGCCACCGGCGATGTCGACGTCGCACCGCTGGCGATCAGCCGGACCAGCGCGCCCGAGGGCAGGATGCGCGATACCGACACATCGGCGCGCAGCGTGTTCAGATCGTTGGTGTTGATACCGATCTGCTTTTCGCCCGAAACCGCGGCATGCACACGGGTTGCCGGGGTCAGAAAATACGACTGGCCGACGGACAGGCGGCCGAAGCGTGCGTATTCGTTGCCGCTGTACCAGCTTTGGCCGAGATCGGCGGTGAAGGTGTATTCGCCCCGGTCTTCGAGGTTCAGACCCCGCGTCGCGTAACCGAAGGTGTAGGAGGCAAAGGCGAAATCCGACCCCTTGGCACCCGGCGCGATCTGTTTGGCCTCGCTGTTCAGCGTATAGTGGCGAAGATCGGCCGAGAACACGAGGTCATGGGCGCGCCTCGGACTTTCGGCAAAGCGATAGCGCGTGTCGATGCCCAGCGCGTATTCGACCCCGGGCAGGGCCAGCGCCGTGCCGCCCAGTTCATATTCGACCGGGGCGCCGAACAGCAGGCGGCTGATCTCGTAGTTCAGGAAGGACGAGCGCGACGATGATCCGTTGTTGATGTTGGAATCGGGCGTGACCGAGAACGAAAGCCGCGTCAACCAGGGGTTGCGGGCGCGGACATACTTGAAATCGCGGATCGCACGGTCGGCAAGCGCCTCGCTCGGCGCCTCCTGTACGGCACGGCGCAGCCACCATTGCGCGCGGGTGCGTTGCCCGGCCGAGGACAGGGCCTGCGCCATCACCATCGCGGTGGCGTAGCGTTGCTCCTTGCTGTCGGCCAGGGCCCAGGCGGCGCGGGCGGCGGCCTTGGCTTCGACCGGGCGGCCCAGATCGCGAAGGGCGCGGGCGCGGATCAGATGCGCGTTGCGGTCGTCCCGGTCGCGGGTCAGAAGCGCGTCGGAAAAGACAAGCGCCTGCGCGGGCTGCCCGCTGCGCAGCGACAGCATGGCGGCGTTGCGCATCTCGTCCACCCCCAGCCGCACCGGAGGGTCCGCACGGACCGCTTCGGCGCCGGTCAGGCAAAGCCATGTGGCGACGGCGGCAGCGGCAACACGCCCGGCGCCTCGGATCATGGAAATGGCGGCGTCCGGTACACGACAAAACCGCTCGTATCGCGGATCTTGATGTCGTTGACCGTGGATTGCAGAACCACGACGCCAACGATTTCTTCGGCGTTGGTGCCGCTCAGGATGGCGTAATAGTTGCCTTCCTCAAGCTTTTGCACTTTTCCGTCATTGTCGACAAAGGTGCTGTCGACGCTGCCCAGGATCTCGCCGTTGTTGTCCAGCACGCCCGGCCCGACGACGAAATTCGCATCGGGATAGGCCCCGAGGCTGGCATTCTTGTCGGTATTGATTGCGCTCACCATCGCGGCGGTGACTTCGTTGCCGTTGATGTCGAAGATCCGGCGGTTGGAGATGTGCCCGCGCACGCCGTCGCCCCGCGTGCCGGTGGCATCGTTGAAATCGTCGAAATCGATGGCGACCTCGATGTCGCCTGTCGAGTACTGCAATCCGCCGGAGCCGTCGAAATCGCGCATCCCGGAGGTCTTGCCGGAATACCTGGCCTGACCGGTCGAGGGCACGACCACGTTGTTGTCGCGCTGATAGACGAAACCGCCGAACCCGTAACCGGTATAGGCGCCGGTCCGCACGATGGCGAATTGCGAGTTGCCCGACCGGCTGACGCCGTAGATGGCGCGGTGCGACAACTGGTTGATCGGGCGGCCGGTCTCGGTGTCGGGATACTGCGCCGCCGCCTCGTAGACCGCGTAGGGGCCAAGCTGGCCGACGGCGGTGCCGCGTGAATAGGTGTTGGTGCCGTCAAAGGCCAGGTTGTCAACGGTGAACGTGTCGGTGGCGGCGTCATACGAGATGCCCCTGGCAAAGCCGTCGCCGGTATTGCCGCCTTCCGCCGAAGTGGGCTCGGATCGGTAGATACCCGTTGCCGCCGTCGGCTCGGGGGTGCCCGGAGGCACCACGCGATCGCTCTCGATCGGTCCGCCGCCGCCGTCGCCGCCGTCTGTGCCGGTTTCGGTTTCTTCTTCGGGAGCAAAGGGATTATCGCTGCCGCTGCATGCCGACAACGATGCAACCGCGGCGACCGCGACCAACAACTTCTTCATGACTGCCCACCTCGACCAGGCTGGTTTTTGTTCGTTTTGCCGCAGAGAAATCCTCCTGCGGCAAAAAGTCAACGTCCAACCGCGCTGCGAAATCCGAACGTGGCGAAAGAGTGACCTTGATATCGCAGTTCACGTTTCGCACACTACAAGATATAGGGTCTACGTGACAGATTCTGCCCTGAAAGGAGCCATCCCATGCCCTTGTCGCCCGAACAGCAGGCCGAGATAGACGCCCAGCGCCGCCAGCCGCAGCAAACCCTGCGCGCCGTGGCCCCGGGGATGGAGGCGCGCTTATATAGCGCGCGTCCCGTGCTGGATCACGGGTTCGTCCGGGTGATCGACTACATGGGCGACGATGCCGCGATCTGCCAGGCGGCGCGGGTCAGCTATGGCAAGGGCACCAAATCGGTCCAGAACGACGAGGGGCTGATCCGCTATCTGATGCGGCACTGGCATTCGACCCCGTTCGAGATGTGCGAGGTCAAGTTCCACGTCAAGCTGCCGGTTTTTGTCGCGCGCCAGTGGATCCGCCACCGCACCGCGAACGTCAACGAATACTCGGCGCGCTATTCGATCCTCGACCGCGAGTTCTACATTCCCGCGCCCGAACATGTGGCGGCGCAGTCCGTAGTCAACAACCAGGGCCGGGGTGCGGCGCTTGAGGGTGAGGAGGCGGCCCGCGTACTTGAGATTCTCAAGGCGGATTCGGCGCGCTGCTATGACAACTACCAGGCGATGATCGCCCAGGATGGCCAGCAGGGTCTGGCGCGCGAACTGGCGCGGATGAACCTGCCGGCCAATATCTACACGCAATGGTACTGGAAGGTCGATCTGCACAATCTGTTTCATTTCCTGAGGTTGCGGGCCGATATTCATGCGCAGTACGAGATTCGCGTCTATGCCGAGGCGATTTGCGAGATGGTGGCCGACTGGGTGCCGTTTGCCTATCGGGCGTTCGAGGATTACCGCATGGGCGCGGTCAGCCTGTCGGCGCAGATGATGGATTGCACGCGCCGTATGCTCAGGGGCGAGACGGTGACGCAGGAAAGTTCGGGGTTGAGCGCGCGGGAATGGCGCGAGTTTCAGGAGATAGTGGCGGGCTGAGGCAGGCCCGCCCGGGCTGGCCGATGCAGGCCGGCCCGGGCGGGCGACCGAAAGTGCCGCTGCGGGGCGGCGTCAGCCGCCGGTCTGGCGACATATCCGCCAACTCCAGGCCCCTGGCGAGACCCGGCTTCCCAACTCCGCTAAACGGAGGTTCGTTGCCTAAATGCGGCGCGCGTCCCGGGATAGCCCGGGACAACGTTTCAGAGCGGTTTCAGATCGCTGGCCATTTGCCGCCCGTCGCGGCCATCCTGCAATTCGAAAGCGACTTTCTGATTGTCGGCAAGCCCCGTCAACCCGGACCTCTCGACGGCCGAAATGTGCACGAACACATCCTTGCCGCCTTCGTCGGGTGCGATAAAGCCATAGCCCTTGGTGGTATTGAACCATTTCACGGTGCCGGTTGGCATGTCCCGTGTCTCCTTCTGACTTGCTTTGGTTCCCGTCTGGGACGGGAGGCTCAGAGGTGGCCGATCGTTCAGACGACCGGGGCTTCGCGTCACGAAAACGGAAGACTGATCGGCGGCGACACCGGGCGTCAGGATTGCACGGTTCCGCGAAAAATCAAGAAAAAGACGATGCAGGCGCCGCGCGGACCGGGTATTTCGGGTACAAACGGTGAGGTTGACGATGGTTATCTACGGTCTCAAATCCTGCGACACCTGCCGCAAGGCAGTGAAGGCCCTGCGTGGTGCCCGATTCGCGGATGTCCGCGAGGATGGCGTTCCCGCACCGGTGTTGCGCGCGGCGTTGGCCCGGTTCGGCGCGGCGCTGGTCAACACCCGTTCGAGCACGTGGCGCGGGCTGGATGCGTCCGAACGCGCCCGCCCGGCCGCCGACCTGCTGGCCGATTATCCGGCGCTGATGAAGCGCCCGCTGATCGTGGCCGGAGAGGCGCTGCATCTGGGCTGGGACGCGCGGACCCGGGAAGCCCTTGGCGTGGGTGCAACCGAGTAGCGTCGGGGATTTGCGCGTTCCCGGGAAACGGCCGCCAGCCGATGCCGCAGCAGGCCGTCCAGCGAAAGCGCACCGGCACCCCTGACCACCAGAAAACACAAGAGAAACACCCAGAACAGCCGCTGATCCATGATCATGCTGTCCGGCGCCCGGTCGAACCAGGCGCCCAGCGTCCTGGCGTCGGTCAGGCGGTGGCCATACACATCGGTCAGAGATTGCAGCGCGACGAATCCGACCATTCCCAGCGCGGCCAGTCGCGTCGCAAGCCCCAGTACGATCAGGGCGGGCAGCAGGAATTCGGCACAGGTGCCGGCCGTCACGACGAGCCAGTGAAACGGCGTCAGTTGCGCCAGATCGTAGCCCACGGCCTCGACATGGCGCGGGAAGATCTGCGCATGGGCACTGACCGAGGGGCGCAGAAAGCCGAAAACGCCCTCTCCCGGCTTGGTCGCGGCCGAGGACCAGAAATAGACCAGCAGCGTCGCCGCGAAGACGAACCGCGCCAGCACCGGCAAAAACGCGTCACCGCCGCGCTCGACCGCGGCAACGGCTGTGTCGTAGGCCGAAACCAGCCTGTGCATGGCCTATCCTTTCAGGTCCATCGACGCGATCGCGCCGCCGCCCAGCAACAGGGCCAGCGTCGGGCCGGGGTCGAACTCCGGCATTGCCCGCTGAACCAGTTCCAGCGCCTCGCCGAGAGTGCTGCGGGCTATCAAAGCGGCGATCCAGTCGGCGCCGCCACAGGGCAGCGGGTGCGGTTCGGGGTCGAACTGCGGCCGGACGATCAGCACGTCCTGCGCGACTGCGCGGGGCTTGGGCGCGCCGGTTTCTGTGTTGAACCGCCAGATGTCGTGGATCGGCCAGCGCGAACGGAGGATCTCCACGGCGGGGGCAAAAGCGATGCGCGCATCCGCCAGCCTCTCGGGGTCTGCGCCAGCAAGTTCCCCGGCCGCGACCGGGGCGCAATCCGCCGCATGATAGGACCGGCGCAGCGCCAGTTCGAGCCGCGCCACGTCCGGCAGGTATCCAAGATGCGAGAGCTGTTGCACTCCGGCGAGGAAATCGGGAAAGGCGGCGCCGTAATGCATCATCAGCGGCGAGTCGGGCGGATGGGCGCGCAGGAACAGCCCGGCCAGCCCATCCATGTTCGGTTTGCCCAGCAGCCTGGCGATGACGGGAAAGGCGACATGCATTGCCTCGGTCAGTGAAACCGCGACGTTGTTGCGATAGACGCTGAACCGGCGGCCCGCCGGGGCGCCCGCGCCGTCGTGCAGCCCGCCGGGCGCCGGAAGCGACGAGTCGAGCAGTGCAGCTGCAAACATGTCTTCGCTGACGTTCATGCCGGCACGGCCTGGCCGATGCCGGCCAGCGCCTTCGTGGCGCGGGCGGCTTCGGCTTCCAGCACCGGCCAGCCGGGAACGTCGTTGTCCCATTCGATCAGCACCGGCAAGGGCCCGCTTCGGGCCAGCGTGTAGTCGAGAAGCGCCCAGACGGGTTCGACCACCGCGCGCCCGTGGCTGTCGATCAGCAGCATCGCGCCGTTCTCGTCGCTGTCCTCGTCATGGCCGCCAAGATGAATCTCCCCGACCCGTGCCAGCGGGAAGGCGTCGATATAGCCCTGCGGCGAAAAGCCAAGATTGTTGGCCGAGACGAACACGTTGTTCAGGTCCAGCAGCAGCCCGCAGCCGGTGCGCCGGGCGATCTCGGCCAGGAAGGCGGGTTCGGCCCAGGTGCTGTCCTCGAACGCGAGATAGCTTGACGGGTTTTCCAGCAGCATGGGGCGTCCGATGGCATCCTGCACCTCATGGATATGGCTGACCACGCGCGCCAGCGTGGCATCGGTATAGGGCAGGGGCAGCAGGTCGTTGAAGAAACGCCCGCCATGGGTGGACCAGGCCAGATGTTCGGAAAAGACGGCCGGATCGAGCCAGCCGAGCAGGTGTTTCAGTCGTGCGAGGTGGTCCGAGTCGAGCGCGGATTCACCGCCGATGGACAACCCGACGCCATGCACCGAGACGGGAAAACGTTCGCTAAGATGGCGCAGTTGCGCAAGCGGGCGACCGCCGTCGCCCATGTAGTTCTCGGCGTGAATCTCCAGCCATGCGACGCAGCCGGGGGCGTCCGTGATCGCCGCGAAATGCTGCGGCTTGTAGCCGACCCCGGCCGCGGCGGGCAGACGATCATGGTCTTGGATGTGTTCGGGCATGCCGGTTCCGCGTGGTTTCGATTGCCAGAAGAAAGGGGCCGCGCCACGCGGCCCCTTGCGGGAAACCTGCCCGTTCAGGACGGCAGGTCGCGGTCCAGCGGCTCCAGCGAACCCTTGCGGTCGGTCCCGTCGGCCATTGCCGGCAGGTCCATTTCCATGCAGGTGCCGGCATCGACCAGTTTCCAGGAATTGCCCTGGTAGTCGACGCTGGAGGTTCCGGCGCAGGTGGTGCCGGGGCCGGCGGCGCAATCGTTCTGGCCGGCCATCGCCACGCCATAACACTTCTCTTTGGACTGCGCGGAAGCGGTGGTGGCGCCCGAGGCGACGAGGGCGGCGGCAAACGCGCTTGCGACGGTCAGGGTTCTTGCGGTGTTGGACATCAGTTGATTTCCTTTGTTGTTCACGGTTGTCAGCTTGGACATTGCAAACATAGTCCAGGACGGGGCATGCGATGAACTCACGACGGCGTGTCTCACGCGCCCGTCAGGTGATGTGACAGGCATGATTGGCCCAACACCATGTTTTTGCGAAACAATCCCGCGCCGCATATGTTTGGCCCGCACTGCCGGGGCGGAACGGGGCGCAAAAAGCCACGCAAATGTTACAACAAGTCGGGCGGCGTTGCCTCGCGCGCCAGCGCCTTTGTTACGTCCGCCAATGGCTGCACGCTGGTCTGCTTTTCGCCCAGCCGCCTTATCGAAACGGTGCGGTCCTCGACCTCGCGTTGGCCGAGGGCGAGTATCACCGGCACCTTGCCGAGCGAATGTTCGCGGACCTTGTAGTTGATCTTTTCGTTGCGGGTGTCGGCTTCGGCGCGCAGTCCGGCAGCGTTCAGCGCCGCGACCACCTCGCGCACATAGTCGTCGGCATCGGACGTGATCGAGGCCACCACCACCTGACGCGGCGCCAGCCACATGGGCAGTTTGCCGGCATAGTTCTCGATCAGGATGCCGATGAAGCGTTCGAACGATCCCAGGATCGCACGGTGCAGCATGTAGGGGCGATGCTTGGCGCCGTCCTGCCCGACATACTCGGCATCCAGCCGTTCGGGCAGGTTCGGGTCTACCTGGAAGGTACCAAGCTGCCATTGCCGCCCGATCGCGTCGGTCAGCTTGAAATCCAGCTTGGGGCCATAGAACGCACCTTCGCCCGGGTCGATTTCATAGGCGTTGCCGGTCTTGCGGATCGCGTTTTCCAGCGCCGCCTCGACCCGGTCCCAGCTTTCCTCGGATCCGACCCGCTTTTCGGGCCGCGTCGATAGCTTGATCTCGAAACTCTGAAAACCCAGATCGCGGTAGATGGCCGAGAGCATTTCGATGAACCGGCGGGTTTCTTCCTCGATCTGGTCTTCGGTGCAGAAGATATGCGCATCGTCCTGGGTAAAGCCGCGCACCCGCATGATGCCGTGCAGCGCCCCGGAGGGCTCGTAGCGGGCGCAGGAGCCGAACTCGGCCATGCGCAGTGGCAGGTCGCGATAGCTCTTCATGCCCTGGTTGAACACTTGCACATGGCAGGGGCAGTTCATCGGCTTGAGGGCGTTGATGGTCTTTTCGCGGGCATGCTCCTCGTCGACCTCGACGATGAACATGTTCTCACGGTAGTTGTCCCAATGGCCCGAGGCTTCCCAGAGCTTGCGGTTCACCACCTGGGGCGTGTTGATCTCGACATAACCATCCTCGCGCTGCCGACGGCGCATGTAGTCCTGCAAGGCGACATAGATGGTCCAGCCATTGGGATGCCAGAA
>JBKEDD010000076.1:0-8271 GCA_047975215.1 Jhaorihella sp.
ATGCGCGAGCGACTGGCCGCCAAGGGACTTAAATATGTCTGACGAGGCGCGCGGCGTCCGCTGCATGTGGATGCGCGGCGGCACGTCGAAAGGCGGCTACTTCCTCGCCGACGAACTGCCCGCGGATCGCGACGCCTTCCTCCTGCGCGCGCTGGGCTCGCCCGACGCGCGGCAGATCGACGGCATGGGCGGGGCCGATCCGCTGACGTCGAAGGTCGCGATTGTGAAGCGATCCGAATCGCTCATTCATAGCGCAGCCCCTTGTCGGCCAGCCGCCCGCGCATGTCGTAGATATCGAGTCCCAGTTCTCCAGATGCCAGCCGCTGCCGCTTGGCCTCCTCGCCATCCAGCCGCGCCTGCGTCCGCTCCATCACCGCCGCCGCATCGTCACGCGCCACGACGCAGACGCCATCGTCGTCGGCCACGATCACGTCGCCCGGATTGACCAGCGCACCCGCGCATACCACCGGAACATTGACCGACCCCACGGTTTCCTTCACCGTGCCCTGCGCCGACACCGCGCTCGACCAGACCCCGAACCCCATCGCCCGCAGGTCGCGCGTGTCGCGCACCCCGGCGTCGATCACCAGCGCCCGGCAGCCCCGCGCCATGGCGCTGGTCGCCAGCAGGTCGCCGAAATACCCCATGTCGCAGGGCGCGGTGGGCGCCAGCACCATGATGTCGCCCTCGCGCAACTGCTCGATGGCCACATGGATCATCCAGTTGTCGCCCGGCGGCGCCGAGATCGTCACCGCCGACCCGGCCAGGCCCATATCCTGCTGAATCGGGCGCATGCGCGCGGCCATCAGCCCGCGCCTTCCCTGCGCCTCGTGCACGCTCGCCACCCCGGCCGCGCCAAGCCGGGCGATCAGCGCGGGGTCCGCGCGCTCGATGGTTTGGCGGACAATCCCCATGCCGGTCCCTCCGTTCGCAGCCGCTTTCCTAAAGTTCATCCACCGTGCGCGGAAACACCGACTGGAACCCCTCGGCGTAACGGCAGTCGCGCCCGCCGGCCTGGCCGCCGGAATTTCGGCGGAAGTGGTTGCCTCGGTTCTCGGCCAGGTTGGTATAATATGTCCAGAGATGCTCCTGCCCGGCCATGCATTCGATGGCGGCGCGCTTCTTGTCCCAGACCGGCGTGATGTCGAGAAATACGTCGGGCTTCCAGCCCATCTGTTCGGTCTGGTGCGGCTCGAACAGGTATAGCTGCGGCGCGCCCCGCACCTGCTGCCCCGGATTGTGACCCCAGGCCTGCGCGATCATCCGGCATTCCAGCGCGAATTGCGTCGTGTTCATGTGATCGGTGTTGTAGGGATCCCAGCGCGAATGGCTCATCATCCATGCGGGCTGTACCTCGCGAATGATATCGACCATCCGCGCCTTCGCTTGCGCGCCCAGATCCAGCGGGTAATCGCCCAGATCGAGAAACCGGATATCATGCGCCCCCAGCGCCGCGGCCGCGGCCTCGGCCTCGCCGCGACGCGCCGCCTTGACCCGCTCCAGCGTCATGCCCTCCCGCTTCCACAGCTTGGCGCTTTCGCCGCGTTCGCCGAAGGAAAGGCAGGCAATCGTCACCTCATAACCGGCCTGCTGATGCAGCGCGATGGCGCCGCCGCAACGCCAGACGAAATCGGCGGCATGGGCGCTGATCACCAATGCGGTCTTGTTGCTGGTCATGAACTATCTCCACGGGGCGGGCGGCGGGATTGCGCCAGCGCCTTGTCAAAGACTATTGCGGCAGAGCGCGGCGGACCACTTCAATTCGGATGCCCCGCGATTAGAATTGGCTATATGCCGGGGCGAACCGCCCCCTTTGGTTGCGCACCCGCCAGGCAGGGGCCGGCAGGCCGCCACACGCGCCTCTCGCGGCGTGATTCGCACCCTGGCCGGCAAACCAGCCACGGCCACACTCGGCGGCGTGCGCGGCATTGTCCGCCATGCAACAGGATCGGCAAGATTTCGGCATAATCGGATACCGCTGCAAGATGGCAACAATGGCTTTCAAAATTGATATTTAACGGTTTTTTCTGTTCCGCCTGGTCGTGCGGAATGGTCGCCTTCCACGCACATGTTTGGCTGTCAGCCGTCCGATGGTCACGGTTGCGCCTCTTTCTGGGCGGATTCGGCGATTACTGATTATTCCTGAATGTACTGAATGAAGGCGGCTGAACCATGTCGATTCCTGTCGATCAGACAACCCGCGCAGCGCACGGTGAATCGGCGCGCGCGCCCCGCAAGACGCCCAAGATGCGGGTCATGGTCGTCGACGACGAACCCAGCATCCTGGAACTGCTCAAGACCGCGCTGAACGCGCTGGGTACCTACGAGGTGTCCATCGCCTCTTCCGGGATCGACGCGTTGCGGCTTATCGACAAGGCCGAGAAGCCCTTCGACTGCCTGCTGCTCGATATCCAGATGCCCAAGATGAACGGGATCACGCTGTGCCGTGAAGTGCGCCAGATACCGGGATACCGCGATACCCCCATCATCATGCTGACAGCGATGTCGGAAAAGAAATACGTCGATCAGGCCTTCACCTCGGGGGCTACCGACTACCTGACCAAACCGTTCGACTTCCTGGAACTGCGCAGCCGGCTCGGAACCGCCCGCAAGCTGGTACAGGAGCATTCGCGGGCCACCGACAGCATCGAGGTCGCCAAGAAGCTCAAGAAGGAGCTGGACACGACATTGCAGTTCAGCATCGAGGATCCGATCGCGATCGAAGGCGTCGACCGTGTCCTCGGCTATGCCCAGTTCGAGAACTATGTGCTGCAACTGTCTAAGGGGCGGCGATTCACCTCCTACGCCACCGCGATCAAGGTCGCGCAGGCCAAGCACCTGCACCTGAGCATGTCCTCGACCGATTTCCGCGACGTGCTTCAGGATACCGCATTCGCGATTTCCAAGCTGACCCGCAACAGCGGCAACGTGCTGTCATATCGTGGCAACGGCACCTTCCTGTGCATAAGCGATGCCAAGAAGAAAGTGCCGCTTGCCTCGCTCGAAACGCAGTTGAACCAGCTCATCGCCACCTTGCTGGCGCGCCGCAAGATCTCCACCGATGTTCAGGTGCTGGTCGGCGACAGTTTCCCGATGCGCTCGCTCACCAAGCTCGGGGCGCTATATGCGCTCAACCGCGCGATCGAGAACGTCGAGATCCGCGATCACGACCTGGAAGAGGTCGCCAGCTTTTCAAACCGGGTTCTGAAAAGCCGCTCGCTGAGCAGTGAGGAGGCGCATCTCGAACGACGCTCCTACGAGGTGATCCTGCAACAACTGCTGCGTGAAGATCAGTCGCTGCGCAAGATCTGAGCGAAAAACCTGCCATGTCGAAGGCGGCTGCCGGCCCTGCCCGGCCGCCGCCTTCGCGCTGCGGAGCAAGCGCGCGCATCTGCCCGAAATTCAACAACATCGCGACTAAACTTGTCCCAACTGTTCGCGTAGCCTGAGGCAAGGCCCAAGGATCGGAGCATCGCAACACCATGGCATTCATCGACCAGGCATTGGGTTTCGGCGCCGGCCGTGTCCCCGACGACATGATGGAGCGGCAGCTCAAGGACTATGTCGCCATCACGGCACGGCTGATCTGGCAGCGCCAGTCGATCTTCTTTGCCGCCACCACGCTGACCGCGTTCTATTTCGATCCGGCCAGGTCCATCGCCTGCTATGCTGCGGTCCTCTTCACCGAGGTTCTCGACCTGATCCTGGCCCGACGCATCGGGAACTGGACCGATCACGACCCCGGAAAGGCCCGCGGTTTCATGGCCTGGATTCTTGTCAACACGGCGCTCAGCGCGTCTGCGATCTGTCTCTTTGTCATGGTGATCGCGCTGCAACAGGATGTCGGCGGCCACTTCACGCCGCTGTTCTTCCTGTTCGCCGCCGCTCTGTTTGCTGCCATGAACAACCACCAGCTGGTGCCCGCGCTGGCCCTGCGGCTGACAATCTACGGCGCCACCTTCTTTCTCCTTACCTTCCTCGACATATGGCGCGTCAACCCGCCGCTGAGTTCCGAGCTGTGGCTGCATTTCTTTACAGTGGTGTTCGTTCTCTACTTCATCATCGACTGTTCCTTCATGTTCCTCCAGCTATACCGGAGCCGGCTGCGCCAGCTTGAACGTCTGCGAGAGGAACACGCCAGAACCCTCGCCGCCTACGAGGTCAAGTCACAGTTCGTTTCCGTCGTCAGCCACGAGTTGCGAACGCCGCTGACCTCGATCAAGGGCTCGCTCGATCTGCTGAATTCCGGCGCACTGGGGCCGGTTCCCGAAGCGATGGCGCCGCTGGTGGACATCGCCACCAAGAACAGCGCGCGGCTGTCCAACCTGATCAACGACATTCTCGACTTCCAGAAGATCGAGGCCGGAGAGATGACCTACGACTTCGGCGAGGTCGATATCGCGCGGCTTGTCACCGACGCTGTCGATGCCAACCGCGGCTACGCGGATTCGCTTGGTATCGCGATCCGTGCCGAACTGCCGTCCGGCGCCCCCGTCATCGTGCAGGGCGACGAATCGCGACTGATGCAGGTGATGGCGAACATCATTTCGAACGCGCTGAAATTCTCGCACGAAGGCGGCGAGGTGGTCGTGGGGTACGAAAACCTTGGCGCGCAGGTTCGCGTCTTCGTTCAGGATCACGGTGACGGCATCCCCGAAGAGGCCCGTGAGAAAGTGTTCGAACGTTTCAGCCAACTGGACAGCTCCGACCAGCGCAAGGTCGGCGGTACGGGCCTGGGCATGAACATATCAAGACAGATCGTAGAGCAGCACGACGGCGAGATTGACTTCGTCAGCGAGGCCGGGGCCGGAACGACCTTCTTCGTCATTCTCGACATTCACGACCCCCTGGGCGGTGACGGCTGACACGCTGCGGCACGCGCGCACAAGCGCCGATCTGACACAAAATAACGTCATGTTTTTGCTATCTGACACGGATTAGCGTCAGGCGGTCTGGAATCTGTTGCGCGTTTTCCCGCCTGCCGCAATTTTTCCACATTTTCACCTTACTTAGACTAAAAATGGTGGACACGCGCTGCGGTTCTGCGATTCTTCATCTCAACCTGATGGCGAGAGAAATGAATGAACCATCCCAGGCAACTGGCCCACTCCACCGAGGCATGGTCGGTATTTCCCGACCTCGAACCCGCCCGCCAGCCGTCCCCCTCCAGGCGGCTGAGGCTGCTGCGCAAGCCCACCCCCGTCAAGCCCGAGCCAGCGCCCGAGACGGCGCATCATATCCGGGCCAGCACCCTTTCGTTCACAAACATGCAGGACTACGGTAACCTGCTGGTCAACTATCTCAGGGCGCGGCGCGCGGTGTTCATCGACCGCCTGGGCTGGCAGCTTCCGCAAACCGACGGCATGGAGTTCGATCAGTACGACACGCCGCTGTGCCGCTGGATCATCGTGCACGAATACGGCGAGATAATGGGCGGCGTCCGCCTGTTGCCGACGACCGCCAGGGTCGGCCATTACTCCTACATGCTGCGCGACGCACAGAAGGGCCTGCTGGAAAAGATCCCCAACGACGTGCTGTTCTTCAAGGCTCCGGTCGACGACCGGGTCTGTGAAGCCTCGCGCCTGTTCATCGCCGAAACCGTACCGGCGCATCGCCGCGCCGCCGTCCAGACGGTGCTGATGAACGAGATGAGCACGACGGGCCGCGCCATGGGCGCCTCGCATGTGATCGGCATCGTGCCCGCGGTATGGTCCCGCTGGCTGCGCCGTCTCGGCCTGGGGGCGGTGCCCGTGGGTCCGAAGTTCTCCATCGACGGCACCAGCAGCCAGGCCGCCCTGTTCAACGTCGCCCAGCGTTACGTCAGCTGACCGCGGCGGGCTGCCCCACCCGCCGTATCACGACCAACCAGAAGCGCAGCATCAGCAACACCCCTGCCACGGCCAGCGCCAGGACCAGCCCCATCCACACCCCGATTCCCCCAAGCCCGGCCGTAAACCCCAGCAGATAGGAGGCCGGAAGGCCGACCGCCCAATAGGCCAGCGCCGCGATCGCCATCGGCACCGCGGTATCCTGGACACCGCGCAACAGCCCCAGGGCGATCACCTGCGCGCCGTCGACCAGTTGGAACAAGGCGGCCACCGCCAGCAGACCGGTGCCGATCAGCAGAATCTCGGGGCGGGCAGGGTCGTCGGCTTCCATGAACAGCGACAAGAGCGGCCCGGGAAACGCCAGGAACAGCGTGATCGTCAGCGCCGACATTGCCAGCGAAAGAACCGTGACCACCACCGCGCCACGCGACATATGCGCCCGGTCGCCGCGGCCATAGGCGTTGCCGGCGCGCACGGTGGCGGCATTGCTCAGCCCCAGATGCACCATGAAGGTGGCGCTGGCCAGTTGCACCGCAATGCCATGCGCGGCCAGCGAAACGGTGCCCAGCCATCCCATCATCAGGGCGGTGGCGGTAAACAGGCTGACCTCGCTCAGGCTGGTGATACCGATCGGCACACCCAGCCGGAACACCTGTAACAGCATGGCGCCATCGGCACGCCACAACCGCTCGAACAACCGCTGCGCCGGCAGCGCCCGTGCCACATAGGCGATCACAGCGAGAAGCGAGACGCTTTGGGTGACGACCGATGCGATGGCCGCGCCGCGCAGGCCCAGTTCCGGCATTCCCCAGTGGCCAAAGATCAACGCATAGTTGACCACCCCGTTTGTCAGGGCCGCCAGCACGGTGATCCACAACACCACCTGGGTGCGTTCCAGCGCCGCCAGATGCGACTTCAGCACAACCACCAGCAGCGCCGGAAACATGCCCCAGCCGGCAATCCGCAGATACTCCGCCGCCGGGCGGGCCACTTCCGGCCCCTGCCCGAGCGCGGTCAGGATCGGTTCCGCCCACCACATCACCGGTATCGCCAGCACGGCAAAGCCCACCGACAGCCACAACCCCATCCGGGTGGCGCGCCGCAGCCTGGTCTCGTCGCCGGCCGCCGCCGCCGCCGCGACCATCGGCATCACCGCCCAGCCAAAGCCCGCGCCCATCAGGAACAGCGTGAAGAAATAACTGCCCGCCAGGGTCACGGCGGCCAGCGCCTCGACACCGTACCATCCCAGCATGACGGTATCGGTCAGCACGATGGCGAACTGCGCCAGATGCCCGCCGATCAGCGGCAGGCCCAGCAAGGCCACCGCCCTGGCGTGGCCGGCATATGTCATCTGCCCGTTCATCCGCCCGGCTTAGAACGAATTGCGCCCGGCGTGAATCGGAATTCGCCGGGTTTGCCCCGTGCGGTCGCAATTTCCGGTTCGGAACGTTTCGGATGGGCAAAGCCCCACCGCCGGTTCCGGCGCGCGACCGGCGCAACCCGGCGGATCGCCCGGCCCGGCCCCGCCCCCGCTTCTTTCTGGTGGCAAATACTCCGGGGGAGTCGCGCAAGGCGCGACGGGGGCAGCGCCCCCCCTTATTCCGCCGCCTCGGAATAGTCCTCCATCGGCGGGCAGGAACAGACGAGATGCCGGTCGCCATAGACGTTGTCGACCCGGTTCACCGGCGGCCAGTACTTGTCCACCCGGAAGGCGCCGGGCGGGAAACAGCCCTGTTCGCGGGAATAGGGCCGATCCCACTCGCGCACCAGGTCCTCCATCGTGTGCGGCGCGTTCTTGAGCGGATTGTTGTGTCTGTCCATCCGCCCCTCCTCGATGGCGCGGATCTCCTCGCGGATCGCCAGCATGGCATCGCAGAACCGGTCCAGTTCCGCCTTGGTCTCGCTTTCGGTCGGCTCGATCATCAGCGTTCCGGCCACCGGCCAGCTCATCGTCGGCGCATGAAAGCCGCAATCCATCAGCCGCTTGGCGATGTCGTCCACCGTCACCCCGGCGCTCTCGGCAAAGGGGCGGGTATCGACGATGCATTCATGCGCGACCCTGCCCTTGCGGCCGCGATACAGCACCTCGTAGGCCCCTTCCAGCCGCCGCGCGACATAGTTGGCGTTCAGGATAGCCACCCGCGTCGCCTGGGTCAGCCCGGCACCGCCCATCAGCAGGCAATAGGCCCAGCTGACCGGCAGGATCGAGGCCGATCCGAAGGGCGCCGCCGATACCGGGCCTTCGCCGCCCCCGGCGGCCGGATGGCCGGGCAGATGCGCCACCAGATGCGCCTTGACCCCGATCGGCCCCATGCCGGGACCGCCGCCGCCATGCGGGATGGCGAAGGTCTTGTGCAGGTTCAGGTGGCTGACATCGCCGCCCAGGTCGCCGGGCCGGGAAAGGCCCACCATCGCGTTCAGGTTGGCGCCGTCGATATAGACC
>JBKEDD010000077.1:0-63224 GCA_047975215.1 Jhaorihella sp.
CTTTCCCAACACCACTAACTAACAATCTCTTAGTGGCGGCGTCGAACTTGAGCCAGCTGGGCAGCGCCTTGCCGTTGGACAGGGTCGCCGTGTAGGCGAGCGTATCGTTGCGGTCGGCGTCCTTGAAACTGCCTGCGGGCAGCTGCCACGAGAATGCCTTGCCCTTGGCCAGTTGAACGTCGGAGAGGCAGCGCACCAGATCGGGCGTGTCATTGGTGCCCTGCACGGTCACCGTCAATGCACCGTCGCTGCGCTGTGTGCCGTCGCTGGCCAGGTAGTTGAAGGTCTCCGTGACCGTCTCGCCCGCGCCCAGGCCCTGCACCTTGGACGAGCAATCGTCGAGCACATAGGCGTAGGTGCCATTGGAGAGCAGGGTCAGCACGCCGTATTCGCCGCGCCGGATGCCCGGATCGGCCACCCGCATGGCATAGCTGCCAAAGGCGCGGATGCGCACCGGCCCGAATTCGGGGTCGCGGCACATGATCGGGTTCTTGGTGCCCCATTTCAGATCGTTGAAGCGGGTGGTGTTGACGAAATAGACCTCGCTCTTGAACGGCGACTGGAACCCGTGGTCCCAGTGCTGGAGCGTGGTCATGACCGGCATGTTGTTGGTTTCGAGCATGTAGAGACCGGGGGTGAACACATCCGCGAGCTGGCCTTCGTGCACGAACACCGCCGCCTGGCCTTCGCGCACCGTCAGCTTGGCGCCGTACTTGATCTCGTGGCCCTCGCGCTCGAACCGCCAGACCATCGTATCGCGAGTGTCGTCCGTCCAGTGGATGACGTCGATGAATTCGCCGGTGAGAAAGTCGAAGATACCCATAATACCGTCCTTTCGATTCGTTCGGTTGTGCGCCGCGTCACAGCGGCTGTCCCGTCAGTTCGCGTGCGATGATACGGGTCACGGGGCGGGCCTCGGCCGCTGTCATGCCCGGTTTCAGGCGCGGATCGTACAGCATTTTCAGCAGCATTTCGTCATGCGTCGTCAGCAGCGCGAATTCGTCGTCGTCGTTGAAGATCGAGGGGCGCGCCTCGGGGCTGTCGTTGGGCAGGCCCAGGCCTTGCGCGATCTCCTCGTGGATGCAGGACAGGCGCACCAGATCGGGGTGTTCGGCCCGGATCAGCGCGATGGCGCGGGCATAGCTGTTGGGATTGCGCTGGTCGGACACGGCCACGACGAAACAGTAAAACGACCGAGGCAGGTCGCGAAACAGCGCCAGTTCGGCCTGCGATACGTTCGGGACAAGCTGTTTCAGGCGGCGCTGCACGAAATCGCGGTCGTCCTCGCCGGCCACGAATACGTGGAAATTGGCCTTGCCCTGGGCTATCGCGACCGGATGGCCGGTGATGCGCGCCAGCCGTGCCGCGTAGTTGCGGATGTCGCCGGCATCGCGGCTGCGTTGTTCCGGCGGCACCGAGGCGCCGAATTCCAGCCCGATGCGTACCGGCCCCGACCAGCGGCCGAGAGCGCCGCCCGACGCCGCCGGTCCGCCGCGGGAATATTCGTCGAAGAACGCGATCTGTTCGAAGTCGCGCACCAGGTCGTCGGCATCGAAAGGCGTGTCGGGACCGCCGCCATCGGTGCGCAGCAGGCCGCCGGTCAGAAGGTCGCTTTGCACGGTGCGATAGTAGCTTGCCAGTTCGGCGCTTTGCCCCGACGGCGCCGCCATGATGGGGCGGGCCGGCGGCGCGGTGGCGGCACGCCCGGCCTGCGCCTTGGTCTGGCCGGTATCCTCGCACCCGGCCAGCGCCGCGCAAAGCGCGAGCGCGGCCAGAATGGCGCGCCGCGGATACGGCTTTGGCCCTGTGCGCCCCGACACCGCCCTTGTCAGCCCGGAACCGCCGTGGCGGTCGTGTCGCCGGTGCCGTCGCGCCGCGCCTTGGCGGAGGCAAGAGTGTCGCGCAGTTCGCGCTCCATCTTCTTCATCTCTTGTTCGGCCTCGGCGCGGCGGGCCTTGCCTTCGTCGGCGATCTTCAGCGATTCCTCGATCGTGCCGATCAGGTCGGCATTGGCCTGCTTGACCGCCTCTATGTCGAACACGCCGCGCTCCATCTCCTGACGGATCATCTTGTTGCTGTCGCGCAGGTTCTTTGCGTTCGCCGTCAGCAATTCGTTGGTCAGGTCGTTGGCTTCGTGCACCGCGCTGGCGGCTTCGGCGCTGCGCTGGATGGTGACGGCCTGGGCAAGTTGGGTTTCCCACAGGGGAACGGTATTTATCAGGGTCGAGTTGATCTTGGTCACAAGCGACTTGTCGTTTTCCTGCACCAGCCGGATCGAGGGCAGCGATTGCATCGTCACCTGGCGGGTGAGCTTGAGATCGTGAACCCGGCGCTCAAGGTCGTCGCGCGCGGCGCGCAGGTCGCGCAACTGCTGGGCACGCATCACCTGATCGGCCTCGGGGGCGGCCCGCACGGCGGCCTCCAGTTCGGGGATGTCATTGCCGTCAAGCTCCGAGAGCTTCGCTTCGCCCGCGGCGATGTAGAGGGCCAGTTCGTCATAGAACTTCAGGGTCTTGTCATAAAGCAGATCCAGCGACTTGATATCCTTCATCAGGGTGTGTTCGTGGCCCAGAAGGTCGTCGCTGATGCGGTCTATCTGGCCCTGGACCTCCTCGAACCGGGCGGTAAACTTGGCAAAGGGCGCGGCCCGGCCCAGCAGCCGTTCCCAGAAGCTGCGCTTGCGGCGCACGTCCAGTTCGCTGACCGAAAAGCCGCGGATCGTGGTCACGATACTGCGCAGGGAATCGCCTGCGGGGCCGACATCCTTGTTGCGCACATCCGCCAGCATCGCCTGGCTGATCGTTTGCAACTCGGCCTGCGCGCCCGATCCGAAGCCGACGATCGAGTTGCTGTCGCCCATGTCGATCTCGTCCATGCGCTTGCGGATCTCCTTGCGCAGCGGCGGTTCGGCCCGGTCCATCGCCACCACCTCGTCGACCGGTTCGGGCAGGACGATGGAACTCAGTTCCTCGACCTGGGCCAGGGTCTCGGCGGCCTTCTTGCGGGTAATGTCTGACATGAGATCAGTCCTTTTTCCTGTCGCGGTGTCCGGTCAATCCGGCCGCACGCCTTCGCGTTGCAGCCGTTCTCGCAGCACGTCGATTTCCACGGTCAGATCGCTGCGATCGTCCAGCAGCATCTTGCGCGTGCGGGCGGCGAAATTCTGTTCCAGATCGTCAAGCAGTGCGGCGTAGTCGGCCCGGGCCTGCGCATCGCGGGTGCGCGACCAGATATCGGCGAACTTGGCCGTCGCGTCGCGCGCACCCATGAGATAGACGGTCATATAGCGGCGTGCGCCGGTCAGGTCGCGGGGGTCTTCCTCGACCGTGCGGATCAGATCCCGGGCGGCGGACTGGAACCGTTCGACCCGGGTTTCCATCTGGCGGTCGCCGGCGCGTCTGATGGCTTCGGTCATGGCGCCCAGATAGGATTCGGCCTCGGTCACGACCCGGGCAACGCGATCCTGCTGGAAGGTGTCGATGCCGGCCATGCCCTTGTCGCGCAGCGGGTCGATGCCGAAGGCCGCGCCATGCAGCGCCGTTGCCACGGCTCCGAAGATCAGCGGCGCCGCCATGCCCGGTTCGCTCAGATACGCGGCCATGCCGGCGCCGATGCCGGTCAGCAGGCTGGCCGCCATCTTGCGCGGAAGAGCCGGGCGGCGTGCGACCTTGCGGGCGGCATAGGCGGCCTCGGCGCGCAGCCCCTCGCGCAGCAGCCACGCGGCCAGCGTCAGCACGGCGGCGGCGCCAAGCCCCAGCGCCAGCCGTGCGGCACCGCCGGTCAGCGACAGAAACACCAGCGGAATCGCCGGCAGGAACAGCGCGTTGGCACGCGCGCCGACCGGGTTGACGCGGGCGCCGTCATAGGCACCGCGCGGCCGGGTTTCGCCCTCCTGCGCGGCCTCGGGGCTGAACTTGCCGCCATAGCGTCGGGCCATGTTGTCACAACCCCCCGATCAGGCCCGTGGTAAGCCCGAACAGCAGGATCAGCAGGGCGGCATAGGCCACTTTCTGAATTCCGGTTGGTGCCAAGAGTTCCCTTTCCCCGGCTTGAAGCATCGGCCGCATCATATCCTGACCGAACGAACAGACTCCACGCAAGATTGACAGCAGGAGTACTGCAAAGGCAACGGCCAGCACCAGAAATCCCAGAAAAATGATAATTCGGCCCATCGCGTCGCTCCTTCCGCATAGATAGGCAATTCGGCCGCCGGCCGCCAGTCGGGCGGCGCCGGCGCGGGTGAACCCGGCGAAGGCGGGCCGGTCGCGCTATCGGCGCGGTGCCCGGCCCGACGGCGTTGCGCCCGCTTTGGGGTCAGGCCGGCGCGGCGCGGATTTCTTCGGCAATCGGCGTCGTGCGGGTTTGGTCCGCTGCGCTTCGCCGCCATCGTCTGCGTCCAGTCCCAACTGGTCGCGCAGCACCCGCCGGCGTACTTCCTCGACTTCGCCGGGTCTGATACTTCCCAACTGGAACGGCCCGTAGGAAACGCGGATCAGGCGGTTGACGACGAAGCCGACATGCTCGATCGCGCGGCGAATCTCGCGGTTGCGGCCCTCGCGCAGGCCGATCGTAAGCCAGGCGTTGGCGCCCTGCTGCCGGTCGATCGTCACCTGCATCGGCTGGAACCGCTCCTCGCCGATGCTCAGCCCGTTGCGCAGCGGGTCGAAGTCCTTGTCCTGCGGACGGCCGTTGATGCGCGCACGGTACTTGCGCAACCAGCCGGTCGCGGGCAGTTCCAGGCGCCGCTTGATGGCGCCGTCGTTGGTCAGCAGCAGCAGCCCCTCGGAATTCAGGTCGAGCCGCCCGACGCTCATCACGCGGGGCAAATCGCCGGGCAGGGCATCGAAGATCGTGCGCCGGCCCTGTTCGTCTCGCGCCGTCGTCACCAGGCCCGCCGGCTTGTGGTAAAGCCACAACCGCGCCGGTTCGGGTTGCGCCAGCGGCTTGCCGTCAACGGCGATTCGGTCCCCCTCGGTGACGTTCAGCGCCGGGCTGTCGATCTGGCGGCCGTTGACGCTGATGCGGCCCGCTTCGATCATGCGTTCGGCGTCGCGCCGCGAGGCGACACCGGCGCGGGCCAGCACCTTGGCGATGCGTTCGCCGGGATGGGGGGGCTTTTCCATACCTTGCGCCATAGCCGGTTTCGCGGTTGCGCGAAAGCCGCCATTGCGGCGCGGGGCGGCGCGGTGCAGGATATGGCGGGATGTTCACATCATACATGAATCAGGCGCTGGCCGAGGCGCGGGCGGCGGCCGCGCGGGGCGAGGTTCCGGTCGGCGCGGTAATCGTGGCGCCGGGCGGGTCGGTGCTGGCCTCCGCCGGCAACCGCACCCGCGAACTGAACGACCCCACCGCCCATGCCGAGATGCTGGCGATCCGCGCCGCCTGCGCCGCCGCCGGGTCGGAACGGCTGGGCGATCACGACCTTTACGTCACGCTCGAACCCTGCGCGATGTGCGCCGCGGCCATCGCGGCGGCACGGATCGCACGACTGTACTATGGCGCGGACGACCCGAAATCAGGCGGTGTGGGCCATGGCGCGCGGGTATTCTCGCATCCGCAGGCCCATCATGCGCCCCAGGTCTACGACGGCATCGGCGCGACCGAGTCCGAACGGTTGCTGAAAGCCTTTTTCGCCGCTCGGCGAAAATGAGGCGCGCTGATTTTCGGCGTCACGCGGCGGATTGCGCCGGCCGGCACGGCTTCGCGCCCCGGGCATTGCGCGCTTGCTTTCCTTGTGCCGCATTCCGGGCTAGAGCAGGCGCATGGGACAGGAATTCCTCACATTGGCCGCGCTGCTGGAACATGGGTTCGATACGCTGATCGACGTGCGCAGCCCCGCCGAATACGCCGAGGATCACATCCCAGGCGCGATCAACCTGCCGGTTCTGGACGATGCCGAGCGCGCCGAGGTCGGCACGATCTACAAGCGGCAAAGCCCGTTTCTCGCCCGCAAGATCGGCGCGGCACGGGTGTTCCGCAATGCCGCCGATCATATCGAACAGCGGCTGATGGGCCATGACGGCGGCTGGCGGCCGCTGGTCTATTGCTGGCGCGGCGGCCAGCGGTCGGGATCGTTCACATGGATGCTGCAACAGATCGGATGGCGGGCCGGGACGATCACGGGCGGCTACCGCACCTATCGGCGGCTGGTAAAGCGCCACCTCTATGACGATCCGCTGCCGCACCGGCTGGTCGCGCTTGGCGGCTATACCGGCACCGCCAAGACCGAACTTTTGCACCTTCTTGCGGCGCGTGGGGTTCAGATGATCGACCTCGAAGGGCTGGCGGCGCATCGTGGCTCGCTGTTGGGCGAGATGGCCGAGCCGCAGCCCGGCCAGAAGGCGTTTGAATCGCGTATCGCGCTGGAACTGTCGGCGCTGGATCCGGCGCGCCCGGTGCTGGTCGAGGCGGAATCGAGCAAGATCGGCAACCGCATCATCCCGCCAAGCCTGTGGGCGGCTATGCGCGCCGCGCCGCGAATCGAACTGACGGCCCCCATCGACGCGCGGGCCGCCTATCTGGTGCGCGCCTATGCCGACGTTCTTGCCGATGCCGAGCGGCTGCGCGAACGGCTGCGCCCGCTCAGGGCGCATCGCGGCGGCGCGGTGGTCGAGGGCTGGTTCGCGCTGATCGCGGCGGGCGACAGGCACGGCCTGACACGGGCATTGATGGAGCAGCACTACGACCCATCCTATGACAAGTCGCGCGGTGCGGTCGGCGCGCCGGTGGCGGCGCGGATCGCGGCGCCGGGGCTGGAGGCTGCGCAGCTTGACCAGGTGGCGGCACGGATCGAGGCGGCGCTGGTGGCCATGGATCGTTCCGCGCCGTAGCCGGGCCGCCCCTCCGGGCGGTTGCGCCGGGGGTGCCGATCAGTCCCGAACGAGCGCGATCCGGCCTGTCGGGCCGGTCAGGTGGCCGATCTTCGCGGCGGGGTATCCGGCGGTGCGCAATCGCGCGACCAGCCCGTCGGCCGCTTCCGGGGCGACCGCCGCCAGCAGCCCGCCTGCGGTCTGCGGGTCAAACAGCAACTCGGCCTTGCCGCCGGTCGGCAGGCCGGGTGCCAGTGCCCGGTTCTCGGTGAACAGGCTTGAGCGTATGCCGGCGTCGGCCATGGCTTTGGCCCCCTGCATCAGCGGGATCGCGCCAAGATCCAGCGCGGCACCGGTGCCCGACGCCTCGCACAGCCCCGTCAGGTGCCCGGCCAGCCCGAAGCCCGTCACATCGGTCATGGCATGGGCGCCCGCCAGGATGCGCGCCGCTTCCGATTGCGGCCGCGTCATGTGGGCAAGGGCCGCGGCGATCCAGACGCCCCGCGCCTTGCGCACCATTTCAGCCGCCATCAGAACTCCGCTGCCCAGCGGCTTGGTCAGGATCAGGGCATCGCCCGCGCGCCCGCCCGCCAGCGTCACCGGGTCGGATTCGCACAGGCCGGTGACGGTAAAGCCTATGGTCAGTTCCGCGCCCATGGAACTGTGCCCGCCGACGATTTCGGCACCGGCTTCGCGCATCACCTGCGCCGCCGCTTCCATGATCTCGGTCAGGGTGCGCTGTTGCAGGGCGGGCGAGAGGCGGGGCAGGATCACCGTGGCGGTGGCGGCCTGCGGTGCCGCGCCCATCGCCCAGATGTCGCCCAGCGCATGAACCGCCGCGATGCGCGACATCGTCACCGGGTCGTCGGTGATCGCGCGCAGATGGTCGCTGCTGATGACCTGGCGGGCCGTTCCGGTACGCAGCAGCGCGGCATCGTCGCCGGGCAGCGCCGCGATGTCGTCGCGCCCGGGCGCGGCCAGCGGCGCCAGCGCCGCGCGCAATGCCGCCCGGCCCAGCTTGGCGCCGCAGCCCCCGCATATCGGCTTGTCGCCCAGCGCCTGTTCCAGCCCCTCGGCATGCATTGCGGGCAGTTCGGGCATTTCCATCTCGGGAAGGTCGCGAAACCGCCCCATGAAGCCGCGGTCGATACGGTCCTTCCAGCGCCATATCAGCGGCCCGTGCAGGGCGGTGCCGAACCGGTCGGCCAGTGCCGACCTGCCGCCCAGCGAAACCAGTTTCAGGTAATCGCGCTGCGGCCGGTAGCGGCGCAACTGCCGTCCGGCCAGCGCGGCGCACAAATTGTCGAACAGTACCGGGGCCTCGCGCACCGCAAATACGCCTGCCTTGGGCCGCGGCGCGTGGGTCAGGTGCGCGCAATCGCCCGCGGCGAAGATCCGGGGATCGGACGAGCGCAGGGTTTCGTCGACCGCGATGTAACCGTCGTGCAGCGCCAGGCCGGTCTTCGCGATCCAGTCATGGGGCCGGGCGCCTGCCGCGCCGGTGGTGAAATCGCTCGCGATCTCGCGGCCGTCCGCGAGGGTCAGGCGACCCGGGCCGACCGACGCGACGGCGGCGCGTTCGATCAGCGTCACACCCAACCGGACCAGACTAGCGCGGATCAGGGCCCTGGCGCGCGGCGCCAGCCCGGCCAGCGCGTCGCCCGCGTCGATCAGGTGCAATTCGCCGGGCCGGCCGCGCTGGCGCAGCGCGAAGGCCATCGCCATCGCCAGTTCCGCCCCGGCGGCGCCGGCGCCGATCACCGCCGCCCGCGCCGGGCCCCGTCGGTCGCGAAACTCCGCCCAGCGTTGCGCGAACGGGCCAAGCGGTTTGGCCGGGATGGCGTGATCTGCGAAACCCGGCAGGTCGGGCATGGCCGAGGTGATGCCGACATTGACCGAGGCAACATCGTAGGCAACCGGCGGGCGGCCCGGCACATGCACCAGCCGCGCGGCGGTGTCGATGCCCGAAACCGCCCCCAGCACCAGACGCGCACCGGCGAAACGGGCCAGTTGCACGAGGTCGATATCCAGATCGCACCGCCGGTAGTGGCCGGCCACGAACCCGGGCAGCATACCGGAATAGGGCGCTGTCGGAGCGGGGTTGATGACCGTTACCCGCACTCCGGCCAGCGGAAGCATGGCCCATTTGCGCAGGATCAGCGCATGCGTATGCCCGCCGCCGACAAGCACGAGGTCGCGGGTCAGGGGAAGGCTCGCCGCCTGCTGCATTGCCGGGTATCCTTGTAGCCAGCGCGGCCCGGTCAGGCGGTTTCCTCGTCCACGTCATGCGTGGCCCATATGCGGTCTTCCCCGGCGGGCGGCATGGTTTGCGGGGTTTCGTTGCGGTGGATATGTATCTTGGCGATGAAATTCGCGGTGATCGGCGCAGTCAGGAACAGGAACAGCGCGATCAGGAGTTCGTGCAACGACGCGCGCCCCTCGAAGGCGAGGGCGTGGATCATCGAGGCGATCAGCACCCCGCCGACGCCCAGTGTCGTGGCCTTGGTCGGCGCGTGCAGGCGCGACATGGGATCGCCCAGCTTCAGCAGGCCGAACGAACCGACCAGGCCGAACACGCCGCTGATGACCAGGAAACCGGCGATCAGATATTCGGACAATTCCTGCATGGCCGCCTCATTCGATGATGTTGCCGCGCAGCATGAACCGCGCATAGGCCACGGTGGACACAAAGCCCAGCATGGCGATGATAAGGACCGTCTCGAAGTATATCTCGGTACCCAGCATCAAACCGTAGAGAACGATCAGCGCGGTGGCGTTGATCACCATCGTATCCAGCGCCAGCACCCGGTCGCTCATCATGTCGGCGGTGGCGATCTTCCACAGGTTCATCAGAAACGCGGCACCGAAACAGGCCGAGGCGAAGTAGGCGGCATAGTCGATCATTCGAAAATCTCCAGCAGTCGGCGTTCGTATCGCTTTTTTATCTCGTCGCGCACAGCGTCGGGGTCGGGGGCGTGCAGACAATGCACCAGCAGGAAATGCCCTTCGGAGGACATGTCGGCAGACACGGTGCCCGGTGTCAGCGTGATGGTTCCGGCCAGCACCGTGATCGCTTCGGGTTTGCGCAGTTCAAGCGGCACTGCGATCCAGCGCGGCTGCAGGTCGCGGTTGCGCCGGAACAGGATCAGCCAGGCCACGACCACATTGGCGACGACGATGTCCCACAGAACGATCAGGACGTATTCCGCGATCAGCGCGGGCCGGCTGAGCGTCGGGCGGTTGGGCCAGTAGACGCTGGTGATCTTTGGAATCACGAGGCCCAGGAAGAACCCGAATAGCAGCGAGTTCACCGAGAACCGGTTGACCAGAAGCAGCCAGACCAGCGTCAGCAGCATGGTCAGGTAGGGGTGCGGGAATGCCCAGGCGACCAGTCGCATCGTCACGGCCTTTTCAATACGGCGCCGATATAGTCGGCAGGGGCGAAGAGTTGCGCGGCGGTAGCATCGGCATAGTCCATCGCCGGCCCCGCCAGCACCGTCAGCGCCACCAGTCCCGCCAGCAGAGCAGACACCGCCACGAAGGGCAAGGCAGGGACGGGCGGCGCGGCGGGCGGCTCGGGGTCGCTGCCGGAGGTCTGTCCGGGGCCGGAACCGGGGCCGGAACCGGGTGCGGAATCGGGGCCGGAATGCGCGGTGCCGGAGGCAGCCTGCCGCGGGTCAAAGGGCTTCCAGAACAGGATACTGCCGGCGCGGGCCATCCCGGCCAGCGCGATCAGCGAACTGACGAGGATCACCGCCCATGTCCACCAGACCTGCGGCGTCCCGAGGGCGGCCTGCATCACCAGCAACTTGCCGACATAGCCCGACAGCGGTGGCATTCCGACCATCGCGATGGCTCCGACGAAGAAGAACGCCGCGATCAGCCCCGATTGCGGCATCGGCGGGCCGACGGCGATGGCCCCGCCACGGCGTTCCATCACCAGGTCGGCGATGAGGAACAGCGCCGCCGCCGCCAGGGTCGAATGGACGGTGTAGTATATTGCCGCCGCCGCCGCCTGCGGCGTGAACAGCGACACCGCGATCAGCAGCGTTCCGACCGAGGCGATGGCGCCGAACGCGACCAGGCGGGCGATCTCGCGTGCGCCCAGAATGCCGACCGACCCGACCGCCAGCGTGGCCAGCGCCGCCGGCAGCAGCCAGTCGCTGGCCAGGCCATGCGTGATCGCAAGATCGGGGCCGAAGACCAGCGTGTACATGCGCAGGATGGCATAGGTGCCGACCTTGGTCATGATCGAGAACAAGGCAGCCACGGGCAGGGGCGCGTTGGCATAGGTGGCCGGCAGCCAGAAATGCAGCGGCAGAACCGCTGCCTTGATGGCGAATACCAGCAGCAGCAGCACGGCCCCGACCCGGATCAGCGAGGTGTCATGGCTCGAAAGTTCGGCGACACGCACCGCCAGATCGGCCATGTTCAGCGTGCCGGTGACGGCATAGAGCGTGCCAAGGGCCAACAGGAACAGTGCCGAACCGATCAGATTATAGACAACATATTGCACCCCGGCCCGCAGCCGACGGCCTCCGCCGCCATGGATCATGAGCCCGTAGGAGGCGATCAGCAGAACCTCGAAGAACACGAAAAGGTTGAAGGCGTCGCCGGTAAGAAAGGCGCCCAGCACACCCATCAGTTGAAACTGGAACAGGGCATGGAAATGCCGGCCGCGTTCGTCCCAGCCGGTGCCGATGGCATATAGCAGCACGACCAGCGCCAGCAGCGATGTCAGCACGATCATCATCGCGGCCAGCCGGTCCAGCACCAGGACGATACCGAACGGAGCCGGCCAGGCGCCCAGTTCGTAGACCTGAATGGTGCCGTCCGCGGCCTGCCCCATCAGCGCCAGCGTCACGACCACCAGCACCAGCGTTCCGGCCACCGAGAAGATGCGCTCGAGATCGAGATGGTGGCGCAGCACCATGATGATGAACGGTGCCAGCACCGCCGGCAGGACGACGGGTGCGATGATCCAGTGGTTCATGCGTCGTCTCCGGGTTCGGCGGTGGTGTCGATCCGGTCGTCCTGTTCGCTCAGATAGGCGCCCAGCGCGATCATTACCACAACCGCCGTCATCCCGAACGAGATCACGATCGCGGTCAGAACCAGCGCCTGCGGCAGCGGGTCGGTGTATTCGGTGATGTGCTTGTCAAGTATCGGCGGCCGGTTCAGTGCCAGCCGGCCGGTGGCGAACAGGAACACGTTGACAGCGTACGAGAGCAGCGACAGGCCGATAATCACCGGAAAGGTGCGCTGGCGCAGGATCAGGTAGATGCCGGCCGCGGTCAGCACCCCGACGGCCGAGGCGAGAAGCAATTCCATCTCAGACCTCCCCCGGGTTCTTCGGGTCGAGATCGCGGGCCGGGTTGATGTCCATCGCGTGCTCATAGGCGATGCCCGGTTGCCAGGCGAATCTGGAAAAGCTCTCGAGTGCAAGCAGCACGGCGCCGACCACGGCGAGGAACACCCCGAGATCGAACAGCGCCGCCGTGGCCAGTTCGAATTTTTCCAGCCCGGGCAGATGGACGTAGCCGAAGGCACTTGTCAGGAACGGTTCGCCGGCCAGCCAGGCGCCCATGCCGGTGACGGCGGCGACCAGAACGCCCGATGCGATGATGCCGTGATAGGGGAATTGCTGTCGTTCGGCCGCCCAGCCAAAGCCCGAAGCCATGTACTGCATCACCACCGCGATGGCGGCGATCAGCCCGGCGATGAAACCGCCGCCGGGCAGGTTGTGGCCGCGAAAGAAGATGAAGGCCGCCACCATCAGCGCGACCGGCATCATCATCCGCGTGACCACCACCATCATCAGCGGATGGGAATCGCCCGATTGCCGCATGTCGGGCTTGCGGTTCAACAGCCGCCCGCGCACCGGGCCGGTAAGCACGGCCTGGGTGACGGCGTAGATCACGATTGCGGCGATGCCCAGCACCGTGATCTCTCCGAAGGTGTCGTAGCCGCGGAAATCCACCAGGATCACATTCACCACATTGGTGCCGCCGCCGCCGGAATACGAGTTGTTCAGATGGTATTCAGATATCGTCGGCAGGTCGAAATCGCGCCGCAGGATGACGTAGATAAGCCCGCCCACGCCCAGTCCGGCGGCGATTGAGAGAACCGCGTCGCGCGTCTTGCGGCCGGCGCCGCTTTCGCGCGGCGTTTCCTTGGGCATGAAGTTCAGCGCCAGCAGCATGAGCACGATGGTCACGACCTCGACCGAAATCTGGGTCAGTGCCAGATCGGGGGCCGACAGGTAGTTGAACGACAGCGATACCACCAGCCCGATCACTCCCATCAGGATCAGCGCCAGAAGCCGGTGGCGGTGAAAGGCCACCATGCAGCCGGTGGCCACGATGATGCCGATCCACCCGATCAGGGGCAGCGCCGTTACCGTCAGCGGTGCGCGGGTCTGCGGGCCAAGCGTGCCCGACAGCCAGGCATAGCCAGCCAGCCCAAGCGCGAAGGCCACGAAGATCGCCGCATAGCGGGTCAGCGCGCCGTCATGCAGCCGGTCGGTGGCAAGGCGGCTGGCCCGTGTGGCGGCGCCGACAATGGCGTCAAAGATTGTCTTGGCCTCGGGGCGGGGGGCGTTCGACCAGGCCCGGTTCAACGGGCTGTGCGCCCAGAGCAGGAACAGGCCGCCGCTCAGCGCCACCGCAGACATGTACAGCGCCGGTGTCAGGCCATGCCACAGCTTGAGGTGATAGTCGGGCAGATCGCCGCCGGTTACGGCACCGGCGGCGGCGGCGACGATCCCGCCGGCAACGGTTTCGGGAAACAGGCCGATCAGCACGACCAGCGAGACCAGGAAAGCCGGAGCCAGCCACATGCCGGGGGCCGGATCGTGCGGGTGTCCTGGGTAGTCGTCGCGTTCGGCGCCCAGGAACACATGGGCGATGTATCGAAACGAGTAGGCGGCGGAAAACAGCGCCCCGAAGGTCGCCAGCCCCGGCACCAGCCAGGCCGATTGCAGCCAGGTGGTATGGGCGGCCTCTTCCAGCATCATCTCCTTTGACAGATACCCGTTCAGCGGGATCAGTCCGGCCATCGACAGCGATGCGATCGCAGCGATCGTGAAGGTTACTGGCATCAGCCGGCGCAGCCCGCCCAGCCGCTTGATGTCACGCGTGCCCGCCTCGTGATCGACGATGCCGGCGCTCATGAACAGTGCCGCCTTGAAGGTGGCGTGGTTGATGATGTGAAACACGGCCGCCACCGCCGCCATGCCGGTGCCAAAGCCCAGAAGCATGGTGATCAGGCCCAGGTGACTGACGGTGGAAAATGCCAGCAGCGCCTTGAGGTCATCCTTGAACAGCGCGATCACCGCCCCCACGACCATCGTCACCAGCCCGGTCGTCGCGACGATGTAGAACCATTCGGGCGTTCCCGCCATCACCGGCCAGACCCGTGCCATCAGGAACAGCCCCGCCTTCACCATGGTTGCCGAATGCAGATAGGCCGACACCGGCGTCGGGGCCGCCATCGCGTGCGGCAGCCAGAAATGAAACGGGAACTGCGCCGACTTGGTGAAGGCGCCGGTCAGGATCAGGATCAGTGCCGGCAGATAGAGCGGCGAGGACTGGATGAGATCGCGCTTTTGCAGGATCTGCGTCAGGTCGTAGCTGCCGGCGATGGTGCCCAGAATCAGCATTCCGCCGATCATGGCCAGCCCGCCTGCGCCGGTCACGATCAGCGCCATGCGCGCGCCCTGCCGCCCTTCGGGCAGGTGGCGCCAGTAGCCGATCAGCAGAAAGGACGACAGCGAGGTCAGTTCCCAGAATACCAGCAGCAAAAGGATGTTGTCGGACAGAACGATGCCCACCATCGCGCCCTGAAACAGCAGAAGATAGCAGTAGAACTGGCCCATCGGGTCTTCGCGCGACAGATAGAAGCGCGCATAGAGGATGATCAGAAGACCGATGCCCAGGATCAGCCCGGCGAACAGCAGGCCCAGCCCGTCAAGGAAGAAATTGGCGTTCAGGCCCAGCCCCGGCAGCCATTCCAGCCGTGCCGTGATCACCTCTCCCCGAAATACCGCCGGTGCGTGGATCAGCAGCCCGACAAGGGCCAGCAAAGACACCGCGCCGGCCGCCGTGGCCGAGGCATTGCGCCCTGCCCGGATCAGAAGCGCGGGAAATACCGCGCCGAGAAAGGGCAGGGCCGCAATCAGGAACAGGGACAATGGCTTCCTCCAGACTTGTCGCGCCGAAAGTCGTCCCTTTGGGTAAGGGAATTTTCGGTGCTGTCCAGCCCTTGACAGGACGCATGACGCGGTTCGCGCGGTTTTTTCGCGGTTTCGGTTTCCGCCAGTTCCATGGGGGTGCGTCTGTGCCCGGCTTGCGGCGGGCCGCTTCGGGCGCGGTGCGGCGGGCCGTCATTGGCGCTGGCCGCACGAATTGCCGCGGCGCCCGACGCCGCTGATGCCGCGCATGCTGCCCGCGCACCCGCGGCTGGCGCGGGTGTGCGGGTGGCCCTGGCACGGATGCCTCAGATCGCGAGGTATTCGGCGCGCAGCGCGGCGTTGGTCAGAACTTCCTCGGCCGTGCCGTCGAACACCACGCTGCCGGTGTCGAGTATCACGGCGCGGTCGGCCAGTTGCAGGGCGCGCACCGCGTTCTGTTCGACGATGATCGTGGTCATGCCCTGTTCCTTGATGTGCATCAGGGTCTTTTCGATCTCGTCAACGATCACCGGCGCCAGCCCCTCATAGGGTTCGTCAAGGAGCAGCACCTTGAGATCGCGGGCCAGCGCCCGGGCGATGGCAAGCATCTGCTGTTCGCCGCCCGACAGGGTCACGCCCTCCTGGCGCCGCCGCTCGCCAAGACGCGGAAACAGTTCGTAGATGCGTTCCAGGGACCAGCCGATAGGCGGTGCGATCTGGGCCAGCTGGATATTCTCCTCGACCGTGAGGCCGGGAATGATGCGCCGGTCCTCGGGGACAAGGCCAAGACCGACGGAGGCCGCCTGATGGCTGGCCATGCGGTGCAGCGGCTGATGATCCAGCCAGATTTCGCCATGAGTGACCAGCGGCGAGCCGATCCGCGCGATCGAACGCAGGGTCGATGTCTTGCCCGCGCCGTTGCGCCCGAGCAGCGCCAGGATCTCGCCCTCGTGGACGTTGAAGGAAATGCCCTGCACGATGTAGCTTTCACCGTAATAGGCATGCATGTCCCAGACCGAAAGAAAGGCCGGTGCCGTTTCCGCCTGATTGGCGTGTTTGGAAAAGTCGGGTTTGACGTTCATCTGAAGCTCTCCTTACGCCGACTCGCCCAGATACGCTTCGCGTACCTTGGGATGGCCCTTGATCTTGTCGGGCGTGTCCTCGACCAGCGGTGTGCCCTGGGCCAGGACCGTGATCCGTTCGGCCAGCGAAAAAACCACGTGCATGTCGTGTTCGATGATGGCGATGGTGATGTCGCGTTCTTCCTTGATCTGCTTGAGCAGGTCGATGGTGTTGTTGGTGTCGGCCCGCGCCATTCCGGCGGTCGGTTCGTCCAGCAACAACAGCCGTGGTTCCTGGGACAGGCACATTGCGATTTCCAGCCGCCGCTTGTCACCGCGCGACAGCGATGCCGAGTGCATGTTCCGCTTGTCCAGCATCTTCATGTCCTCAAGGACGTGTTCGGCGCGCTCGATGATGTCCTTCTGCCGGCCGACCGCGCCCAGGGCGTTCAGCTCGAAGGCGCCGTCGCGCTTGGCGAAACAGGGGATCATCATGTTTTCCATCACCGTCAGGTCGCCAAATATCTCGGGTGTCTGGAACACCCGCGATATGCCCATCTGGTTGATCTCGTAGGGGTGCCGCCCCAGCACCGACTGGCCGTCGAACATCACGCTGCCGGTGTCGGGGATCAGCTTGCCGACCAGGCAGTTCAGCAGCGTGGACTTGCCCGCGCCGTTGGGCCCAATGATGGCGTGAACGGTGTTTTCCTGAACGCTGAGGTTGACATTGCCCAGGGCCTGAAGGCCGCCGAAGCGCTTGTTCACGTTCTTGACTTCGAGGATACCCATGTCGGTTTCTCCTGATTATCCGGCCACGATCACTCGGCCACGTGGGGCGAGGGCTTGGGGTGATGTTCGCCATCCTCCGCGCCGCCGCGCTTTTTCCTGCCGCCCCTGAACAGGGCCGCGATGCGCTGTCCGCCTTCGACCAGACCGCCGGGCAGGAAGATCACCACCAGCATGAACAGCAGGCCAAGCGTCAGGTGCCAGCCCTTGCCGATGAACGGATGCAGTACGAACACCATGAAGTCCTCCATTCCGTCGGGCATGAAGCTGAACCACTGGTGCAGGACGTTGTCGTTGATCTTGGAGAAGATGTTCTCGAAATACTTGATGAAACCGGCACCCAGAACCGGGCCGATCAGCGTGCCCGCGCCGCCCAGGATGGTCATCAGCACGACCTCGCCCGAGGCCGTCCACTGCATCCGTTCGGCGCCCGCAAGCGGATCCATCGCCGCCAGCAACCCGCCGGCCAGACCGGCATACATGCCCGAGATCACGAAGGCGGCCAGCGTGTAGGGCCGGGCGTTCAGGCCGGTATAGTTCATCCGCTGCTGGTTGGACTTGACCGCCCGCAGCATCATCCCGAAGGGCGAGCGGAAGATGCGGATCGACAGGTAGAAGACCGCGATCAGCAAGACGGCGCACAGGTAGTAGCCGTTGTTGAACGTGAAGCTCCAGCCGCCGAACACCGGCTCCCAGAAATTGTCGCGCATGGCGATGCCGAACAGGTGCGGCACGTCGGGCAGCGTTTCGTTGTGCAATACCTGCGGGTCGCCGGGATAGACCTGAAGCCCGGTCTCGCCGTTGGTCAGGTTGAACTTGGGGTTGGACAGCACCGAATAGGCCAGCGCGAAGGACATCTGCGCGAAGGCGAGTGTCAGGATCGAGAAGTAGATGCCCGAGCGGCGCAGCGAGATATAGCCGATCAGCACCGAGAACAGCGCGGCGACGACGACGCTGAGCGCGATTGCCGGGATCACGTTGTATGACAGCAGCTTGAACATCCAAACGGCGGCATATGAGCCGACGCCGAGAAAGGCCGCATGGCCGAAGCTGAGATACCCGGTCAGGCCGAACAGGATGTTGAAGCCGATGGCGAAGATGCCGAAGATCACGAACCGCTGCATCAGGTCGGGATAGCCCGCGTTGAACTGCGCCAGGGCGCTGTCGGCCGGGAACGGGTTGAGTATGATTGGCGCCAGGATGACGAGAAGCACCACGACGATCAGAAGCTTGGTGTCTTTGCTGTCCAGTCCGAACATTGGCTCAGTCCTCCATCACGCCCTTGCGGCCCATCAGGCCCCGCGGGCGGGTGAGCAGAATGATGATGGCCACCAGATAGATGACGATCTGGTTGATGCCCGGGATCGTGGTGGTGGCCCAGGTCGTCGAGGCGAAGCTTTCAAGTATGCCGAGCAGGAAACCGGCCAGCACGGCGCCGGGAAGGCTGCCCATTCCGCCGACCACGACAACCACGAAGCTGAGCACCAGGAAATCCATGCCCATGTGATAGTTGGGGCTGTTGATGGGCGCGTACATCACCCCGGCAAGGCCCGCCACGGCCGCGGCGATGCCGAACATGATGGTAAAGCGGCGGTCGATGTTGATGCCCAGCAAGCCCACCGTCTCGCGATCGGCCATGCCGGCGCGCACCACCATGCCGAAGGTGGTGAATTGCAGGAACGCGAAGATGCCCCCGATCACCGCCACCGAGAAGAAGAAATAGACCAGCCGCCAGATCGGATAGATGATCGCGTTCGCATCCATGCCCAGCAGCACGCCGATATCCAGCGATCCGCGCAGCGCGTCGGGTTCGGGTGTCTGGATAGGGTTGGCGCCGAAGAACAGCTTGACGATTTCCTGCAACACGATGGCCAGGCCGAAGGTCACGAGGATCTGGTCGGCATGGGGGCGCTTGTAGAAATGCTTGATCAGCCCGCGTTCCATGACATAGCCGAAGGCCAGCATGACCGGGATCGCGAACAGGATCGCCAGCGGCACCGACCAGCTGATGATCGCCGATCCGATATCCGGGCCGAACCAGCTTTCGACATAGGGGGTCGCGACCTGGAGCGGCCGGCCGAGGAAATCCTTCTGCGTCGGATCTTCGGTAAGGTAGGACAGGCTGAGAAGGCGCTGGAGCGTGACCGCGCAGAAGGCGCCGATCATGAACAGCGCCCCGTGCGCGAAGTTGACGACACCCAGCGTGCCGAAGATCAGCGTCAGGCCCAGCGCGATCAGCGCATAGGCGGAGCCCTTGTCGAGCCCGTTCAGAATTTGCAGGAGGAATGCGTCCATTGGTCCCCACCTTAGGGTTGGCCTTTGAGGAAGGTCTCGTGCCGGGCGCGATCGCGACTGCCGCGCCGGATGCAGACAGGTGGCCGGCCGCGAGGGCTACGCGGCCGGCCGGGGCGCCCGCTCAGGCGCCGTCGTTGCAACTGCCCAGGCTGGCCTCGTCGCCCCCGAACATCGGATGGTTGGGCGGATATTCGACCTGGTTGCGGGGCGTGATCTCGACCAGTTCGAGAAGATCGAACTGGTTGGTCGGGGTCTCCTTGCCCTTCATGACCAGCACGTCCTTGAAGCATTGGTGATCCTCGGCGCGATAAAGCGTCGGCCCGTTGCCCATGCCGTCGAACTCGAAGCCTTCCAGCGCCTCGACCACGGCGCACGGGTTGAACGACCCGGCCCGCGCCACGGCGTCGGCGTAAAGCAGCGTCTGCACATAGCAGGTCTGCGCCGAGCCCGAGGGCGGACGGCCGTATTTTTCGCCGAACGACTTCACGAGGGCCTGGGTGCCGGCATCGGTAAGCTGCCAGTTCCAGTTCATCGAGCCATAGACGCCGCGCACGCTTTCGCCGGCGCCTTCGGCCATCAGTTCGGAATAAAGCGGCACGACGATCTCGAAGTTCTTGCCGTTGACCTGCTTGTCGCGCAGACCGAACTGCACGGCCTGGGTCAGCGAGTTCACCATGTTGCCGCCGTAGTGGTTCAGCACCAGCACGTCGGCGCCCGAGTTCAGGACCGGCGCGATGTAGGACGAGAAGTCGGTCGAGGCCAGCGGCGTCAGCACGTTGTTGACGGTTTCCCAGCCCATAGCCTCGGTCGCGGCCTGGACCGATTCCTGCTGCGTCCAGCCCCAGGTATAGTCGGCGGTCAGGTGGTAGGCGCGGCGGTCCTTGCCATAGGCCTTGGCCAGCACCGGCGCCAGCGCGGCGGCGGACATGTAGGCGTTGAAGAAGTGGCGGAACCCGTTGGCCTTGCGGTCCTTGCCGGTGGTGTCGTTGGAATGCGTCAGGCCGGCCATGAAGACGATACCGGCCTCCTGGCACAGGCCCTGCACGGCCACGGCAACGCCCGAGGACGAACCGCCGTTGATCATCAGGACGCCATCCTTTTCGATCATCGACTTGGCGGATGCGCGGGCGGCATCCGATTTGGTCTGGGTGTCGCCGGTGACGAATTCCAGCTTCTTGCCCAGGATGCCGGTACCGTCCAGCGCCTTGGAACTGAAGGTGTTCAGCATGCCGCCGTCGCCTTCGCCGTTGATGTGCTGAACCGCGAGTTCCTGCGCGCGCAGTTCGTCCATGCCCTCATCGGCGTAAGGACCGGTCTGGGGCACGTTGAAACCCACCTTGACGGTGCTGCCGGTCGGCTCGTTGGTGAAGGCCGAGGCGCGCGACGTAAAGATCGTCGGCAACGCGACGCCGGCGCCGGCGACCGCACCGGTCCGCAGAACACCGCGACGCGTGAAGTTAGACTTGGACATGAACATCCTCCCGTTGCGTGAATCGCGACGCGCAGAATCCTCTCCCTGCGTGACGCATGCACGATTTGTGCAAAGGCAGTATGGTGCAGAAATGGAAAATCACGCAATAACCCCCTTGAAAGTCACGACAATTTTGTAAATAAGTGAACAGTGGGCCTTTGCGGTGTGTAAAAAACCTTATGTTGCGATGCAGAAAGCCGTTGAAAAACCGTTGAAAACCCGAAACGGGATTCGCCAAAACGGGGGCGGACGGCATGGCCCGTGACACCCTGACCGGCAGCCGTATCCGCGAACGGCGCCTCATCGCCGGTCTGCGCCAGGCCGATCTGGCGCGCCGGGTCGGAATTTCCGCCTCCTACCTCAATCTGATCGAGCACAACCGGCGCAGAATCGGCGGCAAGCTTCTGGTCGGTATCGCCCATGTTCTGGGGGTGGAGCCGTCGATGCTGACCGAAGGCGCCGAGGCGGCGCTGATCTCGACCTTGCGCGAGGCGGCGGCCGATGCCGGCGCGGTGACGGCCGAAACCGGCCGTGCCGACGAATTCGCCGGGCGCTTTCCTGGCTGGGCCGAGCTGCTGGCCGCCAACCATCGTCGCATCGCGTCCCTTGAACGCACGGTGCAGACCCTGTCGGACCGCCTGACCCACGACCCGCATCTTGCCGCCTCGCTGCACGAGATGCTTTCGACCGCGGCCGCGATCCGTTCCACCGCCTCGATCCTGGCGGAAACCGGCGAGATCGAGCCGGAATGGCGCGACCGCTTCCACGGCAACCTGAACGAGGACAGCCTGCGCCTTGCGGAAAGTTCCAGGGCGCTGGTCGCCTATCTGGACGAAAGCGACACGGGAAGCGAGCGCCGCGGCGTGCCGCAGGAGGAGGTGGAGGCATTCTTTGCGGCGCATGGACACCACTTTCCCGACCTTGAGACAGGCGACGTTGCCCCCGATGTTCTGGTGCTGGGGGAAAGCGGGCTGACTTCGGATGCCGCGCGGCAACTCGCGCGCCAGACGCTTGGTATCTACGCGGCCGATGCGGGCGCGATGCCGCTTGCGCCGTTCAGTGAGGCGGCCGGCCGGTTCGGCGTGGACCCGGTGGCGCTGGCCGGGCAGTTCGGAACCGACCTGCCCGCGGTGTTCCGGCGTCTGGCGTCGATGCCCGAAGGGGTGCTGCCCACCGCCACCGGCCTGGTGGTCTGCGATGCCTCGGGCAGCATCCTGTTCCGCAAGACCCTGACCGGCTTTGCGATGCCCCGGTACGGCGAATCCTGCCCGTTATGGCCGCTCTACTCGGCGCTCAGCCGGCCGCTGGTGCCGATCCGCAGGCGGGTGTCGCAACTGGGGCGCAGCTCTGCAGAATTCGAGTGTCTGGCGGTGGCCTGGCCACACCACATGCCCGATTTCGACCACGACCCGGTGTTCCGCTCGGTGATGCTGATCCTGCCGGCCGCCGGCGCATCCGGGGACATGGGCGCGCCGGCCCAGCCGGTCGGAAGCAATTGCCGGATCTGCCCGCGCCGCCGTTGCGCCGCACGGCGCGAACCGTCGATCCTGAGTGAAGGGTTTTGACAGCCCGGCAGAACCGGGGATAGTCTGAGCCAGGGCAACACGTTCACGCACAGGCAAGCCGCACCGAGGGGGGAAGGGCCAGGGATGGGCCGACAAGTTCTGCTGATCGAGGACGAACCGAACATCACCGAGGCGATCCGCTTTCTGCTGACCCGCGACGGCTGGCAGGTGGCGACGCACGCCGAGGGTGACGGCGCCGTCGATGTGATCCGCGCCATCCGGCCCGATCTGGTCATTCTCGACGTGATGCTGCCGGGCAAGAGCGGCATCGACATCGTTCGCGACCTGCGTGAACTTGACGAACTGCGCGACCTGCCGGTGCTGATGCTGACGGCGCGCGGCCAGTTGCGCGACCGGGAGATGGCGGAACGGGCCGGCGTGACCCGGTTCATGACCAAACCATTTGCCAATGCCGAGGTGCTGGCCGCGGCGCGCGACCTGACCGCGCAGGCTTCGGGGGAATGACCGGACCCGGCCCCGGGCGCAAGGACGGGCCGGAGGTTTCCGATCATCCTCGCAATCCGGCCCAGACGCCGGTGTTTCTTGAGCGCAGAAGCTATCGCCGCCGCCGGCTGTCAGACGCGGCGCGCCTGTTGCCGCTTCTGGGGGCGGCGCTGTTCGCGGTGCCGCTGTTGTGGCCCGGCGCGGAAGCGGGGGATGCGGACCGGCAGATACCCACCTCGGATGCGGTCCTTTACATATTCGCAGTCTGGGCCGGTCTGGTCGTGGTCAACGCCGTGTTCGGGCGCGTGTCGCGCGCCATCGGCGAAGCCGGTCAGGAACCGGGAGAGGGCTGATGGCCACTCTCAACCTTCTGATCCTGGTCAGCCTGGCCTATGTCGCGCTGCTGTTCATCATTGCGTTCGCCGCCGACCGGCTTGCCGCCACCGGGCGCAGTACATGGTTGCGCACGCCGCTGGTCTATACCCTGTCGCTGTCGGTCTATTGTACCGCCTGGACCTTCTATGGCGCGGTCGGATACGCGGCGCGTTCGGGGCTGGAATACGTCACCATCTATCTGGGGCCGACGCTGGTCATGGTCGGCTGGTGGTGGGGTCTGCGCAAGCTGGTGCGGATCGGCCGCAGCCAGCGCGTGACCTCGATCGCCGATCTGGTTTCATCGCGATACGGCAAGTCGAACCTGCTGGCGATCGGCGTCACCGTTCTGGCGGTGATAGGGGTCACACCCTATATCGCGCTTCAGCTTCAGTCGATCACGCTGTCGTTTTCGATCTTCTTCCGGGACGAGGGTCGCAGCTACAGCGACACCACCGTCGTACTGTGGGTGGCGGCGGGGCTCGCGGTATTCGCAATCCTGTTCGGCACCCGCAACCTTGATGCCAACGAACGCCACCACGGTGTCGTGACCGCCATCGCGCTTGAGGCGGTGGTCAAGCTGGTGGCGCTTCTGGCGGTGGGTATATTCGTGGTCTGGGGCATGTCCGGTGGCATCGCCGAAACGATGGCGCGCATCGACGCCTCGCCCATTGGCCAGTGGCAGGTGGATGGCGGGCGCTGGGCGACGATAACCTTTCTGGCGGCGGCCGCTTTCGTTTGTCTGCCCCGGGTGTTCCAGGTCATGATCGTTGAAAACGACGACGAACGCCATCTGCGCACCGCCGCCTGGGCGTTTCCGCTATACCTGCTGCTGATCAGCCTGTTCGTGATTCCGATCGCCGCCGTCGGGCTGGAGGTGCTGCCGCCCGGATCGAACCCCGATCTGTTCGTGCTGACCCTGCCGCTGAGCCAGGGCAAGGACGGGCTGGCCATGCTGTCCTTCCTGGGCGGGTTTTCTTCGGCCATGTCGATGGTGATCGTGGCCGCGATGGCGCTATCGACGATGGTGTCGAACCATATCGTGATGCCGATCTGGCTTAGCGCGCGGGGCGGCGGCGCCTCGGTGTCGGGCGATGTGCGCCATATCGTGCTGTTGTCGCGGCGCATCGCCATCGCCGTTATCATGGTGCTGGGATATTTCTACTTCGAGCTGTCGGGGGGCGGCGCCGCGCTGGCCTCGATCGGTCTGATCAGCTTTGCCGGGGTGGCGCAGATCCTGCCTGCGCTGGTGGGCGGGCTGTTCTGGCGCGGGGCGACGCGGGTCGGGGCGCTGGCGGGGCTGAGTGTCGGATTCGCGCTGTGGACCTACACGATGCTGCTGCCCGGAATAGGCGGCGGCGTGATGAGCGACAGCCTGATGCAGAACGGCCCCTTCGGGATCGGCTGGCTGCGTCCGCACGCGCTGTTCGGCATCGACGGCATGGATGCCACCGTGCATGCGGTGATCTGGAGCATGTCGCTGAACGCGACGGTATTCTGCCTGGTGTCGATGGCCGGGTTTCCCGGCCCGCTCGAACGGTTGCAGGGGGCGCAGTTCGTCAATGTCTTCGATCATTCCGCGGGGCCGCGCGGCTGGACCGGATCAGTGGCCCAGAGCGAAGATCTGATGATCATGTCGCAGCGCATCATGGGGGCCGGCGAGGCGGTTGATTTCTTCCGGCGCGAGGCGGCGTTGCAGGGCGGGCGAGGGCATTTGCCGGAACCGACCCCGCTGTTTCTTGAACGGCTCGAGCGTGAACTGGCCGGATCGGTCGGCGCGGCCACGGCGCATGCGATGATCGGCCAAATCGTCGGCGGCTCGTCTGTATCGGTCGAGGATCTGCTGGCGGTGGCCGACGAAAGCGCACAGCTGATGGAATATTCCAGCCAGCTCGAGGCGAAATCGGCCGAGCTGAGCCGCACCGCGCGCCAGTTGCGCGAGGCCAACGCCAAGCTTACGCAGATATCGCTGCAAAAGGATGCGTTCCTGAGCCAGATCAGCCACGAGCTGCGCACGCCGATGACCTCGATCCGGGCGTTCTCGGAAATCCTGCGCGACACTGAAGGGCTTGCGGTAGAGGAAAGCAACCGCTGCGCCACCATCATCCACGACGAGACACTTCGCCTGACGCGGCTGCTGAACGATCTGCTTGACCTCAGCGTTCTGGAAAACGGCCAGGTCAGCCTGAACCTGAGCAGCGGCAAGCTGGGCGATGTGCTTGACCGGGCGATATCGACGGCGTTGACCGGCGTCGAACGGCCGCTGAGCGTGCGCCGCCGCGGGGCCGCCGAGGCGGTGACGATCCATACCGATCTGGACCGGCTGGCGCAGGTATTCATCAACCTGATCGCCAATGCCCAGAAGTACTGCGATGCCGAGCATCCGGAACTGACCGTCAGCGTGCATGAGTTGAACGGCGGGGTGACGGTCGATTTCATCGACAACGGTTCGGGCATCCCGGCCGATGTTCAATCGGTCGTGTTCGAGAAGTTCTTTCGCATCAGTGGCGAGAAGGCCGGCGGCGCCGGGCTGGGTCTGGCGATCTGCCGCGAGATCATGCACCGGCTGGGCGGCGAGGTGGCATATCTTGGCGGTCAGGCCGGCAGTGCCTTTCGCGTGAGCCTGCCGGGCGCGGCCGAAATGGCGGCACAGTAGCGCCATCGTCAACACCTTCGTAACCAACCCTGCGCTAGACCGTGGGCGGAGGCAAACCGGCAGGGCAGGTTGAAGGCGATGACGGCGGCGGCAGGTTCGCAATCGGTGTTGAAGCGCAAGCTTGCCGCGGCACGGCAGGGCGAGCGGGGCGCTACCCGGTCGGCGCTGCGGGCGCTGCGCCTGGCGCTGGCGCGCGCCGCGGCGAACGAGACCGGGCTGCCGCTCGCCGTGATCGGCGCGACCCAGGCGCGCTGTGCGCGCGACAGCCTGACCGGACCGCCGGGCGGTGACCATCTGCATCTGTTGCTGGACGGCCCCGACGGGCGTTCGGGCGGGGTGAGCCTGGACCGCGCCTGCGTCACCGCCCTGGTGCAGCAGCAGACCACCGGGCAGGTCGGCGGCGGCGACCCTGCCGCACGCCGGTTTACCGCCGCCGACGCTGCCCTTGTGGCGCCGCTGGTCGATGCGATGCTGGCGCGGGCGGCGGAACTGGCCGACTCCGCCGCCGACCGGGCCTGCCTTGCCGGGTACCGTTTTGGCGCAAGGCTTGACGACATGCGCGGACTGGTGCTGGCACTGGATGCCGACAGGTTCCGGGTGTTCGATCTGACGGTCGAGATCGCTGGCGGCGCCGCGCAGGGGCGCCTGTGCCTGATACTGCCCGATATTGCCCCCGATGCGCCGTCCGAAGAACCGGGCAAGGCGCGCCCGGCAGGGCTTGAGCAATCCTTCGGCGCGCTGCGCGCCGAACTGACGGCGGTGGTCGGGCGCCTGCGGGTGCCTCTTTCGAACCTCTCGCAGATGCAGCCGGGCGACACCCTGCCGCTGACCCGGGGGCGGCTGGACCTGACCGACCTTGTCGGCATTGACGGGCAGCGGGTGGCCACCGGGCGGCTGGGGCAAAGCGGCGGCGCACGCGCCGTGCGCCTGGCCGGCGCCGTGCCGCCCGAAACGGCGGGCGAACCCGGCCCCGCGCGCCCCCGCCGCCCGATGGCGGATGACCCGTCCGGCCGCCGCCCCGATGCAGAGGGCAAGCCCGGCGATCGGCCCGAACCGGTGGCCGAACCGGTACCCGAACCTGTGGTTGCACAACCGGCCGAGGCACAGAATGGCCCCCGGCAGGCAACCGGAACCGCATTGCAGCCGCGGCCGTCCGAAGCCGCTGATGCCGAGGACTATGAACGCCATGTCGCGAACCTGAGCGCGGAACAGGCGGCGGCCGAGATATCGCAACTGGCGGGGTTGCCGCAGGACGGGGCGCCGGTGCAGCATGCGGAGGCAAAAGACCCCGGGCCGGCCTGAACCGGCGTGCAACGGCAAGGCCGGCGGTGGCCGGACCTGCCCGGCTCAGGCGCGGTTGCGGGCCATCTGTTCGAATGCCTGCCGGTTGCCCGACAGGTCATAGCCGGCAGCGGCGGTGCGTGACAGGATCTCGTCCACCGGCATGTCGCCCAACTGCCCCAGGGCCCAGATCACCGAACAGCGTGTACCCGACCGGCAATAGGCCAGCACCTTGCCGTCGGCGCCGTCGATCAGTGCGCGCTGACGCCGGGCGTTTTCGGGGGTCAGCGTTTGCTGGTCCAGTTCCAGCACCTCGAACCGCAGCCCCGCGGCCTGCGCGGCGGCACGGATCGCGTCGCTTTGCAGATCGGGCGTAACCTCGCTGTCGGGGCGGTTGCAGATTACGGTGCCGAACCCCGCGGCGGCCACGGCGGGCATGTCACCGGCCGTGAGTTGCGGCGCTACCGAATATCGGGGGGTGATGGGGCGGATTTCCATGGGCCCAGTCCTTAGTTCGGCCTGCCGGGGCTGTCCAGCCGGATTGTCGCGCGGCCAGGCGCCCGAGCCCGGTCAGAGGCCGTTCACGGGCAGCTTCAGGAACACCCTGCCGTCCTCGTCCGCGGGGGGCATATGCCCGGCGCGCATGTTGACCTGCAACGACGGCAGGATCAGCCGGGGCATCCCCAGCGTCGCGTCGCGGGCATCGCGCATGGCGGTAAAATCCGCCTTGCCACGCCCCTGGCCGACATGGATGTTGCGGGCCTTTTCCTCGGCCACGCTGGTTTCCCAGGCGAATTCCTCGCGCCCCGGTGCCTTGTAGTCGTGGCAGACGAAAATCCGGGTCTCGTCGGGCAGCGCGAGAATTTTCTGGATCGATTCATAGAGCGCCCCCGACGATCCGCCGGGAAAATCGCAGCGGGCGGTGCCGTAATCGGGCATGAACAGCGTGTCGCCGACAAAGGCGGCATCGCCGATCACGTAGGTCATGCAGGCCGGCGTATGGCCCGGCGTGTGCAGCACGTCGCCGCGCATCTTTCCGATATGGAAGGCGTCGCCATCCGCGAACAGGGCGTCGAACTGGCTGCCGTCGCGCTGGAAGGCGGTGCCTTCGTTGAACACCTTGCCGAACGTGTCCTGTACCACGGTGATGTTGCGGCCGATGCCGATCCTGCCGCCCAGCCTTTCCTGCAGATAGGGCGCCGCCGACAGGTGGTCGGCATGGACATGGGTTTCGAGAATCCACTCGACGTTCAGACCCTCGCCCCGGATATGGGCGATGATCCCGTCCGCCGACGCTGTGCCGGTTCGCCCCGAGGCGTGGTCGAAATCCAGCACGCTGTCGATGATCGCGCAGCTCTGGCCATGCGGTTCGCGGACCACATAGGACACGGTAAAGGTGGCTTCGTCGAAAAACGCTTTCACGGTCGGGTTCATGCGGGTCTCCCTCGGGCTGGCCGTATGAATATATTCCAAGGTGAATATGCTTCAAGCGTCGCCCGTCCGGGACGATGTGGTTGACATGGGCCACGGCGTCGATCGCGCCCACTTGTATTGATGAAATTCCCGCGATCCGGGGCCGTCGTTCGGCGGCGTATCGCCGCCGGTCGTGCGCGGATTTCCGCGAATGGCCATGCGAATGTGCTTTGGCATCTTTTGCTTCGATGGCCCGGGCGTGGCACACTGGGTGCAACCGAGGGGAGGACCGACATGATGGCACGCGACCTGTTCAAGACTGCCGAGATTCTGGAACACAGGATCGAAGGGGCCAGCACGTCCACCCGTCTGGCATTGCAGCCGGAATTCAGCCGAGTGCTTGAGCGTCTCAAGGCAGAGGGCGGCCCTGTGCCGCTGCGGCTGCGCCATCTTGAGGAATCGCTGTGCGACGAGGCAATCGAGGCGCGATTCGACAACATGCCCGTCTGAGCGGGTTCAGCGCAGTATCACGCCCAGCACCACCAGCATCAGGCCGACCGCCGACAACAGCAGCGCGCCCAGGTTGACCGGCAGAAGCGCCATTAGCGCGGCGCGCAGCTCGTCGTCGGGCAACTGCGCGCGGCGAACGCGCGCAGCACGCAGAATGCACCACACCAGAATGACCAGGCCCAGCAGCGTAAGGGCGGTTCCGGTCCATATCATCGCGTCAAACATGGCTTGTCTCTTGCTGGACTTGGGTCTGCGTCTAGAGGATCGCGCCCCGGCACACAAGATCAGGGCCTGGGGTCAGGGCCGGAACGCAAGCGAGAGCGAAAAGGTATAGCTGGCGCGCGTCAGCGAATCGGGGGCGGGCGGAAACCGTCCGGCCCGGCGCACCGCGTTCAGCGCCGCCCGGTCGAATGCGGCCATGCCCGAAGACCGGACCAGCCGCAGCGCGGTCAACCGGCCCGCCCGGTCCACGCTGAGGGCGACCCGCGCCGTGCCGCCGCCCGTTGCGCCGCGCGGGTAGATCAGCCGCCGATGCACCTTGCGCTGAATGCGTGCACCCCATTCCGCCTGCGCCCTGTCGCGGGCCGCCGCACTGACCGATGGCGCGTGGCCGGTACCCGTGACCGGCGCGGTTTGACCGGCTTTCGCGCCCCCGGCTGACGCGGCGCGCGGCGGCGCGGTGGCTGGCGATTTCGCGGGGCCGGCGGTTTTCGGCGGTGGCGCCGGTGTCGTCCGTTCGGCCCGGGGCGGGGCGTCGGGGCGTGCGATGTCGGGGCGCCGCATCTCCGCGCGTGGCGTTTCGGCGGTGCGCAGCCTGTCGGGATCGGCGCGCCGGTCTGCCTGCGGTGGGGTCAGGGCGGGCGGCGTCGGCGCGGGCGCCGCATTGGGCGCAAGGTCTGGCCGCCCGGGCGGCGCCGAAGCTGGCCCGACCGGCGTCAGCCCCGTCACCGGGTCCAGGCGCGGACCGGCCCGTTCGTGGGCGGGCTGCTCGGGCGGCAATGCCTCGGGCGGTGGCGCGGCCGGGACGGGCGTATCGGCCGCCAGGTCGGGTGGCGCCTGCCAGTCGCGTATCAATGCGCTATGCTCCGGCGCGGCAAGGGTCAGCGCGACCGGCGCCGACTGCGCGCCGCCCTCGCCGCCCGCGCCGCGCAGCGGCCCCGTGATCGACCAGACGCCGACATGCAGCCCGGCGGCCAGCGAGACGAACACCAGGGCTTCGCCCGGGCGCATCATCGCGACGGCTCGGTCAGCAATGACAGGTCGGTCAGGCCGGCCGCCGCCAGCCGCGCCACCAGCCGCACCAGATCTCGCGCCGGCAGTTGCGCATCGGCCCGGATCGTCAGTTCGCTGCCCGGAGCGAGCCGGGCCAGGGGGGCGAACACGTCCTCGCCGCGCGCCGCGCCAAAGGCCAGCGCGCCATCGGCGGTGACGTACAGAACCGTCGGCCCCTCGGCCGGATCCTGGCTGTCCGAGGCGGGCGGGACGATCTCGAACGGCTCGGGCGGGGCGATCTGCGCCGTCATCAGGAAAAAGATCAGCAGCAGGAACACGACGTTGATCATCGGCACGATGTTCTCGCGGGGGCGGCGGCGCGGGCGGGGCGGGGCGAACTGCATCGGATTCACTCCACCAGCACCAGTTGCGGGAACCCGGCGGCGCGCAGCGTGTCGAGCACCGCGACCAGGCGCGCCAGATCGGCCCGGGCATCCGGGTGCAGCAGCACAGGCGCATCCGCGTGCGGCATCAGTGGTGCCAGCGCCGCGGGCAGGTCGTCCAGAGCCACCGGAACCCCGTTCAGCCTTGTTGTGTCGGGCTCTATCCCGACCAGTCGCGGCGCCCCCTGCCATTGCCCGCCGCCGCCGCCCGCCGCCAGGGGCAATGCCGTATCCTGCCCGAATCGCGCCGCCAGCATGAAGAACACCAGCAGCAGGAAAACCACGTCTATCATTGGCGTCAGGCTGGGACGGCGGCGCGGCCCTGGCGCGGCAAAGCTGAACATCACCGCCCTCCGCGAATGAAGATCCGGGTCGCGGCGTCCTCCATGTCGGCCTGCAACGCGTCGGTCACGCTTTCGAACCAGCTTAGCGCGACACCGGCGGGGATCGCCACCGCCATGCCCGCGGCGGTGGTCAGAAGCGCCTCCCAGATGCCGCCCGCCAGCGCCGCCGGATCTGCCCGCGCCCCCGCCTGTTGCAGGGTCTGGAAGGCGGTGATCATGCCCAGCACCGTGCCCAGCAGGCCAAGCAGCGGCGCAATGGTGGCGATCACCTCGAGCGCCCGCAACCCGCGCCGTGCCTCGCCCAGATCGGCCCGTGCGCGGCGCGTTGTTTCCTCGCGCGCCTGTGCCTCGCTCAGTCCGGGGTCGCGCCGCGCCGTCATCGCCGCGTGCGCCAGCCGCGCCCGCAGCGACCGCCGCCCCGCGACGGCGGCCAGCGCCGCGTCGGGCCGGCCCTCGGCCCAGAGCGCGACGGCCCGCGCTGTGGCACCCCCCGACCAGGCGCCCAGCAGCGCCAGCCGCCAGATCTTCCACAGGATCAGCGCCAGCGTCAGCACGCTGAGGCCCGCGATGATCCAGAGCGTCGGGCCGCCGCGGTCGAGGAAGCTCAGCAGGGCATCGGGGATCATCTCATGGCTCCTTTCGCGGGGCGGTTGCACGCGGTACTCATCGTACCACCTCCATCGGTTGGAACACCGGACCTTGCGGCGTGGATTCGTAGAAGGCCGAGACACCGAAAACACGTTCCACGTTTTCCGGGCCGAGCACCTGCGCCGGCGGGCCGTCGGCGACCAGTCGCCCGGCGTGCAGCAACAACAGCCGGGTGCAGTGCCGCGCCGCCAGGCCCAGGTCGTGCAGCGACACCAGCGCCGAGCGGCCTTCGCGCGCAAGCCCGGCGAAAACCTGCATGGTGGCGATCTGGCTGGCCGGGTCCAGCCCGGCGATGGGTTCGTCTGCGATCAGCAACGGTGTGTCCTGTGCCAGCGCCCGGGCGATCAGCACGCGGGCCTGTTCGCCCCCCGAGAGCCGCGTGGCGATGCGGGCGCGGTAAGCCTCGAGCCCCATTCGTGCGATGGCGGCGTCGATGGCGGCGCGGTCGGCATCGCACAGTCGTGCGCCGCGCGGCAGCCAGGGCAGGCGGCCCAGTGCGATCAGGGTTTGCACGCTCACCGGCCAGGCGATGTCGCGGGCCTGTGGCATCCAGGCGGCGGCGCGGGCGCGCCCGGCCTCCGTCAGCATGGCCAGCGATGAATGGCCGGTGGCCGGGAGCAGGCCGAGGGCGGCGCGCAACAGCGTCGTCTTGCCGGCGCCGTTGGGGCCGATCAGGCCGACGCATTCGCCCGGCCCGATGGTCATTGTCACACCTTCGAGCGCGACGCGCCGGCCGCGAACGGCCCCGAGGTTGTCCAGCGAAAGCAGGCTCATGCCGTTTCCTTTCGCGTCCGGTAGATCAGGTGCAGGAACAGCGGGGCGCCGAGCAGCGCCATGAGAACGCCGAGCTTCAGGTCGCGGTCGGGCAGCAGTACCCGCACCGCGATGTCGGCGGCCAGCACCATCGCCGCACCGCCCAGGCCGGATGCCCAGAGCAGCGCCGAGGGCCGTCCGCCCACCAGCGGGCGCAGCAGATGCGGCACCACCAGCCCGACAAAGCCGATTGCGCCGGCCACGGCGGTCGCCGCGCCGACGCAGGCGGCGGCGCCCAGCACCAGAAGCAGCCGCAGCCGCGGCAGGTTTATTCCCATCGCCTGCGCCGCGTCCTCGCCCAGCGTCAGCGCATCGAGACCGCGCCCCAGCGTGGCAAGCATGGCCCAGCCCAGCGCCATGAAGGGCAGCGCCAGCCAGACATGGCTCAGCGACCGGTCGGCAAGAGAACCCATCAACCAGAATACGATATCGGCGGCGGCAAAGGGGTTGGGCGAGAGATTCAGCACCAGCGAGGTCAGCGAACCGGCCAGAGCCGAGATGACGATTCCGGCCAGGATCAGCGTGATCGACCCGCCGCGCGGCCCCGCCAGTGCCAGGATCAGCAGCACCGCAGCCAGCGCCATGCCCAGTGCCGAGAGGGGCAGCGCCAGCGGATGCGCCAGCACAAGCCCGGTCTGGATCGCCAGCACCGCGCCCAGGGCGGCGGCGCCGGAAATGCCGATCAGGCCGGGTTCGGCCAGCGGATTGCGAAGATAGCCCTGCAACGCGGCGCCCGAAAGGCCCAGCGAGGCGCCGACCATCGCGGCCAGCAGCGCCCGCGGCAGCCGGATTTCGCGCATCACCACCGAAAGGGGCGTTCCGTCGTCGATCACCAGCGCCTTCAGGCTCTGGCCGACGGGGACAGCGGTGAGCCCAGTGACCAGCGACAGCGCGAATAGCGCGGCACAGAGCAGGACAAGAGCGCCCGCCAGCCTCATTGCCCGGTCTCCAGCGACAGGCGCAGTTGGCGCAGGCGGGCCACCGCGTCAAGTACCATGGGGGTGCCGCAGATCCAGTCGCGGTCGGTCAGCTGCGCGGATATCGGGGCGCCGAACGCGCGCAATGCGGGATGGGCGAGATTGTCCTCGGCCCGCGCCCGGCCGGGATAATCGCGCCCGCGCACCACCAGATCGGGGGCCAGCAGGATCAGCCGTTCCAGCGGCAGGGTACCGCCCCGCGCCAGCCCGGCCTCGTCTGCGACATTGGCAAAGCCGGCATGGTGCAGGATATCGCCGGCCAGAGATTCCGCGCCCAGGGTGAAGCTGTTGACATACCACAGCGCCGCGCGCGGGCGGCGGGGCGGGGCGTCGTCCAGCGCCGCCAGCGCCTTGCGGAACGCCGCGATCTGCCGTTCGGCCTCTGCCTCGCGGCCCAGCAACGCGCCCATCCGGGCCATCCGTTCGGGAATGTCCGCGATCGAGCGTGCCGGTGCGAACACTTCCACCGCAATGCCCAGCCGTCGCAGCATCTTCACCGTGGCGTCATTGGTATAGGTGCCCGCCAGCACCAGATCGGGGCGCAGAAGATAGACCTCTTCGGCACCCGATCCGTGGATGGCAACCGCCTGCGCGGCCTCGGCCATCGCCGAACTGGCCGGATCGCGCGCCAGGCGCGACACCGAAACCAGTTGCCCAGGCGCAGCCAGCATCAGGGCCAGCTGGTCGGTGCAAAGGTTGACCGACACCACCCGGCGCGGGGGGTCGGCGATTGCGGCCGCCCCGGTCAGGGCCAGTGCGACCAGCGCCGCCCGGATCCTAGAAGGTCGCACGCAGCCCCGCAGAGACGGCGCGCCCCGAGGTGTTGAAGCCGGCGGCGGTTTGGTAATCCTCGTTCAGGAGGTTCTCGACCCTCAGATACGCCGATGTCGTGTCGGTGATGTCGTAGCTGACCGAGGCATTCAGAACCGTGAAATCGGGCATGGCGACGCCGAATTCATCGGGCCGGTCGGCGACATGCTGTACCGTCAGGCTGCCGCTCCAGTCGGCGCCGAATTCGGCGTCCAGCCCGACCACCAGATCATGCCCCGGCACCCGCAACAGCCGCGCCCCGGTGTTGTCGGTCGCATCGGTATAGGTGTAGTTGGCGAACAGCGCGAACCGGTCGGTCATCGCCCAGGCGCCCGACAGTTCGATCCCCCGCGAGGTCGAGATGCCGGGAACCTGCCGGTATTGCCCGGTGAAGGGCACGAAGGACAGCGTGACGAACTGGATCAGGCTGTCGATTTCGGTGTGAAACGCGGTTGCCTTGATGAAGGAACCGCCGCCGAAGTCATGTTCGGCACCCAGTTCGAAGCTCACGGTTTCCTCGGGTTGAAGGCCGGGATTGCCATAAAGCGTGCTGTTCAACTCGTATAGCGAGGGCGCGCGGAACCCGGTTGCCGCGACGGCGCGCAGGGTTGTCGCATCCGAAACCCGCCAGGCCGCGGCCAGCCGCCCCGAGAGGTTGCCGCCGAACGAATCGTAGTCGTCATAGCGCAGCGACGCCGCCAGGTCCAAATCGCCGGTAGGTGCATAGAGAAGCTCTGCGAAGGCGCCCCGGCTTTCCTCCTGGCCACTGTCGAGACCCGAGGCAAAGCTTTCGCGCTGCCAGTCGGCGCCGAAGGTCAGGCTCAGCCCCTCGCGGCCCGACCAGACGCCGGTATAGTCCAGCTTGCGCCGCTCGCCGTCGAACACGGTGACGAATCCGTTGGAGCTGCTTTCCCGGTCGTTGGAGAAATAGCTGGCCGACAGGCTGTGCAGCACCGCGCCCGTCTGCAACTCGGCAAAGCCGCGAAGGCCGCGCGCCTTGGCCTCGTTGAATTCGTCGTAGGGTGGTGCGCCGTCGCCTGCGAACTCGTCGAAATCGCCCTTGGAATTCAGCGCGTAGGCCGAGAAACCCAGCCGCAGCGCGTCGGTGGCCCGGATGTCCCCCGACAGGTTCAGTTGTGTCGCCTCATAGCCGTCAGGTTCGGTATTGGCGGCGCCGGCGGCGGCTGAAAACCCGTCCGTCCGCACCCGGCCCAGGCTGAAGGACAGCCCGCCCAACGCACCTGTATGGGCGATGGCGGCCTCGCCCCTGAAGGTATTGAAGCTGCCGCCTTCGGCCGACAGAGTGGTTCGCGTTCCCGGTTCGTCGGGACGTTGCAGGGTGGTGATGTTGACCACGCCGCCGATGGCGCTGGAACCGTAGACCGAGGAGCTCGCCCCCTTCAGGACCTCGATGCGGCTGATGCCCGAAGTGGTCAGCCCGCCCCAGTTGTACTTGACCTGCGGGCCGCTGGGGTCGGTGACGTCGATGCCGTCGATCATGACCTTGACGTATTTGCCGTCCAGTCCACGCACCCGCAGATCGGCGCTTGAACCCAATGCCGCGCCGTTTGCGCTGAAGGTGATGCCGGGCAGGCGCGACAGGTATTCCGCCACGGTTGTCTCGCCGGCCTCTTCCAGATCTTTCCGGGTCACGATCTCGACGCTGGCGCCGCTGCGATCAAGCGCGGTTTCGGTGCCCGATTTGTTGGCGAATACCGAGATTTCGCCCAGATCGAACGCATCCTGCGCGGCGGCGGGAAGGGCGCTGCACAGCAAGAGTACGGATGGGGTTGTGAAAACTGCCTTCATGATCGTGGTCCTTTCCAGACGTGTCGTCTCCGGTTCAAGGGTTCAGGAAAGGCTTGTACGAGCTTTCCGCGACCCGGTGAGTTTGGGTGTCACCGCTACGGAACAGACGCCGCCCATCCGACACGCCCCGCGCCGGGTGAAGGTGATCGCCTTGGCAGGTCTCCTGACTTGCGGGTCGTCGCGCTGGCCGGGCCTTCCCGGAACCCGTGCGGTTCCAGTGGCGATATCCGGCCGCGCTCGCCGCCTACAGTTGCGGGGGCAGCCGCGGAATTGGCCGGAATTTCCGGCCGCACCGCGTTCCCTATTACCGGCGACTCACGCCGCCGAACCAAAGCAGTCCGGTCATAGGGTGTCGCGTCGGGCCGATCAAGCGGCGATTGCGGGGCCGGCCGTGCGATCCCCGCTTGCGATGTGCTTCGCCCGCCTGTATCCGGCAGCATCACGCCCCATTCCCGCAGCTTTACGGAGCCTTCCCATGGACGAGACAACAGCCGAAGCGACCCAGCGCGTCACCGCCAACGAACTGCGCCAGTTCATTGAACGGTTCGAGCGGCTGGAGATCGAGAAGAAGGACATCGCCGACCAGCAGAAGGAAGTGATGGCCGAGGCAAAGGCGCGTGGCTACGATACCAAGGTGATGCGCAAGGTGATCTCGCTGCGCAAGCGCGACAAGGACGATATCGCCGAGGAAGAGGCGGTTCTGGAGCTATACAAAGAGGCTTTGGGGATGGCGTAACGCCTTGATTTCATCCACGAGTTTTCGGCGGGCGCGACACGCATCCGCTTTGTCCTGACATCGCGCGGCTTGCCGCGCGACTGGGGCAGGGGGCGGCGATCTTGGCAATGCGGATGGCGATGCCATGTGAATGAAACAGGTTCCCTGCGACGCCTTGACCATGCGGCCCATGTCCTCCAGCGGTTGCAACGGTAGCGTGGTGTCAACGTATCTTGCCCGCTGGATACAGTACGATTTTCAGATCCAAGACTTCGCCCGACCCGAATTGTTCAGGCGCGTCCAGTTGGCAGCCGAGACCCGGTTCGGGAAAGCAATAGCTGCGGGTGCGGCAGAAGTTGAAGGGGGGCGGACCAAATGGCCGCCAGCACTTGTCGATGCACGCGCCGACAAGCGGTTCAAGCCGTCGCGGATGCGCCATTGTGATCGGTGTCGGGTTTGACGGTGAACTGGAGGTCGGGCGCGTCCGATAACGTGATCGGCGTGCAGGGCAGCCGCGGTTGTTGTCGGCCGGCCCATTAATGGTATTTGCAATACCGATTTTGACAGACTATAATAAGCATCTCCAATACAGATTTAAGGGGGCGAGGAATGCGACGTGCGTCCATCACCGATCATGGTTTGAAGGTTCTGATGCGCCTTGCCGGCGCATTGGAGGCGGCCCTCGAACCGTTCACCGTTGCACTTGACGGCCCAACCATGGCTCGCGCCGCCTCGATGCGGGTTCTGGAAACGCAATCTGGACGAGTGCGGGACGCCCGGGCGCCCGCCGCAGGTTCCGGCCGTCGTGCAGCCCGATGAAAGGAACGAACATGTCCGACTCGCTTTTTTCCCGGGATGACCGGCGCGCATGCCAGGCGCCGCGAGGAACTGACGCCCGGTGCAACGAAAGCGTTCGCGGCCTTCAGCCAGGCCGTATTCGCCGAAGGGGCACTGGATACGAAGACCAAGCAGTTGATCGCCGTCGCGGTCGCGCATGTCACCCAATGCCCGTACTGCATCAGGGGGCACACCAAGGCGGCGCTGCGCCATGAGGCGAGCGAGGCCGAAATCATGGAGGCCATATGGGTTGCCGCCGAAATGCGCGCGGGCGGCGCCTTTGCCCATTCGGCGCTGGCGCTTGACGAAATGGACAAGGTCAGCGCAGGCGGCTGAGGCGCGGTATCGAAACGGGGCGGCAACATGATCCAGCAGGATACCCTTGTTCAAGCGCACGCTGTTGGCGCAGCCCGGCCCGTTGCGGCCCCGGTCGGGTTGCCGATGGTCCGCGGCGCGTTAGATGTTCACCGGAACCAGGAAGAACCAGCCGGGAAGCGGCGCCGGCCTTCGGGTGCGCGCGCCGTCCGTGCGGTGAGCGGGGTACGATCATGACCGGGGCGTTCAACGTCGTTCACGCCTATCCCGAACAGAAACGCGCCCAGATTCGCGCGGCGGCCGGCGTCATCGGCATCGACGAGGCCTATCTGTCGGTGATGGTCGATGCGTTTTACACGCGTGTCCGCTCCGACCCGCGGCTCGGCCCGGTCTTCGATGCCGAGATCGGGGACCGCTGGGGCCCGCATCTGGACCGTATGAAACGGTTCTGGGCCTCGGTTGCGCTTAACGCCGGGGTCTATTCGGGCAAGCCGGTGGCGGTGCATCAGCGCCTTGCCGGTGTCGAACCAGAGGATTTCGAAATCTGGCTGGGCCTGTTTCGCGAAACGCTGGAAGACACCGCGCCGACCCCCGAGGCCGTCAACTACCTGATGGTCCGGGCCGAGCGGATCGCGCAAAGCCTGCGCATGGCGATGTTCGAACGGACCGAAGGCGGTGTGCCGTCACTTGGCTGAAACGCAACGCGCGGCCACCGCCGCAGAAAAAGGGAACGGCAGGGCATGATTGCGAAATTCACCATAGGAGAGCGGCAATTCGCGCTTGCCCTGCTTGTGGTCATGGCCGTCCTGGGACTGGCGATGGCGGCCCTGGGCGCGGGCGATGCGATGGGCGTTCACGGCTTCATCGTGCTGTTCGTCAGCATCGCGCTTGTCTTCGTCGTCGGCGGCGGGCTTTACGACCCGGCCCCAACCGAGGACCGCAGCAAGGCCTATTACGACGATCCCATCAAGGTCGGCATCGTGCTGGCGATGATCTGGGCGGTGATCGGCATGGGGGTCGGCGACTGGGTGGCCTGGATGCTGGCTTTTCCCGATGCGCGGTTCGATACCGCCTGGTCGAGTTTCGGGCGGGTGCGGCCCGTTCATACCACCGGCATCATATTCGGCTTTGGCGGCAACGCGCTGATCGCGACCTCGATGCATGTGATGCAGCGCACCTCGCGCGCACGTCTGGCAGGCCAGATTTCGCCCTGGTTCGTGATCGTCGGCTACAACCTGTTCGTTGTCATGGCCGTGACCGGCTATCTGATGGGCGTCACCCAGTCCAAGGAATATGCCGAGGCCGAATGGTATGCCGATATCTGGCTGGTGATCGTCTGGGTGGTCTATTTCGTGCTGTACATCCGCACGCTGGCGCGCCGGAACGAGCCGCATATCTATGTCGCCAACTGGTATTACCTCGCCTTCATTCTGGTGGTGGCGGTTCTGCATATCGTCAACAATCTGGCGGTACCCGCGTCCTTCACGGCGGCGAAAAGCTATTCGCTGTTTTCCGGTGTGCAGGACGCGATGACGCAATGGTGGTACGGCCACAACGCGGTGGCGTTCTTCCTCACCGCGGGTTTTCTGGGGATGCTGTATTACTACCTGCCCAAGCGTGCGAACCGGCCGATCTATTCCTACCGGCTGTCGATCCTATCGTTCTGGGGCATCACGTTCTTCTACATCTGGGTCGGCTCGCACCATCTGCACTATACCGCGTTGCCGCATTGGGTGCAGACGCTGGGCATGTCGTTTTCCGTCATGCTGCTGGTGCCAAGCTGGGCCAGCGCGGGCAACGCGCTGATGACGCTGAATGGCGCCTGGCACAAGGTGCGCGAGGATGCGACGCTGCGATTCATGTTCGTGGCGGCCGTGTTCTACGGGCTTTCGACCTTCGAGGGGTCGTTCCTTGCGATCCGGCCGGTCAATTCGCTGAGCCATTACACCGACTGGACGGTGGCGCATGTGCATGCAGGCGCGATGGGTTGGGTGGCGCTTATCACCTTCGGGGCGATCTATGCCGCGGTGCCGGTGATCTGGCGGCGCCAGACCATGTATTCCTGGCGCCTGGTCGAATGGCATTTCTGGCTCGCGCTGGCCGGCACCGTGATCTACGTCTTCGCGATGTGGAACTCGGGCATCGTGCAGGGGCTGATGTGGCGCACCTACAATGACGCCGGCACGCTGCAATACTCGTTTGTCGATACGCTTGTGGCGATGCATCCCTACTATGTCGCCCGCGCCATCGGCGGATTGCTGTTCCTGACCGGCGCCGTGATCGGCAGCTACAATATCTGGATGACGATCCGCACGGTCGGCGACGAAGGCAAGCTGCGCGACCATCCCACGAATTCCGAAGCGGGCGAGCCCGCCGTCCCGGTGGCGGAGTGATGCGATGATCCGTTGGCTTCAGAAGCTCTATTACCCGATCCAGGCAGGCCACTACCGGCTTGAAAAGCACTCAATCGGGCTGACGCTCGCGATCATATTCGCGGCCGGAATAGGCGGGTTCGTCGAGATCGCGCCGCTGTTCACCATCAAGGAAACGGTGGAGGATGCGCCCGAGATGCGCACCTACACGCCGCTTGAACAGGCCGGGCGCGATATCTACGTGCGCGAAGGCTGCTATGCCTGCCACAGCCAGATGATCCGTACCCTGGCCGACGAAGTCGACCGCTACGGCCCCTATTCGCTGGCGGTCGAAAGCAAGTATGACCACCCGATGTTGTGGGGCTCCAAACGCACCGGACCCGACATCGCGCGGCTGGGCGGGAAATACTCAGACGCCTGGCATGTGGCGCATCTGATCGACCCGCGTGCGCTCGTGCCGGAATCGGTGATGCCGCAATATGCCTTCCTGGCCGAATCTGTGCTGGAAACCGCAAGTCTGCCGGGGCGGCTGGCGGCGCTGCGCGCGGTCGGCGTGCCCTATACCGAGGCGATGATCGAAAATGCCGAACGCGACGCCCTGGGACAGGCCCGTCCCGACAGCGACGAAGCCGAAGGCGTGTCCGAGAGGTATGGCGAGGCGACGCAGATCCGCCTTTTCGGCGGCCGCGCCGGGCCGGTTACGGAAATGGATGCGCTGGTGGCCTATCTGCAAATCCTGGGTAAGCTGACCGATGTCGCAAATCGGATGGAAGCCGCGGCGATCCAGACGGACACGGAGGCGGCGAAATGATGGGCCTTGCGCATGACACCGTGGTCGGCATCGCCAAGTCCTTTGGTCTGTTCTACCTGATCGCGCTGTCCATCGGTATTTGTGTCTATGCCTTCTGGCCGCGCAATCGCGACCGGTTCAGACATGCCAAACGCTCGATCCTGAATGACGAGGACGGCCCGTTGAGCCCGGAGGACCTGCAATGACCGTCAGGGACCGCGACCCGCTGACCGGCCATCACACCACCGGGCATGAATGGAACGGCATCACCGAGTTGAACACCCGCGTTCCGGTCGTGATATGGTGGTTCATCCTGGTCACGCATCTCTACGCGCTGATCGTCTGGGTGCTGTTGCCGGCCTGGCCGGGCGTCACGGATTATACCAAGGGCATTCTGGGTGTCGATCAGCGCGCCCAGGTCGAAAAACGGGTTGCCGAAATGCGCGAGGCCCGCGCGCCGTGGCGCGAGCGCATGGTTGCGCTGAGCGCAGAGCAGATCCGCGCCGACCCGGCGCTGTCGGCTGTCGTCGCCGAGACCGGCCCGGCGCTGTTTGGCGACAATTGCGCCGCCTGCCATGGTGGGCGCGGGCAGGGCGGCCCCGGCTATCCCAGCCTGGTTGACGATGCCTGGCTGTGGGGCGGCGACCCGGAAACGATTGCGGAAACCCTGCGCGTGGGCATCAATGCCGACCATCCCGACACAAGGTTCGCGCAGATGCTGGCCTTTGACGGCGTGCTGTCGCGCGACGAGATCCGCACCGTCGCCAATTATGTCCAGTCGCTTTCGGGGATGGAGAGCGACTCCGACCCGGACCGTCTGAGCGAGGGGCGAACCCTGTTCGAGGACAATTGCACATCCTGCCACGGCGAGAATGCGACCGGCAGCACCGACATGGGCGCGCCGAACCTGACTGACGGCTTCTGGATCTACGGCGGTGACGACAGGACCCTGTTCACCACCATCCTGCATGGCCGCCAGGGCTGGATGCCCGCATGGGAGCATCGCCTTGACGACGCCGACCGCAAACTGCTGACCGTCTATCTGCAAGACCTGAAGGAGGAGGCGCGATGAGCGTTCACGCCCGTTCCCGGTTCTGGACCCGCTGGCGGCTGACGGGTGCCGTTCTGGCCGCCTCGGTGGTCGGGATATTCGCGGCGGCCAATGCCCACCTGGTCGCGGTTTCGGTTGCCAGCCAGCCCGGCTGTGTCGCGCATGTGAAGGCGCCAACCGGGGGGGGCGGGGTCTATCGTGCCGCCAAGCCGTCATGCTGAGCGACAGGCCATCCCCGCCCGACGAACTGCCCCACGGACCCGAGGGGCTGCCCAGGGTCGTGCCGCCGCTGCCGCGCGACAATCCGCGAATGCGCGGCCTGCCGCCCGGCGTGGTGTTCGACTGGCTGCGCGCGGGCTGGCGCGATCTGTGGGTCAACCCGCTGCCAAGTCTGCTTTATGGGCTGGCGTTCTTTGCGCTCTCGCTGGCCGTGGTCGCGGGCATGTTCTACACCGAACTCGATCATTTCCTGTTCCCGGCGCTGGCGGGGTTCATGGTGGTCGGCCCGGTGTTCGCCAACGGCCTCTACGTCAAGAGCCGCAGGCTGGAACGCGGCAGGCCGACGAGGTTCTGGCAGATGATCTTCCTGAAACCCCGCTCGCGCTTTCAGGGACTGTTCCTGGGGCTGATACTGTTATTGCTGTTCATGCTCTGGATCCGGGCCGCCGTGCTGATCTACGCGCTGTTTTTCGGCGTAAGGCCGTTTCCCGGCACGGGCGAACTGCTGCCGATGCTGCTGTTCACGCCGACGGGCTGGGCGATCCTGCTGGTCGGCAGCGCGGTGGGCGCCCTGTTCGCGGCCTTCGCCTTTGCCGTCAGCGTCTTTTCCGTCCCGATGTTGCTGGAAGAACAAACCGACGCCCTGTCCGCCATGGGCATCAGCATGGCGCTGGTGTGGAACAATCTGGCCGTGATGCTGGCCTGGGGGGCGATCGTGGTCGGCTTGTTCCTGGTTTCGGTCCTGACGGGCCTTCTGGGACTCATCGTGGTCTTCCCGCTGCTTGGTCACGCCACATGGCATGCGTATCGCGCCATACGGGTGGTGCCCGAGGGCCAGGAGCGGGTATTCGTCCAGCCTGCATGAGCCGCGCAGTGGCCGAACCATATGAGGGGGCGTGATGCGCCGCCCTGTCAGCCCGGAACGATATTGGCAAGGTTGAGATTGGTATGCGTCATGATCCCGTCCATGGTCAGGGCGCGCACGCTATTGATATGCTTGATCGTCATGCCGCGCGCCTCTTTCACGTCGTTGCGTGCCAGCGCCTCGATCAGTTCGTCGTGCTCTGCGCGAAATTCGTCCGGACGTTCGCGCAGCACGAAGGCGAGATGCAGCATACGCGTCATCTCGTCCAGGATCTCGGCGAAAAGCCGGGTCATGCGTTCGTTTCCCGAGGCGCGGGCGATTTCGAGGTGGAAGGCGTGGTTGGCCGCCACGAACCGCGCCTCGCTGGCCCGGTCGCCGGGGACATACCCATCGGTGCAACGGGCGTTGAGCGCGCAAAGCCGTTCGCGGTCCACGCGCCCGCAGGCGCCCTCGATGATGGCGGGTTCGATCACCAGGCGCAATTCGAACAGGTCGCGCACCATCTTCAGCGTCACGGGCGAGATGACGTGACCCCGACGGGGCTGCGAAATGACGTAACCTTCCTGAACCAGCCGCCACAGCGCCTGCCGGATCGGCGCCTTGCCAAAGCCGTAGCTTTCGCAAAGCCGGGTTTCGCTGACCTCTTCGCCGGGGCGAAGGACGCACCACACGATATCGGCATGAATTGCGCGGTAGGCGCGTTCGCCCAGACCGGGTCTGGTACTCTGATCGGGATTCAGCTTGTTCATGCGTTGCTTTTCGCCTGCGCCCCGGCCGGGTCCATATGCCTGTGTTCAGACATTCGTACCGTGTTTCCGACACCTGGGAAAGATCATGCGACGCCACCGGCCCTGAGCATGTCGGCGATCGTGGTGAACTTGCGTCGCGGTGCCTGACCGCGCGCGGCGGCGATCTCCGCCGCGTCCATGCGCAACCAGTGATCGAAGTACGATGCACGAACGCCCTTGTCCGCAAGTTGCGCCGCGAGTGCCGAAAACCCGGGCGCGCCACTGGCGGTGCATTCCGCGACGATCCGTTCCGCGATGGCGTCGCCATCCAGACGGTTGGTGGCGATCTTGCCCGAGGGGCCGCGTTTCAGCCAGCCGACCACATACAGCCCGTCCTCGACCCGGCCGTCATCGTTGACCAGCGCACGTTCTCCCTCGGCCAACGGCAACCCCGAGAATTGGCGCGCACGATAGCCAATGGAGGCGATCACGATGTCGGCGGGTATCACGAACTCGTCCGGTTCGGAACCGGACAACGGATCCTGCTGGGCCCGGGCAAAGCGCACGGCCTGAACCCGGTCGGTTCCGAGAATCGCGACGGGGCGCGCGAAAAATCCGAACCGGATCTGGCGACCGGGCGCGTTGGGGTCGGATTGCGCGAAACGGCGGAAGCAATCGAGGTTCTTTGCCCGCATGCGCCGGTCTCGCGGCGGCAGTTCGCCTGGCAGCTCCCCTGGGATCTGGCGGGCATCGGCAAACGCACCCGCACCTCGCAGCGTGCCGATCTCCTGCAACTCGACATTTGTGAATTTCGCATCGGCCGGTCCGCGCCGACCCATGACATTGATGCGCGTCAGGCCGGAGAGAGCCAACGCCTCGGCGGCGTGGTCGGCGATGTCGCTGGCGGCGAGTTCCTCCTGGGTGCGGCTGAGGATGCGCGCCACATCCAGGGCGACATTGCCATTGCCCAAGATGACGGCGGAGTTTCCGGCGAGATCGGGCGCAAGGTCGCTGAAATCGGGATGGCCGTTGTACCACCCGACGAAGGCGGCGGCGCCATGGACCCCGGGCAGGTCTGCTCCCACGATGCCCAGCGGCGCATCCTCGGGCACGCCCGATGCCAGAACCACGGCATCATAGGCGCCGCGCAGATCGGCGAGCGAAATGTCGCGCCCGATCTCTACATTGCCGATGAACCGCACCGCCGGGTGTTTGGCCGTTTCGCAGAATACATCCTGGATCGACTTGGTTGTCTGATGATCCGGCGCGACCCCGGCGCGGATCAGCCCGTAGGGCGAGGGCAGCCGCTCGAAGATGTCGATCCGGCAGGGTGTTTGCGAGTTCGCCAGCGCGGCGGCGGCGTAAAATCCACTTGGCCCGGCCCCGACGACCGCGACCTGAAGGATGGGATGAGTATTCATGCGAGTGCGCTCAGGATCAAACGGGAATCGGGCATTTGGGGCAATCCACCTCGAGCGCCTTGACCTGGCGGATGAACTCGGCGGCGCGCCGCACGGTGACATCCAGTATCTTCTTGCCTTTGTCCCTTGTCGCGGCGGTCGGATCGGAATAGACGCCGCGGCCCTGGGTTCTGGCACGAAATTCGTCTGCCGTGACCTGGGTGAATGCGATGTTCTGGTCGAACGGCGGATCCATGGGAAAAACGGCCGAGAAGGCGGGCAACTCGCGCTCGGGCAGCTTTTCCATCCTGTCGGGGCGTACGAATTCGGGATGGGCATGCATCATGAAGGATGTTTCCACGTCGCCCGCGTGGTTCGCGGCGTCACGCGCGTTGCCCGCCGCCTCGCAGACCTCGCGCCGGGCGATCAGGTGGGTGTCTACGATTGCGGAATACGCGCCGGTGCGATAGCGCAGCTTGGTCATGGCGATCTGGAGCGGCGGCAGGTTCGCGATGCGATTGCCATTGACGAACACCACCTTGCGGAAGCCATGCGAAATCAGGCTTTCCCCGACATCCAGCGCCACCTGCGTCAGGGTTTCGGCGCGCAAGGTGATGCCGCCGGGATAAGCCAGGTGATGCTGGGAATAGCCGAAATGCATCGGCGGGGCGACCAGCACGCCTTCCTGCCGTGCGACGGCCTCGGACACGTCGCTGGCCCATGCCGTATCGACGAAAAGCGCGGTATGGGGGCCATGCTGTTCGGTCGCGCCGATCGGCACCAGCACAGTGTCGCCGGTCTTGAGGTATTGCGCGATGTCGGGCCAGAACATCTCGTGCAGCCAGACGCTGTCGGTCATGTCGGAGTTTCCTTTCTCGATCTGGTGCGCGGCCTTAGCGCGATGCGGGCTCGGGGCTGAACTGGTCTGCCAGCTTGCCTTCGACGTCGATCCAGTCATCGGCGTCCTCGGGGATGTCGCCCGGCTCGCGGATCGCGGGCCAGAGGGCTGCGTATTTCCTGTTGAACGCCAGCCATTTTTCGGCTTCGGGAGCCGTGTCGCGGATGATCGCCTCGGTCGGGCATTCGGGAACGCAGGCGCCGCAGTCGATGCAGGCTTCGGGGTCGATCACCAGCATGTTCGCCCCTTCGTGGAAACAGGTAACAGGGCAGGACTGAACGCAATCCTGGAACTTGCAGCGGATGCATGCTTCGGTGACGATGAATGCCATCTTGTCGGTTTCCTTGTCGTGGTTGCGGTCAGCGTCGCGACGCCAGCACCTTCTCGAGCCGCTCGCGGCTCGGGGCGAGGTCGGTGACCAGATCGCGGATCACGGTCTTGTTTTCCAGCGGGGCGACAATCGCACCGGCGGGCGTCAGGCGCGCGGTGCAGGCGTATTCGACCTGTCCGTTCACCATGACCGAACATTCCTTGCAGGCGTTCGCGTTGATGCAGCTGTAGCGGATCGCCAGGCTTGGGTCGGCATGGCCGCGGATCCAGATCAGCGCATCCAGCACCGACATGCCCGCCACGAACGGCACGTCGAAGGACTGTGATTGCATGTCGTCGCGGTCAAGGCCGCGCATCACGGTGACGGGAACGGTTCGCTGCTGTTCGCCCTGCATCAGGCGGCCTCCTCTTTTTCCATGCGGGCAGGGTCGATGCGGGTCAGAGCCACCCATTCGGATTCGAGCCGGCCATCGCGAAGGCGCACCACCTGGTTCCGTTCGAATGTCGGATCGGTTTCGACGTGATCCAGCCGCTGATGCGCGCCGCGGCTTTCGCACCGGTTCAGGGCGGATAGTGTCACCGCCTCGGCGCATTGCAGCGCGCCGCGCAGTTCGAACCACTCCTCGACCACGCTGTTGAACCTCGCACCCCGCGCCAGGGTCAGGTCCGGCAGGGCGGCTGACATGGCGCGGATTTCGGCAAGCGCCTCGGTCAGGCCGTCTTCGGTGCGCATCAGGCCGACCTTGTCCCACATCAGCGCCTGAAGGTCGCGCCATGTCCGCGTGGTTTCGGCCACGGCGCCTTCAGGCGTGGCTTCGGCGCGGGCGTGAACCTGTTCAAGCAAGGCCAGGGCGTGGGCGGCGGCGGCCTCGCTCCAGCCCTGCGCGCAGCCGGCGACATCCTGTGCCGCCATGCGGCCCGCGCGTTCACCAAACACCATCGCCTCGCTCAGGGCGTTGCCCGAAAGGCGGTTGGCGCCATTCGCACCGCCCACGGCTTCGCCCGCTGCGTAGAGGCCAGGAACAGAGGACCTGAGCCGGTTGTCGACTCGTACACCGCCCATATGAAAATGGGCGATCGGCGCGACTTCAACCGGATCCCGGGTCAGGTCGATGCCGTTCTTGAGCAACAGGTCGATGGTCGGGCCGAAGGCGGCGCGAAGCTCGTCCTCGGGAACGTGGGTGAAGCTGAGATAAGCCCCGCCGGCAGGCGAACTGCGCCCGGCCTCGTTTTCCTTGACGATGGCATAGGAGGTGACATCGCGCGGCGCGGTGTAGGTGCCGTCGTCGACATGGCCATAGATGTGCATGAACTCTTCCATCCGCCCGTTTAGCAGGCGCCCGCCCAGCTTGTAGCGGAACGGATCCCACATAATTGGATCCATACCGACAAGCCGGGGCGCCAGATGACCGATGGGGAAGAACTGCGGGAATTCCATATCCACGAGATCGGCGCCGCTGCGCAGCGCCAGCGCATAGGCATCCCCGCCCATGTTGGTCGATGCGCTGTTCCGCTGAAACAGCTTGGTCAGCCCGCCCGCCGCGAGGATCACGGCCTTGGCCGCGACCGTCACGACGCGCCCGTCCTCGACATTGACGGCGACCGCACCGACGACACGGCCACCCTCGCGCACCAGATCGCGCACCGACATTCCCGACAGTCGGGTGACGCCCTTTGTCCGCCCGACCCGGGTGCGCAGGGTCTGGGCGATGGCCGGGCCGGTATCTAGAAAGTCCACATAGACGCAGCGTTTGGCGGAATGGCCCGGTGCTTTCACACAGGCGATCCGGTCGTTCCCGGGGTCGCGGGCCCAGCCGACCTTCCAGCTGTCCATCTCGCGGATACGGGCGGGCGCGTCGTGGCAGAGGATGGCCGAAAGCTCTTCGTTGCAGATACCGCGTCCGGCCTTGAGTGTATCGTCCAGATGGCGCCGCCAGTCGTCCTCGTCCTGCTCTCCTAGGGCCACCGCGACCGTCATTTGCGCCATGATCGTGGCGCCGCCGCGCCCTATCAGGCTCTTGTCCAGCAAAAGCACATCGGCGCCTTCGCCCGCGGCGGCCATGGCGGCATACATGCCGGCGGCGCCTGCACCGATTACCAGAACGTCGGTTTCCAAATGTGTCATCGTGGGTTCTCCGCTACTCTCTAACATTCTTAAGATATAAAATTGACATGTCAACGATGGTTCGTCGGAATTCCATCCTGTTCCGCATTCAGAAGGATACGCCGGAATAGAAGAGCGAGGGCAACCACATCGTCAGGACCGGCGCGTAGGAGACGATCATCAGCGCCAGCAGGCCCAGGGCCATGAACGGTAGGGCTCCGAGGATCGCCTCGCGATAGCTGACGCCGAGCCCGGTCGAGATGAACAGGTTCAGCCCGAACGGTGGGCTGAACATGCCGATCGAGGCGTTCACCGCCATAACAATGCCCAGAAGCAAGGGATCGATTCCCGCCGCCTGCGCCACCGGCGCGATGAATGGCACGAGGATGATGACCAGAGAGATCGGGTCAAGGATCATGCCCGCCACCACGACGATGAGGTTGATTGCAAGAAGCACCCAGATCGGGTTGTTGCCCAGCAGAGACAAGATGTCGCCCACCGCTTGCGACAGGCCTGAAGTTGCGAGAAACCAGGAAAAGGCGGATGCCGCGGAAATGATGATCATCACCTGTGCCGTCGTCACACCGCTTGAAACGGTGCAGGCCAGAAGCTGTCTGAACGTCATTTCACGATGTACCGCCATGGTCACGAAGATGGCATAGGCCACAGCGATGGCTGCGGCTTCGGTCGGGGTGAAGAAACCGCCATAGATGCCGCCGAGAATAATCACCGGGGTCAGCAACCCCCAGATACTGTCGCGAAAGGCCAGCCAGATCTCGCAGGCGTCCCAGCCGCGCGTTCTCGCCAGCCCTCTGGATTCGGCATAGAGGACGCAGATGACGATGAAGACGGCGCCGTAGACGATTCCTGCGCCGATGCCGGCGAGAAACAGCGCGCCGATGGAAACGCCGGTGACGGCGCCATAGACGATCATGAAGATCGACGGCGGAATGATGTTGCCGAGGCTTCCCGCACTCATCAGCAGCCCGATCGAGAAAGGCCGGGAGTAGCCGGAGGTTTCCAGACTAGGCAGCATGATGCGCCCCACAGCGATAACGGTCGCCGGGCTGGAACCGGAAATTGCTCCGAAGAACATCGAACTCATCACCGTCGTCACTGCCAGACCGCCCGGCACCGGGCTTACTATGGCACGGGCCAGGCGGATCAACCGCCGCGAAATGCCGCCTTCGGCCATGATATTGCCGGCGGCGATGAAGAACGGGATCGCCATCAGCGGAAACTTGTCGATGCCCGAGAACATGCGCTGGATCACCAGCACCGGCGGGGTTGTCGTGGTCGTGGTCATCGCCACCAGCACGGGCAGCAGAAGCACCAGAAAGACAGGAACGCCGAGCACCAGAAGCAGCAGCGTGCCGGTGGAAAAGAGAACGGGCATCCGGTTTTCCTCAGGCCGATGTTTCGGCGATGCTGCGGCGGCGCTCGTCGACCGACAGGAACAGCAAATGTTGCAGGAAACGCAGCGACATCAGCGCAAAGCCGATGGGAACCGCCATGTAGATCGCCCACATGGGCCACCGCAGCGATGGAGAATGCTGGTTGAATTGGGCCATATGCTGAACCAGCTTGCCGCCATGATAGGTCAGCAGGATGCACCCCAGAACCGAGATCATCGCTGCGCCTTGCAGCAGCCAGCGCGCGTGCCGTTCGGACAGGACTTCGCTGAACAGGTCGATAGAGATATGCGCCCCGCTGCGCGCGCCGATCGAGGCGCCGATGAATACCAGCCATACAATGGCATAGCGCGTCAGTTCGGGTGCCCATGCAAAGGACAGGCTGACGGTCGAACGCAGCACGATATCGAGGATCAGGACGCTGACCGAAACAAGGAACAGCAAGACGATGGCTGCCCGTTCCAAGAATTCGAGACCGCGGTCGGCAATGGCAAGGGCGCGGGCGATGGCACGGATCAACCGAGGTCTCCTTTCGACGAGATGACGGTGCGCGATGCGGTAGCGCCCGGGCATGCCGGGCGCTTCCCCAGCCTTAGTTCGAAGACAGGCTCTGCACCTTGTCGTAGGTCGCCTGGATCAGATCCGGGCCGATCTCGTCGGCGAACTTCGCATGGACTGGTTTCATCGCCGCAAGGAAATCCTCTCGCTGTTGTTGCGTAAGCTCAATGATTTCGGTGGAGCCTTCGGCGCGGATCTCTCCTAGGATCCGGTCGTTGAATTCGCCGGCGGCCTTGCGCTCGAAGACCGCGGCGTCATGTGCAGACTTCATCAGGATATCCTGCGTTTCGGGGCTCTGGGCTTCGTACCAGACCTTTGAAAACACGAACACGGTGCCGAGATAGCCGTGATTGGACAGCGTAAGGTAGTCCTGTACCTCGTAGAATTTCATCGCATTGATGGTTTGCAGTGGGTTTTCCTGACATTCCACGACACCCTGCTGCAGGGCGCCATAAAGTTCCGAGAACGCAATCGGAATGGCCGTGGCGCCGACCGCTTCGAACTGCGCGATCAGCAGCGGGCTTTGCATGACGCGGACTTTCCTGCCTTGGTAGTCGGATGGTTCGTGAATCGGATGGTTGCAGGTCAGCTGCTTGAAACCGTTCTCGAAGAAGGTGGCGCCGACAAAGCCGGATGCGGCCATGCCCTCCAGCAACCTGCCCCCCACCTCTGCGGAATCGAGCGCTTCATGGGCGATCTTGGCGCTTGGAAAGATGAACGGCAGGTCGATGAGTTGCAGCGACGGATTGAACGTCGAAAGCGCGGCGGTGGGAATGGGCGCACCGTGGATGGCACCGAACTGGATCTGCTGGGCGGCCTCGACATCGTCGCCAAGCGCGTTGTTGGGGTAGATCTCAACGTCGATGGCGCCTTGCGTGCGTTCCTCCACCAGACGTTCGAATTCCTTCAGGCCCAGATAGGGAGCGGAATCCTGTGTCAGATCGAGGTGGATCTTCATCACTTCCTTTGCGGTCGCTGGTGCCGCGGCGATGGCGAGGCTCAGGACAAGGGGGCGAAACAAGTGGCTGGGCATTTCAGGTTCCTCACTGTTGTTTGTGGCCGTTCCCGAACAGCATCGAGTCGGCCATCGGTTGCGAAATTTCTCTCAGGTTGGATTGAAATTGCAAATGATGTCAACTGACATGTTTTAGAGGCCGGAGCGCCGGAGCGGTGAGGGTGTATTTTTTCATTCCCTGTTAATGCGTTATCTTCAAGCGATGCGCGGAATCAAATCAGATCGCCAGTTGTCATTTTGCATGAGCGTTGACAAAGGGCCCGTTCCAGTCAGGGAGTCGGGCGCGTCATGTTTCGCATAAATCGTGCCGTGACGGCGCCGGAGCCGTCGGCGGGCGCCAACATCCCGCCCGAGTTCGGGGCCCTCGCAAGCGTTCTGGTCCCCGGTCCGGCTTTCGCCTAACCTGGCTCAATCCGCCCGGACGGGCAAGGCCAACGGGGGCAGCATGGGGTTTCAGGACGCGGTTCGTACCTGCTTGAGCAAATACGCCACCTTCTCGGGCCGCGCGGGCCGGCCGGAGTACTGGTATTTCGTGCTGTTTCTGTTTCTTGCAAATCTCTTGCTGGGTATCGTTGATGGCCTCCTGTTCGGTGGCGAGGTCAGGATCGAACCCGGTTCGGTTTCTGCCCAAAGCAACGGGCCGCTGGTGTCGCTGTTCTCGCTGGCGATGCTGGTGCCTTCGCTGGCGGCCGGATGGCGGCGGATGCACGATACCGGGCGCAGCGGCCTGTATCTTCTTTATCCTTTGATCGTGATGGTGGGGCTCTCGCTGTTCCTCGGGTTCATGGCCGGTTTCGGCAATCTGGCCGCGGGCAACTTCGGCGCGCTGTTCGCCGCGCTTGGCGGGCTGGTCGCCGTGGTGGCGGTGCTGGTGCTGTTGATTTCTCCGCTTCTGGTGCTGTGGTGGCTTACCCGGCCCAGCCAGGGGGGCACCAACGAATACGGCCCGCCGTCGGATTGACGCGGTGGCCGGTAGCTCTATTGCGCGCCGCGATGCGATGCCAGGCGGTCGATGCCATGGTTGATTGCCGCGGCGAGAAGCAGCGCCGGAAAGAAACCGAAGGCGGCCCAGACCACGAAGAAGATCCACAGCAGGTTGACGCCGGCCATGACCAGCGCGGGCACCGTATAGTTCGGCGCGGCCTTGATGTTGCGCTCGTGCATGGCACACTCCGACCGACATTTCGGTATCAGTATAAGACGTCTGTCCCGAATGTCAGGCAGATGTCGCGCCGGGCGGCGGGTTTCAGCCGCGGGCGGTCGCCAGCGCCCTTGGCAGCGCCGCGGCGAATGCGTCAAGATCGGACGCGCGCCCGCAGCTGACGCGGATGCAGCGGTTCTGGGGTGCAGCGAAGGGCATGCGCACGAAAATGCCCAGTTCGATCAGCGCGGCCACGACCGCCTGTGCGAAGGCGCCGTCGCGCCCGCAGTCGATGGCGACGAAATTCGTCGCCGAAGGCAGCGGCTTCAGCCCGTTCTCGCGCGCGATCGCGGCGATCCGGTCGCGGGAATCAACGATGCGGGCCTGCACATGCGCCAGCCAGCCGGTGTCTTCGACGGCGGCCAGCGCGCCGATCTGTGAAATCCGGCTCATCCCGAAATGGTTGCGGACCTTGTTGAAGGCCGAAATCAGCCCCGGTGCAGCGATGGCATAGCCCACCCGCGCGCCCGCCATGCCATACACCTTGGAAAAGGTGCGCATCCGGATCACGCGCTCATCGCCGACCGGCAGCGCCAGTGCGGTGCCCTCGGGGGCGCATTCCACATAGGCCTCGTCCAGCACGAGAAGCGTGCCTTCGGGCAGGGCCTCCATTGCGGCCGCGATCCGGGCGCCGGAATGCCAACTGCCCATCGGGTTGTCGGGATTGGCGAGATAGACGATCTTGGCATCCACTTCGGCCGCCCTGGCGAACAGGGCATCGGGGTCTTCGGCGTCGTCGCGGTAGGGCACCTTGTGCAGCACTCCGCCATAGCCTGCCACATGGTAGTTGAAGGTCGGATAGGCGCCCTCGGATGTCACCACCGCGTCGCCCGGCGCGACCAGCAGCCGCACGAGATAGCCCAGAAGCCCGTCAATGCCTTCGCCGACCATGATGTTTTCCGGACCGACCCCGTGCAGCGCCGACAGCGCGCACCTCAGGTCGTGGTTTTCGCCATCGCCGTACATCCAGATGTTGCCCGCCGCCGCCTGCATGGCGGCAATGGCCTTGGGCGAGGGGCCGAACACGCTTTCGTTGGCGCCCAGACGTGCCACGAACGGGGCGCCGCGGCGGCGTTCCTGGGTCTCGGGGCCGACAAAGGGTACCGTGGCGGGCAGCGATCGGACAAGCGGGGTATAGCGCGGTTCTGTCATGACGCGCAGATAAGCCAAAGACCGCGGCCGCGGCAAGCCCCGCCCGCGTTCCCCCACGTCCTGCTGGATCGCCGCTGCTATCCGGGGCAAGCTTGGGGCCTGTCAGATCGCAATACAAGGGGGCGTCATGGCGCGCGTATCCGTCGAAATCCGGGACAACATCGCCCATGTCACGCTGACGCGCGGCGACAAGATGAACGCGCTGGACCCGGCAATGGTGAAGGCGATCCTTGCTGCGGGACAGCAGGTCGCTGCCTCCGATGCCCGCGCGGTCGTGCTGTCGGGCGAGGGCAAGAGCTTTTGCGCCGGGCTCGACCTGGCCAGTTTCGCCGCCATGCAGGGCATGGACGCAAGCGACTGGCTGATGAAGCGAAGCCACGATGACGCCAACGAGATGCAGGAACTGGCGATGCTGTGGCGGCGGATGCCCGTGCCGGTTATCGCGGCATTGCAGGGTGCGGTCTTTGGCGGGGGGCTGCAAATCGCCCTGGGCGCCGATATCCGCATCGCGCATCCCCAAACAAGGCTGGCGCTGATGGAGATGAAGTGGGGCATCGTGCCCGACATGGGCGGCATGGTGCTGCTTCCGGGGCTGGTGCGCTCGGATGTGCTGCGGCACCTGACCTATACCGCCGCCCCGGTCGATGCCGAACAGGCCGAACGCTGGGGACTGGTGACGCGGATAAATGCTGATCCGCGCGCCGCCGCTTTGGCGCTGGCCGGTGAGATCGTGCAGAAAAGTCCCTCGGCGATACGCGCCGCCAAGCGGTTGATCGACGTGGCTGAACGCGCGGATCGGGCCGAAGTTCTGCTGGCGGAATCGCGTGAACAGGTGGATCTGATCGGCAAACCCGACCAGATCGAGGTGATCGCAGCGCAGATGCAGGGCCGCAAGCCGGTATTCGAGTAGGCGATATCGGTATGCGGCAGCATGCCCGGCCCCAATCGCGCGGCAGGCAGCGTTCGGCGCGCATCCGTTCCGGTGCCGGGTAGGAATAGTGGCGGTAGTGGTGTGTTGACGGCGCTTTGCAGTCGACAAAGCGGGCCCAGACCGTTCCGCGGCTTTCGCATGGGTCGTGGTGTGGCAAAACCGTGTTTGTCTTGCGGTTTCATTCACTTGCAGGGGGGCATACGGCTGTTTGCCGGTTTGCTGTCCTTCGTCGTATCGGATTTCGGCTGAGGAGTTCCGGGGTCGTGTGAAAGCTATCTGTGCAAATTTCTCAAACCTGTGGTATCATTGCAGTGCCGGACCGGCCTTTCGAGGTGTCGGGCATGCAGCCACGTCAATCATGCGGGCTGCAAACACAAGTTATTTCACAGGGGGTGAATAATGAAGATAGGAACATTCAAGACGGCCGTGGCGGCTGTTGCAATCGTTGTCGGCACGACCGTCGGAGCGGGTGCGGGAACCATCAATTTCGAGGAATTCGCGGCGGACAATGCCAACGGGCCGATGCCCGCAGGCCGCTATGCCGCCATGGGCGTCACCTTCAACGCCACCGATGACGGAACGACATGGAGCGGGCTGAGTGCCGGCGATCCCGGCAATTGGGATATCGAGGGCACGAACGGGACCACGTTCATGGGCTTCAACGGCACCTCCTACGGGCTGGAGATGGTCTTTGCGTCCCTGGTCAGCGCCTTCAGCCTGGACGCGTCGCGCTCGCTCGGGTCGTCCTCGGGCGAAAGCCTGACCGTGAGCGGCTACAACGGCGCGACCCTGGTCGATTCGGTCAATCTGGTCTTTGGGGCAATCAACGACTGGAGCACGTTTGCACTTACCGGCGACATCAACAGGGTGGTGCTTGCAGGTTCGCAGATCAGCAGTTTCAGCCCCTATGGCGTCGACAACATCAACTGGCGCGACGTTGCGCCGATTCCGGTGCCGGCCGCCGGCCTGATGCTGGCCGGCGCACTGGGCGGGCTCGGCTTTGCGGCGCGCCGCCGCAAGCGGGCCGTCTGAGCGGGCTTCGCAAGCACGGATCAATGTGAACGGCGCGCGAAAGCGCGCCGTTTGCCGTATTGGTGGCCCCGCGATACGAAGAACCGCCGGGGCGTTCGTCGCCATGTCCGGCCCCGGTTCCGGAATTCGCGACGCGTCGTTGTCGCCTCGTTCGGAGAGATACGGGAATACACGGGCGCGGCGATGGCCTGCGCCCTGTCCGGTGCCGGTCAGCCCAGTTCGGCCAGCCGTGCCAGCGCCTCGCGGAGGCGCCCTTCCTCCTCTTGACGCGCGGCCAGGTTGGCGCGGGTTTCCTCGACCACGTCTTCGGGGGCGGAGGCGGCGAACTTGGGGTTGTCCAGCCGCCCGCGCAATCCGCCCAGTTCCTTCTCAAGCTTGGCCAGCGACTTTTGCAGCCGTGATCTTTCGGCCTCTATGTCGATGATGCCGGCGAGAGGCAGGCCGAAAGCGGCGCCTTCGACGGGGATGCTGACCGTGCCACGGGGCATGGCCTCGGTGCGGCTCAGGCTGTCGATCCGCGCCAGCCTTTTGATCAGAGCGGTATTGTGCTCCCAGGCCGCCTGACCGCGTGCGTCGATCTCGCTGACCAGAAGCGGCACCTGAAGGGCCGCCGGTACATTCATCTGGGCGCGGGCCGAGCGGATAGCCTCGATCAGGCCGATGACCCAGTTCATTTCATGATCGGCGGCGGTGTCCACCAGGCTGGCCGGGTCGTATTCGGGCCAATCGGCGTGGATCAGCATCTTGGGGCGGTCGCCGGACAACTGCCACAGTTCTTCGGTGATGAAGGGCATGATCGGGTGCAGCAGGATCAGGCACTGGTCGAGTACCCATTTCATCGTCTCGCGGGTCTCGGCCCTGGCGGCCTCGTCCTCGCCCTGCAACAGCGGCTTGGAAAACTCGACATACCAGTCGCAGACCTTGCCCCAGACAAAGGCATAAAGCGCGTTCGCCGCATCGTTGAAGCGGAAGGCGCCAAGCGCGGCGTCGACTTCGGCGCGGACCTTCGCGGTCTCGCCGACGATCCATCGGTTCAGCGTCCGGTCGGGCCGCGGCGCAGCACCGGCCCGCACCTCGAACACGCCGTTCATTTCGGCAAAGCGCGCGAAATTCCACAGCTTGGTGCCGAAATTGCGATACCCCGCAATACGTTGCGTCGAAAGCTTGAGGTCGCGCCCCATTGCCGCCATGGCGGTCAGGGTGAAGCGCACCGCATCGGCGCCATATTCGTCGATCAGTTCCAGCGGATCCAGTACGTTGCCCAGCGACTTGGACATCTTCTTGCCCTTCTCGTCGCGCACCAGGGCATGCACATAGACCGTGTCGAAGGGGCGTTGGCCGACAACGGCATATTGCATCATCATCATCCGGGCGACCCAGAAGAAGATGATATCAAAGCCTGTCACCAGGGTACTGGTGGGAAAGTACTTTCTCAGTTCCGGCGTATCCTCGGGCCAGCCCAGCGTACCGATCGGCCACAGACCGGAGGAAAACCAGGTGTCGAGCACGTCGGGATCGCGCCAGACCGGGTAGACCAGCCGCGTCGGATCCTGGCTGACGGCATATTCGGCCAGCGACTCGGCCAGCCGGTCGATCGCGTCCTGCCGGCCGGCCACCTCGACGATGCGCGCATCGGCAATCGGGTGCGGCGTGTCGGCCAGTTCGCCGCGGAAGGCGGGCAGGACATCGTCCAGTTGCGCCGCACAGTGATGCACCTGGCCCATATGAACCATGCCCCCGGTCAGGAGCCGGCCCATCTCGACGAGATCGAGCGTCCCGTCGCCCTCGTCGTCGCGGAAATCGGGTGCCGACAGGTCAAGCCCGTACCAGACCGGAATCTGGTGCCCCCACCAGAGCTGGCGCGAGATGCACCAGGGCTCGATGTTCTCCAGCCAGTGAAAATAGACCTTCGCGTCGCGTTCGGGCAGTATCACGGTTTCGCCGCTGCGCACCGCGTCGATGGCGGGCTGCACGATCTGCGCGGTATCGACGAACCACTGGTCGGTCAGCATCGGTTCGATCACCACCTTCGAGCGGTCGCCGAAGGGCTGCATCATCGGCTTCGCCTCGACAAGCGGCACCGTGTCGCCATTGGCATCGGTGATCGTCACCGCCAGCCCTTCGGCGGTGATCTGTTCGACCACGCGGGCGCGCGCCTCGAACCTGTCCAGCCCGCGAAGATCGTCGGGGACCAGGTTCAGCCTGTCGATTTCTTCCTCGGTGAACGAGGCTCCGGCGGCGATCGCCTGCGCGCGCCCGGCACATTCTGCATAGGGCGCGCCGTCCTCGCGCATCGCCGCGCCGGTATCCATAAGGCGATAAAGCGGGATGTTGGCGCGCATGGCCACGGCATAGTCGTTGAAATCATGGGCGCCGGTGATCTTGACCGCGCCTGATCCGAAACCGGGGTCGGGATAGCTGTCGGCAATGATCGGGATCAGACGGCGGTTCTGCTTCGGGCCGACTGGTATTTCGCATAGCTTTCCGACGATCGGGGCGTAACGTTCGTCCGACGGATGAACCGCGACCGCACCGTCGCCCAGCATGGTCTCGGGGCGGGTCGTGGCAATCGAGATGTAGTCCCGGGTCTCGCGCAGGGTGACATTGCCCTCGTCATCCCTTTCGACATATTCGTAGGTCTCGCCCCCTGCCAGCGGATACTTGAAGTGCCACATATGGCCCGCGACCTCGATGTTCTCGACCTCGAGGTCGGAAATCGCTGTCTCGAAATGCGGATCCCAGTTGACCAGCCGCTTGCCGCGATAGATCAGCCCCTTGGCGTGCATGTCGACGAAGACCTTGATGACCGCGTCGTGGAAATTGCCTTCCTCGCCCGCCGGGGCGCCGGGCGCACCGGACATGGTGAAGGCGTTGCGCGACCAGTCGCACGAGGCGCCGAGGCGCCTGAGCTGGTTGACGATGGTGTCGCCCGACTGTTCCTTCCATTCCCAGACCCTGGCCAGAAAGGCCTGGCGCCCCAACTCGCGGCGCGAGGGTTGCTGCTCGGCGGCAAGCTTGCGTTCGACGACCATCTGGGTGGCGATGCCGGCGTGATCCTGGCCCGGCTGCCACAACGTGTCAAAGCCGCGCATCCGGTGCCAGCGGATCAGTATGTCCTGCAACGTGTTGTTGAAGGCGTGTCCCATATGCAGGCTGCCCGTGACATTGGGCGGCGGGATCATGATGCAGTAGGTCTCGGGGCGCGACGCATTCGCGCCGGCCATGAAACTCCCGGCCTGCTCCCAGGCCCGGTAGAGCCGGTTTTCGGCCGCGCCCGGGTTGAATGTCTTTTCCATCGGCATCGTCGAAATCCCTCTTGCGGTTGGGCAATCCTCTAGCGAAGGACGCGTCCGAGGGGAAGGCGGCGGGTGTCATTTCTTTGGCCGCAGGTGGCGCGGTAACGTTGGCTCGGCCTTGAGTATTTGAAACCAGAAAGAAGCGGCAACGGATTGTTAACCCGAATCGCGCAACCTGACGGGGCGGTACAGGCTGGAGAGCCGATGACCGCACCAGGAAGAAGCCGCCCGGCTGGCGGCATGCTTATCCCCCGGAGGACGGACGGCCGCCGGACCGGGCGCTTCGGCCCTGCTTCTTTCTGGTAACAAATACTCGATGCCTTGCCCCGGCCCCCGCGCGGTCCGGTTGCGCGGCACCCTCACTCGCTGCGGTCGATCTTGGTTGCCAGGTGGATCAGGCTTTCCGACGAACGCACGCCGCGCGCCTCGCCGATCCGGTCCAGCGTTTCGTCCAGTTCCGAAGTGGTCTGCGCCGTCACCTGTACCAGCAGGTCGAACCGGCCTGAGGTGGTGTGCGCCTGCTCGACCCCCGGGAGTGACTTCAGCCGTGCCAGCACCGCCGGGCCGCTGCGCGGTTCGATCGAGACCAGCACCGTGGCGCGTAGCGGCGGGCGGGTCGCGGCGCTGCCGCGCAGGGTATAGCCGGCGATAATCCGGCCGGCCTCGAGCCGTTCGATCCGGGCCTGTACGGTGGTTCGCGCCAGGCCAAGCCGCCGGGCAAGTTCGGTCACGGGGGCGCGGGCGTTTTGGCGCAGCAACGCCAGGATCCGCCGGTCGGTTTCGTCAGTTTGCATGCGGTTTTCGTCAGTTTGATGCCATATGACTCTGTACTAGGCATTCTGCCACGCGAAATCGACGAAAAAACATGGGAATCTGGGGAAAATCCGCCAGCACCACGAGGTTCTCCGATGCAGCATCCCTTTGGCCCCTGGACCGATCCCGCCGCTCACCTGGCCCGTACCCGGCCTGATCATCCGGTGCTCTACCTGTCGCCCGCGTGCCTTCAGGCCACGGCGCAGCGTTTTCTTGCGGGCTTTCCCGGCCTCGTGAGCTATGCCGTCAAGGCCAATGACCGGGCCGAGGTACTGGCCAATCTCGCGGCCGCCGGGGTGGGTGCTTTCGATGTCGCCTCGCCGGTCGAGATGCGCGCGGTCCGCGCCGCATCGCCCGGGGCGGTTCTGCACTACAACAACCCGGTACGATCGGCCGCCGAGGTCGCGGCCGGCATCACGGCCGGCGTGGCCAGTTGGTCGGTGGACGAGGCGGGCGAGCTGGACAAGCTGTCGGCGGTGCCCCGCGACCGCGAGATCGCGGTACGCTTTGCCCTTCCGGTGAAGGGCGGGGCCTATGATTTCGGCACCAAGTTCGGCGCCACGCCCGAGGATGCCGCCGGGCTGCTGCGGCGGGTGGCGGCGGCGGGATGGACCCCGGCGCTTTGTTTTCATCCCGGCACGCAATGCGAAGATGCGCAGGCCTGGGCGCGCTATGTCGAGGCGGCGGCGCGGATCGCGGAGCGGGCGGAGCTGCGCATTGCCAGGCTGAACGTGGGGGGCGGGTTTGCCGCCGACCGGCACGGTACGCCGCCAAACCTGGAGCATGTGTTTGCCGTGATCGGTGCGGCCACCCGCCGGGCGTTCGGGGCCGACGCACCCGAGCTGGTTTGCGAACCGGGCCGGGCGATGGTTGCCGAGGCCTTCACCCTGGCCACCCGGGTCAAGGCGATGCGGGCCGGTGGTGCGACGGTATTTCTGAACGATGGGATCTACGGCGGCCTGACCGATCTGCGCGACATGGGGCTGATCCGCCGGATCCGGGCTGTCGGGCCGGACGGGGCGGCGCGCCGCGGCCTGCCGAGGCCGCGGGTGGTGTTCGGGCCGACCTGCGACAGTCTCGACCGTCTGCCGGACGGATTGCCGCTGCCCGAGGATGTTCGGGCCGGGGATTATGTGCTGTTCGACGGAATGGGGGCCTATTCCGTGGCGATGTCGACGCGGTTCAACGGGTACGGGCTGGTCGATGTGGTGACGGTACTTTAGCCGCACCCCTTGCGGCTGGACATTGATCCGCCACGCGTTAGCCTCGCGCCGGGCAGGGGTCCGATCCGGAATCGTTCGCGGGCAATGGCTTGCTGCGCGCCGCCGATACCCCCATGATCGGATCGATGCCGGATCCGGTGCGCCGCTGCGCCGGTCCGGCGAGCTTGACCGGATGCGGCAGGCCCGGGACGGTGAGGGCGTTGGCGGGGGGTGCCAACGCGGCGCAGGATGCGCTTTGGCACAGCGGGGTTCGGCGGGTCGAAATGCCGTTCACGCCGCACAGGGTACGGGAATTGGTGTGACATGGTGCTGAGGCGGCTTCGCGAAAGGGTGCTCGGCTGGCTTGGCCGCCCGCTTAGCGAAGCGCATTCGCCCGGGACGCGCCGCCGGGGGCCGCTGACGCATGTGATCATTCTCGACGGCACCATGTCGACGCTGGAACCCGGCCAGGAAAGCAATGCGGGCATCACCTATGCGTTGTGCCGCGAGATGGGCGCGACGCTGTCGGTCTATTACGAGGCCGGCGTGCAATGGCGCAACTGGCGCACAACCATGGACGTAACGACCGGGCGCGGCATCAACCGCCAGATCCGCCGTGCCTATGGCTATCTGGCGTCGCGCTACAGACCGGGCGACCGGGTTTTCCTGTTCGGCTATTCGCGCGGCGCCTTCGCGGTGCGTTCGCTTGCCGGGGTGATCGACCTGGTCGGATTGCTGCGCGCGGAATGCGCCACCGAGCGCAACATTCTGACCGCCTATCGCCACTACGAGATCAACGCTGGCGGGACCCATGCCCGCGCCTTCGCCCGCGCCCATTGCCACGATGCCGTGCCCATCGAGATGGTGGGTGTCTGGGATACGGTCAAGGCGCTCGGACTGCGGGTGCCGTTCTTCTGGCATTGGGCCGAATTGCAGCATGCCTTTCACAACCATCAACTGGGAAGCAGCATCCGGAACGGGTTTCACGCCCTTGCCCTGGACGAAACCCGTGCCGTGTTCGAACCGATCCTCTGGGATTGTCCGCAGGATTGGGGCGGACATGTCGAGCAGGTCTGGTTCCGTGGCGCGCACGGCGATATCGGCGGCCAGCTTGGCGGGTTCGAGGCGGCGCGCCCGCTGTCCAATATCCCGCTTGTCTGGATGTTGGAGCGCGCCGAAGCCTGTGGCCTGTCCTTGCCGCCTGATTGGCGGGTCAGGTTCTATACCGATCCGGCCGCGCCTTCGGTCGGGACCTGGCGCGGCTGGGGCAAGATCTTCGTGCTGCGCAGGCGCCGGGTGGTCGGGCGCGACCGGTCTGAACGGCTGCATGACAGCGTTCCCTCCGACACGGTTTCCGTACCCGGGCTGAGCGCGCTGCCCCGGGCACGCCTGTAGGCCTGTCGCGTGTCCCGGCCGCAGCAACGGGACAACTGGCGCCGGCGTTTTCGGTCAGCGGGGGGGCGCCTTCATGACGATGCAGGTGGTCGATCCCGTGGCGTAAAGCCTGCCATCCGTCACGCCGCGGATTTCGCCATGGGCAACCCCGGTCGAGCGTCCGACGTGATCGGTCAGGCCCTCGCAATCAACTTCGCTGCCCAGCGGTACCGGCCGGACGATATTGATCTTGTATTCCAGCGTTGTATACATTGCACCTTTGGGCACACGGGTCATTACGGCACAGGCCATGGCGCTGTCCAGCAGGGTGCCGTACCAGCCGCCATGCACCGTGCCCGTGGGGTTGGTGACATCAAATTCGGGCGTACCGCGAAAGACTACCCGGCCCGGTTCGACCGCGTGCAGCGCATAGCCCAGAATGCGGCTGATCGGTGGCGCCGGGAGCCGGCCCTCAAGAATGCCGGTCATGAATTCGAGAGCGTCGTCCCTGAAATCTGAATCGGCTGGATTCCCATGGGACCATTTTTGTGATTCACCATATGTGGAGGTGGATCATGGGCAAATCGCTATCACTGGATATACGAGAGAGGGTCGTCGCGTTGGTGGACGAAGGCCTGTCTTGCCATGAAGCCGCGCGGCGTTTGCGGATATCGGCTGCAAGCGCGGTACGGATCATGCAGCGCAAGAAGCGAACCGGTGGC
>JBKEDD010000078.1:0-12708 GCA_047975215.1 Jhaorihella sp.
CCGGCGGAACTGTAATCAACCGCCTTCGCCAGCGCGACGGCCTGTTCGCCCATGGCTTTGCGCGTCGCTTCGTCAAGGAAGGGCGAAGGCGCCTCCTCGATAACCTTCTGGTTGCGCCGCTGGATCGAGCATTCGCGCTCGTTCAGATAGATGCAGTTCCCGTGCTTGTCACCCAGCACCTGAATCTCGATATGGCGCGGCTGGGTGACGAATTTCTCGATGAAGATGCGGTCGTCGCCAAAAGAAGACGCGGCCTCGTTCTTCGAGGACTGGAAGCCCTCGCGCGCCTCCTCGTCGTTCCAGGCGATGCGCATGCCCTTGCCGCCGCCCCCGGCACTGGCCTTGATCATCACGGGATAGCCGATCTCGTTCGAGATCTTCACGGCCTCGCCTGCATCCGCGATCAGCCCCATATAGCCCGGTACGGTGGAAACACCCGCCTCCTGCGCGATCTTCTTTGAGGTGATCTTGTCCCCCATCGCCTCGATGGCCTTTTTGGGCGGCCCGATGAAGGCGACGCCCTCGGCCTCCAGCGCCTCGGCAAAGCGGCTGTTTTCACTCAGGAACCCATAGCCCGGATGCACCGCCTGCGCCCCGGTCGCCCTGATCGCATCCATCACCTTGTCGATGACGATATAGGACTGGTTGGCCGGCGAGGGGCCGATATGCACCGCCTCGTCGGCCATCTGCACATGCAGCGCATGCCGGTCGGCATCCGAATAGATCGCAACGGTCTTGATGCCCATCTTGCGGGCGGTCTTGATGACCCGGCAGGCAATCTCGCCACGATTGGCGATCAGGATTTTCTCGAACATGGGCAGTCCTTCGTCATGGGGTTGTCGAACGCGAAAGGCCGCCCCGGATTGCGCCGGGGCGGTCTTGCATGAATGGTTCATTTTGGCGCGCCGGATACACCGCCGGCCGTTTCCGGCCTTGCGGGGCAATCGATGCGAGGTCAGCACACGGTTCCGGCGCCGCAGTCGCTATGCACCCGTGGCGCGCGGCCCCGAAGGCCGCGCATCCCGGCCCGCGCTCAGCCGCACTTGTCGGGGAATTGCTGGCAATAGACCACGTTGCCCGCAGCACCCGCGGCGGCGCCGACAAACGGGTTGCCGTCAACGACGTATGAGCCGAGCATCCCCGCCCCGGCACCGTAAAGCGCCTGTTCGGCCGGGGTGTCGCCACAAGCCGCGAGACCGGCCAGCATCGCCAGCCCGGCGAGTATCCTGAATTTGTGCATCCTGCCCGTCCTTCTTTTTTTTCAGAGGTTTGCGGCGCAAGCAAACGCCCGCGCGGGTCCGCGTGCAAGCGCGAAATCGCGTGCGCGCCACCATGGGCGGAAGGCTGCCGATGCGCAGACGGCCTGAGGCAACGAAAAAAGGCGGGCGGGCCGGGCCAGTGACCGCGACCCGTCCCGCAGCAGGAAGGGTTCGGGTTTGGATTTGAAGCAGACCGGCGGGACAGGGTTCCGCCAACCGCGCGCCCGAGCCTGCCCCATCGTACCGATACGGCCAAGCGATCAGATGCCGCCACCCCGGATCGGGCCGGATCCAGCCGATTTCGGCAAGCCATCCGCGAAATCATGCCGACCCTCCCGCGAACACCTCGGGAAAGGCGGCGCGTGCGGCGACCGGGTCAATCACGAGACGCGCCTCATAGCTGGCCGGGTCGAACGGCTCGTCGGCGGGCAGCACCTCGCGCCCGAACAGCCAGCTCAGCCGCCCGGCATCGAGATTGCCGCGCTCGAACGGCTGATCGGCGAAGTGATCCCACAGCGCGGCCATAAAACCCGCATCGGCGCGCCGGTCCGCCGGGCGGCGGTCGGCATGGCGTTCACGCCGGGTAATCGGCGTAACCCCCCTTGGGTTGGCGCGGCGGATCGTGAACTGGAAATCGGTGCCCGGCAGGCGGCCGGGAAAGCCGCGATGCTTCAGCATGGCCGCGCCTCCGGCATGGCGCGCGAATACACAAGGTGCGGGACCGGCCGCGCGGCCGGTCCCTCGGCAGGTCTACTTGTACTTGCCGGTATAGGTCGGCTCGACCGAAATCGGTTCGGGCTGGACCACGACGAACTCCTCCTTGGGAGAGTTGTCACAGGCCGCGACGGTGGCGACAAAGCCCACCATCGCGAGGAATTTGATGCTCTTCGACATCTGGGTCTCCTGACTGTTTGCTCGTAACGAGCGGGACATGGATATCCCGCCTGCCTCAACTTCGAGGTTTCGGCCGCGCCTGCGCGACCGGTACCGAGCATAGCCGGGATCCCGACGAAAATACATCCGGCGCCCGGCAAGATCGTGGCCTGTGACGCCAAAGCATCAAGCCGACAGCGAGATGAGCTTTGCTGCGCAAGATATTGTGACATGGTCAGAACCCCTCCCAGATACAGCGGCCGTCCACGGGCCTGTAGCTTTCGAAGAACTGGGTGGCGGAGGGGTCGGCGACGCCGAAGGGCACCGCGCGGTCCGACAGTGAAATGACCACGCGGGCCGGGGCCATTTCGTAGCGGGCCAGATAGTCGAGCGCCAGATGGGCGCAAAGCCAGTCCATGTCGGCGGCCGCGTCCTCGGGCGTCACCTTGCCGTTCCCGCGTGCGATTTCAGGGGCCAGAAAGCGGAACCGGACCCAAAGCGCGCCCGGATTCTCGTCGGTCAGCACCTCGGTCAGGGTGACGGGCTGACCCGACGGAACATCAAACGGTTCGGCGACGGCAGGAAATGCCAGCGCCAGCAGCGCCAAAGCGGAGGCGCGCAGACGGCTCACACCGTACACGCCCGGGCGAAATCGCGCACCCTCAGCGCGACCGCCGCGCCTCGACCGGTCCCGCCTTGCCCATGTCCGGACGGCCCGGGCCGTCCGGTTCCCGCGCCCGCTGGCAGAATGCGCCCGGGGCGCGCACTGCCGCGCGGGCCTCGTCGTTCGGAATGGTTGGCCCGTGATCCCGGGTCATGCCGCCCCGATTTGCCGGGCGACATGGCCCGGCCCCCGCCGGTTTCGCAAAGAACGATCCGCTCGCGCAGCATTTTCACCTTCTCACAACGGGATGTTGTTGTGCTTCTTCCACGGGTTCTTCAGCTTCTTGTTGCGCAGCGACGCGAAGGCGCGGCAGACGCGCTTGCGCGTGCCGTGCGGGGCGATCACCTCGTCGATGAACCCGCGCTCGGCGGCGACGAACGGGTTGGCGAACCGTGCCTCGTAGTCGCTGGTATGCCGGGCAATCTTGTCGGCATCCTTCAGATCGGCGCGGTGGATGATCTCGGTAGCGCCCTTGGCGCCCATCACGGCGATCTCGGCGGTGGGCCAGGCATAGTTGAAATCACCGCGCAGGTGTTTGGAGGCCATGACGTCATATGCCCCGCCATAGGCCTTGCGCGTGATGACCGTCACTTTCGGCACCGTGGCCTCGCCATAGGCGAACAGCAGCTTGGCGCCATGCTTGATGACGCCGCCGTATTCCTGAGACGTTCCCGGCAGGAAGCCCGGCACATCGACGAAGGTGAGGATCGGGATCTCGAAACAGTCGCAGAAGCGCACGAAGCGCGCCGCCTTGCGCGAACTGTCGATATCCAGGCACCCGGCCAGCACCATCGGCTGATTGGCCACAACGCCAATGGTCTGACCTTCGAGCCGGATGAACCCGGTGACGATATTCTTGGCGTAGTCTTCCTGGATTTCGTAGAAATCGCCTTCGTCGGCGACCTTTTCGATCAGTTCCTTCATGTCGTAGGGCGTATTGGCGTTTTCGGGAACCAGGGTATCGAGCGACATCTCGATGCGGCCCGGTTCGTCGAAGAACGGCCGCACCGGGGGCCTTTCGCGGTTGTTGAGCGGCAGGAAATCGACCAGGCGGCGCACTTCCGCCATCGCCTCCACATCGTTTTCGAACGCGCCGTCGGCGACGCTGGACTTGCGAGTATGAGTCGAGGCGCCGCCAAGCTCCTCGGCCGTCACCACCTCGTTTGTCACGGTCTTGACCACGTCGGGGCCGGTCACGAACATGTAGGACGTGTCCTTGACCATGAAAATGAAGTCGGTCATCGCGGGCGAATAGACCGCCCCGCCCGCGCAGGGGCCCATGATGACAGAGATCTGCGGCACCACGCCCGAGGCCATGATGTTGCGCTGGAACACCTCGGCATAACCGGCGAGGCTGGCCACGCCTTCCTGGATACGGGCGCCGCCGGAATCGTTCAACCCGATCACGGGCGCACCGTTCTGCACCGCCATATCCATGATCTTGCAGATTTTCTGGGCGTGGGTTTCGGACAGGGAACCGCCGAATACCGTGAAATCCTGGGAAAACACATAGACCATGCGACCGTTGATCGTGCCCCAGCCGGTCACGACGCCATCGCCGTAAGGGCGCTGTTTTTCCATCCCGAAATCGGTGCAGCGGTGCGCGACGAACATGTCGAACTCCTCGAAACTGCCCTCATCGAGCAGCAGTTCGATGCGTTCGCGCGCCGACAGCTTGCCGCGGCCGTGCTGCGCGTCGATACGGCCCTGCCCGCCGCCCAGCCGCGCCGAACCGCGCCTGTCTTCCAGTTCGGAAAGGATGTCTTTCATGTCGCTTGCCCCCGGTGCAGATTTTCACCGACCATATCGGGTTCGATGCCGCGGCCAAAGCAAATTTCCGCAAATTTGCAAATTATTGGCAGATGCATGGTCGCAAAATGCAAATCGGCTAATCTCAAACCAATCCCCCGCCCATGATGGACACTGGCGACAGGCTGACCTAATCCAGAATCATGACCGAGCGGACATACAGCCGGGGCCGAGCAAGCCCGCCGCATATCGCCACCCTGATCTTGTTGTCGGGGCTGTCGGCGCTGGTGGTGAACGTCTTCCTGCCAAGCCTGCCCAACATGACGGAGTATTTCCACACCGACTACCGGCTGATGCAGCTTTCGGTGGCGCTGTATCTGGGGATGAGCGCCTTCCTGCAGGTGCTGATCGGCCCGGTTGCCGACAAGCTGGGGCGGCGTCCGGTCATCTTGTGGGGGCTCGTACTGTTCCTGCTGGCAACCCTGGGCTGCATCCTCGCGCCGACGGCGCATCTGTTCCTGCTATTCCGCATGTGTCAGGCGGTGGTGGTGGTCGGCATGGTGCTCAGCCGCGCGGCGGTGCGCGATCTCTATCCACAGGACAAGGCCGCCAGCATGATCGGCTATGTGACCATGGGCGTGGCGGTCGTGCCGATGATCGGACCGGCCATCGGCGGCATGCTGGATCAGTTCTTCAGCTGGCAGTCAAGTTTCTGGCTGATGCTCGTCCTGGGGGCCATGACGCTGGCGCTGACATGGTGGGATTTCGGCGAAACCGCGACGAAAAGCGGCCTGACGCTGAGCCAGCAGTTTCGCGAATATCCCGAACTGCTGACCTCGCCCCGCTTCTGGGGCTATTCGATGGCGGCGGCACTGTCGTCGGGGGCGTTCTTTGCCTATCTCGGTGGCGCACCCTTCGTCGGCACCGATGTCTACGGCCTCGAACCGGGCAAGCTTGGCGTGTATTTCGGCGCGCCTGCGGTCGGCTATATCCTGGGAAATTTCCTGAGCGGCCGCTTTTCCACCCGCGTCGGCATCAACCGCATGGTTCTGTGGGGTTGCTGGACCTGCGGCGCGGGCATCCTGATGTCGCTGCTCGTCATGCTGGCCGGGCTGGGATCGGCGGAAACCTTCTTTGGCTTCATGGCTTTCGTCGGGGCCGGCAACGGCATGACCATTCCCAACGCCACCGCCGGCGCGCTTTCGGTGCGTCCCCGCCTGGCGGGCACTGCGTCGGGGCTGAGCGGGGCGATCATGCTGGGCGGCGGCGCCGGTCTGAGCGCGCTGGCCGGCGCAATGCTCACGCCTGAAACCGGGGCGCTGCCACTGCTTGTGCTGATGCTGTCCACCGCGCTGCTGGGCTGGGTCGCGATCACGGTCGTGATCCGGCGCGAAAGGCGGCTCGGCCTCTGAGTGCAGACTTGCGGCGGCGCATTTGCAAACCTAGACTGGGCGCAAGGCAAACCTGCAAAGGCACGACAAGGGTCCGACATGGCCACCCAGAAACTCTATGCCGGCGCCAAGCTGCGCGAGATCCGCACCCGTCTTGGCCTGACGCAGAAGGATTTCGCCGCCAAGCTGGGCATCAGCCTGCCCTATCTCAACCAGATGGAAAACAACAACCGCCCGGTGTCGACCTCGGTCGTGCTGGCGCTGGCGCAGGAATTCGGGCTTGACGTGACCGAACTGTCGACCGGCGACAGCGAACGCCTGGTCAGCGACATGCGCGAGGCAATGGCCGACCCGGTCTTTGCCGACACCATGCCGCCACTCGCCGATCTGCGCCTGACGGCATCCAACGCCCCGGCGCTGGCGCGCGCCTTTCTGGCGTTGCACCGCAACTACCGGCAGACCCACGAGCGCCTTGCCTCGCTGGACGAGGCGCTGGGCCGTGAGGATACCCGCGTTCAGGCAAGCCCATGGGAGGAGGTGCGCGACTTCTTCCACTATTGCGACAACTACATCGACGCGGTGGACCGTGCCGCCGAACGCTTTGCCGCGCGCCCCGACGGAACGCGCGATGCACTCGCCGCCGCGCGCGACTGGCTCGGCTCGCGCGGGATCCGGACCGAACTGGCCGACATGGGGCATCTGCGCCAGTACGACGCCGCCAGCAAGGTGCTGCGCCTGTCAGCCCGGGCCGCGCCGTCGACCCGGGGATTCCAGACGCTGTTGCAGGTCGCGCTGCTGCATCAGGACAAGTTGCTCGAGGCGACACTGGATTTCGCCCGCTTCCACAGCGGCGAGGCCCGCGCCATCGCCAAGATCGGGCTGGCCAACTACTTCGCCGGCGCCGCACTGATGCCCTATGGCGCCTTCCTGGACGCGGCACAGGAATACCGGCACGACCTTGAGCTGCTGGCCAACCGCTTTGGCGCGTCGATCGAACAGGTGGCGCACCGGCTGTCCACGCTGCAAAGACCCGGCGCCAAGGGCATTCCGTTCTTTTTCGTGCGCGTCGATCAGGCCGGAACCATCACCAAGCGGCACAGCGCCACGCGCCTGCAATTCGCCCGTTTCGGGGGCGCCTGCCCGCTCTGGAACGTCCACCGGGCGTTCGAGACACCCGGCCACTTCCTGCGGCAACTGGCGGAAACGCCCGACGGGGTACGCTATATCAGCCTGGCGCGCGATGTTTCCAAACCCGGCGGATCATTCGGCGCACCGGTGCGCCGCTATGCCATCTCGCTGGGCTGCGAGATACGCCATGCCGATCTGCTGGTATATGCCGACAGCCTGGATGTCAGCAATGCCAGCGCCTACGAACCAATCGGCATTTCCTGCCGCATCTGCGAACGTACCCATTGCCACCAACGCTCGGTACCGCCGCTTGAGCGGCGGCTGACCATCGACGCCAACGAACGCGGCACCCTGCCCTATCAGGTCAACTGATCTTGCGTGCCCGATGACCCGTCAGTGCCGCGACAGGATGCCCCAGATCTCGTCTTTCAGCGCGGCGCGCTTCTTGCGCAAAGCCACCTCGGACAGTTCGTCCATCGGCTCGATATTGGTTTCGGCGCGGTGAACGGCGCGGTTGACGTCGTGATACTCGTCGCTCAGCCTGGCGAAATGCGCGTCCGACTGTTTCAACTCGTGCATCAGTTCGGCCTTTTCGGGAAATTCCTCGGCCAGTTCATGCGGGGTGTGTGACATGCGTCAACTCCTTGGGGTCCGGTGTTGCACCAAGGCTAGGGATGATGCGCGCACCGCTCTTTGACCGGGATCAAAACGAGAGCGAAACCGGAGGCTTTGCCGGCCTGCGCCTATCTGCGCGCCCGGCGCCATCCGGCGGCCTTGGCCTGTATCTCGGTGCAGAACCAGCGTTCGCCCCGTTCAGGGCTGATGCGGGTGCGCAGATAGTCACGTTGCCCGGGCATGTGGTAGATGCGCGCGCCCTTGCCCGAGATATTGCCCTTTATCCGGCAATCGTGACTTGCGGGCGGCGTATCCGGACTGCGCGAGCGGCGGAACTGCGCGGGCGACTGAACCTGCGTGCGGTGCAGACCGCGCCCGTCTATCGCCGCGCCCTTCTCGTCAAGGTCGTAATCGAGCGAATACCGGCGATAGGCAAAGGCAATTCCCTGGGAGACCAGAAACCGCCCGGCATCCTCGCCGTTCACGGCGCAACGCGCCACGGTGCGCCCGTACCGGTCGGTTTCAACCGCTTCGCATTCGGCCTGGCGGCCTTCGTACCGGCGCCGCGCCTCGTTGCTGGCCCACAGGCCGCACCCCCACACCGGTCCGGCGGGATCGCGGCAGGTCTGGTCCAGTTCAGGCGCGTCGATGCCGTGCAGCCGCACCCGTCGCTCGCCCACATCCCAGGTGTCGGCATCGATAACCCGTACCGGGCCTGAAAACCCGGCCTGCGCCGCCGGCGCGACGGGCAGGAGGCATAGAACGAACAGCGCACAAATCCTTAACATTTCGTTAATCTGGGCGCTTTCGCGGAACCGATCAACGGTCGTTGTCAAGAAAGGTTAACGCAAACCGCCTATCGCTGCGCGCTCTGCCAGCGGGGATGCAGCCAGGGTCTGTCGTTGGCGCGCGGCAGCGGATCGCGGCCCAGCAGGTGATCGGCGATCTTCTCGCCCACCATGATCGAGGGCGCGTTCAGATTGCCGTTGGTGATGCGCGGAAAGATCGAACTGTCGGCCACCCGCAGACGCTCCACCCCGATCACCCGGCCTTCGGGATCGACCACCGCGCCGGCGTCGTCGGCGCGCCCCATCCGGCATGTGCCGCAGGGATGAAAGGCGCTTTCGGCGTGCTCGGCAATGAAGGCGTCGAGGTCGGCGTCGCCCTGAACCCCCGCTCCGGGCTGAATCTCGTGTTTCGCAAATGGCTCGAACGCGGGTTGGGCGAAAATCTCGCGGGTCAGGCGGATACAGGTGCGGAACTCTTCCCAGTCGCGCTCCTGGCTCATGTAGTTGAAGCGGATGACCGGGGCGGCGGCCGGGTCGGCGCTGCGCAATGTCACGCTGCCCCGGCTCGACGAACGCATCGGCCCGACATGGGCCTGAAAACCATGCCCCTCGGCCGCGGCCCTGCCGTCGTAGCGCACCGCCATGGGCAGGAAATGGAACTGGATATCGGGATACTCGATGCCCGGGCGCGAACGGATGAAGGCGCAACTTTCGAACTGGTTCGATGCCCCCAGCCCCTTGCGAGTGAACAGCCACTGCGCCCCGATTCGCGCCTTGCCAAAGAGGTTCCAGTGCCTGAACAGGGTAATCGGCTGCCTGGAAGCCATCTGGATATAAAGCTCAAGATGATCCTGCAGGTTCGCCCCGACACCGGGCCGGTCGGCCACGACCGGCAGCCCGTGTTCGGCCAGGTGCGCGCCCGGCCCGATCCCCGACAGCATCAGCAGCTTAGGCGAGTTTATCGACGAGGCGGCAAGCACGACCTCGCGCCGGGCGCCGATCGTCAACGTCCGGCCGCGCCGCACCACCTCGACTCCGGTGGCGCGGCCTTCCTCGATCACCACGTGAACCGCCAGCCCGCGCAGCAGCGTGCAGTTGCCCCGCTTCAGCGCGGGTTTCAGATAGGCATTTGCCGCCGACCAGCGCCGCCCGCGCCAGACGGTCTGTTCCATGGGGCCGAAACCTTCCTGGCGTTCGCCGTTATAGTCGTCGGTCACGCCATAGCCTGCCTGCGCGCCGGCTTCGACAAAGGCGTGATACAGCGGATTGGCGCGCGGCCCGCGCGTGACATGCAGCGGCCCGCCATTGCCCCGCCAGGCCGGATCGCCGCCGTGGCCGCCATCATGCCAATGTTCCATGCGCCTGAAATAGGGCAGCACGTCGGCAAACGACCAGCCGTCGGCGCCGACCTCGGCCCAATGGTCGAAATCCCGGGCATGGCCGCGCACATAGACCATGCCGTTGATACTGGACGAACCGCCGATCACCTTGCCGCGCGGACAGGCCAGGCGCCGGTTGTTCAGGTGCGGCTCGGGCTCGCTGCGGTAGCCCCAGTCATAGCGCGCCATGTTCATCGGATAGCTGAGAGCGGCCGGCATCTGGATGAAGGGGCCGGTATCGCTGCCGCCATGTTCGATCACGATGACCGAGGCGCCCGCCTCGCTAAGCCGCCAGGCCATGGCGCAGCCCGCGCTGCCGGCACCGACGATGACGAAATCGGCCTGCATCATTCACCCCGCGGAAAGCGTTGCCCCTGTTCCAGGTCGTTCAGATCCATGTGGTTGCGCATATAGCGTTCCAACGCCTTCTGAAGCGGCTGGAAATCCCAGGGGTAATAGCCGCCCCTGCGCAGGGCGTCATAGACCACGAGGCGGCGCGCCTGGCTGGCGCGCACATCTGCATCGAAGCGTTCGAGATCCCAGCGCGCGGCGGCCTTGATGCGAAACGATTCCATCGTCGCGGCATGGGCAGGATCTCTGGCGAGGTCTTTCAGTTCGTGCGGGTCGGCGGCAAGATCGAACAACTGTTCGGGGTCAAGCGGGCAGTTGGTGTATTTCCAGCGCCCCTCGCGCAGGGCCACCATCGGCGCCTCGCTGGCCTCGGCGGCATATTCCATCATGACCGGATCGCTGCGCGCACCGCCCGCCGCCAGCGGCAGCAGGCTTTGGCCGTCGCTCCAGGGCATCACCCCGGAAAGGTCCACACCGGCCAGGTCGCAAAGCGTCGGAGTCACGTCCAGCGTGGAAACCGGTTCGTCGATGCGCCCCGCCGCCATGCCCGGCGCCGCGATCATCAGCGGCACCCGCGCGGAGCCGTCGTAGAAGGACATCTTGAACCAGAGTCCGCGCTCGCCCAGCATGTCGCCGTGATCGGAGAGGAACACAACGATGGTGTTGTCGGCCTGCCGCGTATCGTTCAACACCGTCATCAGGTTGCCGATCTTGTCGTCGAGATAGCTGATATTGGCGAAATAGGCCCTCCGGGCGCGGGCGATATCGTCTTCGCCGATCTCATAGCTGCGCCAGTCGTTGGCGTCGAAGATGCGCCGCGAATGCGGGTCGTGATCGTCATAGGCCATCGCCGGCACCTGCGGCTGCAGATGTTCGCAGCTTTCGTAGCGGTCCCAATATGCCCGGCGCGCGACGTAGGGGTCATGGGGATGGGTGAAACTGACCGTCAGGCACCAGGGCCGGCCGTCATGGCCGCGGGCCAGATCGTACAGCCTGGCGGTGGCGTGATGGGCGACCTCGTCGTCATACTCCATCTGGTTGGTGATCTCGGCCACGCCGGCGCCCGTAACCGACCCCATGTTGTGATACCACCAGTCGATGCGTTCGCCGGGGCGGCGATAGTCCGGGGTCCAGCCGAAATCGGCCGGGTAGATGTCGGTCGTGAGGCGTTCCTCGAAGCCGTGCAACTGGTCGGGGCCGACGAAATGCATCTTGCCCGAAAGGCAGGTCTGGTATCCCGCGCGGCGCAGGTGATGGGCGAATGTCGGTATGTCCGAGGCGAACTCGGCCGCGTTGTCATAGACACCGCTGCGCGAGGGCAGTTGGCCAGACATGAAACCCGCCCTTCCCGGCGCGCAAAGCGGGCTGGCGGTATAGCAGTTGGCAAAACGCAACGAGCGCGCCGAAAGCCGGTCGAGATTGGGCGTATGAAGCCACGGCGCCGGACCGTCCGGCCAAAGGGTTCCGTTCAACTGATCGACCATCAGGATCAGGATGTTCGGGCGGGTCATGGCCGTGCCTCCGTGAGGACGCGCATCACGCGCAGGGCATGGGCGACAGCACGTTCCGGCGCTTCCGGCTCATTCAGCGCCGCGCGCAGATACAGCCCGTCGATCAGCGCCGCCAGCGTTGCCGCGGCGGCGGCGGGGTCGGCAGCCCGGCCGCGCAACGCATGCGTCAGGTTTGAGCGCAACCGGCCTTGATAGATGCGCCAGAGCCGCAGCGCCTGCGGATTGTTCTGAGCCATGACATAGAATGTCATCCAGGCGGCGATCACGTCGGGCGTGAAACAGGCCGGCGCGAAACAGGCCCGGATGATGGCGGAGGCGCGCATCTCGGGCGCCGCCGCCACGAGTTCGCGCCGTGCCTCGGCGCCGAAATCGGTCAGGATGCGGCGCATGGCGGCAAGAAAGATCTGATCCTTGCCGCCGAAATAGTGATGTGCCAGCGCGCTGGACATGCCGGCGCGCCGGGCGATCTGGCTGACGGTCACATCAAGCGAACCCGCCGCGCCCACCTCGGCAATCGTCGCCTTGACAAGCGCGTCGCGCCGGATGGGTTCCATTCCGATCTTTGGCATCGCGCGGGCTCCGATTCATGCAGGACAGGTCCGGCGCGACGATATTTTTTGTTTATTGATCCGTCAATCAACAAAAATGACGGCGGCGCCGCCCCGCCGGCCCGGCTCAGACCTTGGTGGCCAGACTTGCCGGGGTGATCGAGCGGCGCCGCAGAACGGCCTCGCGCCAGGTGATGAACGTGACCGAGGCGAGAATCAGGCCACCACCCGAAACCACCCAGATATCGACCGGTTCGCCGAACACCACCGCGCCCAGCGCGGCGGCCCAGACCAGTTGCAGGAACGTGACGGGCTGCGTCACTGTCACCGGCGCCGCGCGGAACGCCAGCGTCATGGTGTAGTGCGCCGCCGTGGCAAAAATGGCGACGCAGAACAAGACGCCCAGTTCGGCCAGGGTCGGCGTCACCCAGACCATCGCGGCCACCGGCGCG
>JBKEDD010000079.1:0-16804 GCA_047975215.1 Jhaorihella sp.
CCCCCCGGCCGGGGGGCGCTGCCCCCCGGAACCCCCCGGAGTACTTGCGACCAGAAAGAAGCCGGCATCCGGGCCTGTACCGTGGCCTGTACGGGGGCCTGTACGGGGGCCTTGCCTCGCGGGCGGGTCAGGCCGGGAACGGCCCGACCATGCCCATGATGTCATAGGTGGCGCGCAGGATCGGGGCGGTGATCTCGCGGGCGCGTGCAGCGCCGCGCGCCAGGATGCGGTCGATCTCGTCCTGGTTGTCCATCAGGCGGGCCATCTCGGCCGAGATCGGGGCCAGGCGCGCCACCGCCAGGTCGGCCAGCTTCGGCTTGAAATCGGAGAACGGCCGGCCGCCATATTCGCCCAGCACCTGCTCAACCGTCCGATCGGCGAGGGCTGCGTAGATGTTGACCAGATTGCGGGCCTCCGCGCGCCCTTCCAGCCCCTTGGCATCCGAGGGCAGCGGTTCGGAATCGGTCCTGGCGCGTCGGATCTTGCGGGCGATGGTGTCGGCGTCGTCGGTCATGTTGATCCGGCTCAGGTCGGACGGGTCGGATTTCGACATTTTGCGGGTGCCGTCGCGCAGGGACATGACGCGGGTCGCGGCGCCTTCGATCACCGGTTCGGTAAGGGGAAAGAACTCGACCCCGTAGTCGTGGTTGAACTTCGCGGCGATGTCGCGGGTCAGTTCGAGGTGCTGCTTCTGATCCTCGCCCACCGGTACATGGGTGGCGTGATAGACCAGGATGTCGGCGGCCATCAGCGACGGGTAGGCGAACAGGCCGAGGCTCGAGGCTTCGGCGTTCTTGCCCGATTTCTCCTTCCACTGGGTCATCCGCCCCATCCAGCCCATGCGGGCGACGCAGTTGAACACCCAGGCGAGCTGGGCGTGTTCGGGCACCTGGGACTGGTTGATGAGGATGGATTTTTCCGGGTCGATGCCCGCGGCGATGAAGCCTGCGCACAACTCGCGCGTGGCATGGCGCAGATCGCCCGGATCCTGCCAGACGGTGATGGCGTGCAGGTCTACCATGCAGTAGACGGTCTGAAAGGCGCCCTGCTCCTGCATGTCGACGAAACGCTTGAGCGCACCGAGGTAGTTGCCCAGATGCAGGTTGCCCGACGGCTGGATGCCGGAGAATACCCGCGGCGTGAACTTCGGTTCGGTCATGCAGGGAAACTCCCGTCTGGAAAAATCGGCCCCGTTCGCTTACCCATGGGGCCGGAGATCGTCAACAGGCGCCACGAAGAAGCGCCCGCAGGAGCAATCGAGCCATGACCAGCCAGCCCCCGGCAGCCGCCGTCAACCCCCTGCCGCCGGCGGTGGTGGCGCTGTTTCTCGCGATCATCGGGACAGAGGTGGCGTTCAGCCTCGGCGCACGCGGCATGATCGGGGGCCCGGAGGCGGTGGGCTGGCGGCTGGCGGCAATCCAGGCTTACGCGTTTTCCGGCGATATCTTCGACTGGATGTGGCAGAACGGGCGCTGGCCGGTCGAGCACCTGATCCGGTTCGTGAGCTATCCCTTCGTTCATACCTCGTTCACGCACGCGCTGTTCGTGGGCGTCTTCCTGCTGGCCATGGGCAAGATGGTGGCCGAAGTGTTCGGGGCGGCCGCGATGCTGGCGATGTTCCTGGTGTCGGGTATCGGCGGCGCGCTGGCCTATGCGCTGCTGCTGAACGATCCGATGCCGCTGGTCGGAGGGTTTCCGGCCGTGTACGGGCTGATCGGGGGATTCACCTTTCTGCTGATGAACTCGCTGGCGCGGGTGGGGGCGAACCAGGCGCGGGCGTTCATGCTGATCGCCTTCCTGATGGGGTTCCAGTTGCTGTTCGGGCTGCTGTTCGGCGGCAGCCGCGACTGGGTCGCCGATCTCGGCGGCTTCGTCACCGGCTTTGCGATGTCCTATCTCGTCGCGCCGGGGGGGTGGGCGCGGCTTCGCGCACGGATCCGGCACGACTGAACGCGCCCCGGATTTCGCCGCGAACTTGTCGAGAGAGCCGAAGTGCCGGATGCCCGGGCGGGCCGGTCAGCCCGGCTATCCGCGCCGGCGCAACGCGGTGCGGAATTCGGACAGCCGGAAGGCACCGATCGCCTGGCCGACGCCGAAATAGACCACCACGCCCAGAACGACCAGCGCCATGAGCGCCGGGTAGCGCCAGCCCGGAGCGGCGAGCCAGCCGCCAAGCGCCGCCGCCGCCAGCCACAACGCCGCGCCCATCGCCGCGGCGGCGGCGCAGATCCGCCAGATGCGGGCGCGGAACCGGGCATCGAGCCGGGCGACCTCGCCCATCGGCCTTGCGCCGCGGGCCAGCAGCAGCACCATGAACCAGCCTGCCGCCGTGGTGGCGATGGCCGGCGCGATCCAGCCCAGAAGCGGCGCCAGACCGATGGCGGCGGCGGCGTTCACGACCATTGCGGCCAGCGCATAGCGAAACGGTGTCCTTGTATCCTCGCGGGCAAAGAACAGCGGTTGCAGAATCTTCTGCAGCACGAAGGCGGGCAGACCCAGCCCGTAGACCGCCACCGCCAGCGCGATGGCGACGCTGTCGGTGGCGGTGGTGGCGCCACGCTGGAACAGCACCGACACGAGCGGCAGCGGGATCACCACCAGCGCCACCGCCGCCGGCACCGTCAGCGCCAGCGCCACCTCGGCGGCCCGGGAAAGCGCGGCGCGCCCGCCGGCATCGTCCATCGCCGCCAGGCGCCGCGACAGGTCCGGCAGCAGCACCACGCCGATGGCGATGCCGACAACGCCCAGCGGCAGCTGGTACAGGCGGTCCGCGGCGTAAAGCCACCCGACGGCGCGGTCGAAAAAGCTGGCGACCTGCTGGCCAACCAGCAGATTGACCTGCATGACGCCGCCGGCCAGCGCGGCGGGGACGGCGACCCTGACCAGCCGCCCGAGGTCGGGCGACAGGCGCGGGCGGCGCGGGCGCAGCCGGAAGCCGGCGCGCGACGCGGCGATCCAGACCAGCGCCAGCTGCGCCACCCCGGCCGCCGGAATGGTCCAGATCAGGGCGCGGGCGACATCGCCGCCCATGCTCGCCGCGGCGGCCATGGCCGCGATCACCATCGCGTTGAGCAGCACCGGCGCGGCGGCGGCGGCGGCAAAGCGGCCGGTGGCGTTCAACACCCCCGACAGCAGGGCGGCCAGCGAGATGAACAACACGTAGGGAAAGGCGATGCGCGCGAACTCGACGGCAAGCGGGAACTGCGGCTGCCCGGCGAAACCGCTGGCCAGCCCGAGAATCAGCCAGGGCATCGCCGCCTGCGCCAGCAGCGTCAGAACGATCAGCACGCTGGCAAGGCCGGCAAAGGCCTCTTCTGCGAACGCGCGCGCGCCTTCGTCCCGTTCCAGTTTCTTCGAGAACATGGGGATGAAGGCCATGTTGAACGCGCCCTCGGCAAAGAAGCGGCGAAACATGTTGGGCAGGCGAAAGGCGACGACATAGGCCTCGTAGGCCGGGCCGGTGCCGAGAAAGGCCAGGATCATCGCGTCGCGCACGAAACCCAGCACGCGGCTGGCCAGGGTCCAGACCCCGACCGTCAGGAAACCCGACATCAGGCGGATCGGCTTCATCTTTGCGTCCGGGGCTGGGGGATCGGCACGGGGGGGCCTTTTCGTGGTCTCGCGGCACCGGCTTACCCGGTTCCGGCGCGGCGCGAAAGGGCGTGCGGGGTTTCGGGTGGCGCGGGCATGTCGCGTTCAACCAAATTCATCCGCCCGGCCAAACGCGCTGCTTGTCCCGAAAACGCTGCCCCGGCCCGGTGGGTGAACGTCCGAAACCGGAAACACGCGACGCGTTCATGTTCGCGCGGGCGCGATCAGCGGATGGGGAACAGCCAGTCGTAGGCCCAGTTGAAGAAGAAGGCGTAAATCACGAAGAACATGGCAAAGCCCACGTTTATCAGAAAGGCGGCGAAAAGGCTGATGTCGAGATACCAGGCTATGAAGGGCATGAGCACCGCCAGGAGGCCGATCTCGAACAGGATCGCGTGCAAGGCCCGGATCGCCATGGTCTTGCGGCTGTGCCCGGAGATGCGCTGCATGGCGTGATCGAAGATCAGGTTGTAGAGATAGTTCCAGGCCATCGCGACAAGCGCGCTGAGAAGGCTGACGATGCCTATGTCGCGCATCGCCATGTCGAACGCCCAGGCGCCCAGCGGCGTGATCAGCGCCAGGGCGAGGATTTCGAAACTGACGGCGTGGCGGATGCGGTCGGCCGTGCTGCGCATGGTATTGCCCGATGGTGCGGTCGGGTCGTCCCGAACAGTTTGGCCCGGCTGGGGGAGGTCGTCCTCGCCCGGAGGCAGATAGACCGGGACACCGGGCCGATCAAGCGCGGCGTTCAACCGGACCCGCCCGGTGGTATCGCGGCGCCGTCCGCGGGCCGTTCAGGCGTTCTCGGGGCGAACCCGTCCACCATCGCGCCAATCAGCCGCATGCCTTCGCCGGTCAGGTCGAAGCTGCGGTTTTCCAGCGACCATCTCACCGCAAGCCCTTGCATTGCCGCCAGGATCAGGGCGGCGGCATCGGCCGGTGCCACATCGGCCCGAATCCCGCCCGTGGCCCGCCCCCGGTCCACCAGCGCGGCAAAGGCGGCGCGGCGGTCGGCCATGCCGCGTTCGAAATACGCGCGCATCGCCTCGTTTGCCACATGAAGCTCGCGCGAGAACAGGATCGCGGGTATCGCCGGTGTCCGCGCGATATGGTCGAGATGCCGCCGGATCATCTCGGCGAGCATGTCGAGCGGATCGCCGTTTGCCGGCAGGGTCTCTTCCGTGAGATGGCGCACCACCGTTTCACCCACGCTGCGCCAGATGTCGGACTTGGTGGGGAAGTGCCGGAAAACCGCCGGCTGGCTTATGCCCACCGCCTCGGCCAGGTGCCGCGCGGTCACGCGATCGGGGCCGATCTCGGCCGCCAGCCGGATCGCCGCCTCGACGATCTCGGACTTGCGGTCGGCGGCGGATTTCCGGATCCGGGCCATCGGGCGCTAAAGCACGTCGCGAACCGGCAAGGCGCAACTCATCGCAGCCCTGCCAAGGGTGGGAACCACCCAAAGAGCCCACCCGAACGCGCATTCAGGCCGCATCGCCCGACTCTCCCGCTAATGACCTGTTACTAACTTGATATCGTGTCTGCCGACGCCCTGTAAAGCCGCCCGGCGAAGACGGCTCGGCGAAATTCCGGCTTTTCAATCCCGTGGGCCGGTCCTATAGTCCGCGATCATGACACGCTACGCACATATGTCCTGCCCGACCGCCTCGCGCGGCGCGGCGCTGCGTGGCCTGCTGATCCTAATCCGCCTCTGAGCGTGCCGTCCGGCGCGCCCGCTCAGAGGAGGACGCATGCGCGCCGATTGGCCTTAGGACAGACAAGAAAGACACCGACATGACCGACACTTCCAAGCAAGATCGCGTATTGATCTTCGACACCACATTGCGCGACGGCGAACAAAGCCCCGGCGCGACCATGACGCATAACGAAAAGCTCGAGATCGCCGGTCTGCTGGACGAGATGGGCGTTGACATCATCGAGGCCGGTTTTCCCATTGCCTCGGAGGGCGATTTCAAGGCCGTGAGCGAGATCGCGCAAAACGCCAGGGACGCGGTGATCTGCGGGCTGGCGCGCGCCAACTTCGCCGATATCGACCGCTGCTGGGAGGCGGTGAAACACGCCGGCAAGCCGCGCATCCACACCTTCATCGGCACCTCGCCGCTGCACCGTGCCATTCCGAACCTGACGATGGACGAAATGGCCGACCGCATCCACGAGACGGTGAGCCACGCGCGCAACCTGTGTGACAACGTGCAATGGTCGCCGATGGATGCAACACGGACCGAATGGGAATACCTGTGCCGGGTTGTCGAGATCGCGATCAGGGCCGGTGCGAGCACGATCAACATCCCCGATACCGTGGGCTATACCGCCCCGGCCGAAAGCGCCGACCTGATTCGCCGGCTGATCGCCACGGTTCCGGGTGCCGAGGACGTGGTGTTCGCCACCCATTGCCATAACGATCTGGGCATGGCGACGGCCAATGCGCTGGCCGCCGTGGCCGGCGGTGCGCGCCAGATCGAATGCACCATCAACGGCCTGGGCGAACGCGCCGGCAACACCGCGCTGGAAGAGGTGGTGATGGCGCTGAAGGTTCGCCACGACATCATGCCGTGGCAAACGGGCGTCGATAGCAGCAAGATCATGAACATCTCGCGCCGGGTCGCCACCGTTTCGGGTTTCCCGGTGCAGTTCAACAAGGCCATCGTCGGCAAGAATGCCTTTGCCCACGAAAGCGGCATCCACCAGGACGGCATGCTGAAGAACCCCGAGAATTTCGAGATCATGCGCCCCGAGGATGTCGGCCTGACCGAATCCAACCTGGTGATGGGCAAGCATTCGGGGCGGGCGGCCTTGCGCGACAAGCTGCGCCAACTGGGTTTCGAGGTGGGTGATAACCAGCTCAAGGATCTGTTCGTGCGCTACAAGGAACTGGCCGACCGCAAGAAGGAAGTCTATGACGACGATCTTGTCGCGCTGGTCGGGGCCACGTCCGAAGCCGAGAACGAGCATCTGCAACTGGTCTCGCTCAAGGTGGTCTGCGGCACCGGCGGTCCCGCCGAGGCGACGCTTGAGATGGAGATGGACGGCCGCGAGATGATCGCCACCGAACAGGGCGACGGTCCGGTCGATGCCTCGTTCAAGGCGGTGCGCGCAATCTATCCCAACAACGCGCGGCTGCAACTCTATCAGGTCAGCGCCGTGACCGAAGGCACCGACGCCCAGGCCACCGTTACCGTGCGCCTGGAAGAGGATGGCCGCATCGTCACCGGAACCTCGGCAGATACAGACACCGTGGTCGCCAGCGCACGCGCCTATATCCATGCGCTGAACCGGCTGATCGTGCGCCGCGCCAAGACCGGCCCCGGCGAGGACCGGCGCGAGATCAACTGGAAGGACGTAAGCTAGAGCGCCCGAAGCCGAAGTTCGCAACATCTGTCAATTACCCCCCCGGATCGCTCGATCGCTTGCGATCCGGTTCGGGGCCGGGCGCGGCCCTCTGTCGTGCCCGGATTTCGATGTATCGGGCTACGATTCCACGTCGTCGGGCCACTGGCTCATGAACGCGCAACCTTATGCGTGTTGCGGCGGGCATGATGAGGGCCAGGAAGCTGGCGACGCGCTGGCCGAATTCCGTTCGGCCCCGGCATCTGGTGAATCCCCTGTTCGTCATGGAGTTCATCCGTGAATGTGCTTTGCTCTCCGGCAAACCCTGGGCGGTACACCCCCGGGGCCAGAAACCGGCCCGAACCAGGACCCAGAGCCGCTTGCAGAACCCGGCGCGCAACGCTAGGCAGGCGCCCATGCGGATCATCCGGGATTATCAGTTCGTCAAGCCCGAGGATCGCGGCGCCAGCGCCGCGATCGGCAATTTCGACGGCGTGCATCTGGGGCACCGGTCAGTCATCGAACTGACCCGCGGCGCCGCGCCCGATCTGCCACTGGGCGTGCTGACCTTCGAACCGCATCCACGCGAATATTTCGCCCCGGACGCGCCGCCCTTCCGGCTGATGCGCAGCGAAACCCGCGCCCACCGGCTTGAGAAGCTGGGGGTCGAGCGGCTGTACGAATTGAACTTCAACGCCGCCATGGCCGGCCTGACGCCCGGCGAATTCGCCGCAAGGGTGATCCGCGACGGGCTCGGGCTGGGTCATGTCGTCATCGGTGCCGATTTCTGTTTCGGCAAGGGGCGCAGCGGCAATGCCGCCGACCTGGTGCGCTTTGGCGGCGAAATGGGCTTTGGCGTCACCGTCGCGCCGCTGCTCGAAACCTCCGAGACCGTGGTTTCATCGACCGCGATCCGCCAGGCCCTGAGCGATGGCCGGCCTCGCGACGCCAAGGCGATGCTGGGGCACTGGCACCGGATCGACGGCGAGGTGATCGGCGGCGAACAGCGCGGCCGGCAACTGGGATTTCCGACCGCCAACATGTCGATCCAGGGGCTGCACCCGCCGGCTTTCGGGGTCTATGCCGTGCTGGTCGATGTGCTGGACGGCCCGCATGCCGGCAGCTATCGCGGCGCCGCCTCTCTGGGCGTGCGGCCGATGTTCGGCGGGGTGCTGCCCAATATCGAAACCTTCATCTTCGACTTCTCGGGCGATCTCTACGGCGCGACGCTTTCGATCGGGCTCGTCGATTTCCTGCGCCCGGAACAGAAGTTCGACAGCCTCGATGCGCTGATCGGGCAGATGCGGGCCGATTGCGAACGCGCCCGCGACATCCTGACCGCGATATGAGCGATCCGATCGACCGAACCGGGCTGGCCCCGCGATTCTGGGAACGCAAGCCGCTGGCGCGCCTGACGCGGCAGGAATGGGAGGCGCTGTGCGACGGCTGCGGCAAATGCTGCCTCAACAAGCTTGAATTCGAGGATACCGGCGAAGTGGCTCTGACCCGCGTCGCTTGCCGGCTGCTGGACGATGAGAGCTGCCGCTGCACGCACTACGAGAACCGCCACAGATACGTTCCCGACTGCATCGTGCTTACGCCGGCAAATCTGGCCGAGCATCTGAACTGGATCCCGGCCACCTGTGCCTACCGGCTGGTCCACGAGGGCCGGCCGCTCTACGACTGGCATCCGCTGGTCTCGGGCTCGCCCGAGACGGTACACCGGGCCGGGGTATCGGTTCGCGGCCTGACGGTCAGTGAGTTCGATACCCCCGAGGACGACTGGGAAGATCACATCATCGAGGAGCCGACCTGATGTTCTTTGCCTCCGACAATTCCGGCCCCGTGCATCCAAGGATCCTGGCCGCTCTCGGCGATGCCAATAGCGGCTACCAGATGGCCTATGGCGCCGACGGGCTGATGGACGAGGTGCGCCAGAGACTGCGCGACCTGTTCGAGGCACCGCAGGCGGCGGTCTATCTGGTCGCGACCGGCACCGCGGCCAATGCGCTGGCCCTGGCGACGCTGACCATGCCCTGGGAAACCGTGTTCTGTTCGCCGGTGGCACATATCCACGAGGACGAATGCAACGCGCCCGAATTCTACAGTGGCGGCGCCAAGCTGACCCTGGTGGGCCAGGCCGACAGGATGACGCCCGGAGCGCTGCGTGCCGCCATCGCGGGCGAGGAAACCCGAGGCGTGCACGGGCCGCAGCGCGGTCCCGTCTCGATCACCCAGATCACCGAGCGCGGAACCGTGCATTCGCTGGACGAACTGCGCACCCTTACAGCGGTCGCACGCGAGTTTTCGCTGCCGGTGCACATGGACGGCGCCCGCTTTGCCAACGCATTGGTGGCGCTGGATTGTACGCCCGCCGAGATGACCTGGAAGGCGGGCGTCGATGCGGTGTCCTTCGGCGGCACAAAGAACGGCTGCATGGGCGTCGAGGCGGTTATCTTCTTCGACCCGGCGAAGTCATGGGAATTCGAACTGCGCCGCAAGCGCGCGGCACATCTGTTTTCCAAGCACCGCTACCTTTCGGCGCAGATGGCCGCCTATCTGGCCGATGACCTGTGGCTCGACCTGGCGGGTCGGGCCAACGCCAGTTGCGCCCGCCTGTCCGGCGGGTTGCGGACCGCCGGTGCGCACCTGCTGCACCAACCGGACGCCAACATGGTCTTTGCCACCCTGCCCCGCCGGGTCCACCGCCGCCTGCACGAGGCCGGCGCCGCCTATCACCTGTGGGGCGGGCAACTGGACGGCAAGGACGAGGACGAACCGCTCGCGGCCCGGCTGGTCTGTGACTGGTCGATCGGCCAGGACGACGTCGACCGTTTTCTCGACCTGGCCGGGGGCTGAGCACGCCTGCCCGACCGTTCTTCTGACCGCAAGTATCCCGGGGGGTAAGGCCGCAGGCCGAGGGGGGCAGCGCCCCCCTGCCCCGCTACAGCGGCGCGCGGCCGAACAATGCCCGCAAATGCGCGGCAGTCGCTTCGGGGTGGGTGACCGGCAGCATGTGCGCGGCGCCGTCGATCACATGACTTCGGGCATCGGGAAGCCGCCGGGCCAGCCCCTCGTTGATCGCCGCGATCACCGGATGTGTGCGGCTGCCGCGCAACAGCAGCACCGGTGCCGTGACGCGCTCCAGCACGCCCGGTCTCAGCATCCCCGGCCGGTCTTCGTAAAGCGCCCGGTTGCAGAACGGCAGGACATGAATACCCCGGATCATCGCCGCCCGCTTGCTTTCGGGCAGGTCGGGCCAGCGCGGGCCGCCATCGCTCCACATGCGGTTGAACAGCCGCGCGCCCAGCGCGTCGTCACCCGCTTGCAGCGCCGCGACATAGTCGCGCGCATCGGCGTCATGATCGGCCAATAGTTGCGGCGCGTCCTGCCGCGCCACCGCGAAATAGACCGGCTCGATCAGCGTCAGGCTGCGAATCCGTTCGGGATGCTCCACCGCCAGGCGCAGCGCCACCGTGGCGCCGAAAGAATGGCCGACCACGTCCATGCGCCGGGTCAGGAAATGCGCGCCGATCTCGGCGATCCGGTCCTGGAAGTCGCCGCGTTCGTCCCAGTCCGGGCTGCGTCCGTGGCTGAGCATGTCGAAGGCGGTGAGCGTGGTTTCCTCCTCCATCAGTTTCGCCACGCCGCGCCAGGCGCCGGCATGGGCGATGGTACAATGGATCGCGAGAACCGGGCGCGGCCCTTGCCCGCAGACGCGCGAGGCAACCGGTTGCGGCAGCGCCGCGAAATCCTTCATCGCGCCCGCTCCACCAGGTGCGCGTCGAGATCGTCCAGCCTGTCCTGGCCCCAGAACCGCGCGTCATCGGCGTTGACGATGTAGAAGGGCGCGCCGAACGCGCCGCGTTCGACCGCCTCTTCCGTGTTGCGTGCGTAGGCTTCGGCACCCGCCAGCAGGCCACTGTCGGCAAGCCCCGGATCGAACCCCGAACGCGACAGGCAATCGCGGATCACCGCATCTTCGGATATGTCGCGCTCCTCGGCCCAGCAGGCGCGCGCCAGACCATGCACCAGCCCGCCCAGATCACCGCCGCCGGCGGACTGGGCCGCGATCAGCGCATAGGACGAGGGCGCGGGATTGACCGGAAAGAAGGCGGGCTTGACGTTCAGCGCCAGCTTCGCCCGGTGCGCCTGGCGGGCCAGATCCTGTGTGCGATAGGCTTGACGGGCCGGATGCCGCTCGGCCGGGGGCGTACCGCCGGTGCGGGCGAATACAGAGGTGATATCCATCGGCTTGTAGGCGATCGAGGCGCCATGCCGTGCGGCGATCTCTTCAAGCCGCGTGCCGGCCAGGTAGGTATAGGGCGACAGGGCCGTGAAGAAATAGTCGATATCCGCCATGGTTTGCCGCCTCCGTGCTGCATTTTCTGGACCCCAGAACCTTTGCGGGACCGTAGCCCCGTGCTAAGCGGTGTCAACATGGCGAATCCGTCCAAGCGGGAACCGCCGCGCCCTGGGGAAATCATCGCATGCCAGCAATAAACGAACCCAAGCTCATTGCCGGGAATGCCAACAGACCGTTGGCCGAGGCCATCGCCAGGCGGATGTCGATCCACCGCGGCGTCAGCGTCGGCCTTGTCGATGCGCGCATCGAAAGGTTCAACGACGGCGAAGTCTTCGTCGAGGTCTACGACAATGTCCGCGGCGAGGACATGTTCATCATCCAGTCGACGTCGAACCCGGCCAACGATCATCTCATGGAAATCCTGGTCATGGCCGACGCGCTGCGCCGCTCGAGCGCGGCGCGCATCACCGCCGTGATCCCCTATTTCGGCTATGCCCGGCAGGACCGCCGGGCGCGGGCGCGTACGCCGATCACGGCGAAACTGGTGGCCAACATGCTGACCGGATCGGGGATAGAACGGATCCTGACGATGGATCTGCACGCGGCCCAGATTCAGGGGTTTTTCGACATTCCGGTCGACAACCTCTATGCCTCGCCGGTCTTCGCGCTGGACGTGAGAACGCATTTCCGCGACCGCATGGGCGATCTGATGGTGGTTTCTCCCGATGTCGGCGGCGTGGCACGGGCACGGGAACTGGCCAAGCGGATCAATTCGCCGCTGGCCATCGTGGACAAGCGCCGCGAGAAGCCCGGCGAGGTGGCCGAGATGACGGTGATCGGCGACGTGACCGGCAAGACCTGCCTGATCGTGGACGACATCTGCGACACGGCAGGCACGCTGTGCAAGGCCGCCGAGGTACTGATCGAAAGCGGCGCCTGCGAGGTGCATGCCTATATCAGCCACGGCGTGATGAGCCCGCCAGCGGTCGAACGGGTCAGCAAATCGGTCATGAAATCGCTGGTCATAACCGATTCCATCCGCCCCTCTGACGAGGTGAAATCGGCGCCCAACATCCGCATCGTTCCCACCGCGCCGCTGTTGGCGCAGGCAACGCTGAACATCTGGAACGGCACCTCGGTATCCTCGCTGTTCGACGACTCCACGCTGACGCCGATCTACGAATCGATGTATTCGGTGGCATAGGCCGACCCGCCTTCCCGCGCTCAGGCGATATCCCAGTCGTCCTCGTTTGCCAGTTCGCCAATCGCGGTCCAGGCGACGCGGAGGCGCGCGATGCGTGTGTCAAGCCAGGTGCGAAAGACGATCTCGAAACCCGTGTCGGTGATGTCTTCGGCAGAAAGTTCCATGCGCACGGCGGAGTCCGTATCCACGTCCCACAGCGACACCGTCACCGTCACCGAAGGCGCCGCGCGGAATTTCCGGCTGAACCCGACCGTTTTGCGGCGTTCCCGTGTTCCCGTACCCGTCCACATCTGGCCGCCATCCTCGAAATCGGAAAACAGCGCCACATCGCCCTGGTCGATGCCGATAAGGTGGCTTCTGAGTTGCTTCATGTGGTCGGTCTGCCCTTTCCTTACCGCTGGTATCGCGAATTCCGGGCAAATCCGAGGCCAAAGATCGGCAGAGCGCCGGCACCGGCAAAACCCTGCGTCCGGAGCGTGACGGCAACGCACCTGATCATGTTGCCCCCGTTCGGGTGCCGCATATGAAAAAGGGCCCCCCGAAAGGGCCCTTTTCGCGATACGCCGTATTGCCGATCCGGCCAATGCCGGAGATCAGATGTTGATATGGGTGCCCAGGGCCTCCATGTCCGCCAGCAGTTTGGCGGCGTCGTCCACGATGTTGTGAGGCGCGCCGTCGGCCTTGGCGGCCTCGTGCGCCTCGCGCGCCTCGGCGACCATCCCGTCGACCTGTGCGCGCGTCACCTCGCCCAGCGGAATCGCCCTTTCGGCCAGAACCGAGGTGGCGTCGGCGCGAATCTCCGCAAAGCCGCCGGTGACGAGGTATTCGGCCGTACCCTCGCCGCTTTCGACGCGCAACACGCCGGGGCGCAGGGTGGTGATGACGGGCGCGTGGTCGGGCATGACCGTCATGTCGCCCTCGGCGCCGGGGATCAGGATCGCGCTCGCGCTGAGCGAGGCAAGGCTCCGCTCGGGCGAGACGAGATCGAATTGCAGGGTATCAGCCATTGGGGGATGCTCCTCAGGCCGCGTCGGTGGCCATGCGCTCGGCCTTGGCGATCACCTCGTCGATACCGCCGACCATGTAGAACGCGGCCTCGGGCAGATGGTCGTATTCGCCGGCCACGACGGCCTTGAACGAACTGATCGTCTCTTCGAGCGGCACCTGCACGCCGGGCGATCCGGTGAACACCTGCGCCACGTCAAAGGGCTGCGACAGGAACCGCTGGATTTTCCGCGCCCGTGCCACCGCCAGCTTGTCCTCTTCGCTGAGTTCGTCCATCCCGAGAATGGCGATGATATCCTGGAGCGACTTGTAACGCTGAAGCACCTGCTGAACGTCGGTGGCGACCTTGTAGTGTTCTTCGCCCACAACCGCCGGATCGAGCAGGCGCGAGGTAGAGGCCAGCGGATCCACGGCCGGGTAGATGCCCAGTTCGGAAATCGCCCGGTCAAGCACGGTCGTCGCGTCGAGGTGCGCGAACGAGGTTGCCGGTGCCGGGTCGGTCAGGTCGTCGGCGGGCACATAGACGGCCTGAACGCTGGTGATCGAGCCCGACTTGGTCGAGGTGATGCGTTCCTGCATCGCGCCCATGTCGGTGGCCAGCGTCGGCTGATACCCCACGGCCGAGGGGATCCGGCCCAGCAGCGCCGACACTTCCGAACCGGCCTGGGTAAAGCGGAAGATGTTGTCGACGAAGAACAGCACGTCGGCGCCGGTCTCGTCGCGGAACTGTTCGGCCAGCGTCAGGCCCGACAGCGCAACCCGCATCCGCGCGCCCGGCGGTTCGTTCATCTGACCGTAGACCAGCGCGATCTTCGATTTCTCCAGGTCGTCGGGAACGATAACGCCGGATTCGATCATCTCGTGGTAGAGGTCGTTGCCCTCGCGGGTCCGCTCGCCGACACCGGCAAACACCGACACGCCCGAGTGCACCTTGGCGATGTTGTTGATGAGTTCCATGATCAGAACCGTCTTGCCCACACCGGCGCCGCCGAACAGGCCGATCTTGCCGCCCTTGGCATAGGGCGCCAGCAGGTCGATGACCTTGATGCCGGTGGTCAGAACCATCGATTCCGTCGCCTGTTCGCTGAAGGCCGGGGCATCCTGGTGGATGGCACGGCGGGCCTTGGCATTGACCGGCCCCTTTTCGTCCACCGGCTCGCCGATCACGTTCATGATCCGGCCCAGCGTCGCCGTGCCCACGGGAACCGAGATCGGTTCGCCCATGTCGGTCACTTCGGCACCGCGCACCAGACCTTCGGTGGCATCCATCGCCACGGTCCGGACGGTGTTTTCCCCGAGATGCTGGGCAACCTCAAGTACCAGGCGGTTGCCGTTGTTGTCGGTTTCGAGGGCATTCAGGATTTCGGGAAGCGCATCCTCGAACTGAACGTCCACCACGGCGCCAATGACCTGGGTCACTTTGCCTTTTGATTTTGCCATGTTTCGTCTCCGGTTGTCTTCTACAGCGCCTCGGCGCCGGAAATGATTTCAATCAGCTCGTTGGTGATGACGGCCTGACGCGAACGGTTGTACTCGATGGTCAGCTTTTCGATCATCTCGCCGGCGTTGCGGGTGGCGTTGTCCATCGCGCTCATCCGCGCGCCCTGCTCGGAGGCGCCGTTTTCCAGCAGCGCCGAGAAGATCGCCGTGGCCACGCCGCGCGGCAGCAGTTCGGCCAGGATAGCCTCCTCGTCAGGCTCGAAGTCATAGACCGTGCCGGGCGCATCGCCGCTGTCCGTCTCGACCCTGGCCGGGATGATCTGGCGCGCGGTCGGGTTCTGGGTGACGACGTTGACGAACTCGGAAAAGAAGATCGTCGCGACATCGAATTCGCCGCCGTCGAACCGGTTCAGGATGTCCTGGGCGATGGCCTGGGCGTCCTTGTAGGCAACCCGCTTGATCGTGCTCAGATCGACATGGCCGACAAAGCTGTCCGACCATTCGCGCTTCATCGCGTCGCGGCCCTTCTTGCCGACCGTCAGGATCTTTACCGTCTTGCCTTCGCTGCGCAGCCTGGTGGTGTGCTGTTTGGCAAGCTTGACGATGTTGGCGTTGAAGCCGCCGCAAAGGCCGCGTTCGGCGGTCATCACGATCAGCAGATGCACCTGGTCGCCGCCGGTGCCGGCCAGCAGCTTCGGCGCGCCTTCGCTATCGCCGACCGAGGCGGCCAAGGCCGCCATCACGGCGTTGAACCGTTCGGTGTAGGGGCGCGATTCCTCGGCCGCCTCCTGGGCGCGGCGAAGTTTCGCCGCGGCCACCATCTGCATGGCCTTGGTGATCTTGCGGGTCGACTTGACCGACTCGATCCTGTTCTTGAGGTCCTTGAGGCTTGGCATGATCCCGGCCCCTTACGCGAAATCGGCGGCGTATTCGTCGATGGCTGCGCGAACCTTGTCCTCGGCCTCACCGGCGATCTTGGGATCTTCCTTGGTGATGTAATCCAGCACGTCCTGATGCTTGGACCGCAGATGCGCCAGCAGGCCTTTCTCGAAGCGGCCGACATCCTTGACGGCGATCTTGTCGAGATAGCCCTTGGTGCCCGCGAAGATGACGCAGACGATCTCGGCGTTGGTCAGGGGCGAATACTGCGGCTGCTTCATCAGTTCGGTCAGGCGTGCGCCACGGTTCAGCAGGCGCTGGGTCGCGGCGTCGAGGTCGGACCCGAACTGCGCGAATGCCGCCATCTCGCGGTACTGCGCCAGTTCCAGTTTCACGGGGCCGGCCACCGATTTCATCGCCTTGGTCTGCGCCGACGAACCGACCCGGCTGACCGACAGACCGGTGTTCACGGCGGGGCGGATACCCTGGTAGAACAGCTCGGTTTCAAGGAAGATCTGGCCGTCGGTGATCGAGATCACGTTCGTCGGGATGAACGCCGACACGTCGCCGCCCTGGGTCTCGATGATCGGCAGCGCGGTCAGCGACCCCGCGCCTTTTTCCTCGTTCAGCTTGGCCGAGCGTTCCAGCAGGCGCGAGTGCAGGTAGAACACGTCGCCCGGATAGGCTTCACGCCCCGGCGGACGGCGCAGCAGCAGCGACATCTGGCGGTAGGACACGGCCTGTTTCGACAGGTCATCATAGATGATCAGCGCATGGCGGCCGTTGTCGCGGAAGAATTCCGCCATGGCGGTCGCGGCATAGGGCGCGAGGAACTGCATCGGCGCCGGGTCCGAGGCGGTGGCGGCGACGACGGTCGTATAGGCCATGGCACCGGTCTCTTCCAGCTTCTTGACCAGCTGGGCGACGGTCGAGCGCTTCTGACCCACGGCGACATAGATGCAGTGCAGAGTCTTCATGCCGTCCGCTTCGCGGCCGTTATAGTTCGCCTGGTTCAGGATCGTGTCCATGGC
>JBKEDD010000080.1:0-5898 GCA_047975215.1 Jhaorihella sp.
CCTGATCGCACAGATCGAGGCGGAACAGATTTCCGCCCTGGCAAAGACCATTCCCGACTTCAAGGCCGGCGACACCGTGCGCGTCGGCTACAAGGTAACCGAAGGGACGCGCTCGCGCGTTCAGAATTACGAGGGTGTCTGCATCGCCCGCAAGAACGGTGACGGCATTGCAGGTTCGTTCACCGTGCGCAAGATCAGCTTTTGCGAAGGTGTCGAAAGGGTATTCCCGCTCTACTCCACCAACATCGAAAGCATCGAGGTGGTACGCCGCGGCCGTGTGCGCCGGGCCAAGCTTTATTATCTGCGCGCGCGCCGGGGCAAGTCGGCCCGGATCGCGGAAGATTCCCACTACAAGCCCAAAGCGGGCGCCGAGGCGTAAGGAACGGAGCCATGAAACAAGACATCCATCCCGACTATCACGTCATCGACGTCAAGATGACCGACGGCACCGTGGTTCAGATGAAATCTACCTGGGGCAAGGAAGGCGACCAGCTGTCGCTGGATATCGACCCCAGCGTCCACCCGGCCTGGACCGGCGGCGGCACCCGCCTGATGGACACCGGCGGCCGCGTGTCCAAGTTCAAGAAAAAATACGAGGGCCTGGGGTTCTGATCTCCGATGCCCGACCGGCCCGATCGACGCCGCCCCCCCCGGGGCGGCGTTTCGCTTTTGGGCGGGGCGGGACGGGGATGCGCCAGGCCCGGGCGGCATCGTCCGTGATGGATACGACTTGTTTGCGCGCCAGCCATTGATGCCGTCGCCGTGATGGCTTATGTGGGAGTCGAGAGGTTGGCGCGGGCAGGCGCCTCGCCAACCCGGTCAGGTCCGGAAGGAAGCAGCCGCAACGAGCCCCGCTTGGGTCGATGTCCAGCCTCTCACCCTACCCCCTCCCAGCCCGTTGAAATCGCACGAAACCCATAGTTTTCATGGGCATGTGCTACAAACCTTGCTACAAACTCTGCTACAAATCAGGGCTTCGAGGCAGGCATGAAATACGTCCAGCACATCCGCGGGAAATGGTGCGTTCGGATCAAGATTCCGGATGAACTGATCCCGATCATCGGCAAGCGCGAGCTGTCCGAGACTAACCTGCCATCCGAGCCTCGGTCGCGGGAACGACTTGCGCACGGGATCATCAACCGCTTTCTCATGCAGATCGACGAGGCACGTGAGCACCTAGAGGCACAGCCGGGCCTGTTCCCGCTGCTCGGCGAGCGCGGTCGCAAAGGCTGCCACAAGTCGTTCATTCTGCCGATTCATGCGGTTAGCCATCCCGCATGGGTTGACAGGTCACCACGAACAGTTGTTCTAGTTGAACGAAAAGAACGAAATCGCCATGCGAAGAAATTGCGAGCAGATGGACATAGTTACCGGATCAGCATTGCCCGGCTAGGCCCGGGCAAAACCCATACCAACCCAACTCCAATCGCGCCCGCTCTGGCTGCCAACGTCGGGCTGGCGCAGAAAGTTACGACTGCAGGATCTCATGAGCTACGCCACCATCACGATCGGAAACCTCCTCGCGGATGTGAACACCCGGTATTTCCTGCCCGCCATCCAGCGCCCCTATGTCTGGAATGCAGACCAGGTGATCACCCTGGTCGACTCGCTGATGAAAGGGTATCCGATCAGCTCGTTCATGTTCTGGGCGGTCGACGATGATCTGAAACGGGAACTGAAGATCTACAACTTCATCGAGAACTGGAAGCCGGGCATGCAGAACCCGGCGGCATCGGCAGACGGTCGGGACGTCACGCTGGTTCTGGACGGCCAGCAACGCATCACGTCGCTGCTGATTGCCCTGCGCGGCACATTCGCCGAGAAGGCCAAATACAAGCGTCGGTCGAACGCGGATGCCTGGGCGGAGAAAACCCTGTATCTCGACCTGCTGCAGGATCCTGCTGGCGAATACGACGACGAGGAAACCGACCTGGGCGTCAGCTACGGTCTGCGCTTCCACGCCTTGCCGCCGCGGAACGATTACCGCCGGCACTGGTTCCGGCTGGGCGACATGCTGAATTACAGGACCGAGGAGAAGCTGGAACAGTTGATCGAGGCGACGCTTGCGAAGCTGCACCACGGCGTGACGGCCTATGAGCGCGAGTTGATCACATCGTCCCTGCACCGTCTGCACCAGGTCATCTGGGCCGACGAGGTGATCAACTACTACACTGAGACCAGCCGCTCGGTCGATCGCGTGCTCGACATCTTCGTGCGCGCCAACGACGCGGGCACCAAGCTGTCGAAATCCGATCTGATGTTGTCCATGATCACCTCCAAGTGGGAGAGCGGATCGGCGCGGGACGCTGTGTTCGATTTCGTGGATCACATCAACACCGGGTTGGGCCACGAGAACAAGATCACCAAGGATTTCGTGCTGAAGGCCAGCCTGGTGCTGTGCGGGTTCGACGTGAAATACAACGTGTCGAACTTCACCACCCAGTCGATCGCCGAGATCGAGCAGAAATGGCCCGCCATCAAGGATGCGATCGAGCGCACCTTCCGTTTCCTGAACGGGTTGGGGATCAACGCGGATAACCTGACATCGTTGAACGCCGTGTTGCCGATCGCCTGGTTCCTGTTCCACACGCCGAATGTGACCCTGCGTGGATCATCAGAGTTCGACGCTTACAACGCGCAGGCGGCCCAACGCTGGCTGATCAACAGCTTGCTGATGGGCGTTTTCGCCGGAACCTCGGACAGGACGATCTCCATCGCACGCACAACCCTGAAGGATGCCAGGGAGATCAGCCGTAACTTTCCGGAAACCGAGCTTTATCACGCCCTGGCGATCGGCGGCCGCATGACGCAGCTGGACGAGCGGGCTGTCGAAGAACTGCTTGACCTCGGGTATGGCAAGCCCAAGGCATTCCTGGCGCTGTCACTGCTCTACGGCGACCTCGATTGGAATGGCACGGTCTACCACGTCGATCACATCATTCCGCAGAAGAGGGCGGATCGCCGTGTCCTGATGGGAATGAACCTGCCGGAGCACAGAATCCGAGAAATCACCGACTGCGTGAACAGGTTGGGGAACCTGCAATTGCTGCCCAGCCGGGAGAATGAGGAGAAGAACGACCTGCCGTTCGACGCCTGGATCACCAGCCGGAGCGATGCGTATCGCGCGCGCCACCTGATCGAGGATGCGCCGGAATTGGGGATGGCGACCATGCTGCCCGAGTTCGTCCGCAGCCGGGAGCGGCTGATCAGGAAGAGACTGATGGCACTGACCCAGAAGGTGGCCGCCTGATGAGCCCGGAAGAACTGAAGCGGCACTGCCTGTCGCGGCTGGACGAGTGTGCGCTGGAACACCCGACCGGGCATCAGGGCCAACTTGCTGCCCGTTATCTTCTCAAGCGCGCCGATGGCAATGTCGCCGAGATCATGTTCGAGAAAGGGCCGAAAAGCCCGCCGAACCTGTGGGTCGCACACAGGCGCGTCACCGGGCTGATCACACGACCCGGGCTGCAATTCCGACTGTCGCCAGCATCGGCCTTGTTCGCGACCAAAGGGTCAAACGACAAGCCCATCTACGGGCGACATTCCGCGTTGAAGCCGATGCGGGAACTCGGGCACACAGATCTGGTCTGCTTCCGGATCACGTCGCCGGGCGATCTTGATCGCATCCTGGGCCACCTGCAGGATTGAGCGTTGTCTGCGCGATGTTGCGGTCTTCGTCGTAGACTCACGCAAGGCCGCTGCAGGTCGAGCCGAGCGCACGTCGCTGGAAAGAATGGCGTCAGAGAGGTTCGTCGCCGCCGCGCCGCGGACGTTAATGCGCGGTGGGACGCGGAGGCTGCGTCAGCTCTCGTAGACTACCTCTTAAGTGGTCTGTGCCGACGCCGAATTCCCGGAGTTCAGGCCAGCGCCAGGGCGATACTGCTCGGCGAGGGGACTATGGAAGATCAGTAAATGCTTACTTTCCGACGTTCCATCTCTGGACGCCAGGGCCTTAATAGGCGTTCGGTTCTATTAACTGGGGAAACCCCTACTCCAATACAGACACACCCATCCCACACACCACATCATCCCCCTGTCACGCACAAGACCAAGGTTCCTGTACGAGATCGGAGGCGGCCGCGCGGGAGAAGAAGGTTGAGGCTCGTTACGGGAAGTGCAACGCTCTCGCGGCGGGCGGTGCCTACCTCCACGAGAAAACACTCCACGGTCCTCGCAGCTGGTCAAGGGCGTCGCCGATCACGTCATTCATCTCCGGCCAGCTTTGCAGTCCCTGGCCTTCATGGTCCATTTTTCGGGGCAGGTTCTTGCCTGATCGGCGCAACTCTTCTCTTTCTTCGAGTGCATGCGCTCGATCTCTAAGCTCGATCCCGTAAACGCCGCGTGTGCGCGTCTGTGCCTGTGCATCCTCCAGGAGATGCTGCCAGGGCTCGACCGTGCCCAGCCTGAACGAAAGGAACGGCGTGGTCAGCTTCCGGAACGAAACCGAGGCGAGATCGTTGACGGCGGAAAGGCCGCGGTTTCTGAGCGTTTCACTTCCGGAGATCGTGACCTCAATCCTCGCCCGGCGTTCGTGATCGGGCAGGACGTGCCAGGTATTCTTGGCGCCGTTCCTTCGATCTGTGATCTTGTGCTGGATGCTGACCTGGTAGTTCGAGTTCTTGGCGCCCTTCCACAGCGTGGCGAAGTCCGGAACCGGCCAGTCCAGCCCTGCCATCCTCAGCAGGCTGGCCACCATCCCGGCGGTCTGGCGTAGCGGAAGCTTGAACAGAACTTTGATCGACAAGCAGAATTGTATGGCCGCATCGGAAAAAATCGGCGGACGTCCTGGACGCCCGTCACGCGGCGCCAGCCAGGTCATCTCCCTGTCGACCCAGATCAGCAGGGATCCTCGCTTGCGCAACGATGCATTGTAGCTGGACCAGTTCGTGGTGCGATAGCGGGCGGAAGATGGCTTGCTCATGAGGGGGCATCTAACGGCATGGATTCACGAAGTGAATCCTTCGCCACAGACTTTTGCAACAACGCCGCTTCGGAGCAAGAAGGTCGTAGCCAGCAGTGCGGGCAGAACGTTGGCAGGGGGCTGGGACTGGGGAGGTGGTTAGAGTGAGCAGACTGGTCTAGGAAATTGGCAGTAAGGAATACACTCCCTCTAGGGCTGCAATTTGGCACTTGATCTTTTTCTCATAGCGTGTCTCACGAGGGGTGTGAGATGGAGTTCAAATGACCTTGATATCGACTAGGCCGCTCGGATCGTTCTTCATCATCGTATTCTTAGGAATGCTTGTTGCTACTCCCTTTTTGGCCCAAACGGGGGCGCCTAAACTGAAGCAGAAATGGGAAGAAACCCCATATCTTTGGGCAGGAAAGACTTTAGAGGATCTTAGGCCCTCTGTCGCCAAGAATATCCTGCCCAAGTACGGCGAATTACGATTTATTTATCCGAGCGCCGACTCGTGCCTAGCCACTCCCGAAACTGAAAGCAGTAATATACTGGAACGCGATCTGATTTGGTATGAGCTTGAAACCAAAGAGGCGGTCGAAATTTGCCTGTTTCGGGTTTTCACAGCCATCGAAAATCAGGCGGGCATCGAGGTTTGGCTGGAAAGGCAGGGGTTTGGAGAAAAGTTTGAGACTGACAGTACTCGATCAGCCCATCTCTTTGGGTGGTCTTGCCCCCGTTTCGCCGGACACTCAGGCGGTTGCGATTTGAGCGGCAATGAACTCGCGGGGCGAGCGCATTTTCAGCCCTGAGTGCGGGTGGTTGTCATTGTAATCCTCGATCCAGTTTTCAATCAATCCAAGAACTGTCGGGGCGGTGGGCAGTGGCGTCACCTGGACGTAGTCGCGCTTCAGCGTCTTCACGACAGCCTCCGAGATGCCGTTGCTTTGCGGGCTCTGGACCGGCGTGAAGCAAGGCTTCAGACCCAGCTGGCGAGC
>JBKEDD010000081.1:0-12971 GCA_047975215.1 Jhaorihella sp.
GTTCCGCCATGACGCAGCTTGTGGGGCGCATCCTGCGCCAGCCTTACGCGCTGAATACCGGCGTGGCGGCATTTGACGAATTCTATGTGGTCACGCATCACGCGGCAACGCGCGACGTGGTGGAGGCGATCAAGACCGGACTGGAACGCGATGGTTTGGCCGATCTGGTGATCGAGGTGTCGCAAGAGGGCGGCGCGGCTGGTGCCGGTGAGGCGCGCAAGGTGGAGCGGCGCGCGGCGTTCAAGAGCCTGCAAATCTACCTGCCCAAGGTGCTGAAAGTGGAAGCGGGCGAGGTGCGCGACCTCGACTATGAAACCGACATTCTGGCGGCAATCGACTGGCGGGACTTTTCCCCTGCGGACGTGGTGGCCGACATACCGGACAACCCCGCGCAGGTGGCGGCACAGTTGCAGCGCATCGCCCTGACCGATGCCGGGGAAGACGAGTATTTCCGGGGCGAGGTTGTCGCGGCGGCGGCGGAAACCCTGCGGTTTGACCCCACCTACGTGGTGCGGGTGATCTCCGATCTGGTGCCCAATCCTTTCGTGGCGCGGGGGATCATCGCGGACCTTGTGAACGGGCTGGAAGCGCGCGGCTTTGAAGCCGCCAAGCAGGGCGCTGCAGCCGGCGGGATCATCGACCGGATGGGGGTAGCCCTGACCAAGGAAGGAGATGCCCGATGCGAAGCCTTGTTGCGCGCGGCGGGGAGGGCCGGTGACATTCAATTCCGGCTGCGGCTGGACGGGAACAACTGGAAGATGCCTGACCACATGCTGACCACGGAACCCGCGAACGCGCCCCACCTGACAGGCGCGACTGGTGGCGCATTGGACCGAAGCCTGTTTTCCCCTGTTTTCCGAAACGAGTTGAACGGCGATGAACAGAACGTCGCCGTGCACCTGGACGGGGATGGCACGGTGAAGTGGTGGCACCGCAACGTGGCCAAGGCCAGCTACGGCATGGGGCTGCAAGGCTGGAAGCGCGGGCGCATCTACCCTGACTTCATCTTCGCAACTGGCGGCAAGGCAGGCGCTGGGCGGATCGTGGTGTTGGAAACCAAGGGCGACCACCTGCAAAACCCCGATACCGACTATAAGCGCGACGTGCTGGACTTTCTCACGCAGAACTTCACTTAGGATCAAGCGGTGCCTGCCGGTCAGCTACAGATAGCCATGACCGGAGAGACCGTAGAATGCGCCTTGGTGTTGATGGAGGACATTCCGTCGAAGTTACCGGCGCTCTTGGCACCCTGAATCAGGAAGCCTCTTGCAGGTAGCGGTAGACGCTGGATCGCGCCACGCCCAGCGCCTTGGCAATGGCGGTAGGCGTCATGCCATTGGCGCGCATGGCGTTCACCCGTTCTCCATCAATAGTCGCAGGCCTGCCCTTGAAGGGCGAATCCTCACCCTTGGCCAGCGCGGCGTCTATACCTTCCCTCTGTCGTGCCTTGCGTATCTCGGTTTCGAATTCGGCCACGGCGGAAAGCATCGTGAAGAACATGCGGCCTTCGGGTGTCGTCGTGTCGATTGCCTGTTCCAGAACCCGAAGGCCGACGCCCTTGCCTGTCAGCGTGTGAGCGATGTTGTGCAGGTCGCGGGTCGACCTCGCCAACCGATCGAGGCGTGTGACCACAAGGGTATCACCTTTCCTAATGCCACGGGTCAGTAGATCGTCCAGCGCCTGCCTGCCGTCCCGCTTGGTGCCCGTGGCTTTCTCGCTGTAGAGGTGTTCGTCGCTGACCCCAGACGCCTTCAACGCGGCAAGCTGCACATCCAGCTTCTGCCCGACCGATGAAACCCGCGCATATCCGATCAACTCGCCCATGATGGTTCCCTTTCGTCCTAATAGGCTGTCCGATAAATCGGTAGCGTCCGAAAACTGATTCCACAAGTCTAATCGGACACTTTCAGGAGACTTTCGAGTGTCCCGCCTGAGTAAACCCAAATCGGACACGCAACAGGCTTGATAGGATGCAAGCGATGATCAATCAGGGCACATCATCACCTGTGCCGTATCTTGGCTTTGGGTCCTTCCGGGGGTGGGGGTGCGCTAAGCGGGGACACCGACCCGCGAAGCTTGCGTGATTCCAATTTCGCTGCACTGAAGCTGGTAAATGGGCTTTGGCGCATGATGGTCTGAACGCGATGATGGTCTGGAACCTATCGCCCAGCGCTGTGAATGATGAGAAGGTGGGCTACAGCCTATTTCGCTGTGTCTACCCCGTCACAGGTGCCCGAAAATCGTCTGTGACTCCCCCTGGGTGCTGCCACTTGTTGGTATTTTTGTTGGTGTCGACGGGATTTTTCCTTTGCTTTTCAATGATGTCGACTCCCCTACGGGCTGCCACTTTTCTTTTTTCCAAACAAGATCAGCAGCCTATCAGACGGCCTTGCCACAGCGCGTCAAGTGGGTGGGCGAAAGTGTAACACTGTCCTACGGCTCGTGGTCCCGGTCAGCTTCGCCAGTGCGGACTCCGCGAATAGCCTTGGCGATGCTGCCCTGGCACGCCTCGAAACCTTGTTGCTTGTCTGGTGGCCGGTGATAGCCACGATCTCGACTTCGGTGCGGCCCGGTTCCGCCAGCCGCGATGCGGCCGCCTTGCGCAGCCCGCGAGTCAAACAATCCGGCGGCCGTGAATGGCTTGCCGTAAGCCGTTGCCAGAAAGCCCAGATTGCCGGGAGTCATGCCCTGCCAGCGAACCAATCCCCCCCCGGAGCGGTTCGGGTCGACCCCGGATTAGCCCGGGACGCAGCGCAGGCCCCGTCAGGAGTGGGGGTGCGGGCCGAGTACGCGGTGCAGGCGCGAATCGTGGTCCCGGAAATGGCCGACGAACCAGTCCTCAAGCGCGCGGGCCAGATTTTCCGCGGGTTCGGCACCGGCCTGCTGCGGGTCGTCCATCAGGTCGCGCAGCACGTCGAGCAGGCGTTCGTGATCGCCCTTGTGCTGGGTCAGCCTGTCATAGCCCGCCTCGCGCATCTGGCGTTCCTCCAGCGCGAAATGGGCGCTGATGGCGCGGTAAAGTTCGCCGAAGTCGCGCGCGACCTCGTCCGCGTTGCCGCCTTCCAGGACGGCCCCGGCGGTGACATTGACCAGATCGATCAACTCGCGGTGCTCGTGATCCACCGCCGGATCTCCGACGCTGAATTCAGGCTTCCATTCGATCCGTGCCATGTGGGTCTCCGATCAGCGGGCAGTGTGCGCCCCGGGTATCACTTGAACTGAAAACCGCCGTTTTCAACATCGAACTCGATCACGAAACTCTGGCCCGGGTTCAGTGTGATGCTATTTTCGCCCGTGTAGTCGAACCCCTGGGTGGCGGGATTGTCACGCAGGCGCGCGACGAAATGATGCGCGCCCGCAGGAACCTCGATGCGCTGGTAGATGCGCGAGGTGCCTGTCCCGGACAGGCCGGAGGGCGGCAGGTTGCGGGTCAGGACGGTGCTTCCGTCCATGTCCAGTTCCACATAGACCGGCGGCCGGCTGCGGTCGCAGATCTGCTTGCGCCGCATGTTCTGCGGCAACGCGGCCAGTTCTTCTTCGGTACGGTCGCGGCAACTGGCCGACCGGTCGCCGCCATGGGTGAAACTGATGCGCACCAGTGCCTGATCGGGGCCAAGGCTTTCCCAGTCGGGCGAGGCGGACAACCATGCGGCTGCAAGCGCCAGTGCGAAGGTGACGGCGGTGCCGGCGATGACATGCGGGAGGCGGGCGCGGTTCATGACGCATCCTCGGTATTGGTGGCCGGCTTTCTGTGGTCGTCCGGGCCGAGCGGACGGGCACGATCATAGGCGGGCATCGCCGCCAGCCGGTCCGAGAACGATTGCAGCGCGGCCTTCAGCTTGCTGCTCTCGGTCTGCCCCTCCCAGAGGGTCAGGACACGCTCGCGCGGCACGCGTTCGCGCAGATAGGGGTCGCGTTCGCGGGCAAACCGCTTTTCGGTCCATGCGCGGCCATAGCGATGATAGCACTCGCGTTCCGCGCAGCCGGCGACCAGGACACCGTCGGCAAGATCGCGGCTGAGGATGAAATCGACCATCGAGGGCGGAGCCATCGCCACGCAGGGCAGAACCACGCGGCCCGGCCCTGCCTCGGCACCGGCACCGGCACCGTGTTCGCACGACAGCGTCAGCACCCGCCCCGGCCCGGTCAGCCCGGCGGCGGCTTCGATAACCTCCTCGCGGAAATCCGCAAGCGGGCGCCCCGGCAGGTCGATGCCGGTGACCAGTTCGGCGGTACGGCGGAACGGCGTCGAGGACGGGCACGCGCCCATGCAGATGCCGCAGGCGACGCAGCGGTTGGGGTTGACCTTGGCCTCGTGCGAGAACGGCAGATCGTCGCTGCGCGGAACCAGCGTGATGGCGCTGTAGGGGCAGTCAACGACGCAGCGGTTGCAGCCGTTGCAATGATCGAGAAACACCTGGGCGGCGGCGGCTTCGCGCCGCGGCGGCAACCAGGGCAGACCGGCCAGCAGGATCGAGAACAGCAGCACGCCGGTCCATATCACGCCCGGCGGCACCATCTCGATGACGGGATAGAGCGACAGGTAGAACCAGTCGATACCGATGGACTGCGGCACCGTCGCAAGGTCGGCCGGACCCTGGCTGACGGCCGGTATCAGGAAGGACGCCGCCACCAGCGCGCCCAGCGTCATCAGCGTCAGGCCCCGGGGCGGGCGCGTCCTGGCCTCGTTGATACGCTGGATGTGGATCCACATCATCAGCAGCAACGTCAGCGGAATGGCGATATGAAGAAACACCATCAGCGTGAAGAAACGATCCGACAGGCTTTCCGGCGTCAGGAAGTTGCGCGCGATCGGTTCGGCAAAGATCGGCACCGCGTCCAGCAGTTCGGTACTGACCAGCGCGACGTATTGGGCCAGACGGTCCCAGACCAGCCAGTAGCCGGTGATCCCCGAGATATAGACGAACCACAGTACCGGCACGCCGGTCAGCCAGGAAAACCAGCGTTTGCCGCGATAGCGGTCGTTGACGAATTCGCGCACCATGTGCAGCAGCATCACCACAACCAGCAGATCCGACGCATAGCGGTGCAGGCTGCGCGCCAGCCCTGCATGGAACCAGTGGTCATTGGTCAGCCATTCGACCGAGTCATAGGCCGCGAAGACACCGGTATCGAAGAAGATGAACAGGTAGAGGCCGGTTCCCGCGACCACCCAGAACATCAGCCAGCCCAGCGGCCCGAGATGTGCCAGCGGGTTCCATTCGGGGCCGAAGACCAGGTCAAACCCCCGCTCTACGCGGTCGAAACCGCGTTGCAGAAATTTTCTTGCTTGGGACATCAGGCGGTTCTTTCCTCACCCTGGCTCTTGTAGCGGCGATTTCCCCGCCAGATACGGTAGATCACGACGGCGTTGAGGATCAGCGCCAGGGCGCCGAAGAAGATTCCGAAGAAAATCGCGTAATCGAACCGATACGCCCCGGTTGCCGGATTGTAAACCGTGCAGATGAAGGTCAGCCGGCTCCACAGATCGGCCGGTGCCAGAGACCGGGTCTGCCGGCCCAGGACGACATCCTTCAGCGGCTCGACCAGCAGTTGCAACGGATATTCCTCGCCATAGAGCTGGCGATAGACCCGGCCATCGGAATCCAGGATCGTGGTCTGGGTGATGTGATCGAACCCGCCTGCGGCGGCTTCGAAGGAAAAGCCTAGGTCGTCCAGCAGGCGTTCGGTCGTTTCGGCGTCGGCGCTTGCAATATACCAGTCGGGAACGCCGGTCAGCCGGTGGGCATTGGCGAAGGCGGCCAGTTGCGCCGGGCGGTCGCCGCTGGCATCGAAACCGAAGGTCAGGACGGCAAAGCCGTCGCCGCCGATGATGTCGCGCGCGGCCTTGACCTGGCTTCGCAGATGATCGGTGGTTATCGGACAGACCGTGCTGCAACTGGTGAAGATCAGCGAAATCACCAGCGGGCGGCCGCGGAAATCGGTCAGCGCGAGATCCGACCCGTCGCGGCCGCGAAGCACATGATCGCCGACCTGGCGGCCGATCGCGGCCTGGCTGATCTCGAACGCGGTTTCTCCACGGAGGTCGGCGCTGGCGGTACCCGCGCCCAGCATCCCGATAAGCGCCACCGCGGAAAGAAGCGGCCGCAACAGAAAAGTCAGGAAAGCGCCCATGTCACCGCCCCGTCCAAGAGAACCCCCGCCGACAGCAGCGCGAACTGCGCCAGCGACGCCAGGAAGGCCGCCTTGGCATTCGCCTTGTTCGGTTCGCGCATCAGCTTGTAGCTGGTCCACAGGAAGGGCGCGCCGCCAAGCACGGCGAAAAGCCCGTAGACAGGACCGAGGCCCAGCCAGAGCGGCCACAGCGACAGCGCCACCAGAACGACCACATGGCTGAAGATCACCGGCCCCCAGACCGAGGCATCGGCCACCACCGGCAGCATGGGAATGCCCGCGCGGCGGTAGTCTTCTCCGCGCACCACGGCAAGGGCCCAGAAGTGCGGTGGCGTCCACAGGAACAGCACCACGGAAAGAACGAGAGGGATCGGCCCGATTGCCGGGCCGAACTGGGGCGCGGCCATCGCCGCGCCGGCAAGCACGGCGAAACTGCCCGCCGCGCCGCCGATCACCACGTTCCAAACGGTCCGGCGTTTCAGCCAGACGGTATAGATGCCGCCATAGGTGGCGGCACCGAGGAACACCATGAACGACGCCAGAGTGCCGCCGACAGACCATGCCATCAGCAGCGACGCCACCAGCAGCATAAGGAATGTCAGGGGCCATATCGGCCCTTCCTTGAGCGTACCGCTGGCGAAGGGCCGGCCGAATGTGCGCGCCATCAGCCGGTCGCCTTCCCTTTCATAGTACTGGTTGAAGGCCCCCGCCGCGCCGGACGCGCCCAGCACGGCGAGGCAGAACACCAGCGCCTCGATCAGACCGACGCGGTCCCCACCCACGACGATCCCGACCAGGGCTGCCAGCGCGATGAACGCACCGATCCGCAGCTTCAGGATCGAAACCGTCATGTTGAGCGCCGTCAGCATGGTGTACTTCTCCATCGTCGAGGATTACTGGAACAGCCAGATTTCCGACAGATACTTCCAGTTGATGAAGTAGTAGAGCACGAAGGAGACGAAGAAGATCGTCACCAGAACCATAGTGCCCGTCAGCTTGGGATGCTGTTCGCTGCCGTAACCGGAGACCGTCTGGGCACCGGCATCATGCAGCGGGAAGCGAAGCTTCGCACCGGCCTTGTCCAGCCTGGGACCGGCCACGACCGAACCCACGACGATCAGCACGAACATTACGCCACCGATTGCCGCAAGGATCGCGGACAACCCGTTCAGACCCATCATGAGATAGGCGCCCGGCGCGAATTCGTAGTGCAGGTTCGCATCCGACAGGGCGATGTCCCACTGACGGCGCGGAACGCCCAGCGTACCTGCCCCCATCATGAACATCGAGATGCCGGCCGCGCCCAGCCCGAACACGACCGGCTGCCACTTGGCAAGGGTCGGCCAGATGATGTCGCGCTGGAAGATCAGCGGCACGACCAGATAGGTCATCGCCATGAACGCCAGCGTGGTGCCCGTCACGACGGTTCCGTGGAAGTGCCCGGGAACGTAGATCGTGTTGTGCATCAGCACGTTCAGCTGTTCGGTACCCAGAACCACGCCCGAGATGCCGCCGATAAAGCCGAACATGACCAGGCTCAGGAACATGCCGGTAAAGGCCGGATGCCCCCAGGGCGCCTTGCGCAGCCATTCGAACGTGCCCCGGTCGAAACCGTTGCGCCGCTGCGCCGCCTCGATCGCTCCCGGCACGGTCATGCCGTGGATCATCGAGGCCATCACCGCCAGGTACATCATGTAGCTGGTGTTGACGATCTTCCACGTCTCGCTGAGGCCCGGTTCGGCCAGAAGATGGTGCGCCGAGGCAAGCTGAAGGAAGAAGATATACATCAGGAACGCGGTGCGGCTGACCTTCTCGCTCAGCGGCTTGGCGCCCACCAGCATCGCTGCGATGGCATACCAGCTCGACACGTGGGCGGACACGTTGATCTGCTGGCTGGAGTGGCCCATGCCCCACCAGATCAGCTTGTACATCAGCGTATCCATTTCCGCGATCAGGCCGAGCGACCAAAGCCAGGTCGGCACCAGGATGATCGCACCCGACGCGATGGTGAAAACCGCGATGATCGCCGCCGTGATGGCGCCGAAGGTTACAAGCGGCACCGAACCGTTATAGGTGCCCTCGGCCTTGGCGACCACCAGCGTTCCGAAGAACACGAAGACCGCGATCAGCGCCCCCACCGCGAACAGTATCAGCGACAGGTAGAACCAATGCGATGCCATCATCGGCGGGTAGCTGGTGAACATCACCGTCGAGTCGCCGCGCAGCACGGCATAGTTCGCCATCACCGCGCCGACGATCATCAGCAGGAAGGCAAGCCAGGCCCATTTTGGCGCCGCGATGCGCGAACCGAGTATGATCGCCGAGGCGAAGTAGAGCACCGCGATCTCGAAGAACAGGATCCAGAACAGCAGTACGTTGGCGCCGTGTCCCGTCAGGACCAGGTAGAACCATTCGGCGGGAAGCAGTTGCACGGCCGGCCAGCGCGTCAGCGCCACCATCAGTCCCATCAGCCCGCCGAGGGCGAGAAACACGACCGCCGCGACGGCGTTCGCGCGAATGAGAAGCTCTGCGCTGCGTTCGACCCGCAGCCCGGTGAACCGGCAGGACCGATAGACCGGCATCTGGCCGGCGATCGCTCCGGAATGATCAATTGTCGTCATCGTCGTTCCCCCTATTCCACGACGCGGATGCGGCCGGTCATCGTGTGATGCCCGATTCCGCAATACTCGTTGCAGACAATGCCGAAGACGCCGGATTCGGTCGGGGTCAGCGACAGGACGTGTTCATAGCCCGGATGCACCGATATGTTGATGTTGGTCGGTTGCAGCGAAAGCCCGTGCTGCCAGTCGGCCGAAGACAGGTGGAAGCGATAGCTTTCGCCCTTCTTCAACTCGATGATCGGCCAGAATTCCCACAGCCGCGCCAGCAGGTAGACATCGCCGCCCGCCGCGGGCCGCACGACCGGCACACCTTCTTCTTCCATCGGTTCGCCGTTCGCGTCCATTGCCTGGAACTCCTCGGCGAAGGCCTCGGTACGTTCGACGAACCTGTCGGGGGCGATCTTGTAGGTTTCGGTGGAAAGGTTCTGATTGCCGATGAAGTGCCAGGCGATCATGAAGAAGAACATGAACAGGCCCCAGAGGAACACCACGATGATCCAGGCCAGTTCAACGCCGTGGATCGGTTGCTTCCACCATATCCGCTGTTCAGGAGACGAAATTGCCATTTTTCATACCTCGTATGATGGATGCTCAGTTGGCGATCGGAACCGACGCCACTTCCATGACGCCCCAGATCAGGAACAGCACGGTCGGCATGGTCACGCCGATGAACAGCAGAAGAAACGGGTTATCAAGCAGTTGCTGCATTGCGGGGATACGTTCGGTCGAACCGTCTCCACCCTGCGCATTGGGGTCGTTGTCAGCCATTTCTAGTCCCTCTCGTTTTGGCCCTGCACACGGACCTATTTCATTATTGTCCGACGCACCGCCTGGTTGCCCGCGGTTACGCGAACGGCCCGATACCACCGAGTCGGCGGCATCGTTCGTTTCCCTGACGCGACGGTAACATAGATCAGAGGGCGCGAATTGACTTATGTCAAGTTTTCGGCGCCGCGGCAGCCGCGCGCCATCGAACGGCGGCGGGGCGCGACACGTCATGCACCGGATTCGCTGGTACCCAAGGCCGGACTCGAACCGGCACGCCCGCAAAGGCGGGGGATTTTGAATCCCCTGCGTCTACCATTCCGCCACTTGGGCCAGCGCCCGAGAAGTACCGTCGGCGCGGGCCGAGGTCCAGAGGCAATTCGCAAACCATGCGCCTGCGGGCCACCCTGCCGGTTGACCCGGACGGCGGCGCGTGCTTTGCCGCGCCAGGATCCATTCGCCGGAAAGCGACGCACCGATGCTCAGACGCCTTTACGACAGGACGATGGCGCTTGCCGAGCACCGCCATGCGATGTGGGCGCTGGCCGCCATCGCCTTCCTGGAAAGCTCGGTGTTTCCGATCCCGCCCGATGTGCTGATGATCCCGATGATCCTGGCGCGCCCGTCGCGCGCCTGGGCCATAGCGGGCGTGGCGCTGGGCGCATCGGTGCTGGGCGGCCTGCTTGGGTATGCCATCGGGGCGCTGGCCTATGACAGCATCGGCCAGCCTATCCTGTCCGCGATGGGCAAGGCCGACGCGATGGCCGCATTCAACGCACGCTTCAACGATTTCGGGTTCTGGGCGGTACTGACGGCCGGGGTGACACCGTTTCCCTACAAGGTCATCACCATCATGTCGGGATGGACCGGGATGCCGCTGAGCACGTTCATCGCCACTTCGATCCTGGCCCGGGCACTGCGGTTCTTCGCGCTGGCCGCGCTTCTGCGGGTATTCGGCCCGCCGGTGCGGGGCTTCATCGAACGCCGCCTGGGGCTTGTCTTCACCGCCTTCGTGGTGTTGCTTGCGGGCGGTTTCCTGGTCGTGAAATACCTGTGAGGAAAGTCATGTCTGCCAACCGCAACGTCCTGATCCTGCTGGCCGCCGGAGGGTCCGCGGCGCTGCTGCTCGGGGCGTTCGCGTTTCAGCACCTGGGCGGCATGGCCCCCTGCAAGCTGTGCCTGTGGCAACGCTGGCCACATGCCGCAGCCGTGGCAATCGGCGCGCTGGCGCTGTGGCTGCCGGACCGCGCCCTGCCATTGCTGGGCGCGCTGGCGGCGCTGGTCACGGCGGGTCTCGCGCTGTTTCACACCGGGGTCGAACGGCACTGGTGGGAAGGTCCGGCCACCTGCACATCGGGCGGCATTGCCAATCTGACCCCGCAGCAGTTGATGGATCAGATCATGGCGGCGCCGCTGGTGCGCTGCGACGAGGTACCCTGGCAAATGCTGGGCCTGTCGATGGCAAGCTGGAACGCGGTCGCGTCGCTGGGCCTTGCGCTGGTCTGGATCGCCGCTGCCCGGATGCCACGCGGCGAATGACAGAAACCCGCATGATGGCGTGGCACCGCCATGCGCTGCCGACACCGCGCCGGGCATGACGATTGGCCTTTTTCGGCGGCCGGTTTTGCCGTAGTAAGCGGTGCCGTTCCGCGCAGAGGAAAACCAGGGAGATGCATCGCCCCCCTGCCCCGCACGGCGCCTCGGCGCCGTTTCTGCACCGCCTCTTTCGTGTCGCGGCGCTGGCCGCCCTGATGCTGCCCTGGACCGGGCCGGGTCTGCTGACGGCGCCGCCGGCCGCGGCGTCCGGCGTGGTCGAACAGCAAACCGACAAGCTGAAGGATTCGGGTTCGGCCGCAAGGTTCGGTTTTCGCAGCGGGTCGTTCATCCTGGCACCGATTCCGTTCAAGAGCCCGCTGATCGGCAGCGGCCTGGCCCTTGGCGGCGCCTATCTGTTCCGGAACGACGCCGAATCCGACACTTCCAACATCGCGCTCGGCGCGTTCCGGACCAGCAATGGCAGTACCGGATTCGGCCTGCTGGGCAAGCTTGCCTTTTCCGATAACCGCTGGCAGTCGCAGATGTTTGTCGGCCGCGCCGAGCTGAACTACGATGTGTTCACGCCGCTGGGCCCGGTGCCGATCCGCCAGCGCGGCGACCTGTTCAGCCTCAAGCTGGCCTACGGCTTCACGCCCGACTTCTCGATCGGCCCGACCCTGCGCTATCTCGATAGCGGCATCGCCCCGGCGGCTGGGCTGCTGCCGCCCCAGATCGCACCCGATATCAACCTGAAGCTCGTGACGCTTGGCCTGGCGCTCGACTGGGATACGCGCGACGATTCCGACTATCCGACCCGCGGCGCGCGGGCGACGCTGGAGGCGCTCGGCGGCAGATCGGTCAACGGATTTCGCCGCGACTACGCAATGGCATACGCCAACTATGACGCCTTCGTTTCGCTAAGCCGCAGCACGGTTCTGGCAAGCCGGGTGTCGGTCTGCGGCGCTTCGGCCTCGGCCCCGTTCTTCGAAAAATGCGCACCGGGCCTGAACGACAATTTCCGCGGCTTTCCCGCGACGCAATACCTCGACCGGCGGTCGGCCTCGGTGCAGTTCGAGATCCGTCAGCGCCTGGGCCGACGGTTCGGCGCCGTGGCGTTCGCCGGCCTCGGTCAGGCCGGCCCGTCGTTCGGCGCGCTGGACCGGAACGGCACGCTGGGCGCCGCGGGCGTCGGCGCCCGGTTCCGCCTGTCACGCGAATTTCCGGTGGATTTCTCGGTCGACATGTCGTGGAACAGCAACGATGACCGGCTGACCTACATCTATGTCGGCCAGCGTTGGTAGGCCGCACCGCTTTGGCCTTTTCCCGGGCGCGCCCTTGCCCTACAAGCGGCGCCGACACCGCCAGCCCCGGGAACAGCACCAGCGATGAACGAACCAGCCATCACGCCCGATCTGATCGCCAGCCACGGCCTGAAACCGGACGAATACCAGCGCATTCTCGAGATCATCGGGCGTGAACCGACCTTCACCGAGCTCGGCATCTTCTCGGCCATGTGGAACGAGCACTGCTCCTACAAATCCTCCAGGAAATGGCTGAAGCAACTGCCGACCACAGGCGCGCGCGTGATCTGCGGGCCCGGTGAGAATGCCGGCGTCATCGACATCGATGACGGCGATGCCATCGTCTTCAAGATGGAAAGCCACAATCACCCCTCCTTCATCGAGCCCTACCAGGGTGCCGCCACTGGCGTGGGCGGCATCCTGCGCGATGTCTTCACCATGGGTGCGAGGCCCATCGCGGCCATGAACGCGCTCCGCTTCGGCGAGCCGTCGCATCCCAAGACGCGGCACCTGGTCTCCGGCGTGGTGCATGGCATCGGCGGCTCTGGCAATTCCTTTGGCGTGCCGACCATCGGCGGTGAGGTGAACTTCCATCCGCGCTACAACGGCAACA
>JBKEDD010000082.1:0-17203 GCA_047975215.1 Jhaorihella sp.
ACGATCATGTGGTTCTTGGCGCCGCCGAAACACTGCACCCGTTTGCCGTTCGCACAGCCCGTGGCATAGATGTATTCCGCGATCGGGGTCGAGCCGACAAAGCCGACCGACTGGATCGTGGGGTGGTTCAGGATGGCATCCACGGCTTCCTTGTCGCCGTTCACGACCTGAAGGACGCCCTTGGGCAGCCCGGCTTCCTCCATCAGTTCGGCCAGCATGACCGGAACCGATGGGTCGCGTTCGGAAGGCTTCAGGATGAAGGCGTTGCCGCAGGCCAGCGCCGGGGCGAACATCCACATCGGGATCATGGCGGGGAAGTTGAACGGCGTGATGCCGGCGGTGACGCCCAGCGGCTGACGCATCGAATAGATGTCGATGCCCGGGCCGGCGCCGTCGGTATATTCGCCCTTCAGAAGCTGCGGCGCGCCGATGCAGTATTCCACCACTTCAAGCCCGCGCTGAACATCGCCCTTGGCGTCGGGAAAGGTCTTGCCGTGTTCGCGGCTCAGCGCCTCGGCCAGTTTGTCCATGTCACGGTTCAGCAGCGCGACGAATTTCATCAGCACCCGCGCGCGGCGCTGCGGGTTGGTCGCGGCCCAGCCCGGCTGGGCATCGGCGGCGACATCGACGGCAAAGGCCATCTCTTCTGCGTTGGCCAGGGGCACGCGGGCCTGAACTTCGCCGGTGGCGGGGTTCATGACATCGGCAAAACGGCCTGACTGGCCCTTCACATGGGCGCCGTTGATGTAATGCGTCAGTTCCTTCATCGGTTCGGCCCTCCTGAAAATCGACTCGCGTAGCGTCTCGTACCGAAGATAGAGTTGCAAATTTCCCGGGAACAGGGGCAAGATTCCAAAAAGGTCTTGCAATACCGCATAGGGGGACGGATGGATCCGCAGTGGGACGACATGAAGATATTCCTGGCCGTGGCCCGGGAAGAGAGCCTTTCCGGGGCGGGCAGGGTGCTCAGGCTCGACCCCGCGACGGTGGGGCGGCGCATCGCAAGGCTTGAACAGGCCATGGACACGCCGCTGTTCGTCAAGTCTCCGCAAGGCTATGCGATGAGTGCGGCGGGAGACCGGCTGCTGGCTCATGCCGAGGCCGCCGAACAGGCGATGCGGGCCGCCAGCGAGGCGCTGAGCGGCCCCAGTGGCAGCCTGTCGGGGCAGATCCGCATAGGCGCGCCGGACGGGTGCGCCAACTACCTGCTGCCACAGGTCTGCGCCCGGATCGGCGAGGCGAACCCCGATCTCGACATCCAGATCGTGGCCTTGCCCCGCGTGGTGAACCTGTCGCGCCGCGAGGCCGACATGGCGATCACGGTCAGCGCGCCCACCGCCGGGCAGTTGTTGGTGCAGAAGATTACCGACTACCGGCTGCATCTGGTGGCATCGCGCCGGTATCTGCGCGACAATCCGCCGGTCGAAACCATTGCTGATCTGCGCGGGCGGCGCATGATCGGCTATGTTCCCGACATGATTTTCGATGCCGAACTGGACTATCTGACCGCGCTCGGGGTCGAACGCGTGCCGCTGGCATCCAATTCGGTGCCGGTGCAACTGAAGCTGGCAATGCAGGGCGCGGGGCTTTGCGTGGCGCATGATTTCTGCCTGCCGTCCTACAGGCCGCTGCGCAAGGTGCTTGCCGATGAAATCTGCCTGACGCGCGCGTTCTATCTGGTCCGCCATCAGGGCGACCAGCGCAGCGAGAGGCTGAACCGGTTTTCCGAACGGCTTTGCGAGGGTGTGCGCGAAGAGGTGGCGAGGCTGGAAGCGGCCACTTGACTTGACCGCCCATTGCGGCAAGCTTTGAGAAAAGAAAGAGATTTGCAGAGGTGTTCCGGGATGCTCGTACAACAGATACTGAATTCCAAGGCGATTGCCGAGACACTGACCGTCATGCCCTCTGCGAGCGTTGCCGAGGCGGCCGCGCTGATGGCGCAAAAGCGGATCGGCGCGGTGGTCATCTCTGCGGACGGCACAACGCCGGAAGGCGTGTTTTCGGAACGCGACATCGTGCGCGAACTGGCCAAGATCGGCTCGGGGTGTCTCGATCATCCGGTCAGGGACTACATGACGCGCGAGGTCGTCACCTGTACGCGCGATACCTCGGCGCGCGAACTGCTTGAACAAATGACCAAGGGGCGGTTCCGGCACATGCCGGTTGTCGAGGATGGCAGGATGATCGGGCTGGTGTCGATCGGCGACGTGGTCAAGGCACAACTGACCGAACTCGAAATGGAAAAGGGTGCGCTGGAAAGCATGATCAAGGGCTTCTGATCCGGGCTTTGCGGGCCGCGTTTTCCTTGCGAATCCCGGCGCGGTCGTGTTTGCGTGTGCAGCATCAGCAGGACCGCAGGAGACCGCCCCATGCGCATCGGCCTTTACCCCGGCACGTTCGACCCAATCACTCTGGGCCATATGGACATTATCCGCCGCTCGGCAACGCTGGTCGACCGGCTGGTGATCGGGGTCGCGATCAACCGCGACAAGGGGCCGCTATTCACGCTGGAAGAACGTGTCGGCATGATCGAGGCCGAATGCGTCAAGCTGCGCGAGGAGACGGGCACCGAGATCGTCGTGCATCCGTTCGAGAATCTGCTGATCGACTGCGCCCGCGACGTTGGCGCGCAGATCATCGTGCGCGGCCTGCGGGCGGTGGCGGATTTCGAGTATGAATACCAGATGGTCGGCATGAACCGGGTGCTGGACAGTTCCATCGAAACCGTGTTCCTGATGGCCGAGGCGCGCCACCAGGCCATCGCCAGCAAGCTGGTCAAGGAAATCGCCCGCCTGGGCGGTGACGTGTCCAAGTTCATCACGCCAAGGGTCAACGAGGCATTGCTGGAGCGGCTGGCCGGGTAGGGCGCAAACCGCCGCTCAGTGCCAGAACGCCAGCCATTCGGTCAGTTCGAACAGTTTCTTGCCCAGGAACACGACATGCCGGGTTCCGAAGACCAGCATGTCGAACGCAACCGCCGCTAGAATGATCAGACCCAGTATCAGGGCAATACGGTTGGTCATCGGCGCAATCCCGAACAGCACGACGCCGGGCCAGTCCTATCCGGCCAGGCGCACATGCTCAAGAGGTCAGGCGTTCAGCCGGCCGATGAGTACGGCCAGGTCGGCCATGCGCACCGAGAAACCCCATTCGTTGTCGTACCACGCAAGCACGCGGACCATGCGGCCATCGACCACGCGGGTCTGGTCGGGGGCAAAGATCGAGCTTTCCTCGGTATGGTTGAAGTCGATCGATACTTTCGGTTCCGGATCATAGGCCAGCACACGGCCCATCGGGCCCTTGACGGCGGCGGCCACGGCTTCGTTGATTTCCTCCGCGCTCACCTCGCGGGCGGCGCGGAAGGTCAGATCGACCGCGCTCACGTTCGGGGTGGGCACCCGTATCGCCGAGCCGTCAAGCCTGCCCTTGAGCTTGGGCAGCACCTCGCCCAGTGCCTTGGCCGCCCCGGTCGAGGTCGGGATCATCGCCATCGCGGCGGCGCGGGCGCGGTAGAGATCCTTGTGGCGGCGGTCCAGAGTCGGCTGATCGCCGGTATATGAATGGATCGTGGTCATGATGCCGTGCTCGATGCCGACGGCCTCGTCCAGTACCTTGGCAAGCGGTGCCAGACAGTTGGTGGTGCACGATCCGTTCGAGATCATCCGGTCGCCGCGCGCCAGAGTTTCGTCGTTGACGCCGAACACCACGGTCTTTTCGACATTCTTGGCGGGCGCCGAGATCAGCACCGCGCCGGCGCCGCGTTCAAGATGCACCTTGGCCTTTTCGCCATCGTTGAACTTGCCGGTGCATTCCAGCACGACATCGCATCCCGACCAGTCCAGTTCGGTGGGATCGTAGGTCGAGAACATCTCGATCGGGCCGGCGCCCAGGTCCAGCCGTCCGCCATCGGTCGTGATGCTGCCGGGAAAGCGCCCGTGCACGCTGTCATAGCGCAGCAGGTGTGCCGCGGTCTCCAGCGGCCCGGTGGCGTTGGCCTTGATCACCTTGATGTCGTCGCGCCCGCTGGCGGCGATGTGGGACAGCGTGCAACGGCCGATACGGCCGAAGCCATTGATGCCGACATTGATGGTCATGGCCAAGATCTCCGAAAACTGATGCCGATTGGCGGGCATATACAAGGCGCCGGCCCTGTCCAAAAGGGCAAAACGGCGGCGATGGGGGTGTTTGCGCAAACGCCGCCCGGTTGCGCCAATGCTTGCCCCCGCGGGCAGATTGGTTAGTTTGCCGGGAACGGATGCACGGGAAAGGCGGGACATGAGCGGTCTGCTGGCGCTGCTGGACGATGTCGCGGCGATCGCCAAGGTTGCGGCGGCGTCGGTCGACGATATCGCTGCGGCCGCGGGCAAGGCCGGCGCCAAGACGGCGGGGGTCATCATCGACGACGCGGCGGTGGCACCGAAATACCTGCATGGATTTTCCCCGGCGCGCGAACTTCCGATCATCTGGCGGATCACACGCGGTTCGCTGTTCAACAAGATCGTGCTGCTGTTGCCGGCGGCGATGCTGCTGGCCAACTTCGCGCCGTGGCTTATCACCCCGCTTCTGATGCTGGGGGGCAGCTATCTTTGTTTCGAAGGTGCCGAGAAGATATTCCATCTGCTGTTTCCGCATGGGGATGCCCATGTCGAGAAAGATATGTCGGTGCGCGATCCGGGGCATCTGGAGGAGGAGAAGGTCAGGGGTGCGATCAAGACCGATTTCATCCTGTCGGCCGAGATCATGACCATCGCGCTGGCGGCGATCGAGGCGCCGAACGTCTGGATGCAGGCGGCGACGCTCGCGGTGGTGGGCGTCGGCGTGACGGTTGCGGTTTACGGAACGGTCGGCCTTATCGTGAAGATGGACGATGTCGGGCTGTATTTTGCGCGCAACGGCAGCGGTGCGCCGGTCCGCGCCATGGGGCGCGGGCTGGTCAAGGCGATGCCGGTTCTGATGCAGGTACTGAGCGTCGTCGGCACCGCCGCGATGCTGTGGGTCGGCGGCTCGATCATCGTGCACGGTCTGGAGGTGCTGGGCTTTGGCTGGCCCGGCCACACCATTCACGACCTCGCGGGCCATGCGGTGCAGGCGCTTCCGGAGGCGTGGAAGGCGGCGGCGGGATGGCTTGCCACGGCTGCGATGTACGGGGTGTTCGGCCTTTGCCTCGGCCTTTGTTTCATCCCGTTGGTGACGCGCATCCTGGCGCCGGTCTGGGCGCGTGTGTCGGGTGGTGGCGCGCGGCATTGACCCGGCCCGGCGTGGCCGCCGGACGGGCGGTGACGGCATTCACCGCCCGATCACGATATCGGCCAGCAACCCGCCGAGCCGGTCGCTTTCCCCCAGCCGAAGCGTGCCGCCATGGGCGCGTGTGATATCCATGGCGATAGCCAGACCCAGCCCCACGCCGCCGCCGCGGTTCTGGTTGCGCGACGGATCCAGCCGGGTGAACGGCTTGACCGCCTCGCCGCGCATGTCGGGCGCAATGCCCGGGCCGTCATCCTCGATGCGGATGCGCAGCGCCCGGTCGGTCAGCGTTACGGAAACCTCGGCGCGGTTGCCATAGCGCACCGCGTTTTCAAGCAGGTTCTCGATGGCGCGCCGGATAGCCAGCGGGCGCAGCATCATTTCGCCCGCACCCTCGGTTTCGACCAGCTCCACCGCCCGGCCCGCCCGTTGCGCATCGGCAACGATCGCGGCGACCAGCGCCTGCGGATCCACGGGCTCGGGGTCGCCTTCGCTGGCACCGCGGGCGAAATCGAGAAAGGTATCCACCAGCCGCTGCATCTCGTCCACGTCGCGCAGCAGCGGGGCGGCGTCGTCCTCGTCCAGCATCGAAAGGCCAAGCCGCAGCCGCGTCAGCGGTGTGCGCAGATCGTGGCTGACCCCCGACAGCATCAGCGTGCGTTGTTCGATATGGCGTTCGATCCGTCCGCGCATGTCCAGAAAGGCACTGCCGGCGGCGCGCACTTCGGTTGCGCCCGAGGGCCAGTAGGGCAGGGTGCGGCCACGTCCAAAGGCCTGGGCAGCATTGGCAAGCCGGGTGATCGGGCGCAACTGGTTGCGCAGGTACAGAAAGGCGATCGTCGTCATCAGCAGACCGAACCCCAGGGTGCTGGCGATCAACTGATGCGGCGCTGCCGCCGTCACCCGGCGCCGGCCGATGACAACCTCGGCCGGACCAAGCGCCGTCTGCAAATACAGCAGGACATCGCGGTTGTCGGGAAATCCGACGGCTAGCGTTTCCGGAATAGCCGTGCGCAGGGTGTCGCGCACGATGCGGGCGGAATAGTCGTACCACCTGATCAGGTCGCGCTGCGGGACCTCGCCGGGATTGACGAAGCGCATCTTCAGCCGCAGCGTGTCGAGGAAGGGCGCCATCCGCGTGTTCAGCGCCTCGGTATCCGTGGTGCTGCCGGTCTGATCGGCGATCAGCTGCAGTTCGCGCACGATGGTCATGGTCATCTGGGTCGTCACATCCTCCAGATCGCGGCGGATGAAGGTGACGGACACCACGAGTTGCAGCGTGATGACCGGCAAGATCAGGATCAGCGCCGCCCGCGCATAAAGGCTGCGCGGCAAATAATGTTTGAGCCAGGTCCACGACATGCGCTAAGCCTAGGGTGCAGTCGGGAAAGTGGAAACGCTTTTCGCGAGGAACTGCGCGAAAAGCCGATGCCCCGGCGCCCCGCCCGCACCACACGGGGCCGGGCGGGGGCGGATCGGTCGCCGCGATCGGGCCGGCTGAAGGCCGGCCGCTCACGAGTTTGAAAGGGCCGGCGCACCGGGGCAGGGTGCGCGCGGCCGGGCAGGGACGGACCGGCAGGATGCAGCCCCCCGACGATTTCGATCCTCCGCCCGGAGTGGCGGTCGACCTGGCGCCGGGATTGCGCAGGATCCTGGCGCCCAACCCGTCGCCGATGACCTATCGCGGCACCAACACCTATCTTGTCGGCCACCGCGATCTCGCGGTGATCGACCCGGGGCCGGATATCCCCGCGCATCTAGAGGCGATCTTGGCGGCGCTGCGCCCGGGCCAGTCGGTTTCCCATGTTTTCGTCACCCACAGCCATGTGGATCATTCGCCGCTGGCCGCGGCGCTGAGCGCGCGGACCGGCGCGCCGGTCCTGGCCTTCGGCGGGCCGCAGGCGGGGCGCAGCGCGGTGATGCAGCGGCTGGCGCGCGACGGGCTGGCCGGCGGTGGAGAGGGCATCGACGCGGCCTTTCGCCCCGACATCGCGGTGGCGGACGGCCAGACCATAGAAGGCGACGGCTGGACGCTCGAGGTGATCCACACGCCCGGCCACCTGGGCAATCACATCGCGCTGGCCTGGGAGGGCGCGTGCTTCACCGCCGATCACGTTATGGGCTGGGCCAGTTCGCTGGTATCGCCCCCCGACGGCGACCTGACCGATTTCATGGCCTCCTGCCGAAGCTTGCGTGCGCGGCGCTGGGAGACGTTCCATCCCGGCCACGGCGCGCCGGTCGGCGACCCCGCCGCGCGCCTGGACTGGCTGATCGCGCATCGCGAGGCCCGCGAGACGGCGATCCTCGAGGCCCTTGCCGATGCCCCGGCCACGGCCCGCGCCCTGGCGGCGGCGATCTACACCGAAACACCCGCCGCCCTTCTGCCCGCGGCAGAACGCAACGTGTTCGCCCATCTTGTTGACCTTACAGGAAAAAGCCGCGTCGAGCCCGATGGAGACCTGTCCGCCACCGCGCGCTTTTCGCGCCGATCCTAGCGATGGCGGCAAATTTGCCGGATTTGTCGCAATACCGACTGGACGCCGCAAAACGGGGTTGCTATATCGCCATGACCGTTCCGGCGTAGCTCAGCGGTAGAGCAGTTGACTGTTAATCAATTGGTCGTAGGTTCGATCCCTACCGCCGGAGCCAAAAATCCCAAGAAAAACAATAACTTAGATTAAGCCGCTTTCAGTGGCCTTGGCGGGTTCTGACTTGGGGGTAACATCTGGGGTAACGGATTCGCGCACGGCATGGCCTTGCTTTGCCTCCGGCGGGTAAGTTATTTGACCGCAGCCCCATCATGAGTTGAGACCAGTCGCCCGCGATGATCTTACTTTCATCGCTGCCCGTGCCGCCATCGGTCGGCATGTTTGAGGTCCAGAGCATCGGTGTCTCTGCGATAGCCTCGGGCTTGCGTAGGCGACCTTGACCTTGCCGCCCTGGCGGTCTTTGCGGTGCCCCTGTGGGCACTGCCCGTTGCCGACCGGCCCACCGTCGCGGCCCTGTGCGAACACCCCTGACAAGCTTTCCCTAAGTGCCAACTTGCCTCGCTTCGTCGGGGCTATTTTGGGGTTGAACGCTCGCGGGGAACGGCGCATCTTCCTTGCCAATTCAAATTGTTCCAGCAGGAATTTTATGTCGGAAGAACAGACCGAAAGCTCAGATTGCACATTGCCGCCAGATCATCCGCTTCCAGCAGATCAACTTGGGCGATATAGTCCTGAACGCGACTTTTACGCAGATAAGGACATTGCAGACTACATAAATGGTCAGGCCCCTGACGAAGACGTGCAAAACGTAGAACGGATCAAAACAGAATTCGTTCTCGGCACACCTTACGAAATGTGGGATGTTGTCACAGACAAAGACCGTTGGTGGGTAATTACAAACCCAACTAACCTTTACTTACAGAGACATTTTCCAAGTCTTGACTATACGCTCTCATTTCATATCGGGCTGATGGCGCGGGTTATGAGCCGTTCAAGGGACGGCGGTGAAGGATTTGAAACCCCATTCGATGAAGTTTTTCGCAGACATGAACAAGCGTGTGAACTTTTGGAACGTGCTGTTGAGGCGGTAGACTATCAAGCGGTCGGGATGCAGTTGCGTGAGTGTCTAGTGACACTGGTCGGGACTGTACGCAGACACCTTGGCGACGTCGAGTTTGAAGAACGACCTAAAGATGCGGCGGTCGTAGAGTGGAACAAGCTACTCGCGCACCACTTACTGCCCGGTGCGCGCAACGCCGAACTTAGAGCGTACCTAAAAGCGATGGTCGAAAAAGCTTGGCCGCTTGTAAACTGGCTCACTCACCATCGAAATGCAGGGCAAAGTTCTGCGTTGGTCGCCGCCGATGCGGAAGAGGCGATACTCAAGCACTACGTTCAACTACTTGGCCGGGAGCGGATCGACCGGGTTAGTCAGTGCCCAAACTGCGCTTCGCGAGACATGCGAACATGGTACGACAGAGCAATCGAGCCGGACGGAGCGTACTTTGAGCAATGCGCGCAATGCGGTTGGGACAATCACCCCTGATTAACCAAACCCGCAAATTCACCATTCAAAAACGAGTAGTAGATTGTGAGTAGATTTGGCGACTTGCCGAATTTCTCAATGAAATCAAAGGCAAGTGGCGGAGAGACAGGGATTCGAACCCTGGGAGGGCTTGCACCCTCAACGGTTTTCGAGACCGCCCCGTTCGACCACTCCGGCACCTCTCCGCGGGGGTCTGGGGGTGGCGTGTAGTCGGGAACGGCGCCCGTGGCAAGGCCGTTTTCGCGGAACATCGCCGATCCGCGGTTTTCATTTGCGCGGGCCGGGAAAACGCCTACGATTCAGCGCATGACACATCTCCTTCGCCATCGTCGCCGGTCCCGCCCCGTCCGAACCCGCCTCGTGTCCGTGATCGCGGTGCTGCTGCTCGGGGTCGTGCTGGCGGCCGGGTCCGCCCGCGCCGCCGACCGGGACCGGATCCAGGCCTTTCTGGATGTCACGGGTTTTGACGTGGCACTGGACAGTATCGCGCTGTCGGCCGCCGACGCGCCCGTGATTCTGGGCCTGGACGCGGGCGAGTTCGGGGCAGAATGGACCCGTCTGACCGACGAGGTGTTCGATACCGGCGCGATGCGCGAATTGGCGCTGTCGATCCTCGAGCAGACCCTGGGCGAGGACATCCTGAACCATGCCGTTGAATTTTACGCCTCGGATCTGGGGCAGCGCCTGGTCAGGGCCGAAAACGCCGCGCATATGATGGAGGATGACGAGGCCAAGCAACGGGAGGGGATGGGTATCGTCGCCGGGCTGGTCGAGGAGGGGTCGCCGCGCCTTGAAATGCTCAAACGGATGAACCGGGCGATCGATACCGCGGGTACCAGTGTGCGGGCATTGCAGGAAATCCAGTTTCGGTTTCTCATGGCGGCCAGCGCGGCGGGCGTGATCGAGTTGCGCGCCGACCCCGAGGAACTGCGTGCGATGATGCAGCGCAGCGAGGGCCAGTTGCGCCGGGCGATGCAGCAGTCGGCGCTGGCCGGATCCGCCTATACCTATCGGGGCTTTTCCGATGCCGATCTGCGTACCTATACCGAGGCGCTGGAACAGCCCGAGATGCGCAAGGTCTACGAGTTGCTGAACGCGGTGCAATACGAGATCATGGCGAACCGGTTCGAGGCATTGGCGGCCCGGATGCCGGGGTTGCGGCCGGGCCGCGACATATGATCGCCCGCGCGGGCGCAATGGCGCGCGGTCTTTACCGGCGGGTCGCGGCGCTTGCGGTCTTTGCCCTGCTTGTCTCAGCCGTGGCCCCGCGCGCCGAAACAGCGTCGGCCGAGCGTCTGGGCGGGGTGCTGCGGCTTGACGAGGTGGTTGCCGTGCTGCGCGAGGAAGGCGAGGCGAACGGCCGCGATCTGGATCGCGACATGCTCGGCGCCAGTGGCGGCGCATGGTGGGCGCAGCAGGTTCGCCGCATACATGATGCAGGCCGCATGAAGGCGGTCATGGTCCGCGCCCTGCACGAGACGATGAGCGAGGCCGAGATCGCCGCCAGCATAGCTTTTTTCGAAAGCGCGACCGGTCAGAGCATCCTGACGCTGGAAACCGCGGCGCGCCGCGCCATGGTCGACCCCGAGGTCGAGGCGGTCGCGCGGGCGGCGCACGCCCAGGTTCAGGGCAGCGGCGATAGCCGCCTTGCCGCCGTGGCCCGCTTTGTCGCGATCAACGATCTGTTGGAACGCAACGTCGCCGGGGTCATGAACGCGACCTATCAGTTCTATCGCGGCATGGCCGATGGTGGCGCGATGAAGCTCGACGATCGAAGCATTCTTGCCGATGTCTGGTCCGGGGAGGAAGAAACCCGCGCCGATACCGAAAACTGGCTGTACGGCTTTCTGCTGATGGCCTACCGGCCGCTGTCGGACGCCGAACTGGAGGAATACAACGCATTCTCGCGGACCGAGGCCGGCCAGGCGCTGAATGCGGCCCTTTTCGAAGGGTTCGAGGTGATGTATCGCGACATTTCATACGCGCTGGGACTGGCCGTGGCCAAGGCCATGTCGGCCAGCGAGCTTTAGCGCCGGCCATCCGAACCCCTGGTTCGCCGCGTCGGCCGGCCGCCCGCCAAACCGGCGTCGAACCGGTCTGCGCACGGGGTTGACACCTCTTTGCGATCCGGCCATAAGCGCACATCCCGGCCGACTCTGTTCGTGCCGGGTTTCGTTATCATGTCGCCCGCGAGGGCGCGCTGTCCGAGGCGGCCGCGAAGGCCACCAACGCCCGGAACCGGGGGCCACAGGACGCGGCAAGGAAAGGGAAAGACGCATGTTTGCGGTCCTCAAGACCGGTGGCAAGCAGTACAAGGTTCAGTCCGGCGATACGCTCCGGGTCGAAAAACTTGCTGCGGATGCCGGCGAAACGATCCAGTTCAACGATGTGCTGATGCTGGGCGGCGATGCCCCGGTCATCGGTTCCCCGCTGATCGACGGCGCGGCCGTTCAGGCCGAGGTGGTCGAGCAGGTCAAGGGTGAAAAGCTGATCCATTTCGTCAAGCGCCGCCGCAAGCACGGCTCGCAGCGTACAAAGGGCCATCGCCAAAAGCTTACGCTGGTGCGCATCACCGATATCCTGGCCTCCGGCGCGGACAAGTCCGGCGTCAAGGCGGCCGTCGGCGCGGGTTCGGTCGGTACGGGCGCCGCCCCGGCCGGCAAGACGGCGGCGAAACCGTCCAAGCCAGCCAAAGCCGCAGCGCCCAACGCGAAAGCCGGTGGCGACGATCTCAAGAAATTGTCGGGCGTCGGGCCGGCGCTCGAGAAAAAGCTGCATGACGCCGGTGTCACCACGTTTGCCCAGATCGCGGCATGGAGTGAGGCCGATATCGCCGAGATGGACGAGAAACTGACGTTCAAGGGCCGGATCGAACGTGAAGGCTGGGTCGAGCAAGCCAAAGACCTGACCAAAGGCTAAGGAGAGAGAGCATGGCACACAAGAAAGCAGGCGGTTCTTCCCGTAACGGCCGCGATTCCGACGGCCGCCGCCTTGGCGTGAAACTCTATGGCGGCCAGGCCGCGATTCCCGGCAACATCATCGTGCGCCAGCGCGGAACCCGGTTCTGGCCGGGTGAAGGCGTCGGCATGGGCCGTGACCACACGATCTTTGCCACGACCGAGGGCGCCGTGAATTTCCGCAAGGGTCTCAAGGGCCGGACCTACATTTCGGTCCTGCCAGTGGCCAGTGCCGCCGAGTAAGCCGCTCCCGAAGGTTCGGAAAGACATTCAGGGGACCGGCAAGCAACGGCCGGTCCCCTTTCCCGTCGGTGCACCTTGAGAAACGCCGACACCGTAAATACGTGAGATTGCGGGAGAGGCATGGCCGGTTGTCGCCGAACGGCCATGTTCTGAGGAGGAACGCATTCATGAAACTGGTTCAGATCATCAATCAACCTGCGGTCGAAACCGAAAATTTCGATCTCAGGCCGCTGCGGCGTTCCGACATGGGCTTGATCGAACATTACGCCGGCGATGCGCGGGTGGCGCGGATGACGACCTCGATCCCGCATCCGCTGCCACCCGGAACCACCGAGGCATTCGTCACCCGTGCGCTGGCCGAGGACCGCGACGAAGATATCTGGGCGATGGACGGCACCAAGTCGGGCGGTGCCGAACTGATGGGGGTGATTTCGCTGCAACGGATGGACCGCGACCAGTCCGAGATCGGATATTGGGTCGCTCCGGCGTTCTGGAACAGCGGCATCGCGCGCCAGGCGGTCGAGGCGCTGGTTGCCGCGAACCCGCTCGGGAGTGCTGCGATGTTCGCCAGCGTGTTTCAGGACAATCCCGCCTCGGCCCGCGTGCTGACGAATTGCGGGTTTCAGTACCTGGGCGACGCCGAAAGCTACTGCGTGGCGCGCGATGCCACGGTGCCGACCTGGACCTATAGCCGAAAACTCTGATTGTGGCCGCAGCGGCCTTTGCGCTAGGGAACGTTCATGAAATTTCTCGATCTCGCAAAGGTGCATATCCGTTCGGGTGCGGGCGGTAACGGCTGCATCAGCTTCCGGCGCGAGAAGTACATCGAATTCGGTGGCCCCGACGGCGGCGATGGCGGCAATGGCGGGTCGGTCTGGGCCGAGGCGGTGGACGGGCTGAACACGCTGATCGACTTTCGCTACCAGCAGCACTTCTTTGCCCGGAACGGGCAGGGCGGCATGGGCCGTCAACGCACCGGCAAGACCGGCGAGGATATCGTGCTTCGCGTGCCGGTCGGGACAGAAATCCTGGACGAGGATCAGGAAACCCTTATCGCCGACATGACCCGTGCCGGACAGCGCGTCGAACTGGCGCGCGGCGGCAATGGCGGCTGGGGCAACCTGCATTTCAAGACCTCGACCAACCAGGCGCCGCGCCGCGCCAATCCTGGGCAGGAAGGGGCTGAACGCACGCTCTGGTTGCGTCTCAAGCTGATCGCGGATGCCGGCCTGCTGGGTCTGCCCAATGCCGGCAAATCGACCTTTCTGGCGGCCACATCCAATGCGCGCCCCAAGATCGCCGACTATCCCTTTACCACGCTGCATCCCAACCTGGGCGTTGTCGGTGTGGATGGGGTCGAATTCGTGGTTGCCGACATTCCCGGCCTGATCGAAGGCGCGCATGAGGGCAGGGGGATCGGCGACCGCTTTCTCGGTCACGTCGAACGCTGCGCGGTGCTGCTGCATGTGGTCGATGCCACATCTGCCAGCATCGCCGACGACTACCGCACCATTATCGACGAACTTCACGCCTATGGCGGGGATCTTGCGCACCGGACACGCATTACCGTAATGAACAAGATCGACGCGCTTGACGAGGATGAACGCGCCGCCGCGCGGGCCGAGCTTGAGGCCGTGGCGGGGGGGCCGGTGCTTGCGATGTCTGGCGTCAGCGGCGAGGGGCTTAGCGAAGTGCTGCGCGCCCTGCGCGCGCGGATCGACGCGGACCGGCTGCGCCGCCGTCCGGCGGGAAATGGCGAACCATGGCGACCCTGAGCGAAGCGCGACGGCTGGTCGTCAAGATCGGCTCGGCCCTGCTGGTCGATCGCTCCAGCGGGCTTCTGCGCGGCGACTGGCTGAAATCGCTGGCCGCGGACGTCGCCTGGATCAAGGGGCAGGGGGCGGATGTTATCCTTGTATCGTCCGGCTCCATCGCGCTGGGGCGCGGCGTGCTGGGGCTGAAGCAGAGCGATCTGCCGCTGGAACAAAGCCAGGCCGCCGCCTCTGTCGGCCAGATCCGCCTGGCCCGTGCCTACGAGGAAGCCCTTGCGCCGCACGGCATTACCACCGGCCAGGTGTTGGTGACGCTGGAAGACAGCGCCGACCGCCGCCGCTATCTCAATTCGCGCGCGACGCTTGAAACCCTGCTGGGTTTCGGCGTGGTGCCCATCGTCAATGAAAACGACACCGTGGCCACCGACGAGATCCGCTATGGCGACAACGACCGGCTCGCGGCGCAGGTGGCCGTGACGGTGGGTGCCGATCAGTTGATCCTGCTGTCGGACGTGGACGGATTCTATTCCGCCAACCCCGCGCTCGACCCGGCGGCCACCCGGTTCGATCAGGTGGACACGATCACGCCCGAGATCGAGGCGATGGCGGGCGATGCGGGCTCGGGCCTGTCCAAGGGCGGCATGAAGACCAAGCTGCTGGCCGCGCGCATGGCGACGGCGGGGGGCTGCGCCATGGCAATCACCGAAGGATCAACGCTCAACCCACTGAAAACGCTGGAAAATGGCGCACCCTGCACCTGGTTCGCCGCACAGGGCGATCCGCGCGCCGCGCGCAAGAACTGGATAGCGGCGATGAAACCGCGGGGCGAAATCATCGTCGATGCCGGGGCTGCCGCGGCGCTGGCCAATGGCAAAAGCCTGCTGCCCGCCGGGGTGATTTCGGTTGCCGGCACCTTCGGGCGCGGCGATCCCGTGGCGCTGATTGATCCCGAAGGGCGCAAGCTTGGCCAGGGCCTGAGCCGTTACACCGCCGCCGAGGCCGACATGATCAAGGGCCATCACAGCCGCGATATCGAATCTCTGCTTGGCTATCCCGGCCGAGCCGTGTTCATCCACCGCGACGACATGGCCCGGGCCTGACGGGCCAGTTGTTGACAAACCGTCGACCACCCCGAAGCCGGCGAAGTTAACGATCAGGAGGTGTTTTCTGCGAGAACATTTTTTGCGTTCTGCGGCTTTCGGGCTTGTTTCAACGCCAGTCTGGGCGGCGACCTTTCGGATCGACAGCCTGACGCTGGTTGCCCCGGTCGCGTTGCCGGCCGGGATGCCGTTGCGGGCCGCAGGGCTGGGCCTTCTCGCCCTGGTGCGGCGCAAGAAACAGGTCTGATCTACCCTGATCTGCACAGCAGGCTGTTCGTTCCGTCCCTTGCGGGGGGCGGGCAAACCTTTTACGCAGCAATGCGTAGATGAGGGTGCCCGTCATGAAAGATATCGAAGACATTCCCGCGATGATGCAGACCCTCGGCAAGGCTGCAAAGTCGGCGGCGGCAGGGTTGGCCTTTGCCTCGGCTGAGCGCAAGCATGCCGCCCTGATCGCAGCCGCCGACGCGGTATGGGCGCGGCGGGGCGATATCATCGCCGCCAACGAAAAAGACCTGGACTATGGCCGCGCCAAGGGGCTGTCGGATGCGATGATGGATCGTTTGATGCTGGACGAGAGCCGCATCCGTGCCATGGCGGACGGTCTGCGCGACGTGGCCGCGCAACCCGACCCGGTCGGCGAGGTTCTGGCCGAATGGGACATGCCCAGCGGTCTGCATATACGCCGGGTGCGCACGCCACTGGGCGTGATAGGCGTGATCTATGAAAGCCGGCCCAACGTCACCGCCGATGCCGGCGCGCTGTGCCTGAAGGCGGGCAATGCGGTGATTCTGCGTGGCGGTTCCGAGAGTTTTCATTCATCGCGCGCCATCCATGCCTGTCTGATCGAGGGGTTGCGCGCCGCGAACCTGCCGGAGGCCGCGATCCAGCTGGTGCCGACCCGTGACCGCGCGGCGGTCGGCGAGATGCTGACCATGACCGGCACTATCGACGTGATCGTTCCGCGCGGCGGAAAGGGGCTGGTGGGGCTGGTCAGCCGCGAGGCGCGGGTGCCGGTTTTTGCCCATCTCGAAGGAATCGTGCATATCTATGTGGACCGCGCCGCCGACCTGAAAAAGACACTCGACGTGGTGCTGAACGCCAAGACCCGCCGCCCCGGCATATGCGGCGCCGCCGAATGCCTGCTGATTCACCGCGACGTGGCCGAAAGCATCGGGCGCGAGGTGATCGCGGCCCTGGCCGGTGCCGGGGTCACGGTTCATGCCGGTGTCGCCTTCGATTCGCTGCCGGGTACCGTCCCGGCCACCGACGCGGATTGGGGGCGCGAATATCTCGACATGAATATTGCCGCGAAACAGGTTGAAAACATTGAAGATGCGATGGATCATATCCGCCGCTACGGCTCGGGCCATACCGACTGCATCATGACCGAGGACCAGGCCGCAGCCGATATGTTCTGCGAAAGGCTCGACAGTGCCATCCTGATGCACAACGCCTCGACCCAGTTCGCCGATGGCGGCGAATTCGGCATGGGCGCCGAGATCGGCATAGCCACCGGCAAGCTGCATGCACGCGGCCCCGTGGGGGCGGCGCAATTGACCAGCTTCAAGTATCTGGTGACGGGCGACGGCACCGTGCGGGCCTGAGTCGGGGCGCGTTCCTAGAGCGACATCCATTTAATCTGCAACATATCCGGCAGCCCTGAAGAAGTTTCGGCACTGTTCCGGAGGGAACAGGTCGCAGGTTTGGGCAACGGATTGGAACAGGGCGTCGAATGTCCGGGCTTTGAGCCTTCGCAGGTGGGCCTTGAGTTTGGAGTATGCCATCTCAATGGGGTTCAAATCGGGACTGTAGGGCGGCAGGAAGAGCATCCAGTTGCCCTGCGCCTTCA
>JBKEDD010000083.1:0-164763 GCA_047975215.1 Jhaorihella sp.
CAAGCGCCGGACGGAAAACGAGGTTCTGTTGCCCGCCGGGCCGAAGATCGCCTTCTCGGGCGGCGAAACCACCGACCACCGGCTGATCTGGGAAAAGCTCGATCAGGTCCATGCCAAGCACCCGGACATGGTGCTCCTGCACGGCGGTACGCCGAAAGGTTCTGAGCGCATTGCTTCCACCTGGGCCAACAACCGCAAGGTGCCGCAGGTCGCGTTCAAGCCCGACTGGGCGAAGCACGCCAAGGCCGCGCCATTCAAGCGCAACGACCAGATGCTCGCCACCATGCCGATCGGCGTCATCATCTTCCCGGGAACCGGCATCCAGGACAATCTGGCCGACAAGGCCCGCAAGATGGGTATCCCGGTCTATCGCTTCGGCACGGGCAGCGCATGAGCGCTGCCCTCCGGCCTTCTCAGGTCGAAGGCGCGCGAACGGACCTGCCTTTCCGTCTCGCCGAGGCAGGCATGTTCATGCTATATCCTTGTTTGCGCCGTGGAGGTGGTGGCAGGCGCGACCGTTCAACCTTTTGCACGGAGCCACCACCATGATCATTCTGGGCATCCTCGTTTCCATTGCGGCCATCGGCATGATGTGCTGGCTGCTGTTCAACCTCGCCGTCTTTGCACTGCCGTTCCTCATAGGCCTGAATGCCGGAACCTGGGCCTATGGCACAGGCGCGGGGTGGCTCGGCGCAGGGCTCGTCGGCCTCCTCGCGGCGGGGCTGACCCTGGCCGTCGCACAGGGTCTGCTCATGCTCGTCCGCCCACTCTGGGCGCGCATAGTGATCGCCCTGGTCTTCGTCGCTCCCGCTGTCCTGGCCGGGTTCTATGCCACGCTTGGCATCGTCAAACTCGCGATGCCGTCCGAGACCTGGCAACTCGTGTTTGCGATCATTGGCGCGATCGCCGTGGGCGTGACGGCTTTCCTCCGGCTCGCGGGATGGGCGGCCGCCGACCCGGCAGACCGGAACTTTGTGCGCGCGTGACGACGCGTAGCAGCAGCTGGACGGACAGCTAGCGCAGTGTGACACCGGCCATCCCCGTCAGGAGGCAGATGGGGATGTATCGGAGCGTACGACCCGGATCGGCGTGAGGCCCGCGCGCGGCCGTAACGGGAGCGCAAGATCTCAGCTCCGGCACTCGCCTGCCGATCCTGAACCCGGCGATGGGGGCAATGCCGGTGGAACCGTTCGTATGGAAGGACGCGCAAGGCCTGGGACGAAGGGTAACGGGCTGGCCGTGATGCCGGTCGGGCTTGGCCTTCCTGGGACCTCTGGGGCGCCATCGTCTCCGTTTTATTCCCCGTCTCTCAACCGCTCCAAACGGCCTCTTCAATGGCCTGATCTGGCCGAAGACCGCGCGAGCGCCTCGACCGCTTCAGCGCAACAGCGCCGTCACAACTTTCTTCCCCTGCCGGTGCAGGCACCGTCATTCCTCGCGGTGACAAGAAAGTTCCTCCTTTGCTGTCCAGCCCCCTGCTGCGCGGGGGTGCGCCAGCGATCGTCTCCGTCCTGTCGATCGCCATCGAGGCCGCAATGGTGCGGACTCGAAACGGAAAACGGAGACTTAAAATGGCGACCATCGGCACCTTCAAGAAGACCGGCTCGAACGAATTCACCGGCGAAATTGTCACCCTCAGCGTCCAGGCCAAGGGCGTGCGCATCGTTCCCGATCTTCGCACCACCGGCGAGAACGCCCCCAGCCACCGGGTCCTGGTCGGCCGCGCCGAGATCGGCGCAGCCTGGTCCAAGCGCTCGAACGAGGGCCGCGACTATCTGGGCCTCAAGCTGGACGATCCGAGCTTCACCGCTCCGATCTACGCCAACCTCTTCGACGACGAGGACGGCGAGGGTTACTCCCTCATCTGGTCCCGCCCGAACCGCCGCAACGGCGACTAAGGCGCGCAACGCCCCGGCCGAGAGGTCGGGGCCTTTCTACCTGCTGGCAGGAAAGCCGTCACCCCTGGGTCGCTGCCGCCGAATCGATTCGGAAGCGTTGAGCCAGGGCGCACGCAAAGCCGGACTCAAGACCTGGGATTTCAGATAGAAGATCGGAACAGAACGACTATTATAGTCGTAGTTCTGGAATGCGCGCCGGTCGCGATGGGAGGTGATCATGTATGATCACCTCCCGACAGTCGCGGGCCGCACGCGCATTACTGGGTTGGACACAGGAGACGCTCGCAGATAAGGCCCGTGTATCATTGACAGCGCTAAAGCGCCTCGAATCCGAAAACCGGCTCGAGGTCTACGAAACTACGCGTGATCAGGTTCGCCGGGCCCTTGAAGCAGCTGGAATAGTTCTCCTGTCGACCGAACGCGGACAGGGAGTGCTGCTTGTTCATGATCGCGACGAAAAAGGACGCCGGTAAAGGGTCGGGGAATACTTGGCCCGCGCGAGCGCGTCTTTCGCCGTCAGCTACAACCTGTAACCGCTCGCGAGCCATTCACCCGACGGCTATTTTGTCCCCGAGGCGGCTGGAATGTCCTCGATGATCCAGCCATTCGAGGATGATGCTCCCGATGTCGAGGAGCTGACGGCCTACGACCGGACGCACATCAAGCTTTACATGCGTCTCCTGGACGCCGCCGCCGACGGCGCCGAATGGACCGAAGCGGTGGAAGTCCTGTTCGGGATTGACCCTCGCCTCGAGCCGGCTCGCGCGCGCCGCGTCCATGACAGCCATCTGGCGCGAGCGAGATGGATGACCCAAACCGGATATCGTCACCTCCTGTGGCAATCCGCACCCCGGCATTGACACGTCAGGCTGGGCCGTGAAGCGATACCAAAGCGGCATCGCTCAATGCCCTCCCTCGATCTTCCCGCAAGCGGATGATGCTGGAATCGTTGAACAACTCGACCGTTCCGGCAGAGCGAGGAGGGGAGGATGCGACCAGACACATCCCAGTGGAGCGACAGCGATCGCTACGAGTTCTACGACAACCTCTCAGTCGAGGGGCTTGCCTGGGAATGCCTGCGCCGCTCCGAACCTTATCAGGAGCATTTCGCCGAACTCGCCGCCATGCATGCGGAGACAAACCCCTACACCGATGACGCCCAGCATCTATGGGGGTTGCGATTTCCCGGCTCGACCGAGCCTTTCCGTTCTCCAGCAACAGGTCGTCTGGTCGCCGCTGGTCAATCCGGCCGTTCTGCTCATCGACACCGCGCCGTCGTTCCTGCCGCCGCCGCCTCCGCTCGCGCCTGCTGACGGCCGTGAAGGCCCGGAGGGCCTGTATGCGATCCACGAGGCCTATACCGACGCGCAAGTCCTGTATCTGACTGGCTGCGACGTCGGCAGCGCACCCTCCATCGTTCTGCCCTTCGACAACGATCTACCCGACCGGCTTCAGGCCATTCTCCGTCTATGGCATGCTGCGAACGCAGGGCCAGTCCCGCACGACGCGCGCGTCACACCCTATCAGCGACGGCGGATGCGCCAGATGATGCAGGCGGCCGATGGCCGCAGCAACGGCGCCACCTACCGGGAGATCGCCATTGCCATGTTCGGCTCCGAGCGCATCGCTTCGGAGCCCTGGCGAACATCCACGCTCCGCGACACGGTCATCGGGCTGATTGAGAGCGCCTCCGCTCTTATCGAAGGCGGCTACCGCAGGCTGCTCCGGCACAAACGCAAGGCCTGACCCTGCCGCTCGGCCCGGGGGGTGGGGATTCTTCGCCCCCAATCTTCCCCATCCACCCCGCCGAACCTTCTCCGCCACCGTGGTCGCAAATCGCCGCTGGTCCTCTGCGGCGTCCCGCAACCTCACGGAGGCTCGATCCATGCATCCTGATCCCGCCGTTCTGCCGCCACGCTACCTGCGGACGAAAGAGGCGGCCGCATTTCTCAGCCTGTCCGCCAGGACACTCGAGAAGCACCGCACCTACGGTACTGGTCCCGCCTATCACAAGCTCGGCGGGCGCGTCGTCTATTCCGTCGATGATCTCAAAGCCTGGGCCGACCGCGGCGCGGTGACCTCCACCACAGATCCGCGCGGCCAGCTGGTTCCAGCCAAGCGGCAGATGCCGCCGGCCTCACCGCGGGCGGTCCGCTCTGTCCGCTGATGACAGGACGGCGTCGAGCTCTGTCGGAGCGCGGGCAGCTCGATCTGTTCAGAGCGCTTCCGGGAGATTTCGCGCCACGAGACGCGCAGGATCTCATGGCCTATCCCTTCTTCTCCCTTTCGAAGTCCCATCGGATCGCGCCGATCGATTTCAACGCGGGCGCCGTCTCGATCCGCGTCGAAGCGGTGCCGGACCACGGCATGGCGACCATCTGGGACGCCGACATCCTGATCTGGGCCGCGAGCCAGATCGTGGAAGCACGCGATGCCGGGCTGCGAACCTCGCGGCTCATGATGGCGACGCCCTACGAAATTCTCACCTTCATCGGCCGTGGCACCAGCCTGCGCGACTATCGGCGCCTGAAGGCGGCACTGGACCGGCTGCAATCCACAACGATTTCGACCACACTTCGTCAGACCGCTGAAGGACGCCGCCACCGCTTCTCCTGGATCAATGAGTGGCAGGAGCGGACCAACCGCAAAGGCCGACCTGACGGCGTCGAGATGATCGTCCCGGACTGGTTCTACCAGGCCGTCCTCGACGATGCGCTCATCCTCACGATCGACCGGGCCTATTTCGATTTGACGGGCGGACTCGAGCGCTGGCTCTACCGGCTCGTCCGCAAGCATGGCGGCCGGCAGAAGGACGGGTGGCGATTCGACTTCCGCCACCTTCACCAGAAATCGGGCAGCCTGTCGCCGTTCAAGCGCTTCGCCTTCGAACTACGCAACATCATTCGGCGTCAGCCGCTCCCCGGCTATACGCTGTTCACCGAGATCGAATACGGCGGCCGGATGTTGTTGGCCTTCGAGCCTAGCCCACCCTGTGCAAAACCTGTGGATGGCCTCGTGCCATCGGGAACCCGGACAATCGTGCTATCGGGAACCCGGGGCTCGTGCTATCGGGAACCCAAACAGGGCGTAACGCACGGAAATCGCGTCGAAAATCGCGCCATTAACTTAGAGTCTAACGAAGAATCTAACTTTGAAGAGCGCAGACGCGATGTGCAAAAGCTCATCGTGAAGGTCGGCAATGCGCTGAAAGTATCGTCCGGCGACAAGCGCCGGGCGCTGGATCGGAGCGCCACCGCTGACACTTTCGCCGTCCGTCGTCGCACTCCCACGACGTCTTCCGACGACCCCTCGGGAGGCGCGTCATGATCCTCGCCTTGCTCAATCAGAAGGGCGGCGTCGGGAAGACCACGCTGGCGCTCGCCATCGCGGGCGAATGGGCCATGCAAGGACGGCGCGTCATCCTCATCGACGCCGATCCGCAAGGCTCGGCGCTCGATTGGTCGGAGATGCGCGCTCGCGAGGGGCTGCCACGCCTGTTCAGCGTGATCGGTCTCGCCCGAGACACGTTGCATCGCGAAGCCCCCGCGCTTGTCAGGGATGCCGATCTCGTCGTCATCGATGGGCCGCCGCGCGTGGCGGGACTCATGCGCTCGGCGCTGCTGGCAGCGGACATGGTGCTGATCCCGGTGCAGCCGTCTCCCTTTGACGGCTGGGCGTCGGCGGAAATGCTGGCGCTGATCTCGGAGGCGCGCATCTACCGGCCGGAACTGGTGCCTCGCTTCGTCCTGAACCGATGCGGCGCGCGCACTGTGCTGGCGCGCGATACCGCCGAAACGCTCGCGGACCATGACCCTCCGGCGCTGGAAACACGCATCGGTCAGCGCATCGCTTTCGCCACGGCTGCGCAATCCGGGCGGATCGTCCGGGAACTCAACCGGGAGAGCGCGGCCGCGCGCGAGATCACCGCGCTGGCGGCCGAAGTGGCGTATCTCGGCAGTCCCCGGAGCGCATCATGAGCGCCCGGACAAGCAGAAGGGGCTTCGCGACCCGGCCAGCCGATCCTGAACATTGGATCAAGGCCGGACCGCCTCCGCAAGGCGGCGATGCGGCCACGAATACCGCCCGGCTGACCATCGACGTGACGCCCGAGATGCGGGGGCGGATCAAGATCGCCGCCTTCCGGCGCGGCACGACCGTCGCCGACATGCTGCGCGATCTCCTCGCGCGGGAATTTCCCCCAACCAGCGGAGATGGCGAATGACCCCAAGCACGACACCCGGTCAGGCGCGCTCCGCGCAAATGGCCGACCGGTTCACTCTTGTTGAACTGATCTGGGTCGAGAAGTTGGTCGAACACTGGATCCGGTTCGGCATGGCTGTACGTGAGGAGATCCTGGACCGCCGCCGGCGTGTCCTCTCCTTCCGGCCGGGCTCCAGCTTTGCGCTCGTTCGCTGGGCCGCCAACGAACATGGAACGGTCGAGTCCCGGCTCGACATCCTTTGCGCGCCGACGCCGGGCGAGACTTATCAGACCCTGCCGCTCGTCGATCCCGGCGGCGTCCTTCTCCTGCGAGCCCATGGCTGGCCCAAGGTGGAGCGTATGCTTCAGATCATCGACGCCATCGAAGCGGCGGGTATCGATGCGGTGGAGGTCTCGCCCGATCACTGGCGGCACGTCCACAACCGGCTCGCCGCCGGCGAACGGCCGCGTTCCTATGCGCCAGCCCAGCACCGAGCCTGGCTGAAACGGCGGAGCGTCCAGCCATGAGCCGCCGCGCCATTGTCAGAGCCATGGTAGCGGCGGGCGCGCTGAGCGTCGCGCCGCTTCGGACCGGGCACGGTCCCCGCTTCATCTGGAATGCCTCGGCCAGCGCGCCGATCGGCCTCTATTTGGTTCGCCCTGTGGGACGGCTCGAGGCCGGCGATCTTGTCGCGGTCATGCCGCCGGACGATCTCGCGGGCTTCCTCGACGCGCGCGGCTACCTCCCGCGCGGCGTTCCCCTGATCAAGCGCGTTCTGGCGCTCCCCGGCACCCAAGTGTGCCGAAAGGGAGCGCAGATCATTGCCTACGATCACGCCTATGGCGAAGCCCGCGAACGCGACAGCCGGGGCCGCCAATTGCCCTCCTGGCAGGGCTGCCGGGTGATCGCCGATGGCGACGTGTTCCTGATGAACTGGGACGCGGATGACAGCCTGGACGGCCGCTATTTCGGACCGCTTCCCCTCGCATCCGTCACCGCGCGCGTCGTGCCGATCTGGACCGACGAGAACGGCGACGACCGTTTCGAATGGCAGGCGTCAACGCGGCAAACGCCTGCACGGGAGCTGACATGCCGTCCGTTCCCGGCCCACTCCGCCGCACAGGAAAGGAAAATGCCATGCCGCAAATCGGTGAGTTCACCCGGCAGAAATCCGGCTTCGTCGGCCGCATCCAGACCCTCACGCTCGACAGCGAGATCGCCGTCGTCGCGGTCGATACCGCAGGGGTAGAGAACGCGCCCGATCACCGTGTTCACCTCGGCTCGGATGACACCGGACCCGAGGTCGGCGCGGCCTGGTCGCGCACCGGCGAGAAGGCCGGAGACTATCTCTCGGTGCTGATCGACGATCCCGCCCTGCCGCATCCGATCCGCGCCGCGATGTTCCAGAACGGCGCTGAGGCGACATCGTGGTCGCTGCATTGGAGCCGCGCGCCAAAGCGCGACGCAAAGGACTGAGCGATGCCGCAGCTTCGTTTCCGGCGTCGCCAGGGTCGTGCGTTCGGGCGGCTTCGCGCCGCCCGGCGCACGGCCGCACTTCTCCTTCTCGGCCTGTCGATGCCGTTCGCGTCCGATACACTGGCGCAGGTCCCGGCCGCACCCGCCGCTCAGGCCGTTCTGCGCGATCCGAACGCCCAATTTGTCGCGGAAGCCGCGCTCCGCTTCGGCATTCCGGAGCACTGGATCCGCGCGGTGATGCGCGTCGAAAGCGCGGGCGATCTGCGGGCGGTGTCATCGGCTGGCGCGATGGGCCTGATGCAGATCATGCCCGATACCTGGACCGCGCTCCGCCAACGTCACCGGCTCGGCCGTGACCCCTTCGATCGTCGCGACAATATTCTCGCGGGCGCGGCTTACTTGCGCGAAATGTTCGACCGCTACGGCAACGTCGCGGCCATGCTGGCGGCCTATAATGCCGGCCCGGGCCGTTACGACGAATACCTCTCCGACGGTCGCATTCTGCCCGCAGAGACGCGCGCCTATGTCGCGACCCTCGCGCCGATCTTGGGCGCGGCCGCGCTGCCCGGCACGGCTTCCGAAACACCTGCACGGCCGCCCGATTGGCGCGAAGCGCCACTCTTCGTGGCGCACGATTTCAGCCGCGAAGCTGCGGACAACGCGCCGCAGCAAGGCGCCCATTCCCTCGTTCCCGGAGCAGATCAGGGCGCCGCGGAGGGCATTTTCGTCGCCGCGCAAGACACGGGCGATGCGCCATGACCGGCCCAATGCTCAATCGTGTTCTGGCGGGCTTTTGCGCATCATGGAGGGCGCAGGGGTCGGGTGCGAGCACCACGACCGGACGATGGCAGGATAAAAGGCCGCACATTGCGGGCCGGACGGTCGGTTGTTTTTATTGGGTTTTCCAGCGCGTTTCACACATTGCGGCGTCTCAGCGCAATGTGCCGGAACTGCTCATCTGCCCGGAATTGCTCGGCTTTTCGCACATTGCGGGGCGGGGTCATGGCCGGTGAGCGCGAGTTTCGCATCCGCCCAGGCCGCATCCGCTCGACGCGGGCACAGCAAGTGCGCCCCTTCATCGCCCAGGCGCTCGCGGCGGCCAAGAAGGCTGGGGGATCGGTGTCGCGTTCCGGCCGCATCTCTTCCGGGAACCGTTCGCGTTTCGGGCATGGGCGGCGGGCCAGCATTCAGGCCAATCGATTTATCACCGCTCGGTCACGGGGAGCCGTGGTCAAGGCGCGCGTCGTGCGCCATTCCGGTCGCGCCGCGCCCTTGGGAACGCATTTCGATTATCTGAGCCGCGACGGTGTGACCCGGGACGGGGAAAAGGCGCGTCTGTTTGGGCCGGAGACAGAGGCTGCCGACGGGCGGTCCTTCGTCGAGCGCTGCGGCGATGACCGACATCATTTCCGCTTCATCGTCTCACCCGATGACGCGCTCGAGATGTCGGATCTCAGATCCTTCACGCGCGATCTCGTCGGGCAGATGGAAAAGGATCTCGGCACGCGCCTCGACTGGGTGGCCGTCGATCACTGGAACACCGAGCATCCCCATGTCCATCTGATCGTCCGCGGCGTTCGGGACGACGGGCAGGACCTCGTGATCTCGCGCGACTACATCAAGGAGGGGATGCGCGACCGGGCGCGCGATCTCATCACCATGGAATTGGGGCCGCGCACCGATCACGACATCCGGCGTGCCCTCGAACTGCAGATCGATGCCGAGCGCTGGACCCAGCTCGACCGCCAACTCGTCCGTGACGCCCGCGATGCCGGCGCGATCGACCTGGCGCCGCATCCCGACCGTCAGCCCGATGAATACCAGGCCCTGAAAATCGGGCGGCTACGGAAGCTGGAATCGCTCGGCCTCGCCGAGCAGGTCGGCCCCGGGCAATGGTCGGTCAGCCATGATGCCGAAGCCACCTTGCGGCAGTTGGGCGAGCGCGGGGACATCATCAAGCGCATGCACAGGGCTCTGACCGAGAAGGGGATTGAGCGTGGCGCCGCAGGCTATGTGCTTGCCGCCGAGAGTCTCGACACGCCAGTCATCGGCCGGTTGGTCGAGCGCGGGCTCGATGACGAACTGAAGGGGACCGCCTATGCGGTGGTCGATGGCGTCGATGGCCGGACCCATCACATCAAGCTGCCCGATCTCAATGCCGCGGGCGACAGCGCTCCCGGATCGATCGTCGAGCTTCGCAGCTTCGACAATGCCAGGGGGCAGCGCCGAGTGGCGATTGCCGTGCGTTCCGATCTCGACCTCCAAGGCCAGATTTCGGCGTCCGGCGCGACCTGGCTGGACCGGCAGGCCGTCGCGCGCGAGCGGATCGATTTTTCCTCCGGCGGCTTTGGCGCCGAGGTTCGCGAAGCGATGGATCGCCGCGCCGAGCGCCTTTTGCAGGAAGGGCTGGCGGAGCGTCAGGGGCGACGCATCGTCTTCAGCCGCAACCTGATCGACACGCTGCGGCACAGGGAACTCGACGCGCTTGGCGGCAAGCTGGCGGCCGAGACAGGCCTGCCGTTCAACCGGGCCGCCGGCGGCGACTATGTCTCCGGCACCTACCGGCAGCGACTGGCGCTGGCATCCGGCCGCTTCGCCATTATCGACGACGGCCTCGGCTTCCAGCTCGTGCCCTGGTCCCCTTCGCTCGAAAAGAATCTCGGCCGCCACGTCTCGGGCGTCGCGCGGGGCGACGGCGGCGTCGACTGGAGCTTCGGCCGCAAACGGGGCCTCGAGCTCTGACGCTCAAAGGAAGGAACCACCATGTCCGCGACGAAAATTCTCTGGGGCCAGATCATCATCGTCTTTCTGATCGTCCTCGTCGCGACATGGGCGGCGACACAATACGTGGCATGGGAGCTCGGGTTTCAGGCGCAGCTCGGATCGCCATGGTTCCGGGTCGCTGGCTGGCCGGTCTATTATCCTCCCGCGATCTTCTGGTGGTGGTATTTCTATGAAGCCTATGCGCCGGGCATCTTTGCCACGGGCGGGATGATCGCGGCATCGGGCGGATTCATCGCTATTGCCGTCGCGATTCTCATGTCGGTCTGGCGAGCGCGGGAGGCAAAGAATGCGGAGACCTATGGTTCTGCCCGATGGGCGCGACCCGATGAGGTCAAGGCCGCGGGACTCCTCGATCCCGATGGTGTCGTGCTCGGGCGCTTCGATCGCGCCTATCTTCGTCACGACGGGCCAGAGCATGTCCTGTGTTTCGCGCCGACACGGTCTGGCAAAGGCGTCGGCCTGGTTGTGCCCACGCTCCTGACTTGGCCAGGTTCGGCAATCGTCCACGACATCAAGGGTGAGAACTGGCAGCTCACTGCGGGCTTTCGCGCCCGGCACGGCAGGGTGCTTCTCTTCGATCCGACCAATCCGGATTCGTCGGCGTATAATCCGCTGCTCGAGGTTCGGCGCGGTGAATGGGAGGTCCGCGACGTCCAGAACATCGCCGATATCCTGGTCGATCCCGAAGGCAGTCTTGAACGACGCAATCACTGGGACAAGACCAGTCATGCCTTGCTGGTCGGAGCCATTCTGCATGTCCTCTATGCCGAACCCGACAAGACCCTCGCTGGCGTGGCTTCGTTCCTCTCCGACCCCAGGCGCACGATCGAAGCGACACTCGATGCGATGATGAAGACTGCGCATCTCGGCGAAGCCGGCCCGCATCCTGTCATCGCCAGCGCGGCGCGCGAACTGCTGAACAAGTCCGACAATGAGCGCTCAGGCGTGCTCTCCACCGCCATGTCGTTCCTCGGTCTCTATCGCGATCCCGTCGTCGCCGAGGTGACGCGCCGCTGTGACTGGCGCATCGCCGACCTGGTGGCGGGCGAAATGCCGGCGACGCTCTACCTCGTCGTGCCACCGTCCGACATCAATCGGACCAAGCCCCTTGTTCGCCTCATCCTCAATCAGGTCGGGCGCCGTCTGACCGAAGATTTGCAGATCAAGGCAGGTCGGCATCGGCTCCTGCTCATGCTCGACGAATTTCCGGCTCTCGGTCGGCTCGACTTCTTCGAGAGCGCCCTGGCATTCATGGCGGGCTACGGTCTGAAGAGCTTCCTGATCGCCCAGTCTCTGAACCAGATCGAGAAAGCCTACGGCCCGAACAATTCGATCCTCGACAATTGCCATGTGCGCGTGAGCTTCGCCACCAACGACGAGCGAACGGCCAAGCGCGTGTCCGATGCGCTCGGCACGGCAACCGAAATGAAGGCGATGAAAAACTATGCCGGCCACAGGCTTTCACCTTGGCTCGGGCACCTGATGGTCTCGCGATCCGAGACGGCGCGCCAGTTGCTCACGCCTGGTGAAATCATGCAGCTTCCGCCCTCCGATGAGATCGTCATGCTAGCAGGTACCCCGCCGATCCGCGCGAAGAAGGCCCGCTATTTCGAGGATGTGCGCTTCAAGGAGCGCGTCCTCGCTCCCCCGGAATCGGTCCGATCCGACAAGCCACAGTCCGACGATTGGAGCGCCTTGCCGGTGCCGCAACGTCCGCTGTTCGACACGACCACGAAGACGTCCGGCGATCCGGATGAAGATCCGACCGGCTCCGAGCGCCGGCATCAGCCTGAGCTGAGCCATGCCAATCCGATCAAGAAGAGGAAGCCGATCGAGAACGAGTTCGATCCGCCTGACGAGGACGGTGAGGACGATGCAACCCGCAGCCGGCGCCTCACGCAGGTGATGGGGCTGAACGTGGCGCGTCAGGCGAGCATGGATCCCGGTGACGGGATGGACCTCTGATCGCCATGACCGCACGCAAGAAGAAATCTCCGGTCTCCGTCTATCTCGACCCCGAGATCATGACGATGTTGGCGGAATTCGCTGCCCGACGTGGTCAGTCCCGATCGATGATCGCGGAAGCCGCGATCGCGTCCTTTCTGTCGCCGGATGCCGACGAACGCCGTGAAGCGGCCATCGTCAAACGGCTCGACCAGATCGACCGGCGCGTTTCAAGGCTGGAGCGCGATGTCGGGATCTCCGTGGAAACCCTGGCCGTCTTCGTGCGCTTCTGGCTCACCAGCACGCCCGCGCTGCCGGAGCCTGCGGCGCAGGCGGCGCGGGCCAAAGCGAGCGAACGCTATGAAGCCTTTGTTGGTGCGCTCGGGCGCCGCCTAGCGGCGGGACCGCAGCTCCGGCAGGAGATCAGCGAGGATGTCAGTCCCGCGCGATCGGAACCATTATAGGGGCCGTGCAGCCAGCCGGTGGCGCCGGGCAATCCCGCCGATTTCCTGTATTTGCACGCTACAGTACTACTCCGAAAGACAGTTGTTGAATCCACCCGAACTCGGGTTCTTTTAATCGTCCCCGTCGGGGCAGGACCGAATTGTTCCCGGCCAGAACGGGGACAAGATGGCGGCTTCACATAACAATCCAGAAGGTCGCGCGCGCAGTTCGCGCATGCTGCGCACCGCGCTCGGAGCCGCCATCGCCCGCTTCCTGGACGACCCCGCGGTCGTCGAGGTCATGCTCAATCCCGATGGCCGCATCTGGGTCGACCGGTTGTCCGAGGGCCTGGCCGATACGGGGGAGATTCTGCCCGCAGCCGATGGGGAACGCATCGTGCGGCTCGTTGCCCATCATGTCGGCGCCGAGGTGCATGCCGGGGCGCCGCGGGTTTCGGCCGAGCTGCCGGAGACCGGCGAACGCTTCGAGGGCTTGCTGCCGCCAGTCGTCGCCGCGCCCGCCTTCGCCATCCGCAAGCCAGCGGTCGCGGTCTTCACGCTCGACGACTATGTCGCTGCCGGCATCATGACGGCCGAACAGAGCGCGACATTGCGCGAGGCGGTGGCGACGCGCGCCAATATTCTCGTCGCGGGCGGCACCTCGACCGGCAAGACGACCCTGACCAACGCCCTGCTTGCCGAGGTGTCGAATAGCTCGGACCGCGTCGTCATCATCGAGGACACGCGCGAGTTGCAATGCGCCGCGCCCAACCTCGTCGCGATGCGCACGAAAGACGGCGTGGCGACTCTCTCCGACCTCGTGCGTTCCTCTCTGCGGCTTCGCCCGGATCGCATCCCCGTCGGCGAGGTGCGCGGCGCCGAGGCGCTCGACCTGCTCAAGGCCTGGGGGACGGGGCATCCGGGCGGCATCGGCACGATCCATGCCGGCTCCGGCATCGGCGCGCTGCGCCGCCTCGAACAACTTATCCAGGAAGCCGTCATCACCGTGCCGCGCGCACTGATCGCCGAGACGATCGACCTGGTCGCGGTCCTCGCCGGACGCGGGTCCGCGCGAAGGCTTGTCGAACTCGCGCGCGTCGATGGGCTCGGCCGTGACGGCGACTACCGCATCACCTCCGCAACCAGTTCAGAAGGGAAGCCCGAATGATCCGTCACGCCTTGCGCATTCGCCGTCACGTCGCGACAGCCGCGGCCGTCACCTATGTCAGCCTGTTCATGGCACCGGCCGCGCATGCGTCCGGTTCATCCATGCCCTGGGAGGCGCCGCTTCAGAGCATTCTCGAATCGATCGAGGGACCGGTCGCGAAGATCATCGCCGTCATCATCATCATCGTTACCGGCCTTACGCTGGCCTTCGGCGACACCTCTGGCGGCTTCCGGCGGCTGATCCAGATCGTCTTCGGCATCTCCATCGCCTTCGCGGCATCGAGCTTCTTTCTGTCCTTCTTCTCGTTCGGCGGCGGGGCGCTCATCTGATGGCGGCTGTTCTTGAACAGCTCGATGCCGTGCCGGGCTTTACCGTCCCGGTTCACAGGGCGCTGACCGAACACATTCTGCTGGGGGGCGCGCCGCGATCCATTGCGATCCTGAACGGAACGCTTGCCGGGGCCGTGGGTCTCGGCCTGCGCCTCTGGCTGGTCGGTCTCGCCATCTGGGCCGTCGGGCATTTCGTGGCGGTCTGGGCGGCAAAGCGTGACCCGCTCTTCGTCGAGGTCGGGCGCCGACATCTGCGCATCCCGGCTTTCCTGGCGGTGTGAGGGCGCTGCGATGATGAATCTGGCCGAATACCGCCGCACCGCCACCCGCCTGGCCGACTATTTGCCCTGGGCCGCATTGGCTGGCTCCGGCGTGGTGCTGAACAAGGATGGCAGCTTCCATAGGACAGCGAAGTTTCGCGGGCCGGACCTGGATTCCTCGGTCGCCGCCGAATTGGTCGCCGTGGCTGGCCGCATCAACAATGCCCTTCGTCGTCTCGGCTCCGGCTGGTCGATCTTTGTCGAGGCGCAGCGCAGCGAGGCCGCGACCTATCCCGAAAGCCTGTTTCCCGATCCCGCATCGGCCTTGGTCGACGCCGAGCGCAAGGCCGCTTTCGAGGAGGCCGGCGCGCATTTCGTGTCGGGCTATTTCCTGACCTTCCTCTGGCTGCCGCCGGCCGAGGAGTCCGCGCGTGCCGAGACCTGGCTCTATGAGGGCCGCGAGCAATCCGGCGTGAACCCCTGGGAATTGCTGCGCGGTTTCGTGGATCGGACCGACCGCGTACTGGCCCTGCTCGACGGCTTCATGCCTGAATGCCGTTGGCTCGATGACGCAGAGACGCTGACCTATCTCCACTCGACGATCTCGACCAAGCGGCATCGCGTGCGCGTGCCGGAGGTGCCGATGCATCTCGATGCGCTGCTTGCCGACCAGCCGCTGACCGGCGGGCTGGAGCCGCGCCTCGGGGATCAACATTTGCGTGTCCTCACCGTCATCGGTTTCCCCACGGCCACGACGCCCGGATTGCTGGATGAAATGAACCGGCTGGCATTTCCCTATCGCTGGAGCACGCGGGCGATCCTCCTCGACAAGCTCGCGGCGACAAAGCTGCTCACCAAGATTCGCCGGCAATGGTTCGCGAAGCGCAAGTCGATCGCTGCGATCGTCAAGGAGGTGATGACCAACGAGCAGTCCGCGCTGGTCGACACCGATGCGTCCAACAAGGCCGCCGACGCCGATATGGCCCTGCAGGAACTCGGACAGGACATCGCGGGTATGGCCTATGTCACGGCCACGATCACGGTCTGGGATGCCGATCCGCGCATCGCCGACGAAAAGCTGCGGCTCGCCGAGAAGGTCATTCAGGGCCGCGACTTCACGGCGATGGCCGAGACTGTCAATGCCGTCGATGCCTGGCTTGGCTCTCTGCCCGGTCATGCCTATGCCAATGTCCGGCAGCCGCCAATCTCGACGCTAAATCTTGCCCACATGATCCCCCTGAGTGCTGTGTGGGCAGGGCCGGAACGGAACGACCATCTCGGTGCGCCCCCCTTGCTCTACGGCAAGACCGAGGGAAGTACGCCGTTCCGGCTTTCCCTCCATATCGGGGATGTCGGCCACACGCTCGTCGTCGGCCCGACCGGCGCGGGCAAATCGGTGTTGCTGGCGCTGATGGCGCTCCAGTTCCGCCGTTACGTGAGAGCCCAGGTCTTCGCCTTCGACTTCGGCGGCTCCATTCGGGCCGCGGCGCTCGCCATGGGCGGGAACTGGCACGATCTGGGCGGCGGATTGACCGAAGGGTCGGATGCCTTGGTGTCGCTGCAACCGCTCGCCCACATCGACGACGCCTATGAGCGTTCCTGGGCTGCCGAATGGATCGGCGCGATCCTGGCGCGCGAGGGTGTCGCCGTCACGCCGGAGGTGAAGGAACACATCTGGACGGCGCTGTCCTCGCTCGCGTCCGCGCCCCCAGGGGAGCGCACCATCACCGGCCTCGCCGTGCTGCTGCAATCCAGTGACCTCAAACAGGCACTGCGACCCTATTGTGTCGGCGGTCCCTATGGCCGTTTGCTCGATGCCGAGACCGAGCATCTCGGCTCTGCCGACGTGCAGGCGTTCGAAATCGAGGGGCTGGTCGGAACGGGGGCGGCGCCTGCGGTTCTGTCCTACCTGTTCCATCGGATCGGCGACCGGCTCGATGGCCGCCCGACGCTGCTCATCATCGACGAGGGCTGGCTCGCCCTCGACGATGACGGTTTCTCCGGCCAGCTCCGCGAATGGCTGAAAACGCTCCGCAAGAAGAACGCCTCGGTCATTTTCGCCACGCAGAGCCTGTCGGACATTGATGGCAGCGCGATCGCGCCCGCCATCATCGAGAGCTGCCCGACGCGGCTGCTCCTGCCGAACGAGCGCGCGATCGAGCCGCAGATCACGGCCATCTATCGCCGCTTCGGTCTCAACGACCGACAGATCGAGATCCTCGCGCGGGCAACCCCGAAGCGGGACTATTATTGCCAGTCGCGACGCGGCAACCGGCTGTTCGAGCTGGGAATGAGCGAGGTCAGTCTCGCGCTTTGCGCCGCGTCTTCCAAATCCGATCAGGCCGCCATCGAGCGCATCCACGCCGAGTATGGGACCGACGGCTTCCTCGCCGCCTGGCTGCGCCATCGCGGTGTGGACTGGGCCGCCGACCTGATCCCCGGCCTCACCAATCTCGTCCCGCGGCCGCCTTCGGGCCCGGAGGATGAGCCGGCAATAGGCATCGCGAGCCTAGCCGAGCCCCAAGACGAATTCTCAATCGATGAAGAGTTCAACCAAGAGGAGATCGACCTGTGACCTTTCCCAAAATGCATCGCTTCACTCGTGTCTCGCTACTCGCCCTGGCGCTTGCGACGCCGCTTGCGCCGGTGCTCACCACACCCGCACACGCCTTTTTCGGCGGGTTCGGCGGCATCGTCTACGATCCGACCAATCATGCCGAAAACCTGCTGACAGCCGCTCGATCCCTGGAGCAGATCAACAATCAGATCGCCCAGCTTCAGAACGAAGCGCAGATGCTGATCAACCAGGCCCGCAATCTCGCGAACCTGCCGTTTTCGTCGCTCCAGCAGCTTCAGCAAAACATCCAGCGCACCCAGCAGCTGTTGAGCCAGGCCCAGAGCATCGCCTTCGACGTCCAGCAGATCGACCGGATGTTTCAGCAGGACTACGGCAACCTCTCGATCTCGGCCACCGACGCACAGCTGATCGCCGATGCCCGTTCCCGCTGGGAAAACACCGTGGGCGGGTTGCAGGACGCCATGCGCGTCCAGGCCGGCGTGGTCGGCAATATCGACAGCAATCGCAGCGCGATGTCTGCGCTGGTCGATCAGAGCCAGAATGCGGTCGGTGCGCTGCAAGCGACGCAGGCGGGCAACCAGCTTCTCGCACTGCAATCCCAGCAGCTTTCGGACCTCATCGCGGTGATCTCCGCCAATGGCCGCGCCACAGCCATGCTCGAGGCCGACCGGGCGACGGCCGCCGAACAGGGCCGCATCCAGCGCGAGCGCTTCCTGACGCCTGGCTCGGGCTACCAGCCGGGCAACGCGCAAATGTTCAACGGCGGTAACTGATCCCGGGAGGGGGTCCGATGGATGGGAAAATGCTGGCCCGGATCGGGGCGATCATATTCATCGCCATAGCGATCACCGCCACGGTGATCGAGATGACCCGGGAAGAGGAACCGGCGCGGGTGAGGTCCGCGCCGGAGCTCCAGCCCGAGGCGGATCCTCTGCGCCTGACGCTTCGGCGATGCCAGCGGCTCGGAGAAGCCGCCACCAGCGATGCCGAGTGCCTTTCGGCCTGGGCAGAGTCCCGCGACCGCTTCCTTGGCCACTCTCCTGCGCCCGCCGCCCCAGCAGTCGACGGGGAGCGATGAGCCGTGGGCGGGATGGGGGTCATCGACAATTTTCTCGGCGTCTTCACGAGCTATATCGACAGCGGCTTCGGGTTGCTCGGTGGCGAAGTCGCCTTCATCGCTACCACCCTGATCGTCATCGATGTGACGCTCGCGGCTCTGTTCTGGAGCTGGGGTGCCGACGACGACATCATCGCCCGGCTCGTGAAGAAGACCCTCTTCGTCGGTGTCTTCGCCTACCTGATCGGCAACTGGAACAATCTCGCGAACATCGTTTTCGACAGCTTCGCCGGTCTCGGCCTCCAGGCTTCTGGCACCGGCTTTTCCGCGGCCGATCTGATGCGCCCCGGCCGCGTCGCACAAACCGGCCTCGATGCGGGCCGACCGCTGCTAGATGCGATCTCTGATTTGATGGGCTTCGTTTCCTTCTTCGAGAATTTCATCCAGATCGCCTGCCTGCTGTTCGCCTGGGCGCTGGTGCTGCTCGCCTTCTTCATCCTTGCGATCCAGCTCTTCGTCACGCTGATCGAGTTCAAGCTGACGACGCTTGCCGGGTTTGTCCTCATTCCCTTCGGTCTTTTCGGCAAGACCGCCTTCATGGCCGAGCGTGTTCTCGGCAATGTCGTCTCCTCCGGCATCAAGGTGCTCGTCCTCGCCGTCATCATCGGCATCGGCTCGACGCTGTTTTCCCAGTTTACCGCAGGCTTCGGCGGCGCGACGCCGACCATTGATGACGCCATGGCGATCGTGCTGGCCGCGCTTTCCCTTCTCGGTCTTGGCATCTTCGGCCCCGGTATCGCCTCGGGCCTTGTCTCGGGCGGGCCGCAGCTCGGCGCCGGCTCGGCTGTCGGCACCGGGCTTGCCGCCGGTGGCATGGTGCTGGCCGGAGGTGCCGCCGCAGGCATGGCCGCAAGGGGAGGCGCGGCCGCTCTGTCGGGTGGAGCCGCGGCCGTCCGTGGTGGCGCAACCGCCGCGGGAGGCGCGACAGCCGCCTATAGCGTCGGTTCGCTTGGCCAGCCCGGTGCGGCAGGTGTCGTCTCCGGTCTTGGCGGCGTCGCCCGAGCAGCCGGTTCCGCCGCCGCCTCGCCGCTGAAACGCGCCGCTTCCAGGGCAAACGAGAGCGTCAGGTCCAGTTTCTCCGATGGTGTTCGCGCCGGGTTCGGCGCGACAGGCGGGTCATCTTCCATGGGCACCGTCGGCGGCGCAGGCGATGCCGCCGCCGCATCGGCCTCGGCCTCCGCTGGCGGTCCACCGGCATGGGCGCAGCGGATGCAGCGCCGACAGGCGCTTGGCCACGGCACGACCATGGCGGGCCATGCCGTGCGCTCCGGCGACAGCCACGGCTCCGGCTCTTCCGTCAATCTTTCCGAAAGCGACCGCTCATGAATCTGTTCAAACGATCATCGACACATTACGGCAAAACACCCGAACCCGAGACCCCTTACCAGAAGGCCGCGCAGGTCTGGGACGAGCGCATCGGCTCGGCTCGCGTTCAGGCAAGGAACTGGCGTTACATGGCCTTCGGCTCGTTGGTCCTCTCGGCCGGCTTCGCCGCCGCCCTGGTCTGGCAGTCGGCGCAGGGGACGATCGTGCCCTGGGTGGTGCAGGTGGACAATCTCGGTCAGGCGCAGACCGTTGCGCCCGCAATCGCGGACTATCGCCCGACCGACCCGCAGATCGCATGGCATCTCGGCCGCTTCATCGAGCAGGTGCGGGCCATTCCGGCCGATGCGATCATTGTCCGCCAGAATTGGCTGCGCGCTTACGAATGGACGACCGACCGGGGAGCGGCGGCGCTCAACGACTATGCCCGTGCGAATGACCCCTTCACTCGCGTTGGCCGTCAGCAGGTGGCGGTTGAGGTCTCCTCGGTGATCCGGGCGTCACCCGATTCCTTCCGCGTCGCCTGGACCGAACAGCAATACGAGAACGGCCAACTCTCCACCACCGTGCGCTGGACCGCGATCCTGACCATCGTGATCCAGACGCCGCGCGACGCCGAGCGGCTGCGTGCCAATCCGCTCGGAATCTACGTTAACGCCATCAGCTGGTCGCGGGAGATGAGCCAATGACCCGAACGCCGATCCGTAAGTCCGGCTTCTCGGCTTTCCATAAGCCCGCGGTCTCGGCCTTGCTGGCTGCGACGGCGCTGGCTGGATGTGCCACCAATCGAGTTCCTCAGTTCAGCTACGATGCCGACGTGCCGCCGCTGCCCGTTGTACAGGCGGCTGTCACCGATGAGCGGCCACGCCCGCTGCACACGCCTCCGCCCTGGAATGTGGCGCGGGGCGGCACCGCGGCGGGCACGCCGGCGGGAAGGGTGGAAAACGCCAATGCCGCCGCCCGCGTCGAACCGCGTCGCGAGGGCTATTACAATGCCATTCAGATTTATCCGTGGTCCGAAGGCGCCCTCTACCAAGTCTATGCGGCTCCGGGGCAGATTACCAATATCGCCCTGGAGCCGGGTGAGGGCTTGACTGGCGCCGGTCCGATCGCGGCGGGCGATACCGCACGATGGATCATCGGCGATACCGAGAGCGGTAGCGGTGCGAACCGGCGGGTTCATGTGCTGGTGAAGCCGACGCGGCCGGACATCTCGACCAATCTGGTGATCACCACCGATCGCCGCATCTACATGATCGAGCTTCGCGCCCGCGAAGCGCTCTACATGCCCGCCGTCGCGTGGGCGTACCCCGCGACCGCGGCGGGGCAGCGTCGGTCGGTCCCGGCTGCACCCGTCATCCCGGTCGAGGCAGCGCGTAACTATCGCTACGGCCTGACCGGCGACAGCCCGCCGTGGCGGCCGATCTCGGTCTTCGACGATGGCCGACGCGTTTACGTCGTCTTCCCGCGTGGCATCGTCCAGGGTGAGATGCCGCCGATCTTCGTGCTCGGCTCGGATGGCGAGCCGCAGATCGTCAATAGCCGCATCCACCAGAACATCCTGATCGTCGACCGCCTGTTCGGCGCGGCCGAGCTTCGCCTTGGGAGTGGCCAGCGCCAACAGACCGTCAGGATCGTCCGGATCGCGCAACGGCAGGCCGCCGCCCAACCGGCCCGCGAGACCGGAGACTCGCCATCATGAACAAGGACAACGCCACCACCACAAGCACGGAAGCCGTCGCGCCCATGCGGCTGCGCGCAGATCCGCCACGTGTCACGCGACTTTCCCGCAAGATGCTCGCCGGCGTCGGCGCCGTTGCGTTGCTCGGCATCGGCGGGGCGCTTGTCTACGCTCTCCAGACCCGAGACATGGGGACGAGCGGCGAAGAGCTCTATTCGACCGATAACCGCCCTACGGCCGATGGCCTGTCCGGCCTGCCGAGGGATTATACCGGCCCGGTCCTTGGACCGCCTTTGCCGGGTGATCTCGGCGGCCCGATCCTCGACGCGCAAAACCGGGGACAGCCGGTCGCACCACCTGTCGTGGCGACGCCCGCCGTCGATCCGGAGGAGCAGCGCCGGCTTGCCGAGGAAGAAGCGGCGCGCCTCAGTCGCGTTTTCTTCCAGACCGCTCCAGGCACGGCAACTACCACCGGAGGTCCAAGCCTGGCCGGTCTCGGCCTTGACTCGCAAACCGGCGCGACGGCCGGACAGGATCGGCACACGGCTTTCCTCAACGGCCCTGTGGACCGCCAGACTGTTGCGCTCGATCGCATCATGGCGCCGGCGTCGCCCTACATCCTTCAGGCGGGAGCTGTTCTCCCGGCCGCGATGATCACCGGCATCCGGTCCGATCTGCCCGGCCAGATCACCGCCCAGGTCACGGAGAACGTCTATGACAGCCCGACCGGAAACCTGCTCCTCATCCCGCAAGGCACCCGCATTATCGGGCAATATGATGCCGGCGTGACCTTTGGCCAGCGACGCGTCCTTCTCGTCTGGAACCGACTGATCCTGCCCAATGGCCGCTCCATCGTGCTGGAACGTCAGCCCGGTGCGGACGCCAGCGGCTATGCCGGTCTTGAAGATGGCGTCGATTACCATTGGTGGGATCTGATGAAGGCCGCGGGGTTATCGACCCTGCTTTCGGTGGGGACGGAGCTCGCCACCAGCGACGAGGATCGCCTGATCCGCGCCATTCGCGACGGGGCACAGGACACCATTAATCAGGCCGGCCAGCAGATCATCCAGCGCCAGTTGCAGGTTGCGCCGACGCTCACCGTGCGGCCGGGCTTCCCGGTCCGGGTGATCGTCACCCGCGACCTTGTTCTCGAACCCTACAGGAGTTGATCATGGCGAAACTGAAACTCGGACCGATCGTCGAGGACAGACCGGTCAAGGTGACGGTGGAACTGCCCGGACCGCTTCATCGCGATCTCGTCGCCTATGCCGAGGTCCTGGCGCGCGAATCCGGTCAGCCTGCCACAGACCCGGTCAAGCTGATCGTGCCGATGCTCGAGCGGTTCATCGCCACCGACCGGGGTTTCACGAAGGAGAAGCGGAGCAGGTCAGGCGGCCGACTATGACAGGGACTACCTGCGATCAGGAGCAGTGGCCGCGATGATCTCCAGGAGAGTGTCGACCACCACGAGCGCAGCGTCCTGCCTGATCTTTTCATCAGGGGCACGGTTTTGCAGCGCAAGGGAGACGGCACCGTGAACGGCGGCCCAGAACGTGAAAGCATAGCGCTTCGGGTCCGCTCCCGGCAGCAGGCCCTGTTTCTGGCAGGCGCGAATGGCCTTCACCACCAACTCCAGCACCGACCGACCGAGATCCGTCGAGAGCGGCCCCTGGTCCGCTGCGAGGCTCGGCGGCGGGGAAAACATGAGGCGGTACAGGGTCGGATTGTCGAACGCGAACTGGGTATAGGCATGGCTGCACGCGCGCAGATAGGCGAGGGGTTCTGCCCTGAAGTGCTTGGCCCTCGCCCGCTTCTCTTCGTAGAGCCGCCTGAAACCGGCATCATGGACGGCGCGCAGCAACGCGTCCTTGTTGCGGAAATGCCCGTAGAGAGCGGGTGCGGTACAGCCGACCGCCTCGGCGACCGCCGCCAGTGGCACATCGAAATCGTCCCTGTCGCCAAGGAGCCGGATGGTCTCCTCGACTGCTTTCCGGGAAATGTCGAGGGCCGCATCCTTTTTCGGGCGGGGCATCAGTGCCGCCCCTGGTGTGACCTGACATTGCTCAGCGCCACGTCGTTTGCCACGGTACTGGGTGTCATCGCTTTGGCTGGCACACTTGCCGCTCTCCTGCTGGCGGGTTGCTGGCAGACACTTTACTTAATGACATTCATTTTTCGTTGACGTTGGCAATGTCAATCTGCACGATACCGCTAACTGAATATCGTTAAGTTTCTCGCGTGGGCGAAATATGACGACACGACGCAGGGAAATCCGCGCAGCAGGAGCATCAAGCGGCTTCGAGGGTAGGGCGCGACCATCCTGGCCGGTGGATGGCGTTGGCCGCAACCCTCGGGCAGACGGGAACCTGTGATCGTGGATGGGGCGGAAAATATCGTTCCCCGTCCGAGCGACAATGCTCCAGATGAAATCCTGATACCCGAGCTGCCGCGGAGCCGCATCAAGCTCCAACACCTCCGTTATTTCGTGGCGGCAGCAGAGCACGGCAGCTTCCGCAAGGCGGGTCGCGCCCTCGGAATAGGGGAATCGGCCATCAGCCGGCGAATTCGGGACATGGAAGATGAGCTTGGCGCGTCCTTGTTTCAGCGTCACGCGGGCGGAGTTCGCTTGACGCTTGCGGGCCAGCGGTTTCTGGGACCGGCGCGAAAGGCGCTCCGGCATATCGACGCCGGCGCCAGTGACGTCGCTGCGGTCGGTCGATCCGAGCAGGGTCATGTAAGGGTCGGGGTTTTTTCGTCGCTCGCGTCCGGATTCCTGTTCGATCTGCTGCGGCAGTTCGGGAAGCTCCATCCGAATGTCCGGGTCGATCCCATCGAGGGAAACCCGGCGGAGCATGTCGCTGCCGTCCGAACATTGAATCTCGACGTCGCCTTTATCACAGGCACGAAGACCTGGGATGGCTGTGAGACCGAGCATCTGTGGTGCGAGAGGGTCTTCGTCGTGTTGCCTGACGATCATCCCCTGGCAAATAAGGTTGAACTCGGATGGCCGGACCTTGTGTCGGAGCGATTCATCGTGAGCGATGTTGCCCCGGGCCAAGAAATCCACGACTACCTGGTTGCACATCTTGCAAGCCTCGGCAGCCATCCTGAGATTCACTCCCAACAGGTCGGACGCGACAACATCCTGTCTCTGGTTGCCGTAGGTCGCGGCCTCACGCTGACGAGCGAGGCCACGACTGTCGCGCAATTTCCCGGCATCGCTTATCGGCAACTCACGGATGAAGTTTTGCCGTTCAGCATGGTCTGGTCCGCCCGAAACGATAACCCCGCATGCCGGCGGCTGCTGAGTCTGGCGCGCGCACTGGGCCACGCATCTGGAGGATCTCACCGGGCAACCCGAAATCCGTGACGGACCGACCACGTTGCGGTCCACCTCGGCTATTCGACGGACTTTTCGACAAACCCGAGCGTGTTGGCGTTTTCGACCAATGTTCGCACTTTGGCGCGGTCGAGACCGGAGGGAACCTCGGCCTCGATTTCGAGCCTGAGCTTCACATCGCTTCCGGGCAGTGTCGTGAGCTGCTCGACAATGGCCTCGACGATCTGGTGCATGTCTCTCGCCGGTCTCTCGGCGGAAATCATCACCATACCGGTAAATCGGGTTGGCTTCCGTTCGACGGGAGTCGGCTCGGATGTGCCGCCAGTGGGCTGCTCGCCCGTAGCCGGTGTGCCGTCCCCCGGCTCCGCGGGAGTGCCCGCCTGCCCCGGCTGAACGGGTGTCGGACGATGCGCCTCCGCGACATCGGGCTTTACGATGACGCTGTCGCTATCGATGACAATAACGGCGTTGCCGGCGCGCTCAATTGCCAGACCCAGATAGGTGTCCGACTTCTCATCCCATCGTTCGGCATATGCGAAGGGACCAGGAATCATGGCACTCACGGCCGCTTGCACGGCTTTGACCAGGACGTCCTGGTTCTTCACACGCGGGAGATAGATGTAGCGGTTGAGGTACTCCCGCAGGTCTTTCAGAGAGAGGTGCGGCTTGCCATTCCAGATGTATTTCTGGAGATCCCGGTCTAGCCGCGCCGGTCCCAACTCGGTCAGCAACCCCTCCTCGGCCACGAGCTTCTTGCTAGCCCGTGCCAGCAGCCCATCCTGGGCCGGAATCTTCCCGGAAGCCCAATCGACATCGGCTTGGGCACTCTCTTGCACTGGATAGTGCAGGTAGCACCACGCCTCCTTGAGGCGGGTCTTCATCGTCTCATTCGATTCAGACAGCTTTGCTTTCGCGAGCGCGCTGTCGCTCTGGGTGAGATTGAGCCGCTCTGTGTCGCGGACAATCTCGCCCCATGCCAGGGAGGCGCGCACGGCGTCCTTCAGGTTATCGAGCTGACGGGCGTCCGCGGCGATGAACACCAGCATGTTGCGATAGACGCGCGGCGTGCTGCCACGCTGCATCAGGATATCCTTCGCCTCGATCAGGGCGTCGGAGCCGTCACGGCCATTGTGCGGGTGCGCGACGCCGAGCACAACGGCTCGCACTCCGCCAGCTTCGTCAGGCACCTCGGCCGAGGAGGCGGGGGCTACCTGCACGGCGTCGAAATGCCCGCGATCTGCAAGGCCATTCACATATTTTCCGAGCTCGGTGTCGATCGTGACGTCGACAAGAGCAGCCTCTACCTGGGCTGCCTTGTCTGCCGCGATGCGGTTGAGGCTCGCCGACATCGAGTACCAGTACCGGCCAAGATCGGCGTGCATGAACTTGGCCTGGTTGGTGAGCCGCCGGAGGGCGTCGCCGAAGATCGCCGGTCGCTCGCCGGGCTGCACGACGCCGAGATTGATCTGCTTGTCGTCAAGGCCGGTGTTCTGCTGTTGGGCGGTGGGCGCCGTTCCCATGAAAATCGCGCGGGCAACTCGCCGTGTGGCCGAGTAGCGATTCAGGTTCGGCGCCGACTGATCGATCTTGTAGGGCGTGGATGCCGTGCCATCGACATCGCCTGCGATGATCGATTGCCAACTCACGTCGAGATAGTGCAGCAGTTCAGGCTCCACGCGGGGCGAACTCACCGCCACGCTGCCGGGCATGATCATCACCGACGGGTCTCCGCTCATCCACAACTCGTGGATGGCCTGCGCCATCAGGCGCAGAACGCCGCGCGTGCGCTGGAATTTTTCGAGCGAGCCCCAGCTCGTATAGAGCTGATCGAACAATTCGGGATGGATCGGATAGGCCTTCTCCAGCTTGCGCCGGTAATCCTCGTCCGTGCAGCCTTGCGGGAAGTCGTTGGCATTTTCGCGATAAAGCTTCGCGAACTGCTTCAGCGTGTTGTCGCGATGGTGGAACTTGTCTCCGGGAATTTCCTTGAACAGCCTCCGCCGGACGATTTCGTAACTCTCTTCCTGGCTCGCGGGCCGCCACGAGGATTCGACCCGGCTGAAGGTCTGCTTGAGGCGCGCCAGGGCCTCCTGCCCACCTTCGCCGCCTACCTCGATCTGCGACGCTGGCAAAGACGCCACCAGTAGGGTCTGGGGGCTGGCTTTCACGGCCTCTGTGAGCGACTGGACGAAGGACAGGTTCGCGTCGAACGAGCCGGACGGCAGCCCGTCAACCCTGTAGATCTGCCGCAGGTACGCGACCCATTCGTCGATTAGGATAAGGCAGGGCGCATACTTCTTGAAGATCGACTCGAGCAGGTGTGAGCCCGGCGCGATGCCGTTGGCATCGTTCTCCGCGACTATGTCGAACGCCTCTGCGCCTCCAAGCTGCCACGCGAGCTCGCCCCATGTTGTGCGGATCTTGCGGCCGCCCTCAGCATTGAGAACGTCCTGTGGTCCCCGCGACGTGCCCACGAGCACCGCGCGGTTGATGCCCGCCGGCACGCTCAACCCGTTCTCATCCAGCAACCGGTCCAGTCCCGACAAGTCCTGAACCGGCGTGCCGCCCGCCATGTGGTAGAGGGCCAGCATCGAGTGCGTCTTGCCGCCGCCGAAGTTGGTTTGCAGTTCAACGACCGGATCGCCGCCGCTGCCCGATAGCCGCTTGGCCGCGCCGACGAGGAGCGTACTAAGCCCCTCCGTCAGATAGGTCCGGCTGAAAAACTGCTTGGGATCGCGATACTCGGCCGGGGCGCTCCCAGCATGGACCTTGGCGAGGTCGGCCGCGAACTCGGCCTGCTGGAACTCGCCGGTGGCCACGTCGGGATGGGGCTCGACAATCTCGCGCCATGGCAGCAGCCCGGCCACGGTCTCTACCGAGATTTCAAGGCGCTGGGTCTTCCGGCGCTCCTCGTTGCGCTGAAGCTCGGTGAACTTCGTGCGCAGGATGGTATCCCGCATCTTGGAAAGCTGCTCGGCGACTTCGCCGGCGCTGATCGCTTCCATTAGTCGGCGCATGGAATCGAGCGCACGCTCGGCGTCGTCGTAGGTGAAGCTCTCATTGTGCGAGAGCTTGTTGCGGACCTCGAGCAGCTCGGACACATAGGATCGCTCAGGGTGGCCGAGCACGGTCGCGAATGCGTCCTTCCAGAAGGCCATCATCGCCTTCAGCAATCCTTGCTGATCCCAGCCGACTTGGCCCGCAGAATTCGGCTTCAGGCCCTGGACACGCTGGACCACTTCAACTTGCCAGTGACCCGTGATCGAGCTTTCCAGCCTCTTTTCGACGAAGGGAATGAGCGCCGATGGCAGCAGCTCCATTCCCTCGAACACATATTGGCGTGTACTCTTGGCCACGTCCGTTCTCCCTTAAATGTCCAGCCGGATCTGCCGATCGCCGCTCGTGTCGTGGATTGACGCCGCCTGCCGCGTCAGTTCCGCCCAGTCAGCTATCAATGCGTTGTAGGCCGTAGCCTCCTTCGCATCCTTCCGCTTGTTGGCGCTGATGTCGTAGAGGCAGTAGGCGAGATCCTTCACAGCCTCCGCACGGGTGTTGATCTTCTTCAAGAGCACAGCCGTATCGTGAGATATGCCGTCCTTCTCGTGCAGTCGGACGAGGTGCTGAAGGCACTCCCACACCGTCAGGTGGCGGTCTTCGTCCGGCTCCCAATCGTCGTCGAGTTCATCGCGGGCGAGGATACGAACCTTGCCGGCGACGCTTTCGACGATGCCGGCGTGCTTGACGCTCTCGACCGAGATGCCGCGGGCGCGAGCGAGATTGTCGGCCATGCCATAGTCGCCTTTGCCGACGCCATGCTGCTCGAACCAGGTGATGGCGAAGCGCGTGTCGGCGTCGAACTCGCCCTGGATGCCGCCGAGATATTCGTCGAGCTCGGCATTGATCAGCTGCAGCGCGGTCTTGACCGTCATTGGGCTGTCGTCGGCCTCGAGGACGGCAGTGTAGCGCGAAAAGACGCCCATACCGGGGCCGATGGCCGATTGCGGCATGTCGGCCGGAGCGATGTTCGCGGCCTGAAGCTCGGCGATGGCCGGGGGCAGTTCACGTTTCAGGGCGCGGATGAACTCGGCGCGGGTGATGGTGTCGGCGGTCGCATTCTTTTTGCGGCAGACGAGGACGACCGAGTTGGCGAGGGCGTTGGTCCCAGAAGCGACAGTTCTTGCCGCACGCTCTGTTCGAACCGGCCAAGTGCCAACAATCGAATATCCTGCATTAATCACTGCCTGTAGAAAGGTGGACCAGCCTGTCGAGGTGAGTCCTTCTTGCTCCACTTCACTTTGCTTGAACGCATAATAAATTGTGGCCGGCAGGTCAGGCGAAGACTGTTTTGCGAGGCTCGTGATGGCTTCGGTCATTCCTTTCAGAAAGAAGTCTTCTGCCTCTGCCTTGCTACCATGTCGATATGCAACGGCAACGAGTTCTTCCGACTTCGGCACTGCAAGAACCGAAGTTAAATCAGGGAACACCGGCTTGGTCGCGCGTCTCAGCCAAACATAGAAAAAGTCGGATAGGTCTGCATAGGCAATATTGTCGTAATAGGGCGGATCCGAGGAGATCACAGCGTTTTCCGGCAAGACCACCTGCTGAGCATCTTGTTGGCGCAAAGAGCCTGTGTTGCGAGGCTGGAATTCGGATATCGCCTTATAGATCCACTCGATTGCCCCGCCAAAATTTCCGGTGCTATCGCTCAGGAAGTTACATTCCGCGAAATCCCAAGTCATCGGAATAGCTTGGCGTGCGAAAGTGAAGCGAATAAACCCGCTATGCGCCCAAGTTGCTATCGTACTACCTGCATCGGCCATTCGGTCTATGGCGAAGGCCAAGTATACGCTCACAGCCTCCGCATAAGCCTTTGCGCCAAGACCGCCGTCCCGGAGAGGCAGGTCGTCCGACTGCAGTCCCGCAGCAACTGCATCTGCTTCGACCTTATCGCGTGCTTCATGAACCAGATCACTGAATGCACTCAGGCCAAAGATCTGGCGATCTGTGAATAGTTTGCCCCACTGATCGAGCCCGTATCCGTAGCAGGTTCCACCTGTTAGACGTTCCGGCGTTTCGCCGTAGAGGAAAGTCTCTCGGCATTCTTCTGCGCGGTCCGAAATCTCCGGAGCAAAGGCTCGGGAAGCGTGCAGTTCATCAGGCGCGACATAAACCCTGCCACCTTTTCGCTCAGCGATTATGCCGATTAGCGTTTGGCCTAGCTTCCCAGACTTTCCAGCGCTTTTCACATAGTCGGCAGTTATCGCCGAGCCGGACATCAGGCACCGGAAGTTCGCGCGCTGTAACTTGGTGCCATCCTTCGCCGCGGCGATTTCTGCCTTCGTGCCACCATGTCGGATGCGATATGAGATCGTTTTGGCTTGCCGATCAACAAGAGGCTCAATCCACGCCTCCTTCCCGGCCTTCGAACTCAGCAAAAAGCTCGACGCGATCGGCACCTGCACATCCGAGAAGGCCGGGTCCGGGCTCGGCACTGTCCGCGCCCAGATCCAGGCGATCACCGTCGCCTTGCCACCGCCGTATTCCTTCGGCAGGTCCACCTGAGGGTAGAGATGCCCGATGCGCTCCGACGCCTTCTCGCGCATCCATTCGCCGTAGTATTTCACATCCTCGGCCAGCCCCTCGGCGTTGCGGTAGAACGACCGCTCCTTGATGCCGGGGTGGATGGGGGGCATGTCCTTGAACTTCGGAGGGATTTCGATCATCGCCTTGCCGATCATCACCGCCACCGGGTTCAGGTCGGACCCATAGGCGGGCAGGCCCAGCCGCTGCGCCTCCAGCGGGATCGACCCGCCGCCCGAGAACGGGTCATAGACCGGGGGTAGCACGCCGCCGCAGCTGCGCCGGATCTCGGCCCGCGCGCGTTCCAGCACCTCCTCGTTGGTCGAGTTCTCCCATTTCACCAGGTCCTCGATGATGGCGAAGAGCCGCTTGCGCTCGATCTCGACCGCCACATCCCCCAGCGTCGGCTCAGGCGCGTTGGCCGCCGTCCCCTGCGCTGAGGCCTTGCTCTTCTCCCAGGCGGCTAGGCGCTCTGGTAGCTCCGCCTCCGCCTGAGCACGGAGTTTCGAGTCGGCGAGCAGTTGATCGACACGAGAAGAAGGGTCGTCGACGAGCTGTGCGAAAAGAACAGCCCGGCATGCCGCCAACGGCCGCCGCGCCCACCACAAATGTAGCGTGGACGGATGCCCATGCCGGATTGACTTTTCCCGTGCCGAGGCCGCGTTGATCGCTTCGAGAGGTATGGCGACTTCGATGAGTTTCTTTTTGTATGTCATTGTGGCCCTACGTGATGTCGTTCTTGAGGTGTCCGGGAAAATATCCGACGACTACGCGGCCGGTCTCAGCGTCCCAGAAATAGTATAGGCGGAAGCCCAGCCGCTCATCGCGGCTGTTGCTGCCTTTCAAATGCCAATCAAGCTCGCGCGTAGAGTCCTGATAGCGAACGAAATATGCCCCTCCAAAGTTCTTTGCCTTGTTTTCTTGGGCAAAGCATGGAGTATTTTCCAAACCAAGCTCCCCGAGCCGTTGTTCAAAAGCATTTTTGTGCTCGATGCCGCCGATGCGGCGCATGGGGACATAGAGATTCCGCATCATTAGGAGCGCGTTGTAGACAAGTGCGACATCCTTGAAGTCTGAACCCCTCGCAGCCTTGATCGCCTTGGGATGCAGCTCCACTTGGCCACTGAGATGAGCTTGCGCCCAGGCCTCGATCTCGTCCAAGCTGTCCGGAAAAATCGGCTCTGCGCTCTTCGGGTGCTCTGAAAGCACAGCATCAAGGCGGGCCTGGAGCGCCATATAGCTCGCCTTGATCTGCCGCAGTTCCGACAGAGCCTGTTGCCGCTCGGCGTCGGCGTTAAGCGCCAGCTCAAGACTGGCTTCGGCCTCTTGCTTCGCCGCGCGCAACTCCTCGTCTGCAAGCCGCAAAAGCTCGGCGTCGCCTTGCCCTTCGGCGGAGGCGCTTTCGCGAGCCCGTTGCGCCGCGATGCGCTTGACGTGCTGAAACGACGGTTGCTCCCGTTCGAGAACGTCGCGCGGGCGAGTGATCCGAAGGGCCTGCTCAACGAGGAAATCCGCAAAGGTTGAGCCGATACTATCTCCCCAGTCGGCAATGCGTGCGGCAGTCGCGACTGGATGGTCGGTCGGGAGATGCGCGTCTGGGCTAAAACCGGGATTGTAGGTTCGAACTGCCTGGCGATAGACCGAGAACTCTCGCCCCACGCGGTTCGTCAAAGAGAATGCTGCTTCGGATGTAATGACAACAGCATGCACAAATCCGACCGTCCTTCGGATGAAGGGGGGAACAGGAATTGCCGTCTCGCCGGCGTTTTCGCTTCCCTCTGGTGTAGCGAAGACGACAACGGGATGATGACGATGCGGCGCTTCCAGAAAGGCTACAAGCTCATCGACATCCTGCTCTGACTCCACGAGCCACGGATCAGCCGATGTCGGGCGGCCATCAAGATAGGCGTCCTGCGTAAATGCAACGCCACGAACGAAATTGGGTATCGAGCGAGGAATCGGCTCGGCGCTTCCCCGCTGTGCGCCGATGAGACGAACTCCGAAAACTGCTTCCGTGGCGCTCCGCTCCGCGATACCTACCTCGGTAGTCCAGATGCGCGACGTATCTTTGAGTCGCTCGCGCAGTCTGAACGCCCAATACCGAGGCTCTTCCAGCTTGATCGCCTCGGCCTGTTCAGAATTGTCCTGATCAATCTCAAAGGAATCCCCATCCCAAGCGCCGGCGGGAATATTTCTCAGGTTTCTGTCGGGATCGAATCCCCACCTCAAAACTCGCTTTTGCAGCTCACGGAAAATGTCGGGACCACGAACAGCTAGCCCGACCTGCGACGAGATTTGCACGAAGATGCGCTGCTCAGCGTCATGCACGGAAATGTTCTCAGCAATCTGCCTCATCTGATCCCTCCTTTAGGCCGGCTCTCGCGCCCGCTCCAGCAGGCGTCGGAGGTCAAACTGGATCGCGGTTTCGAGGAATGACGGCTCTCGCTCGACGAGCGGCCCGCGCACATAACGCGGCGCATGCGCGAAGCCGCCATTGACGGAGACGATCGCCAGAATGAACTTCTCTGGCTCGTGCAGTGAAGTGATGATCTCCTGCCGCGTGATCATCACGGTGTCCGCGCCGTCGATGCGTCCTTTGACCTCGATGAAGCGCAGGTGCCCCGATTTCGGATCGTGCGATGCGATGTCGTAGCCAATCTTCTGTGCGGAGACGTCGACCGGCACATGCCCCAGCGCGCGTTCCGCAGCAGCGACAGCCTCCATCGCGGCCAGCTCGATCTTGCGCCGCGCCGCCGGATCTTCGGCGAAATGGTTCGGTATGGCTGGAGCCTGGCGGGAATCCAGCAGACCGCGCGGGATCACCAGCATGCCACCGCGCACACGGGGCGGCTGCGAAATGATGAAGCGCTCCTGCTCCAGTTGGTCCATTCGGCGCTTCTGGCGCTCGGCCAGTTCTTCGGCGCGTCGCTGGGCATTCTGCCAGTTGAGCCGTGCCTTTTTGCCGGCCTTCTCCTCCTCCTTCAATTCGAAGGCCCGGGAGTCCCAGTAATTGATTTCCTTCTTGAGCCGGGCGCGAACCTCCTGTTCGACCTTGTCGATCTCCGGAAGGCGGCGGGCCTTGATCTCCGCGACATGCCCCTGTGCCAGCTCCACGGCGGCGAAGCGGATGGCTGTCTTCTCCAGCTCACTCGTCAGCCAATCCTCATCGAGCAAGTCGCCGACGGCGTCGATCTCTTCTGTAGTTGCGGGGCGAAGGTTTAGATGCGGCGCGATACCAGCGTTGACCGCGTCGCCCGCCTTGTCGATCGCGGCGAACTGGAGGCATTGTGAGATCACATGCGGTTTGCCGCTGCTCGTCATCCGTCCATCCTGAACCGCATGCTCCAGAAGGAAGATCGCCGAGAGGCTATCGCCCGGGTCGGTATCATCGACCAGGATCGCGCCCTGCCGCATGATCTGTTCATACTGCTCTCGGATCAGGCTGATCACCGCTTCCAGCAGCGGGTGCCCAGGACAGATGAAGGTCGCTACGGGCTGCTGATTGATCAAGCTCTTTTCGAAGCAGATCCGCTCATACTGCTTTTGGATCGGCGCGCCGGTGCCGATCTGCCGATCGCGTTCGCGGATGCGCACCGGCACATGAGTGATTTCCCAGCGCCCTTCCTCACGACGCTTGAGGCGGCCGCCTAGATGCTGGAATGCCTCGACGAAGAAGCTCTGGATGTGATGCGGCTGAAGGCGCAGTGCTTCGGCACGTTCCATCTCAAGCCGCAGTTCCTCGACCTTGGCTTCGGGCATGGTGTCGTTAGTCAAAGCCCGGCGTCGAAGTAGCTCTAGCAGGTGAGTCTGGTCGACCGCGCCGTCGACCTGTTGCAGAAGGCGAGACTTCACCTCGTCCTGCTCGCCATACTGAATCGCCTGGAACAGAAGGTCCTTGAGCGCGGTGCCCTCGAACAGTTCGCCAAGCACGTCATAGACGCGCCCACCCAGCGCCTCGCGTGCAGCCTCCAGCTTTTCGAGGAGGCGGGCATAGACCTCGCCCTCGCGCGTGTCCGCCGCGACCAGGTTCCAGAGGTGGCAAACCTCCGTCTGGCCGATGCGATGGATGCGGCCGAATCGTTGTTCGATCTTGTTGGGATTCCAGGGCAGGTCGTAATTGACCATCAGATGCCCGCGCTGGAGGTTGACGCCTTCGCCGGCGGCATCGTTCGCGATCAGCACAAGCAGGTCCTTGTCCTGCATGAAGCGCTCTACCACCTTGCGGCGTTCCTCGCGTGATACCCCGCCGTGGATCACATCCACGGCCTCGGGATTGCCAAGACGCGCGCGCACCTTTTCGAGCAGGTAGTTCAGGGTGTCCTTTGGTTCAGTGAAGATGATCAGCTTCCGGCGGTTGGCGGCCGAGTCGACCATTAGATCATCGTCGAGGATGCGGTTGAGCTGGCTCCATTTCGTGTCCACGCCGGAACGCAGCACGCCAAGCGCCATGGCTTCGAGGCTTTTCAGCGTCTCGACCTCAAGAGCGAGCTGCTCCACAGTCTCGGCTGTCGTCGCACCGGTGGAAATCAGGTCCTCGAGCTCGTCGATTTCCTCCTGCCCATATTCCTCGATGTTGCGCAGGATGTCGGCATTGACCGCCCGCTCGTCGAAGCCTGCCCGGCGTCCCTTCGTAGCAAGGCGTGCCTCGCCGAGCTCGCTTTCCAGCCGCTCTCGGCGGCGCTTCAGCGACTGGTAGATCGCGGCCGGGGAAGATGCCAGGCGGCGCTGGAGGATCTGCAAGGCGAAGCCAACATTGTTCCGCTTCTTGCCGTCGCCTTCGGCAAAGCGCTGCACGCGATTCATCTCCGTGCGAACGTACTCAGTGACCGCCGTATAAAGCGCGGCCTCGCCCACGGAGAGCTCGTATTTGACAGTGTAGGCCCGACGTTCGGGAAACAGCGGTCGGCCATCGAATTTAAGCAGTTCCTCTTTGGTCAACCGCCGCATCATGTCTTCTGTATCGGCATAATGGACGCCATCGCGGAACCGGCCCTCGAAACGGTCACCGTCAAGCAGAGCCATGAAGAGCTGGAAGTCTTCTTCCTTGCCGTTGTGCGGTGTCGCAGACATCAGCAACAGGTGGCGGCAGACCTGGCCGAGCCTCTGGCCGATCTGGTATCGTTTGGTGTATTTGACTTCACCGCCGAAATAAGTGGCCGACATGCGGTGCGCTTCGTCGCAGATGATCAGGTCCCATTCCTGCGCGCTCATGAGCTTGTCCTGGAGCTCTTCATTGCGCGCCAGGACGTCGAGACGCACGATCAGCCGGTTGCGGTCGGAGAACGGATTGCCGGATCGCGACGTCTCGATCATGTCGCGCGTGAGGATGTCGAATTCCAGATTGAACTTCTGGCCGAGCTCGTCCTGCCATTGCTCGACAAGGCTTCCGGGCGCGACGACGAGGCACCGTTCGAGATCGCTGCGCGCGATCAGTTCCTTGATGAGAAGGCCAGCCATGATCGTCTTGCCCGCGCCGGGATCGTCGGCGAGGAGGAAGCGCAGCGGCTGGCGGGGGAGCATCTCGCCATAGACCGCGGAGATCTGGTGCGGCAGCGGATCGACCAGGCTGGTGTGGATCGCGAGATAGGGGTCGAAATAGTGTGCCAGTTTGATCCGGTTGGCTTCCGTGACTAGCCGCAGCAATGCACCATCGGCATCGAAGGACCAGGGGCGGCCCGATTTCTCGACTTCGAGCCGATGCTCGTCGTCCCGATAGAGAATGGATTCGGCAACGGTTCCACTCTGATCGCGGAAAACGACGCTAATGGCCTGGTCGCCGATCCAGTCGACGGACACAACCTGAACCAGTTGCGCGGACGTAATGCCGCGGACTGACGCGCCGTTCTTGATATCTTCGAGTCTCGCCCCCATTAGCCGACGTGTCCCCCCAGTCCGGTCATAGCTGATATTCCGCCTTCTCTAGCGCTGCCTCGGTTTCCTTCCGGTTCACTGTAACAATGTGCTGTGTACGAGCACTCTGTTTTGCAGCATCGCCAAGCAGGCCTAGTCGTTTGAGCACATAGAACAGCATTGCATAGCGGACGGTCAGGGTGCCGTTGCCATGCTCGAACCCATAATCCTTGGCGACAACTTTCTTTTGGCTCTCGGTCAAATCGGGATGCGGGCCAACAATAACGTCAAAGAAATTGTTCCAGAGCCAGTCCTCATCCCCGGACGCTCCGGGCTTATCCTTTCCCCCTACTTCGAGGATGCGCGGCAGCAGAAAGTCTTTGAACTTGTGCTCAAGATGGCAGTAGGCCCGCGCGTGCCACCGGAAGCCGTCGTAACCAAAGGCGTGGGGAGTGATCCTGCGCCATATCGGGTCGGGCCGCGAACGGTTCATTGACTGATAGTAGATGTCCAGCGAAGCGCCTTCGCGGATGGCATCAAGGACTTTCCGAAGCGCCTCGATGTCGATGTCCCGTTTCGGCGTAAGCGCCACATCGGTGCCGGGCAGCGCCCCAATCAGCGAATCATGGGCCGGGACGGTCCCATCAGCGACCGAGCGAAGCTGCGCGAGGTATACATAAGGGTCAGGATCGAGGAAGCGGAGAACAAACTTCTCGGCCGCGACATATCGCTTGCCGCGCGTGTCATAGACCATATTACCCGGCGCGCGCTCTTGGTAGAGAGTCAGATCCTTCGAAGCCTGTGGAACCGAAACGCCAAAAAACTCAACAACATCTGCGCGGTTAATCGACCCCTCCCAAAACAGGCGGAACTCGATAAACTCAAGTCGTTGCTCGACTCCCCAGCGCACTTGCGACCTCATGCGGTTAGAAACTATACACACCTTGACTTTGGTGCGTATAGTTCATATATGCATCAGTGCGACGAGAGTCAATGGCGAGGGGCAGCAATGCCGTACCGATATGTCACCGAGCACCGCAGAGACGGGCGGTTAAAACACCCGGCGGCAACCGCGCGCACTGCCATGCATCTGGCGCGGCATGTGAAGCCGAGTGCACCGCTAAGCAGGCGGTCGGCAAACTTGGTGGAGGTGAGGTTCATCTTCAGGGCAGCGATGGCATGTGGCGTGACTCCGACAGTGTGCCGCCCGCCAGTGATCCAAATCCGCCGAAGCAATGAAACGTGGGCCGTGAGCGCGTAGGGGGCCGTGAGATGAAGCTGAAGCAATTCCAAGTCTACAACTATCGCTCGATCAACGACAGTGGGTTGATCGACGTTTCAGAGCTCACGGCGCTTCTCGGACGCAACGAGAGTGGCAAATCCAATATTCTCCGGGCACTGCACAGCCTGAATCCAGCGAGTGGTTTCCAGGCGCTAAACAAGAACAAGGACTTTCCCCGTCATCGTCGGCTCGAGGAGTGCCGGGATGACACGTTGGTGGTCTCCACCATCTGGGAACTGGACGATACGGATCGCAGTGCCCTCGCTGAACTTTGGACACGCGCTGGTTCCGCTGCCACGGTGACGATCAATCGGTATTACGGCGCCGAGCGATCCGTCCACTTCAGCGGAGTAGCGGCGCAGGAGTTCGATTCAAAATCGATCGCGGCGAAGGTTCGAAAGATCGTTCCTGCCGTCAAGGCTCAGGCAGAGAAGCTTGAAGACGGGCAACGTACCGCGCTCGATGCAGCTGCCGACAAATTCGAGGGGGCGATCAGCGCAGGGAGCGATTCTATTGCGTGGGCCGCGAAGGCAAAACCTGCGCTGGCAGCCCTGCGGCAAGCTCTTGCCGCCGGCGATGTCGAGCTGACCGATACGCAGGATGGCCATGTAGTTGACCTAGAGGCACTTGCTGACGCGATAGCGGGCGACGTGGACGGGCAAGCGAAGGCGCGCCAATGGGCAGTCGAGAAAATGCCTGTGTTCATCTATCTCGATGAGTATCCGGAGCTGAACGGGCACCAAAACGTTTCCGAGTTCCTTCAACGAAAAGGCAAGAGCCAGCTTACGCCGACAGACCTAAATTTCGAGAAGATGTGCAAGGTCGCCGGGCTCGATCCGCAGGAATTGCAACAGCTGCTCAGTCAGAGCGAGCACGAAACCCGGAACCAGTTGGCGAACCGGGCAAGCGCCGTCATCACCAAGGAAATTCGCAGGCTTTGGAAAGATCGGTCGTTGAAGGTGCGTTTCGACACCGATGCCGATCACATCAATACATTCATTTCCGATCCCAACGCGACTTATGATGTTGAGGTAAATCTCAACGAGCGCAGTCGGGGATTTCAGTGGTTTTTCTCGTTTTATGTGACGTTCGCTGCGGACACCGCCGGCGGTGCGGCCGAGGATGCGATCCTGCTGCTCGACGAGCCCGGGCTATATCTGCACGCAAAGTCGCAGCGCGACTTGCTGACCCATTTCGACGACGATTTCAGCAATCAGATCATCTACACAACGCATTCGCCGTTTATGGTGCCTACCCATCGGCTCGATGCCGTTCGGACTGTGAGCATCACAGAGGATGCCGGGACGACGGTGTCGAACGATCCCTCCGGTGACTCGAAGACGCTATTTCCCTTGCAGGCAGCTCTTGGCTACGACCTCGCCCAAAGCCTGTTTGTCGGTCCGAACAACCTCGTAGTGGAAGGCGTGACCGATTATTGGGCGTTGTCGTCGATCTCCGAACACCTCGCCAGCAATGGCGGAGGCAGCCTTCGTGACGACATTACCATCACGCCGGCTGGCGGCGCGCAAAAGATTCCGTATATGGTCGCGCTCCTCTCGTCTGAGCAACTCAATGTATTGGCACTGCTCGATCATGAAAAGGATGCAGAGGCGACCCGCGACGATCTGGTAAAGTCAAAGCTCATCGTCGGCAGGAATGTGATATTTGTTTCTGAGGCATATTCGGCGGGGACGCCCAAGGAAGCCGATATCGAGGATCTTCTCGATCCGTCTGTTTACGAGGGGCTTGTTCGGGAGAGCTACACCAAGGAACTCGACGGTGTGACACTTTCCGTCAACGGTAACATTCCAAGGATAGCGAAGCGGTTCGAAGACGCGTTCAAGAGGGCTGGTATTCCTTTCCACAAGACGCGTCCGATGCGCTTACTCCTCAGCAAGATGGCGACAGAGCCCGCCTCGATCGTAACAACCGATGTCGCAGAACGGTTTCGTTCCCTCTACGGAGCGATCAATTCTCGCCTCAAGTCGTGACTGTGTGCGCCGACGAGGTCGGAGAAGGGATTAAGTGTCAATCGGCATCCAATCGTGCCCCCTGATCGGCGTTCAAAAGGGGCTCTGACTCAGAGTTGATGCACCTTGGTGTTCATGGTGCTGCAACGAGCCGCGCCCTGAGCAGATCGATGTTGGCGCGCCCGTACATCTGACGTTTCAACGTTTTCAGCCGATTGATCTGGCCTTCGGTTTGCCCATTTGACCAAGGCTCTCGAAGCGCGGCTGCAACCGCGGCGTAGTCGCTCCGGAGGCCGCGGACGAAGGGTGCGATCATGCTGCCTTCCGCCTCGTCGAGCCAGTCGGCCAAGGCTTCCCCGCGAGCATTGCGCACCATGTCCGTGAACCGGTCGGTGAGTGCGCGGGCGACCGCCAAGGCTGGCACCGCCGCTTCGATCCGCGCGACCTGAACCGCGTCGGCCCTGGAGAGGTGATCCCGTCCCATGGTCAGGAGCCGCGCGATCCTGCGGGCGGGCAGTGACTTTCCTGTGTCGGTCGGCACCGCTTGCTCGGCGCGGCGCTGGCGTGTGGCCCACTCGCTGACGACCCGGAGACTGCCGCGGAAACCGGCGCCCCGAAGGCGGCGCCAGAGTTCGGCGCCGTTCCGACAGCCCCCACTCCACTCCCGTTCCAGCTGCGGCAGCCATGGGGTCAGGCTGCTCTCGCGGATGCGGAACACATCTTCGCGTTCGCCGCGCAGGATCTGGCGAACAAGCTTGCGGCTGAGCCCGGTCGAGCGGACGATACGCTTGATGGGCAAGCCCTCACCGGCCATCTCCCGCACCATCCGGTTGGTCTGCTGGCGACGCCGAAAGCCCTCGTATTGCAGCCTTTCCGCCGCGGTCAGCAACTTCGGATCGAGCGTCCTCGCCCCGATGGCCTTACGGATAGCGGGCATGCTTCGCTGCACGGCAATCAGGAATGCGGCGCTTGCATTCTCAAGCAGATGCCAGCGGTCGGCGACCTGAATGACTTCTGGCAGGGCACGGGTGACGGCGCCGCCATAGCCGCCGTTGCGGTCTCGGGCGACAATGTGGATGCCGGGTCGCGCACGGAGCCAGGCTTCCACGGTGGCGGGCTCACGGTCGGGGAGCAGATCGATCACTCGCCGCCGTTCAAGATCGCAGACCAGCGTGCCATAGCGCTGCCCTTTGCGCCATGCCCAGTCATCGATGCCGATCACCCGCGGGGGCTCGATGGCCTCACTCGCCGCACCCCGGACGCTTCGCAAGAAGGTATCCTTGCTGACCGGCAACAGAAGCCGTCGGGCAAGCGCCTGGGCGGGGCGTCCGCCGAGGGCCAGGCCGAGATGGCGTACCAATCCCTGCAGACGTGCGGTGCGCCGCATGTGCGGGTGAGTAACGGCAGGCGGGAACCGCTCGGAGAAGATCTTGGTGGCGCAGCGCACGTCCCGGCACCGAAAGCGGCGAACCAGCAAAATCAGTTCTACCGCCCGCCCATGTGCGGGAAGATCGGCCGGCCGGCGCCGATACTTGCTGTGGACATGGCGTGAGATGGTGCCACAGCGTGGACAGACCGCCGCGGCATCGGAAGAGTGAGCGTGGATACGGATCGTAGTACCATCAAGCTCTACCTGATCGGCCTTGAGCCCTGCTGGAAGAAAATCTCGTCGCGAAAACCATGACGCCATCAGCAACCTCCTTCAAAGACTGCCAAAATGTAGCGTCCCAGTGGATCAACTGCACCAAATGCGCGACAGAGCCCTTATTCCACGCCGATCAACAATTAAGTGCATTGGCGCAGCACGTTTGCGCTGTTCTCCAACGATAGCATTTGACATAGGGTTCCGAAGTAGAACCCGAGCGGGAGGGGCTGGGTGTGAGGGCTTGTCGGCTAACGATAAAGAACTTCAGGGGCGTTAAGTCTGCGACGCTGCACTTGCCGCAGCATGGTGTGCTGATCGGCGATAACAATACAGGCAAGACGACTATACTTGAGGCGATCGACCTGGTCCTTGGACCTGACCGGCTCAATCGTCAGCCGCCTATCGACGAACATGATTTCTTCCGGGGGACGTATCTTCTCGCGCCTGCTGCGCCAGCGGCCGAGGCGGCTGGTGACGGCGGCGATGGGGAGCTTCCGGCACCGGAAACCGACGCCGAACCACCGAGGATCGAGATCGAGGTGACGGTTGCCGACCTCACCGAGGAACAAAAGGGGAAATTCGGGGACTACACCGAATTTTGGGACGGGGCGACCGACACCTTCTACGACGAGCCGAATCCGGCCGGTGTGGATGCCGCCACCATCACCGAAGCGCTGCGTGTCACGTTCCTCGGCTGGTACGACGCCGAGGAGGACGATTTCGAGGGGAAGACCTATTTCACCCGCAGCCTAACCGAGAGCGACCGGCCCGAGCCGTTCTCCAGGAAACACAAGCAGGTGTGCGGCTTCCTCTACCTGCGTTCCCTTCGCACAGGTTCACGCGCCCTAAGCCTGGAGCGGGGCAGTCTGCTCGACATCATCCTGCGCCTCAAAGAAGTCAGACCACAGATGTGGGAGGCCACCCTCGGCACCTTGGCCGGCATCTCGGTCGCGAGTGATCCGAAGCTCGGCATTTCCCCCGTGCTGGAGAGCATCAACACGGCGTTGAAGAAGTACGTGCCGAAAGAGTGGGGCGTGGAGCCCCATCTCAAGGTCTCCAATCTGACCCGCGAGCATTTGCGCAAGGTGATCACGGCCTTCATCGCTACGGGTGACGGAGACCATGCGGCGCCGTTCTATCGGCAGGGCACGGGCACCATCAACATGCTCGTCCTGGCAATGCTCTCCCAGATTGCCCAAGACAAACAGAATGTCATCTTCGCCATGGAGGAGCCGGAGACTGCAATCCCGCCCTACGCGCAGAAGCGTATCGTTCACGAGGTGCGGAAGCTCGCGTCACAGACGCTCTTCACGTCCCACTCCCCCTATGTTTTGGAGGAGTTCGCGGTCGAGGAGACTGTGGTGCTCGGGCGCGATGGAGAAGGGATCCTGGGGCAAAAGGCCATCACCCTCCCGGATAATGTGAAGCTGAAACGCTATCGGCAGCAGTTTCGTACGCGCTTCTGCGAAGGATTGCTTGCCCGCCGTGTTCTTGTGGCGGAAGGCGCCACGGAAACCTCGGCCTTCCCCGTCGCGTGCCGCCGCCTGGCGGAGCTCAAACCCGATTCCTACGCATCCCTTGAGGCGCTCGGCGTCTCCATTGTCGATGCCGGCGGTGAAACCGACATCCCGGGCATGGCCAAGCTCTACCGAGACCTCGGAAAACGGACTTTCGCGATCTGTGACAAGCAGGGCGATGCGAACAAGGACCTCATTGAAGCGCAGGTCGAGCTGCTCTTGATGCACGAGGAAAAAGGCTTTGAGGCCATGGTGCTTCAAGGCACAACGGAGGCCGCCTTGAAGCGGTTCACCAAGCTGATCGACTGGCCCCAGGACCTTGCTCAGAAGTATCCTGATCGGGAGGCCCAGGCCGTAGCCTCTTTGACGGACTATTTCGCCAAGTCGAAAGGGAACTGGGGCATTGCCGACTTTCTCGCGCAATGCAGCGAGGCCGAGATTCCCCAGTGGCTTCGGGATGCGGCGGTCAACTTGAGGGATGCCTGTCTTCCCATCCCTGCGGGCGGTGGCCAGGCTGCCGCACCCGCTGCGGTCGAGCACCCGGAAGCGGTCGATGGAGCTGACTAAGGGCCAGCGGGATGTCATGGAGGCGGACGGCCATCTCCTGGTCACAGGCGGGCCCGGGTCCGGCAAAACTACAATCTCCATCCTCAAGGCGGCCCACGTCGCCGAGCGGGACCTTCGCCCCGGTCAAAAGATCCTGTTCCTCAGCTTTGCCCGCGCCACCGTTTCCCGCGTAGTCGAGGCGATCGAATACGAGCAGCAGATCCCGCCTGCCCAAAAGCGCCTCATCGACGTCGAAACCTACCATTCCTTTTTCTGGCGCATCCTGAGGGCCCACGGCTATCTCATCGGCCTGCCACGGCGGCTCTTCATTCTTACGCCGCCCGGCGAGGCCATTGCGCTCTCGGCCGCCCGATCAGGTTTTCCCGCTCGGAATCTAACGGACGCGCAGAAAGCAGCGAAAAAGGTCGCGGAAGAGACGGAACGCGCGCGCCTTGCAACGGAAGACGGCCGCGTGTGCTTTGATCTTTATGCCCCCTATGTGGGCGACCTTCTCCATGGCAGCGCGCGTATCCGGCGCCTTATCGCCAGCATGTACCCTGTCATCATCCTCGATGAGTTTCAGGACACCAACGAGGCGCAGTGGCGTGTTGTCCAGGCGCTGGGCGAAGTCTGCCGCCTGATCGCCTTGGCGGACCCGGAGCAACGTATTTACGACTGGATCGGCGCCGATCCTGCCCGGCTCGACCATTTCCGGGAAGCCTTCAAGCCGACAGAAGTGGACCTGAGCACAGACAATCACCGTAGCGCCGGAACCGAGATTGCCCTGTTCGGCAATGACGTGCTCACCGGGAAATTCCGGCAGGATTCCTATAAGGGCATCGACTTCGATGTCTTCGACTCGTTTCCCGATCCGGCGATGACCAAGCTCGTGACGACGGTTTACAAGGCGCGGAAGCGTCTCGTGGATGCGGGCGTCGTCAATTGGTCACTGGCCGTTCTGGTGCCGACAAAGAAAATGACTCGCCTGGTATCCGATGCCTTCCGCCAGCCTCCTGCCGGCATGGTCGAGGTGCCCCACTCGGCGGTCATCGAACTGGAAGCCGCCATTCTCGGCGCGGAAATCATCGCTCTTCTCATGCAGCCAGCCGACGACCGCCATTTCGGCCAGTTCATCGACCTGATGTGCAACTACTTTCAGGGCAAGGGCGGCGATGGGCCGACACAGGGGGCGCTCAAGGAAGCCGCGAACATCCGCAAGGCCTACGACGAGTGGCTGGCCTGTCAGGCGGCAGGCAAGGCGATCCGCAAAAACAGCATCCTCGTCAACATGATTGCCGTCTACGAGGAGGCCCGTGCCGTTGTGCTGACGGGTAACCCCGACGAGGATTGGCGCGCAGTGCGGCGGGTTCTGGAGGATGGGGGCTGCGCGCGCCTGAAGGAGATTGGGCAAGAGGTGCGCAATCTCCGCATCCTAGAGCGCGGCACCCAGCTTCGTCAGGAGCTGTCCCAAGATTGGCGTGACAGTGGCGGCTATCGCAATGCCCTAGCTATCACGCGGCAGGCTTTCATTCAGGAGCACTTCTCGACGAACGCGAAGCCCGAATCCGGGGTCGTCGTGATGAACATGCACAAGGCGAAGGGAAAGCAGTTCGACGAGGTCATCATCTTTGAACACTGGCCGATCAAGCGAAAGGGGCAGCCGCCCTACAATGGCGACAGGATCGTGCGCTTCAATTCCAGGGAGCAGATCGACGATCAGGCGCGGCAGAATTTCCGTGTCAGCGTGACTAGAGGCAAACGGCAGACGACCATTTTGACCCCCAAAGGCGATCCCTGCGTTCTTCTTTTGAGCGATGACGAGTAGGTTGAATACCTCGCCGCATCCCTTGATCGGTCTCTGAGGGGAGCGCGTCTCAATGCAACTGAATCCGATCCAAGCGGCGGTTGCTTCCTACGCTGCTGTTCGGAATAAGGCTGAAAGAAAGTTGCCTCTTTCAGTGGCCGCTTCCTCCGCGTCAGGTGCGGCGCCGACATGCAAATGTCCGCCACTTGATCGCAAGTAAAGATAGTTGCGCCCTCCCGCAACCAAAAATACCCAATAAAGCCAATGTCTTACGCCCCGCATCGTGCGGGGCTTTTTGCTTGTTCCCACGACAACTCAACCCCACCTCAACGTTTGACCGGTCCTCCAGCAAATCGAGGGCGTTCGGTTTCTGGCGTCGGCAAGATCCGTGAAAAGCGCGAGGGCAAGCATCTGCATCACATTTTCAATATACCGCCGTGGCGCAGCGCCTTGAAGTTGGACTCCGATGATCTGTTGCAGCCAGTTCCCGCTCAGAAAGGAATCTGCGGACACTGTTGAGAGCCGACCTTCGAGACCGATGCAGCGAAGGTCTGCGCCGAGCCGTCAGCCGACATGCCAAGTTCATGCTTCGTGCGCAAAACGAGAAATTCGTTCTGCGCTGACACCAAGGACTAATCTGCGGTGCGGCATAGATGCGGCCAATCATACAAGGTGCAGCAATTCTGAAACCATGAAATCACGCGGTGTGGACTTGGCCATCGTTCAACGAAAATACTGGGGTCTCAGCGAACGGCCCAAAGCCGCCTTCCACCACTCAATCCGCCGCTGCGGTGCAGCGTCGTCAAGTCAGACATTGCGTGAAACCAAGGCAACCAGTGTTCTGTACCGACACCGTCATCCGGCCAACAGCGGTCATATGCTCCAGCACCGGTGCTTTCGTTCCGCTTCGCCCGACCGGCCGTTGATCCGGAATGCCGCATTGGGCTTCGGTTGCTTCAATATCGCCGCGCCATTCACAAGCAGGGTGTGCGAATTCCGTAGCGGAGATTTTCTGGCGACCATGGCGGTTGCCGGTATTCAAGCGACCGCAACAGAGCGGGCCTTGCCGCCCAGCTTTCTCGTTTTGTGCAACTACTTGCGTTGGCCATCCCCCTCAGAGGTGGGCGTGGACAACCGTGAGGGCATGGTGAAGGGCACGATTGGCAAAATCGGTCGTATCAGGCATCGCCTTGATCGGAAGTCTCGCGTCTTTTTGGGCCGCACCTGACGCCTTCAGCACATGCCCCTCCATGACTGTTCCCCAGACGCCGATATCCTTGATCGTCATCGGATCGACCTTGATCGGGTTCTCGGAAAGTATGGTGAAATTGGCGAGCTTGCCTGGCTCGATGCTTCCGCGCTCGTGCTCAAGCCGGTGCGACCAGGCGGCATTGATGGTTACCCCTCGCAGCGCCTGTTCGGCACTGACACGCTGGTTCTCTCCGGCAATCCGGCCAGAACCCGTCACCCGATTCACCGCACACCACATCAGGAACAACGGATCGCCCGGCGCCATCGGCATGTCGGAATGCAGTGACCAGGAGATACCTGCATGTTCCAGATCCGCCAGCCGCACCATCTGGTCGGCACGCTCCGGGCCGAGGCCGGTTTCGCTGTAGCGATCCGAAAGCGCCGTGACGTAGTAGGGGTTCGCGCTGACAATCGCACCAAGCTCGCGGATGCGCTCGACCTGGTCCGAAGCGCTGACGGCGAAATGCACGATCACCGTGCGATGGTCATGGCGCGGGTTGCGCCGCATGTTCTCCTCCAGCGCGTTCAGCACCCGGTCGAGCCCGGCATCGCCGTTCACATGCACATGCACCTGGTAACCGGCGTCCCAGTAGATGCGGAAGGCACGCTCGAAGGCGTCAAGATCCATCATCCATTCGCCGTGATAATCGCCGATGGGCGGCTGGCGCAGCTGGATCGCGAGCGAGTAGATCGCGCCATCGGCAAAGAGCTTCACGGTCTCCGTCTTCATGCTGGTCATGCCGGAATACCAGTCCTCCAGCGCCAGGGTGGCCGGGATCACCTGGTCATCGTCTTTGTTGGCGGCAACAAGGCTCTTGCCGTCGGCGATGAAGCTCCAGCGGAAGGGCATGGATGAGGGCGACATCACCTCGTTCACCGCATCCTGCACAGGCTTGGCGAGAATGCCGCCGGGCTCGTTGCCATAGGTCACGCCCTTGGCATGCATGTAGTCGCGCATCAGTTCCAGACCGGCGCGGAACTTGTCGGGATCGGCCACCATCGGTGCGATATTGGGCAAGACGGCAAACAATCCCTGTTCCCAGAAATGGCCATCCTGAAAGCTCGACTGATCCTTCGCAGATTGGGACCAGGCCGCCATAAGCTCCTCGGTCACGCCGGCCTTCTCCATTGCTGCCGTGTTCAGGATGAACTCGTGGCAGGAGCGGGCCCAGGCGAAAACCGGGCGCGTGGTGCTTATGGTGTCGAGATCGGCGCGGGTCAGCGGCCCATAGAAAGCCGCATGGTAGCCCCAGGTGAGCAGAGGCTCGTCGGGATCGTCGAGCGCGCTTTCGGCCGCGGCGAGGCGGGTCATGAAATCGTCTTTGTCTTTCACCGCGGGGACAGTGCCGCCAGGCAGTTCCCAGTCCTCTATGGCGAGGATATGCGAAGACATGGTCAACCCGGCAAGGACCGGGTGGTCATGCTGCGCGATGAAGCCGGGGACGATGACATGATCTTCAAACGTGCGGTCGACATCATGGGGTTGGTCGCCCAGCACGGCCTCGACCTCATCGAGTGAGCCGATGGCGAGAATACGGCCATTCACGACGGCCACGGCCTGTGCGGTGGGGCGGTCAGGGTGGAGCGTGACGATCTCTCGGGCGGTGAAAATGGTTGCCGTATCGAATTTCAGCATGGCGCCGCCGATATCGGACAGCGAACTTGCGTCGGTCCAACCCGTTCCCGGAAACACCATCGCGGTGGAGCTGGCGAGCGCGGTCTTGAGGAAACGTCGTCTCTGAAGTCCCGGCATGGTTTGTCCTTTCAACTGGCGATGCGGATGGGTCTCATCGGGGGGCGGAAAGCAGAACGAGCCTTGGTCGCATCGGCAGTAGTCGTTCAATTTCCAAGTCCGCCGCCAATCCCTCTCAAGGTATCAAAAAAACTTCTGCATCAGCGCCGTCCGCATTCGATCAAAAAAGTGGCCCCCGGTTATTCAGGATCCTTCGTCCTTGGCCTTGTCCCAGTTTTCGCGGAAGTATTCCCATTCATCGACCTTGGTGCCATCCGGCAGGATACAGTATCCGCGCTGTCCGTCAGCTTCGGTTTCGATCACGGATTTCCCTCCGCTTTCGACACAGAAAACAGACGCAGGATTGGCAATGGTGGTCTCACCGGCTGCGAGCGCAGGTGACGCAGCAAGATTGATCATGGAAAGGGCCAGAAAAGTTCCTGATCTCATATGGTGGCCTCATATGAAAGAAAGCAACTATGCGCGTCGGAATTCTACAGCGCCGGATGTACGGGTCAACATATGTATCCTTGCCCGCTTGCGTTTCGGGGTGGCGGCGGGAAGTTGGTTTCTTGGCATGGCATGCCCTCCAATCCTCCTGCTTTCTCCTGAAGGCATCGCACCAACAGACCTGAGACCGACGATAAGACCGAACCACCCTATTGGGGCGTACCGTTCCGCGACCGGCTGTCGGTAAAGGCTGCGCAAACCCTCGGGCGTCAAAGTCTCTTGGACACAGATAGATTTGAGAGCAGAATGGTACAATCGAGACACAACTGTTAGGGGAGGTTGATGATGAACTCGACCTGCAAGGCTGTTGCATTGGCGCTTGCTACCGGTTTCGCTGCCCCCGGCGTTGTCCTTGCTGAAGACGTCACCACCATCTTCGAGGCCAAGCGGATCGTCACGATGGAGCCGTCCTGGCCAGAGGGCCGCTATGTCGCCGTGCGCGGGGACATGATCCTTGGCGTCGGGCGCACGCTGGACGATCTGAAGGCCTGGACAGATGCCGGACCCTATGAACTGGACCAGACATTTGCCGACAAGATCATGTTGCCCGGTTTCGTCGAGCCGCATCTGCATCTTCTGCTGGGGGCGCTGGTATTCCCCGCCAAATTCGCCCCGCCTGACGACTGGGTGCTGCCGCAGGGCCTGGTGACCGGAGTACAGACCCGCGAGGCGTTCCTGGATCGCGTCGCCGAGGGCAATGCCGAATTGCAGGATCCGGACGCCTGGCTGTTCGTATTCGGACATACCAGCGCCTATCACGGCGAGGTGACACGGGCCGATCTGGATGCGATCACCGGCGACCGCCCGATCGCGATCATCAGCCGCTCTACCCATGTCTGGCGGCTGAATTCGGCCGCTTTGAAGATCACGGGCATCACGCAGGACACCGTTGCCGAGACGGGCATGGAAGAGTTCGTCGATCTTGAAACAGGCGTGTTCAAGGAAGGCGGTGCAACGAATACGCTGCTGCCGAAGATCGCCCCTTATGTCATGGCGCCCGAACGCATTCAGGAGGGGTTGCGGATCAACAAGGCGACGCTGCACAAGAACGGGGTCACGACCGTGCATGAACCCGGCACCGGCGTGTTCTCGGTTGGTCGGCCCGAGGACGAATTCGCCATGGTCGCACCGATCTACGATACCGACGACACGCCCATGCGGACCCTTCTTTCACCGCGCGCCGAGATGGTCTTTGCCCGGTTCAACGATGACCTGCAGGCAGGGCTGGACTTCATGGACGGGTTGCAGGACCTGAACACCGACCGCATCGCCTTTCTGCCAAAACGCGCCAAGCTCTATGTCGATGGCTCTTACGTGGATCAGGTCGGCATCTATGACGCGCCGGGCTATGTCGATGGGCACGAAGGCCAGTTCATGACCCCACCCGAGAAGATAGCGCAGTATTCCAGGGCGCTGTGGGACGCGGGTTGGGCAATCCATGTCCACACGATGGGCGACAAGGGTGCGCAGATCGCGGTGGATACGCTGCAGGCGCTGCAGGATGAAAAGCCGCGCTTCAACCACGGCTATGTTATCGACCATTTCTCCTCTGCGCGCCCGGCGGATATCCGGCGCGCCGCCAATCTGGGTGCCAATATCTCGGCGTTGATCTGGCCGCTATTCTCGGTGGGCGAACAGTTCGCGGATGTGGTTCTGGGGGCGGACAGGGTGATGGCGGGTTATCCGCTGCGCTCGGTCGTTGAGGCGGGAATGCCGCTGTCGATCCATGCCGACACGCCGGTGTCCCCGCCGCAGCCGCTGATGCTGGTCTGGATGGCGGTGAATCGCACCACCGCCTCGGGCCGGGTGATGGGCGAGGCCGAGCGCCTGACCGTCGACCAGGCGCTGCGCGCCGTGACGATCGAAGGCGCGCGCACGATCGGCCTGAATGGGAAGGTGGGCAGTATCCGGGCGGGCAAGAAGGCAGATTTCGTCATTCTGGAACGTGACCCCTACAAGGTGGACCCGATGACCATCAAGGACATCCCTGTCTGGGGCACCGTGTTTGAAGGCACAAAGTAACCGGCTTCGACCACTCCTTAGGACGTGAAAGAAGGCGGCCGATACCATCAAAGACTGAACGACGATCTTTGCCCCTGACAATCCGGAACAAGGATTGAACATAGGAAGAGGGATTTCTTTGGCACAGGCGTTGTTGTGACTGCGCCATGGTTGCGTTTGACCGCCGGAGCCTCGATCGCGTGTTTCCCGGCTCGGGTGGCGGATATTCGTATGACGCGTGACCTGCCCCCCGCTGGTCCCTCGTTCATAACGAGAGTCTGCGGGTTGGATTTTGGTAGCCGGGTTCGTCGTCTTGGGCAAGCGCGCCCGGCGCGGTTAAGGTCGAGATCGTCCGCGGGCAGGATCAATGACGTAGTCGAGGACTTCCGCGATGCCGTCAAAGAATGATGCGTATTGGGTCAGCAGTGTTTCCCACTCGCCATCCTTGAGCCATGGGCCGTGCGGCATGAGCGACCTGCAGCCTTGGATTTAGCGGTCAGGTGCTGAAGGCGATTGACATTGAGATCGTAGATATGAGCGTCTGTCAGCCCCGGCATAAGCGCCCTGCCTCCGCAGCCGATCGACCTGGAACCAACTGGTGCAGGCGCGTCCGAGACTGTCCTGATACGTTCGCCCTCGACCGTGACGTTGAGCGATCTGGTGCCGTCATGGATACCATCGAAGACCATGACGTTGGCAAAGGCGATCATGCGGGTTTCTCCTGCGCGGGCAGCGTATTGCGGTGGAACTTGCCATCCTTCATCACCACGGGGATGTGCGCTCCGTCATCTTCCATCAGCCCGAGGTCGCCCAGCGGATCCCCATCGACCACGATAATATCGGCAAGAGCCCCCTTGCTGATCTGGCCTATCTCGCCCTTGGCGCCGATGATCTCGGCGTTGCCGCCGGTGGCCTGGCGCAAGATCTCGAAATTGGTGAAGACATTCGCGCGCAGGCTGAACTCGATGCACTGCTCGGTATGTATGGCGCCGATCAGATCGGTGCCGAAACCGACAACGACACCGGCGCGCTTCATATGGTTCAGGCGATTGATCGCTTCGTCCTTCACCCGCTCGAGTTTATCGAGGGATTCAGGGGGATAGCCGAATTCCGCACCTCGTTCGGCCAACGCGGCGATCACCGCCAGCGTCGGCACGATCTTCGTGCCCGAGTCCGCGGCCATGTTGGCCGTGTCAGGCTCGATCAGGGTGCCGTGTTCGATACAGTGCACCCCCAGCCTGATGGCCCGCTTCAGGGCACGGTCCGGGTGGATATGGGCGGTGCAATAGACGAGGTGGTTTTCGGTCTCCTCGACAATGGCGCGCACTTCGGCTTCGGAAAACTGGATGCCCTCCAGCGGATCGGAAACGGTAGATACGCCACCCGAACCCATGAGCTTGATGAAGGACGCGCCACGCCGCAGTTCCTCGCGTACGGCCTTGCGCACCGCATCGGCCCCATCCACCACCCAGGCCAGTACGTTGGCATGACAGCAGCCGCACAGGATCAGTTCGTCGTCATGGGCGTGATGTTCGTGATGATGGCGCATGTCGCCGTGGCCGCCGGTCTGGCTCATGGCGCGCCCGCAGTAGAACAGCCGTGGCGCGGTGACCAATCCTTGCCGGATCGCCAGCCAAAGCCCGTAGTCGGCCCCGCCTGTATCGCGCACCGACGTAAAGCCGCGGTTCAACATGTCGGGAAGCATCTTTGCTGCATGGTGCGCATAGAGTGTCGGGGGCACGTATTTCAGACGGTTGACGTTGAGATCTATGGCGTAGGCATGGATATGCGCGTCAATCAGCCCGGGCATCAGCGTCCTGCCGGCGCAATCGACGATCTCGGCGCCATCGGGCGGGGGCGCATCTGAAACCGATGCGATCCGATCGCCGTCGACGACAACCGTGGCCGGGAACAGCCCGTCGTTCAACCCGTCAAACACTTGGGCATTGATGAAGGCATACATCGGCATGTCCTCTCGAATGGGGTTTCGCCGGGGCCTGTGAACCGGGCCGGCCCCGGCGTTGTCAGGTCAGGAACCAGAGCCGAGCTCTCCGGTAATACGTTCGTAGTAGCCAACTGCCTTTGGTCCGAGAGCCTCGACCTGTTCGCGCCAGATCTTCAGCAATTCGGCCTGTATCTGCTGACGGTCCTCAAGCGGCATCGGGTCGAGCATCTTCATGCCGCCCTTCGTGGTCAGAAACGCGTAGCTTTCCTCCTCGGCGGCGCTGACTTTCCAGCGATCAACCGATTCCTGCCACATCATATCCGCCTCGGTTACGAGGATCGCCTTGAGATCGTCAGGCAGCCCGGCCCAGACCTCCTCTTTGACGCCGATCGAGAACGGGTAGGCCATGGAGAACGCCGCGAGGTAGCTGATACAGCAGGTCACTTCATAGATCGACTGGGACTGTCCGTAGGTCGGGCCATAGACAGCGGCATCGACCACCCCGGTTTTGAGCGCGAGGTATAGCTCGGACGAGGGTACGTTCTGGGTCGAGACTCCGAGATTGTTGAACGCCTGCAACCCGTCCTTGGTGAAGTGGCGGAACTTGATCGAACGCAGCCCCTCGAGCGTGTTTACCGGTTCCTTGGACATGATGATCAGATCGCGCAGCGCCCCGAACGGCGCACGCGAAACTTGCAGGATGCCCCAGTTGTCTTTCAGAATCTCGGCACCGATCTCGTATTGCACATCGACGATGTCGAGGTTCTGTTCGGCGTCGATCAGCACGCCGTGCGGTGCGAAAACCCCCATGAGGGGTTCGTCCCGGACCACATAGTACGGGGTAATGGCCATCGCCTCCAGCACACCCTGTTCCAGAACGCGCAGCGAGTCGACATTCTTGAAGCCGATGGTCTCGATCGGGATCACCTCGATCGCGAACCTGTCGCCGGATTTCTCGGCCACTCTTTTTGCTAGCTCCGCCAACAGCAGCGTCGTCGGGTCCTGCGGCCCTACGGCCGATCCCATGCGCCACTCGACCTCGGCCGCCTGCGCGGCAATCGCCGATGCAGCAAACGCCGCCGCAAGAAAATACTTCTTTAACATCATGATCTTCTCCCTCTGTTAGGGCCCGCGCCCTGGATTCTAGCCGTTGTCATCATCCGAACCCCGCCGCCTGCGGCAGAAACAGGACGATTTGTGGTGCAACGGTAATCAACGCCAGCGCCGCCAGCATCAGCAGCCAATAGGGCATGCAGGCCAGTGCCGCCTCGCCAAGCGTGATTTCGTTGCGGCTGACGGCCATCACCACGAACAGGTTGATGCCCAGTGGCGGGGTCAGCAGGCCGATTTCGATCACGATGACCAGCACAATGCCAAACCAGACCGGATCGAAACCGAGGCCGGTGACCAGCGGGAACACGAAAGGCAACGTGATCAGCAGCATTTCGATCGGGCCGAAGAAACAGCCCAGAACCAGATAGAGGACATAGACCAGCGTGATGACAACGGGTGCGGGAAGACCTGCCTCGGCGACCATTCCGATCAGAACCTTGGGCAATCCTGTCAATGCCACGGCCTGAGAAAGGATCAACGCACCCACAAGGACGATGGCCAGCGTCGAGAAGGTCCGCACCGTCGATTGCAGCGCCGCCCAGATGCGGGCCAGGGTCAGTTCCCCGTACAGGGCGGCAAGGACGATCGCGGTAACGACGCCCAAAGCCGCCGCCTCGGTCGGGGTAGCCAGACCCAGGAAGATGGTGCCGAGAATTGCGAAGACCAGAATCACAAAGGGCCAGGCCTCGATCGATTTGGCCAACGCACCCGCCAGAGGCATCACCTCACCCGCGACCGGGACCGACCCGGGGCGCAGGCGGGCAAGAAAGCCGATATAGATCATGAACAGGGTTGCCAGCAGAATACCCGGAACGATGCCCGCGACGAACAGCGCCCCCACCGACACGTTCTGCCAGGCGCCATAGATGATCAGCGCGATCGACGGCGGGATCAGGATGCCCAATGTGCCGCCGGCGGCGATGGTCCCGACCACGGCGCCGCGGGCATAGCCGCGGGCCTTCATTTCATCATATGCTATGGAACCGACCACGGCGGCGGTTGCCGTCGACGACCCGCTGATCGCGCTGAACACGGTGCAGGCACCGATATTGGTCTGGAGCAGTTTGCCCGGCAGCCGCTCGAATGTTGGCGAGATCGCGCCGTAGATGCGTTTGGCGATCCCGGATTGTCCAAGGATCTCGCCCAGCAGGATAAAGGTCGGCACCGCAGTAAAAGTAAAGCTGTTGAAGACGTTCCAGGTGGCGTTGCCCAACACGCTGAAATTGCCCCGAAACTCGAAATACAGCACCACAAGCCCGGACGCGCCGATCACGATCCCGAGCATGGCGCCCGACAGCAGTCCGAAGACGATAACGACGACAAGGGCCAGCGACAGCATCACAAAGCGCCTCCTGATCCGCGCTATCGAGCGATTCGGGCAGCGGTTCGCCACGGCGGATACGGTCGATATCACCAAGCGTACGGGCAATGGCGCCAAGTCCGAGCGTGGCCAGCGCAAAGGGGATAATCATCATCCATGGCCATTCCAGCAGATCGGCAACATAGGATCGCGAACCATAGCGATAGCTTCTGGCGGCGAAGGCGAAGGTCTCGCGCAGCAGAACAAAGATCACTGAAAGGGTGGCTATGTTGCCGGCAACCATTGCCCAACCCTGTAGTCCCGGCGGCAATTTCTTCCATACCGGCAGCAGACGGATGTGACGGCCCTTCATCAGCCCGTCCAGCATCGAAAGGAACGACATCGCCACGAACAGGTAGGCCGCGATCTCTTCGGTGGCCGGGAACGGGCGCGCCAGGACATATCGTTGAATGCTGGAGAACGCGAGCACCACGACGATTGCCCCCACCGCCATGGCGGCGATGGCGGACAGGGCCTGTCCCAACCGTGTCGCGGCAGCTTCGCAGGCCTGGGCAAAGCGCGAAAATCCCGTCATTCGACGTCTTTCCAGACTTCACGCGCCAAGCGCAGCCAATTGCCGCCCAAGATCGCACGGATATCGGACTCGGGGTAGTTGGCGCGCAACATACGTTCAGTCAGTTCCGGGAGCTGTTCGGGCCTGGCAACCCTGAGCAGCGATGTCTCGTAGCTCTGCCCGCTCGGATATTTCGCGGCCTGGGCCTGAACCGTCGCCGTCAGCACATCGGGTTCGGCAACGCTGTCCAGACCGATGCCGACATGTTGCGCGCCGAGCAGCTGCACCCAATGGTCGACATGTGCGAACAGGGCTTCGGTCGACGCATCGTTATCACCAAGAAAGATGCCGATACCGTTGACACCGACAACCCCGCCGGTGGCGGCGCAGGCACGGGCCATATCGTCGCCGATGTTGCGCTGATGGTCCCGCAGCGCCGATGCGTTCGAATGCGAATAGATCACCGGCCTCGTCGCCGCCTCGAATACGTCCAGAGAGGTGCGCCGTCCGGTATGTGTACAATCCACCAGCATGCCGACGCGCTCCATCTCGGCGATCAGTTCCAGCCCAAACCGCGACAATCCCGAATCCGTGCGTTCGTGACAGCCATCGCCGACCTGATTCTTCTGGTTGTAGGCCATCAATGCGTGGCGAACTCCCAATGCGTAGAACACCTCGACCAGCCCGAGATCGCGCGCAAATGGCGTTGTGCCCTGAAAATGCAACCCGATCGCCAGCTTGCCTGCCGCCTTTGCCTCGGTTGCGTGGCTGGCCCGCGTCATCAGCGCGTAGCGGTCGGAATTCGCGGCAATATAGCGCCGCCACATCGCAATGCGGCTGACCGCACTGGCGGTATCGTCCGGATCGGACGCCGCAGTTATCGAAACCACATCATAGCCACTGGCCCGCATCCGTTCGAGCCACGCAAACTGCGCCGGCCAGGAACCGCAGGTCGGGGTTGCGGGCAGCGTCTGATCCCAGACCAGCGCGTCCTCGTGCAATTCCTGAGGTGTCATCGGGAATCCCTTTTGTTCTCGGTCAAGTCGCGCAGCACCATGGCACGCGCCGCCTCGATCGCTTGCCGGTCAAGCTCATCACTATTTTCGTAGATGCGGCGCACGGCATGGCCGCGCATGTAGTCGATTGCGCGATGCATGCTGTTCCTGAACTCGCTCGCGGAAATATCCAGTTCCGGGAAATCCAGCGGCAATGCCTCTTCCAGCGCCTTCAACTGCCCTTCGCGAAATCCGGCGACCATCTCCAAGAGGTCGGGATCGTGGCGAGTAGCGAGCAGCACTTCGAGGACCGCGAAGTAGCGTTCGGTTTGAAAAATCGACCAATAGTGGTCGATGATTCGCGCAATCCTTGTTTCCAGTGACGGTTCAGGCCCGCCCGCCGGCTCGATGCCAGAAACAAAGGGCGTGAACAGCGTTCGCACGACCTCGGCCATCAGCCCGGTTTTCGATCCGAAGTGATGCTGGATCGCACCGGTCGTGACACCTGCCTGTTTGCAGATTTCCTGAACCGTGGCGCCGGACATGCCGCGTTCCATCAGCGCCTCGACCGTCGCGTTGATCAGCGCGGCGCGGGTTTCGGTTGTTCGTTCGTTTTGTGTGCGTCGCCTTGCCACCGCTGTTCACCCCCACAAACATACATAACGATATTTATCTAATGTCCTGAGTCAAGGGTGATTGATTTGACCATTGCCGGACGGGCCGCCGGATACTTCGGCGCCCTGCCCGTCCCAGCATAGCCGCAGACAGCCGCCGGAAGCGTCTTGATGGCGGGTCGATTCGGGCGCCTGCCCTGAAGGCCGTCTTGCGTGAAATTGTGTATGGGATGGCCGCGCCACGCGGGATCGGCTTGTTCAGATCCTGCGCGATGCCGGTGAATGGCCCGCACCGCGCATGGCCCCAATCAAACCGGTATCAAGGGGCCTGCCCACTGCGCGGTGGCTGCGGCCGGTCGGTATCGGCCGATATTCCCGCCGGGTCGGCATGACGGCTCCGGGCCGTCATCATTCGCGCTATGCGGGTCCGGATCCGGCCCTTGCGCCGCAAGAAATGCTCCGGCGGCGCAAGAGGTGATCTACTGTCCGGTGCGCGCGATCTTTCGGGTCGGAAGGTTCGCCCCTGGATCGGCAGCACGCGGGACCGCGGACTTATCCGCGACGGCGGCGCCGCGCGGCAAATCCGATACCGCCCAGGGCAGCCGCCAGCAAAGGCAGGCTCGCCGGCAGCGGGATCGTCGCCGGAACGGCACCATAGACGATGTCGATGGAGGTCGATGCCAGCATACCGGCGCTGTCAAATGCTGACAGGTTGATCGTGTACATGCCTTCGGTTTGCGGATCGAAGCCGGCCGGTTCGAACCAACCCATGTTCCACGAGTTCTGGGCAACGTTGTTTCCGGTGATCAACGCCATGTAGTCCAGGGGCGTTACGGCTTCGGCGCCGCCGCCATTGCCCGTGGCGTTGGTTCCGATGGAGTGATCGGCATAAGGCACGTGGATCGGATCGAAGACCGACGTGAAATTCGTGCCCGCGGTCGGATCATAGTCGATCTCGAGCAGGTAGGTCAGATCACTCAGGACACGACCGCTACTCCCGAGGGAATCGACGTTGATCGACCACTCGAAGTTGAATGCGGACTTTCCTGCCGGCGGGTTGCTGGCGGCCGGCGAAAACGTATAGGTGTGATCGCCATCGTAGTTGAACGTGTTCTCGGGAAGCCCGCTGAGATTGTAGCGCAGTTTGCCGCGCACACCCAGTTCAACGCCGTTCGTGTTGGTTCCGGTAAAAGAGCCGTTGGCGTTTCCGCTGCCGAAAATCACGTCGGGCGTTACGTTCCCGGTGCCGTTTACCGGCGTGGCCAATGCGGCGGTGCCGATCAGACACAGCCCGGCGATCGCAGTCGCGATGTACTTCATGGTAGTCCCCCAATTCCAAGGCCTCACTGCGAGACCTCTGAGGAATCTATATGTTTCAATGACATTTGCGGCAACTTTTTCCGGTACTTTCAATCAATAGGCGAGTCAGACGGCCGCGATTGTTTCGCCACCCGCATAGTTTCACGACCCAGACCCAAGATTGTCGTCATTGCCGACCTCATTGCGCGACGGCGGCAAAGCCCGCATCCAATGCGTTTAGAATCGCCTCGGTATCCGCCTGCGTCAGCACAAGGGGCGGTGAGATGATGATGTTGGGCCCGGACACCCGGATCATCGCCCCGGCCCGATAGGCGGTTTCCTGAATGGCGCCGATCGTCGCCTTGTCGATCGGCGTTTTCGCCGCGCGGTCGCTGACCAGCTCCATCGCGTTCATCAGCCCGTGCCCGCCGCGCACGTCGCCGATCATCGCGTATTTCTCCTGCAACGCCAGCAGTCCCGCCTGCATCTGGGCGCCGCGCGCCGCCGCGTTGGCGCGCACGTCCAGCCTGAGCGTTTCCGTCAGACAGGCCAGCGCCGCGGCCGCACCCACGGGATGGCCCGAATAGGTATAGCCGTGGCCGATGGCAGCCTTGCCGGTCTCGTCGCTTTCGAACACCTGCGCGACCTCTTCGGAAATCATCGTGGCCCCGAAAGGGAAATAGCCGTTGGTGATGGCCTTGGCGGTGCAGGCCATGTCGGGGCGCACGCCCCAATGGCGGCTGCCGGTCCAGCTTCCGGTGCGCCCGAACGCGGTGATGACCTCGTCGGCGATCAGAAGGATGCCATGGCGGGTGCAGATTTCGCGCACGCCCGGCATGAAGCTTTCATGCGGGGGTATGACCCCGCCGGCGCCGAGAATCGGCTCCATCACGAAGGCGGCGATGGTGTCGGCCCCCTGGAACGCGATCTCGTCCTCCAGTGCCGACAGGCACAGTTGCGCCAGCCGCGCCGGGTCGGATTCGTTGAACGGGTTGCGATAGGTATAGGGGGCCGGAATGTGATAGCACCCCGCCAGCAGCGGTTCGTAGGCGGTGCGGAAGTTGGCGTTGCCGTTGACCGACGCAGCACCGAAATGGGTTCCGTGATAGCCTTTCTTCAGGCTCAGGAACTTGATGCGCCCCGACTGGCCCCTGATCTTGTGATACTGACGGGACAGCCGCAACGCGGTTTCCATGCTGTCCCCGCCCCCCGAGGTGAAGAACGCCCGGGCCAGTCCGTCGGGTTCGAAGAACTCGCGCAGCGCCTCGGCAAGCCGGATGACCGCATCGTTGGTGGTGCCCCGGAAGATCGAGTAGTAGGGCAGCCGGTCAAGCTGTTCGGCGATGGCGTCTTTTACCGGCTGACAGGAAAAGCCCAGATTGACGTTCCACAACCCGCCGACACCGTCGACCACCTCGTGCCCGTCAACGTCGGTGATGCGTACACCCCGCGCGCCGGTCACGATGACCGGCGGGCTGGCCTTGCATTCCGCCTGATGCGCCATCGGGTGCCATAGCGACCGTGCATTGTTTTCCTTGAGAAAGTTGGAATCCTTCATGGGTCGGTCTCCTTGGTCAGGCCCAGCATCGTCAGGGCTTGGGAATAGCTGGCCGCTGGCGCGGCGACATCGAAATGCACGGTGGGGATGCCCAGCGCGAGGGCGCCGTCGACATTGCGGCGCTGGTCGTCGACGAATACGCAATCATCCGCCGCCAGCCCGAGTTCGTCCAGACAGGCGGCATAGGCGCGCGGATCGGGTTTCAGAATGCCGGTATGGGTGGCGTCCGAGACGACATCGAAATCGGCCAGGAACGGCAGCCGTTCGCGGAAATCCTCGCCATAGAACAGATCCAGTTCGTTTGACAGGATCGCCAGTTTCACCCCGGCCCCGCCTGCCCGCGCGATCGCGGCGCGGAACTCGGGACGGATCACCGCGTCGGGGTCGGCGCCGCGTGCAGCGCGCACGAAATCAGACATCTGCCGCCAGTCCTGCCCGACCAGCGCCCCGACCTCGGCGGCGCGCCGGGTCCAGTATCCGCGTTCGGTGATCTCGCCCGCCTGCATGGCGCGCCACAGATCGTCGGATTCGGGCGCGAATGGTCCGCGCCAGGTCAGGCTGCCGGCGGACAGGCCCAGCGCCCGTTCGGTCAGATCGTGGGTTTCGAACAGGGTCCGGGTAACGACGCCGCCGAAATCGAGGATCAGCGCGCGCCTCATGCCGCCCGGTCTCGTGGGTATTCCGGCGGACAGAACCCGCCGATACGTTGCGTCAGGTCGTCGGCGGCGCGTTTCAGGTCGGATCGGATCGCCTGCCATTGCCTCGGCGTCATGCGCGATACCGGCGCCGCCACGGCAAGTGCCCCGATCGGCCGCCGGTCGGGGCCGAATATCGGCGCCGCGTGCGAATGTACGTCGGCTTCGAACCCGCCCACCGCTTCGGCCAGCCCGGTCGCGCGCACCGTTTCCAGAACGCGCCTGATAAGCGCCGGATCGGTCAGGGTCCGGTCGGTATGCGCGACCAGGGGGCGCGACAAGATACGATCGACGAAATCGTCGTCGGCGAACGCCAGCACCGCCAGCCCGGACCCGGTGCCGTGGAACGACAGCACCTCGGCATCCTCCATCATGACCCGCGTGGCATGGCGCGGGCTGTAGGCGTGGATAAGCGAGTTGAGCGACTCGCCGCGCACCAGCGACAGATGCGAGGTTTCGCCGGTATCCGCCGACAGCCGGTCGAGGATCGCTCGCGATGCCGAGAGGATCGGCACGGCCGCCTCGCGCAGCGCCGCAAGCCGCAAGACTTCCGGCCCCAGCCGGTAGGCGCGGTCATTGCCAGTCTGTTCGACGAATCCCCCGGCCTGCAGTTCGCACAGCAGCCGGTATACCGTCGCCTTGTTCATGCCCGATGCGCGCGTCAGGTCGCTAAGCCCGATCTCGGTCCGCGCATGGTTGAAAAGTGTCAGCAGAGACAAGGCTTTAGATACCGTTCCCATGTCTGTCTGCGATCCTTTTCAGCGTGAAAGAAGCGGGCAATCATCGATTTCCTTACCCCGGGTCATGCAAATTTGTTGACAGACAGATAGGCGGCCTGTCAATCTATTTCAAACCATCGGTTCAAATATCGAACCATCAAGCGGGAGGAACTTCATGAAACTCAATACCATGCTCACGGGCGCCCTGGCGTCGGCGGCGATTGCCCTGTCGGCCGGGGCCGCGCTGGCGGAGTATCCGGAAAAGCCGGTCAACTTCATCGTGCCCTGGCCGCCGGGCGATCTTGAGGACGTGCTGACACGCATGATCGCGGAGGACTTCCAGCAGAAATACGGCGTCGCCGCGGCAGTGGTGAACAAGCCCGGCGGCGGCGGCGGGCCGTTCCCCGGCGCCATCGAGGTCGCCAATGCTCCTGCCGACGGCTATACGGTCGGATCATTCGTGATCGGGGTTCCCGTCATGGGCCACCAGATCGACATCGCACCGCTGACGCCGGCGAAGTTCGACCCGGTCGGCATATTCCTCACCTATCCGTTCGTCATCGCCACCAGCGCCGACGCGCCCTATTCCTCGATGGAGGAACTGGCCGCCTACGCCAAGGAGAACGAGGTTGCGCTGGGCCATTTCGGCGACGTTCTGACGCCGACGCAGGTGACCAAGGCCTATGCCAAGAACGCCGGTTTCGACTGGGGCAGCGACGCAGCCTTCGACGCCGTCGACTGCAACACGCTGGCGTCGGGCGACGCGGATGTCATCAACACCACGCTGCAACTGGTCCTGCCCTGTCTCGACCAGATCAAGGTGCTGGTCGCGATCACCGACGAGCGTATCCCCCTGGTGCCGGACGCGCCCACCATCGGCGAACTGGATCCGTCGCTCAACCTGGCGCTCTGGAACGGCCTGTTCGTGACCAAGGAAACGCCGCAGGACGTGCGCGACAAGATCGCCGCCGTGGCCAAGGAAACGGTGATGAGCGATCGTGCCCAGGCCATCGCCAAGGAAACCGGTGCGCTGGTCTACTGGCAGGACGCCAACGATAGCGCCGCACGGATCGCGGCCGATATCGAAACCATGGCGCGTATCGGCGATTTGCTGAAGTAACGTCGACTGCGGGCCGGTTCTTCGGTTCCCGGCCCGCGGACTCCGTCGCAGCCGCTCCCACAGGTTACATCCATGCCCACCGAACGCGAACGCCGTTTCGTCGGCCCCCGGCGCGGCCAGTTGATTTTTGCGCTGGCCTTTCTTTCCGCATCGGCCCTGCTGCTTTCCCTGATCAGCGGCCAGACGACCTGGATCGCCAAGACCGCTCTTTTTTCTCAACCGCGGTTCTGGCCGGCGATCGGCCTGGGCGGCATGGCGCTGTTCGGAGGGTTGCACCTTTACCGCCTGCCCTGGCGGCACAATACACGCTATGACTGGTGGGAAGCCCGCAAATGGCTCGCCGTGCTGGAATTCGCCCTGTGGTTCATGGCCTATGTCCTGCTGGTGCCGGTTCTTGGGTATCTCCCGGTCACGCTGGCCTTCGTCCCGGCGCTCAGCTGGCGAATGGGTTATCGCAGCCGCGCCATCATGGTCTCGGGGGTCGTTTTCGCTGTCGTGGTGGTGGTGATGTTCAAGGGCTTCCTTTCGGTGAAAATCCCCGGCGGGGCGGTATACGAATACCTGCCCGGCGGGCTACGTAGCTTCTTCATCCTGTATCTCTGATGGACCTTCTTCTTTCCTCCCTGGATATCCTGGCACGCTGGGATGTAGTTCTGGCGCTGCTGGTGGGTTCGGTCGGCGGCGTGCTGATCGGAGCGATCCCCGGCGTCGGCCCTGCCGTCGCCATCGCGATCCTGTTGCCGGCGACGTTTTCGATGGACCCGATCGTCGGGCTGACCGTGCTGCTGGGAATCTACGGCAGTTCCATGTATGGCGGCGCCATTCCCGCCATTCTGATCAACACGCCCGGTACGGCAGTCAACGCGCTGACCACCTATGACGGTTTTCCCATGACCGCGCGGGGCGAACCGCGCCGCGCGCTCAGCCTGGCCTATTCGTCCTCGTTCTTCGGCGGCGTCTTTTCCGTGCTCTGCCTTATCCTGTTCGCCCCGGTCCTGGCCAAGGTGGCACCGATGTTCGGCAGCCGCGAGATATTCCTGGCCGCCCTTCTGGGCATCGTCCTGGTCGTCGTGGCACATCGCGGCCAGAGCCTGATCGCTGGGGCGCTGGCGGCGTTCGGCATCTTTCTGCAAAGCATCGGGATGGAGCCGGTCAAGTACACCCAGCGATACACCTTCGATCAGCCTTTCCTGCAAGGCGGCATCAACCTGATCGTCGTCGTGCTGGGCCTGTTCGCGCTGAGCCAGGCATTCGTCCTGCTGACCTCGGTTGACGAAAAGGTCCGCCTCACCCGTCTGCGCGGCGGCCTGTTCCAGGGCATGCGTGAACTGGCCCGCCATCCGCGCGTCGCCACGGTCTCGGCCAGCTTCGGGGTGCTGATGGGCATGATCCCCGGGGTGGGCGAATTCACCGCGCAGTTCATGTCATACACCTATGCCCAGCGCAGCAGCAAACGGCCGCAGGATTTCGGCCGCGGATCGTCCGAAGGGCTGATCGCGGCGGAAACCTCGAACAATGCGGTGCCGGCGGCCGCCATGGTGCCGCTTCTGGCACTGGGCATACCGGGCGAGGCGCTGACCGCGATGATGCTGTCGGTGTTTTATGTCCACAACGTCGTGCCGGGGCCGGGCCTGTTTCAGAACGACATGGATTTCGTGGTCGCGCTTTATCTCGCGCTGATGATCCTGAACGTGCTGGTGCTGGTGTTCCTGCTGTCCGCCACCGGGTTGCTGATCAAGGTGGTGAAGATTCCCAACCGGTTTCTTGGCGTCTGCATCCTGACGCTCAGCTTTGTCGGGGTCTACAGCCTGCGCAACTCGGTCACCGATTGCGTGATGGCCGCGGCGTTCGGTGTGTTGGGATATATTCTCAAACGGCTGTCGATGCCGGTGGTGCCTATCATCCTGGGCATGGTTCTCGGCGGTATCATGGAGGTCAAGCTGCGGGCCGGCATGGCGCGGGTTAAGGGGCCGCTCGATCTGATCGACCGGCCTGTCGCCTTCATCCTCTTTTGCATCATCATCATCGTGGTTGCCGTGCATCTTCGCCGGGTATGGCTGGACCGCCGCGACCTGAAGGAGACCGAATGGCAGAACAAGAGAAGATCGACCAGCTTCGCCACGCGCCTGTCGCGGCGCAGAAACTCCTTGTTGAAGGAACGTGGCAAGATGGTTCGGGCGCGCCGGTCGAATCGGTTTCCCCAATCGACGGATCTGTACTGACGACACTGGAACACGCCACCGCGGCGGATGTGGGCAGGGCAGTCGCCTCGGCACGGGCGGCGTTTCAGGACGGGCGCTGGTCGCGGCTGGCCCCGGGGGCGCGCAAGAAGGTGATGCACGCCATAGCCGACCGGATCGAGGCCGAGGCGCTGGCGCTGACGGTGCTGGGCATTCGCGACAACGGCACCGAATTCGCAATGGCGCTGAAGGCCGAAGCCGGCAGCGCCGCCGGTACCTTCCGCTACTATGCCGAGGCGCTGGACAAGGTTCCCGGAGAAGTCGCGCCGACCGCGCCGGATGTGCTGGGCCTGGTACATCGCGTGCCCGTGGGCGTGGTCGGGGCCATCGTGCCGTGGAACTTCCCGCTGATGATCGGCGCCTGGAAACTTGCCCCGGCGCTGGCAATGGGCAATTCGGTGGTGCTGAAACCGGCCGAAAGCGCATCGTTGTCGCTGCTGCGCCTGGCTGAACTTTGCCTTGAATGCGGCCTGCCGCCCGGTGTGTTGAACGTGATCACCGGCCCCGGGGCCGAAACCGGCGCGGCGCTGGCGGCGTCCATGGGGGTCGATGTTCTGGCCTTCACCGGATCGGGGGCCACGGGGCGGCGCCTGCTGGAAGCGTCCGCCGCATCCAACCTCAAGCGGGTCTGGCTGGAACTTGGCGGCAAGTCCCCCAACATCGTCTTTGCCGACGCGCCCGATCTGGCCCATGCCGCGAAGGTCTCGGCGATGGGCATCTTCCGCAACTCGGGCCAGGTCTGCGTCGCCGGCTCGCGGCTTCTGGTAGAACGCCCGATCCATGACGAATTCGTCACGATGCTGAAGGCCGAGGCCGAGGCGCTGCGGGTTGGCGACCCGCTGGATCTGGCAACCCAGGTCGGTGCCGTGAACTCGGAAACGCAGCTGCGCCAGAATCTTTCGTTCATGGATATGGCCCGCGCCGAAGGCGGCCACGTCGTCACCGGCGGCCACCGGGTACTGGAGGAAACGGGCGGCACCTACATGGCGCCGACCATCGTCACCGGGGTCGGCCCGGATGCGACGCTGTTCAGGCGCGAGGTGTTTGGCCCGGTGCTGGCGGTCACGCCTTTCGACACCGAAGCCGAGGCGCTGGCCCTGGCCAATGCCACCGATTACGGGCTGGCGGCCGGGGTCTGGACGGCGAACCTGTCGCGCGCGCATCGCATGGTGGCGGACATCCGCGCCGGGTTGGTGCATGTCAACACCTATGGCGGTTCGGACATGACCGTACCGCTGGGCGGCATCGGCCAGTCCGGCAACGGCCATGACAAGTCGCTGCACGCCCTGGACAAGTACACCGATCTCAAGACCGCCTGGATACAGCTATGACCACGACCATCCTCGTTGCCGGAACCTACGACACCAAGGATGACGAACTCTCCTTCCTCGCCGGGGTGATCCGGGGCCAGGGGGGGGCTGTGCTGTCAATGGATGTCAGCGTGCTGGGCGACCCGTCCCGGCCAACGGATGTTTCCAAGCACGAGGTGGCAGCGGCGGGCGGCAGCACCATCGGCGAGGCGATCGACAGCGGCGACGAAAACCTGGCGATGCAGATCATGGCGCGCGGCGCGGCCGCCAAGGCGCGCGAGTTGCACAGCGCCGGCCGGATCGACGGGGCGATCGTTCTGGGGGGTACGATGGGCACCGATCTGGCGCTCGATCTCTGTGCCGCCCTGCCGCTCGGCGTGCCGAAATACATCGTCTCGACGGTCGCGTTCTCGCCGCTCCTGCCGCCCGACCGGCTGCCGGGCGATGTGCAGATGATCCTGTGGGCGGGCGGGCTATACGGGCTGAATTCGATCTGCAAGGCGTCGCTGTCGCAGGCCGCCGGTGCGGTCCTGGGTGCGGCGCGTGCCGTCCAGCCGCCAGGACGGGACCGGCCCCTGGTCGGCATGACGAGCTTTGGCAAGACCGTGCTGCGCTACATGGTGAGGCTGAAACCGGAACTGGAGGCGCGCGGGTTCGAGGTCGCGGTGTTCCACGCCACCGGCATGGGCGGGCGGGCCTTCGAATCGCTGGCCGCCGAGGGCGCCTTTGCCGCGGTGATGGATTTCGCGCCGCAGGAAGTCTCCAACCACCTGTTCGGCGGGCTTTCGGCAGGCGCCGACCGGATGACGAATGCCGGACACAGGGGTATCCCGCAGCTGGTGGCGCCGGGCTGCTACGATCTGGTCGATCTCGTCGGCTGGCAGAGTCTGCCCGACACGCTTGGCACCCGCCCGAGCCATGCCCACAACCGGTTGCTGACCTCGGTCGTTCTGAACCCGGACGAGCGCCGGCAGGTCGCCCGTGCGATCTGTTCCAGGCTTGGTGGCGCCAGCGCCCCGGTGACGCTGTTGCTGCCCTTGCGGGGGTGCAACGAATGGGACCGTTCCGGCGCCGATCTGCACGACGCCGAAGGTATGGCGGCCTTCTGCGACGAGATACGCACCGCCTGCCCCGGCAACGTGACGCTGCGCGAACTCGATGCCCATATCAACGACGATGCCTTCTGCGAGGCGGTGCTTGCCGTGTTCGACGGTTGGGTCGCGGACGGCACGATCACCGTCTAGCGACGTGAAACCGTAATTCGACACATCGAGATCCGGGCACGACAGAGGTTCGCGCCCGGCCCCAAGGGTGGGCGCGAACCGGATCGCACGCGATCCGGGGGCAGTTGAAAGATGTTGCGGATTTTGGATTCAGGTGACAGGCGGCGCCGCCTACAGCGACGCGGTGCGCGGCTGGATTTCCTGGCGGATCTGTTCGCCGACGCTGTGGCGCGCGCGTTCTAGATCGTGTTCGATCTGGAGATGCACCCAGAAATCGGCGGCGGTGCTGAAATACCGCGCCAACCGTAGCGACAGTTCGACGCCCACCGCCGACTTGCCGGCCAGAACGTCGCTCACGCGGCCCTCGAGCACGCCGATACAGCGCGCCAGTTGCTGCGGCGAGATGCCCAGAGGCTTGAGGTATTCCTCTTGCAGCACCTGCCCCGGGGCCGGGCACAGGAACACCGGCTGAGCAACGCCGGATTCGCCGGGCGGGTGCAACTGGACCTCGGTTGCATACCCGGCCGCCTTCCACGCCTGGATGCCTCCGGTCATGTGGATGACGCCCGAAAGCCCTTCTTTCAGCAGCATCTTGCCCGCTGCCTCGGAACGTTTTCCGACCGCGCAATGCAGCACCACCTTTCGGCCGGGCAACGAGGGGAACATCTCGGCATCAAAGCTCGACAGCGGCAGCAACAAGGCCCCCGCGATATGTTCGACCTCGTATTCCGAGGTTTCGCGCACGTCCACCAGCAGGATCTCGTTGCGATCCAGCCACTGGCGGACCTGTGCCACATCGGCGGCCTGAACCGTGGCCTGGGTCTGTTCGCTCATCTCGCGCCCCTCTCTGCAAAGCGGTCCATCGCACCCGATCTTGTCGCGGAATGCTGTACCGATTGCAAGAACGCGGGTGGGCAGGCTCAGCCTGCCCGCAAGCCCAGCCCGGCAAGTGCGGCACCTGCTTCGGCCTCCCAGCGGGCACGCAATTCGGCATTGCCGGTATGGCGCAAACCCATCGCGCGCAGGTGTTCGGCCCTGGACGATTCCGGCGCGCCAAAGCTGGCGGCGACGCGGGGCCACCAATAGGCGACAGCGGCCTGCAAGGTCGCCTTGTCTTCGGACCCGAGCAGTTTTGCGACACCCTCGCGGGCCAGTTCGACATGATGCGCCTCGACCGGGGCGATGGCACGGAATGCCTCGGCCAGCGGTTGATAGGAAACATGCGAAAACTCGTCCAACTGCACGATCACGGCGTGACCCATCAGCAGGTTCATCACCACGGCGTCGGCCCAGCCTTGCAGGGGATAGTTGAACACCGCCAGCCGCATGTCGTGTTCGGTGCGCCTTGCGCCGATATCGGCATCACGGTCCAGCCGCGCGGTCCAGGGGTGATGATTGGCATAGCGGTCGGTGTCGGCGCCGAACTCGCCCATTACCCGCAGCACCCGCCCGGCGTTGTCGGTCTTTTCCAGAACGATCCTGGCGGCCGCGATGCGTTCCTTGATGCCGGGGCCTTCGTTGATGATGTCGGCGAAGCCGGCGGCACCGGCCAGTTCGCTGTCGATGAAGATCGCCATCAGCTTCAGCAGTTCGGCGCGATAGCGCGGCGGCACGTTGGCCGGGCTGCTCAGAACGCCGCCTTCGGCCAGATAGCTTTCGATGCTCATGTCTTCGGCCATGGTTGCGATCTCCCTTATTGATCGTAGTCGACGACAACGCGGTCGGTCAGCGGATAGGACTGGCAGGACAGAACATAGCCCTTCTCCACCTCGTAATCCTCAAGCGCGTGATTGGCGATCATCTCGACCTCGCCCTCGATCACCTTGCAGCGGCAGGTCGAACAGACCCCGGCCTTGCAGGCATAGGGCGCATCCATCGAATTCTGCAACGCCGCATCCAGGATCGAAACGTCCTTGGGCATGGTCAGCGTGCGGGTCGAGCCATCGAGCGTGATCGCCGCCGTCGTCTGGTTGGCCCCGCTCGACGCATCCTGCGACACCGCGCGGCGTTTGGCGCGGCCCGGCTGGGCGCTGGCGAAAAGTTCGAACTTGATCTGCGACTCGCCAAGCCCGTGCGCCTTGAGCGCGCGGGCAATGCCCAGCATCATCGGTTCCGGTCCGCAGATGAAGGCCATGTCGACATTTTCGATGTCGATCCAGCTCTTGAAGAGTTGCGCGCATTTCTCTTCCGTCACCATCCCGGTGAACAGGTCGATCTCCTGCGCGTCCTGTTCCAGCACGTGAATCACGTTGAACCGGCCCATGTGGCGGTTTTTCAGATCTTCCAGTTCCTCGCGGAACATGATCGTGCCGACACCCTTGTTGGCATAGACCAGCGTGAAGGTCGATTTCGGTTCGCTGGCCAGGGTGGTGCGGATGATCGACAGCACCGGCGTAATTCCCGACCCACCGGCAAAGCCCAGATACTGCCTGTCGTTTTCCCTGTTCAGTTCGCTAAAGAACCCGCCCATCGGCGGCATCGCCTGAATCGTGTCGCCGACTTTCAGCTGTTCGTTGGCCCAGGTCGAGAATGTGCCGCCCTCGACCCGCTTGATCCCGATCTGCAAGACCCCGTCATCGCGCCCCGCACAGATCGAATATGACCGGCGCAGCTCTTCGCCATCAAAATCGCGGCGAAAGGTCAGGTACTGGCCCTGGGTAAAGCGGAACTCGCCCGCCGCGCCGTTTTCCGGCCGCAACGTGACAACGACCGCGTCGCGGATCGTCTTGTGGATATCGGTGACCTCAAGGTCGTAGAAACGGGCCATCGGGGCCTCCTCAGATGCACTTGAAATAGTCGAAGGGTTCAAGACAGTCGCGGCAGCGCCACTGGGCCTTGCAGGGGGTCGAGCCGAACTGGCTTTGCTTCTCGACATCCTTGCTGCCGCAATGCGGGCAACGATCGGGTCCGCCCGCCGGTTGCGGCGGCGCGATGCCGTATGCCTCAAGCGCGGCGCGGCCCTTTTCGGACAGCCAGTCGGTTGTCCAGGCCGGGGCAAGCTGCTGTTCAAGCCGCAGATCCTCGATGCCGCGGTCGCGCAGCGCGGTTTCGATATCAAGGCTGATGATCGTGGTGGCCGGGCAGCCGGAATAGGTGGGCGTGACCTTCACGACCAGCGTATCGCCCTGCCATTCGATGCCGCGGATCACACCCAGATCAACCAGGCTGATGACCGGGATCTCGGGGTCGGGCACCGCGTCGAGCCAGGTCATGATCTGCTCGGGGCCGGGTCTTTCGTCTGGTCTCTGGTCGATCATGGCAGTCTCGCTCAACCGTCCCCCGGGGATGAGGACTATATCGCGCCCGGCCCGAAAGCGGGCGCAATCGCGCCCGCCCTGGGGGGCGGGTCGGGCGCGATCCGGGCCGCGGCACGGCCCGTGGCAACATTCTAACGCCGCGCCCGGACCCACGCCCGCGAACGCGGCCGGGCGCTCACCACTTCGCGCCCGGATAGGCACGCGGCAACCACTGCATCGTGGCCAGCAGATGCCCCAGATGTTCGGTGTGCATCCGCCCGGTGCGGCCGCCCTTGTGGGCGAACCTGCCTGCGGGAATGTCCAGCGTCGCCTCGCCCAGCACATTGTTCACCAGCGCGTCGTAATCGGCGCGCAGGCTGGCGGGGTCGGGTGCGATCCCTGCCGCTGCAAGGGCGGCATCGGTTTCGTCGCTTTCGAACAGTTCGCCGACATAGGGCCAGAGATAGTCAAGCGCCGCCTGCATCCTGGCATGGCTTTCCTCGGTGCCATCGCCCAGCCCGACCACGGTCCCGGCCGAGCGTTCGACGTGATAGGCGACTTCCTTGCTCGCCTTGCCGGCAATTGCGGCGATGCGTTCGTCGCTGCTGCGCATCAGGCGCCCAAGCATCACCGACGCCCAGGCATCGAACAGGAACTGCCGCATGAGGGTGCGCCCGAAATCTCCGTTGGGCAGTTCCACCAGCAGCACATTGCGGAAATCCCAGGCGTCGCGCAGAAACGCCAGATCGTCGGCACTTTTGCCCTCGCCCTGAACCTCGGCGGCATAGCCGAGCCACATCTGGGTCTGCCCGATCAGGTCGAGCGCGGTATTGGCAAGCGCGATATCCTCTTCCAGCACCGGGGAATGGCCGCACCATTCCGAAACCCGGTGGCCGAGGACCAGCGTGTTGTCGCCCATCCGCAGCAGGAATTGCAGCAGCGTATCCTTGTCCACGTCCGCCATCACATCTGCCCCACTTCGTCGGGAATGTCGAAAAAGGTCGGATGACGATAGATCTTGCTTTCCGACGGCTCGAACAGCGGGCCCTTTTCGTCAGGCGACGAGGCCGCGATATGACGCGCCTCGACCCCCCAGATCGACACGCCCTCGTTGCGGCGGGTATAAACGTCGCGGGCGTTGCGGATCGCGGTTTCGGGGTCGGGCGCGTGCAGGCTGCCGACATGGCGATGGCTCATGCCGTGCTGGCCGCGGATGAAGACTTCCCACAGGGGCCATTCGTTTTTCATGTGCGTTTCCTCCGTTCGGGACCTACTCGGCCGCGACCTTGGCGGCGGCCTTCTTGCGGGCGTGGGCGAGAAGCCCGTCGCGCACCCAGGCGCCGTCTTTCCAGGCCTTGTTGCGCGCCGCCAGCCGGTCGGTGTTGCAGGGGCCATTGCCCTTGATTACGTCGAAGAACTCGGACCAGTCGGGCTCGGAATAATCGTAGTGCCCGCGTTCCTCGTTCCATTTCAGTTTCGGGTCCGGAATGCTCAGGCCCAGGAATTTGGCCTGCGGCACCGTCTGGTCGACGAATTTCTGGCGCAGTTCGTCATTGGTGTTCATCTTGATCTTCCACGCCATCGATTGCGCGGAATGCACCGAATCCTTGTCCGACGGGCCGAACATCATCAGCGCGGGATACCAAAGCCGGTTCAGCGCATCCTGCGCCATCCGCCGCTGTTCGGGCGTGCCTTCGGCCATCTTGCGGATCGCGTCGTATCCCTGGCGCTGGTGAAAGCTCTCTTCCTTGCAGACCCGGACCATGGCGCGGGAATAGGGGCCGTAGGACGTGCGCTGAAGCGGCACCTGGTTCATGATCGCGGCGCCATCGACCAGCCAGCCCACCGCGCCGATATCGGCCCAGTTCAGGGTCGGGTAGTTGAAGATCGAGGAATATTTCATGCGCCCGTCAAGCAGCATCTCGGTCAACTCGTCACGCGACACGCCCAGCGTTTCGGCGGCGCAGTAAAGATACAGCCCGTGGCCTGCCTCATCCTGCACCTTGGCCAGCAGGATCGCCTTGCGCTCCAGCGTGGGCGCGCGGGTGATCCAGTTGCCCTCGGGCAGTTGTCCGACGATCTCGGAATGGGCGTGCTGGCCGATCTGGCGGATCAGCGTGGCGCGATAGTCGTCAGGCATCCAGTCGCGCGGCTCGATCTTGATGTCGCGGTCGATCCTGTCCTGGAAATCGCGTTCCTCGTCCGTCATCTCCTCACGGGATTTGACGCCGGTTCCAGCGGTCTTGACCATTTGTGCATACATTTTTCCGACCCTCCCTTCAAACGCGTTCAAGGATCAGGGCGGCGCCCTGTCCGACACCCACGCACATGGTGCACAGCGCATAGCGCCCGCCGGTGCGCTTCAGTTGCATGGCGGCGGTCAGAACGAGCCGCGCCCCCGACATGCCCAGTGGATGGCCCAGCGCGATTGCCCCGCCATTGGGGTTAACATGGGGCGCATCGTCGGCAACGCCAAGGTCGCGCAGGCTGGCCAGCCCCTGTGCGGCGAAGGCCTCGTTCAGTTCGATTACATCCATCTGGCCGATTTCCAGCCCCGCGCGGGCCAGTGCCTTGCGGGTCGCCGGTACCGGGCCGATGCCCATGATCCGCGGCGCGACCCCGGCCGCCGCCATGGTGACGATACGGGCAATCGGCGTCAGGCCGTTCCTTTGGGCCGCTGCCTCGTTGGCGATCAGGATCGCGGCGGCACCGTCGTTGACACCGGAGGCATTGCCGGCGGTCACGCTCAGATCGGCGCCGTTGACGCCGCGCAGCCTGGCCAGTTGTTCGGCGGTGGTGCCGGGGCGCGGGTGTTCATCGGTATCTACGACAATCGCATCACCCTTGCGCTGCGGGATCGTGACGGGCGCGATCTCATCGGCGAATATGCCGGCCTTGTGGGCGGCTTCCCAGCGGGCCTGACTGCGGGCCGCGAAGGCATCCTGGTCCTGCCGGCTCACGTTCCATTCGGCGGCCACGTTGTCGGCGGTCTGGGGCATCGAGTCGATGCCGTATTGCGCCTTCATCTTCGGGTTGACGAAGCGCCAGCCGATCGTGGTGTCGTAAACCTCGTTGGCCCGGGAAAACGCGGTATGCGCCTTGGGCATGACGAAGGGCGCGCGGGTCATGCTCTCGACGCCGCCGGCGATGGCCATGTCATAGTCGCCGGCCCGGATCGCGCGGGCCGCGATGCCGACCGCATCCATACCGCTGGCGCATAGCCGGTTGACCGTGCTGCCTGGAACCTCGACCGGCAGGCCGGCCAGCAGCGCGGCCATGCGCCCGACGTTGCGGTTATCCTCGCCGGCCTGGTTGGCCGAGCCATAGATCACGTCGTCGAGCGCCGCCCAGTCGACACCCGGATTGCGCGCCATCAGCGCCGCGATGGGGATCGCCGCCAGATCGTCGGTACGCACAGACGACAGGGCGCCGCCATAGCGCCCGATCGGGGTTCGCTGCGCGTCGCAGATGAAGGCATCCATGATTCTCTCTCCGTTCTGCCCGGCGTCATTATACGACCGACTGGTCGGTCATTAGCCGGTGTTCCGATTCGCGGCAAGGAAAATGTAACCGGGAATCCGAAATTCGCGATTTCCTGTAACACCAACGACGGCGTCCGCTGTCCGCCATTATCGGCGGGCAGCGGCAAATGTCGATACTCCAAGCTGGATCGTATCAGATCGGACCGGTGTGTTCATTCACCGGCGGGGCCGCGATTGCGTCGAACGCACGGTCCGGCCCGGCGGGCGTACCTGATCGAACGCAATCTCTTCGGACGAGATGCGTTGCCAGCGAAACGGTGGGGAGAACTGGTTTGGCGCGCGAACCGCGCCTACGCACGGCCAGGCCGGCGGGTGTGTTCCCAGACCGGCAAGGCGGGGGAACAAGACAGGAGAAAGGCCAGGGGCCGCCCTCTCCGGGCGGCCCGCCAGCCGGATCCGTTTACATCCAGAAGACGTCGCGGAAAACGTGGCTGACGATGTCCTTGCGCGACAGCCCCCGCAGTTTGAGTTCTTCGTCGCTCATCGCCTGCAACGCCTCGACCTGGCGCATCCGCCCGTGCGAGGTGCTCAGCGAAACCAGAAGTTCACCGACCCGGCCAAGAAACCGGCGGATCGGGTTGACCGGCGCGACGAGGGCCGCGTGGTCGGTCGTGATATGTGCCATTTCGGAAACCATCCGTTATCGTGTCAGGTCCCCTCCCGGCACGCGAGATAGACAGCCCCACCACGGGTTGCCAGTTGCAAACCGGAATACCGGCCCTGCGCCCCGTGCAGGGCTCGTGCCCGACCCGCGAAGGCGCAGCCGTCACTTGCGGAACATGTCGTCCACCGGTGTCTGCAAACCGGTCGCAAGCGCATTGGTCTGCGCCGCCATGCCGATCACCGCCAGCAATTCGCCGTGCATTTCAGGCGTCATGCCCTTGGCCACAGCCGCCGCCGAGTGCGAATGTACGCAATATTCGCAGCCATTGGCGGCGGACACCGCGACATAGACCATCTCCTTGACCAGCGGATCCAGCGCACCCGGCGCCATCACCACCTTCAGCCGGTCCCAGGTGGCGCGCAGAAGCGCCGGATCATGTGCCAGCGCACGCCAGAAATTGTTGACGTAATCGGTGCCGCGGGCGGCCCGGATCTCGTTGAAGACGGCCAGCGCCTCCGCGCTGGCCTCCTCGTCGGTCAGAAGCGGGACGGTACCCATCAGACCATCGCAAAGATGCGCGCCGGCCCGCCCGAGCCGCCGCGGTGGGTCGGCGCGCCGACGACCAGCGTTGCCCCGGCCTCGGGCACCTTCGCCAGGTTTTTGAGGCATTCGATCCCATAGCGCCCGGTCGGCAGCCAGGCGTAGTGGGTGGCGAAATCAGGGCTCAGACCGTAATCCAGCGACAGCGTATCCACACCGATGGCACCCGCCCCGGTGTCATCCATGAGCATCTGCACCGCCTCGACGTGGAACCCCGGAAAATGCATCTTGCCGGCATCGTCGGCGTTGCGGAACTCGGGCGTCGTCGTCTTGGCATCCCAGCCCGAATGCATCGCCACGCAGGCCCGGTCGGGGATGGGGCCATTGCGCGAGATCCAGGCCTTCAGGTCGTCCGGTGTCACCTGGGCATCGGGGTCGGATGCCGCGCGTTCGTGAATATGCACGACGCAAAGCGGCACCACCAGATTGCTGACCGGTATCTCGTCGACCGACGCGCCATCGGCCGAGAAGTGCAGCGGCGCGTCGATATGGGTGCCGGTATGTTCGTTGATCGACAGCTGGAACAGGTTGAACCCGTTGTCCTTGAAGTTGAACTTCTGCTCGGACGAAAATCCGGGCGCACCGAAATAGGTCGGAAAATCGGCGTCATACGTGTGGGTCATGTCCACCACCTTGTCATGGCCCGCCGCCATCGCCGGTGTGGTCGCGCCGGCAGAGACCAGGGCCGCGCCGCCCATGGCGGCCGCCCCGGCGGTAAAGAACGTCCGCCGTGAAAGCACCCGGTCCTTGACGGCATTTATTACGCACAGATCACACATCGTTCATCTCCCTGAACTGGTTCGCATGTCCGCTTCGTTCCGGTTTCAGCCTGACACCTGCCCCGGGAAGACCCTAGCACGGTTGCGCGGCCCGGCTAGATGAATCTGCAACGCACCGCCACGCGCGCGCACCGGACCCAATGCCATGGCACAACCATCGCTGCCCCTTCCCATCAGGGCCAACTTGCTGTATGGCCCCCAAATCTGAGACGTGACGCCACTGGCCCCGGGCGCATGAGAAGGATTGGGGTCGGCGGCAATGGGGCCGCCATTCAAACGGGAGACCCGGCAGGGGCCGGGAGTGCTCCCTCACAGGATACGATACATGTTCAACGTTACGACGAAATCCATGCAATGGGGCGAGGAAACGCTTACCCTGGAAACCGGCAAGGTCGCCCGCCAGGCCGACGGCTCGGTCATCGCCACACTGGGCGAAACCAGCGTCATGGCCAACGTGACCTATGCCCGCGAACCGCGGCCGGGCCAGGACTTCTTCCCGCTGACCGTCCACTATCAGGAAAAATACTATGCCGCCGGCAAGGTGCCGGGCGGCTTCTTCAAGCGCGAGGCGCGGCCGACCGAAAAGGAAACCCTGACCGCGCGCCTGATCGATCGGCCGATCCGCCCGCTGTTCGTGCCCGGCTTCAAGAACGAAGTGCTGGTGATGTGCACCGTGCTGTCCCACGATCTGGTCAACGATCCCGACATCGTCGCGATGATCGCCGCCAGTGCCGCACTGACGATTTCCGGCGCTCCGTTCATGGGGCCGATCGCGGGCTGCCGTGTCGGCTTTGTCGATGGCGAGTACATCCTCAACCCCGAAGTCGAGGACATGCACAACCTGCGCCTCAACCCCGAACAGCGGCTCGACCTGGTCGTCGCGGGTACGCGCGAGGCGGTGATGATGGTGGAATCGGAAGCGTACGAGCTATCCGAGGCCGAGATGCTGGGCGCGGTCACCTTCGCGCATGAACAGATCCAGCCCGTTATCGACCTGATCGTCGCGCTGGCCGAAGAAACCGCGAAAGAGCCGTTCGACTTTCAGCCGGCCGACTATTCGGCGCTGTCCGATGCCGTCAGGGCGGCGGGCGAAACGCAGATGCGCGCCGCCTTCGCGATCACCGACAAGCAGGAACGCACCGCCGCCGTGAGCGCGGCGCGCAACGCGATCAGGGATGCCCTGAACGAGGAGCAGCTTGAAGATCCCAACCTCGGCGCGGCCCTGAAAAAGCTGGAAGCCGGAATCCTGCGCGGCGATGTCGTCAAGACCGGCAAGCGCATTGACGGCCGCGACACAAAAACCGTTCGCCCGATCGTGGCGGAAACCGGCCTGTTGCCGCGCACCCATGGTTCGGCCCTGTTCACCCGTGGCGAAACCCAGGCCATGGTGGTGACGACGCTTGGCACCGGCGATGACGAACAGTTCATCGACGCGCTGCATGGCACGTTCAAGTCGAACTTCCTGCTGCACTACAACTTCCCGCCCTACTCGGTGGGCGAGGTCGGCCGGGTAATGGGCCCGGGGCGGCGCGAGATCGGGCATGGCAAGCTGGCATGGCGGGCCTTGCAGGCGGTGTTGCCGGCACCGACCGACTTTCCCTATACCATCCGCGTGGTATCCGAGATCACCGAATCCAACGGCTCCAGTTCGATGGCCTCGGTCTGCGGCGGATCGCTCTCGATGATGGATGCGGGCGTGCCGCTGAAGTCCGCGGTCGCGGGCGTGGCGATGGGGCTGATCCTGGAAGATGACGGATCGTATGCCGTGCTGACCGATATCCTGGGCGACGAGGACCACCTTGGCGACATGGATTTCAAGGTGGCGGGTACCGCGAACGGCATCACCTCGCTTCAGATGGATATCAAGGTTGCGGGCATCACGCCCGAAATCATGGAGAAGGCGCTGGCGCAGGCACGCGACGGCCGCATGCACATCCTGGACGAGATGAACAAGGCACTGTCGGGTGCCGCCGATTTCTCGATTCACGCACCGCGCATCGAAACCATGCAGGTGCCGACCGACAAGATCCGCGAAGTGATCGGTTCGGGCGGCAAGGTGATCCGCGAGATCGTCGAAGTGTCGGGCGCCAAGGTCGACATCAACGACGACGGGGTCATCAAGATCGCTTCGCCCAATGCCGAAGCGATCCAGAAGGCCTATGACATGATCCATTCGATCGTGGCCGAACCGGAAGAGGGCAAAGTCTATACCGGCAAGGTCGTCAAGATCGTCGATTTCGGTGCGTTCGTAAACTTCTTCGGCAAGCGCGACGGCCTGGTGCATGTGTCCCAGATCGAGAACCGCCGCCTGAACCATCCCAGCGACGTGCTGAAGGAAGGCCAGGAAGTGAAGGTGAAGCTTCTGGGCTTTGACGACCGCGGCAAGGTGCGCCTGTCGATGAAGGTCGTCGATCAGGAGACCGGCGAAGAAATCAAGAAGGAAGAAGCGGCCGACTGATCCGCGCCGCTTCGTCAGGCATGGGCCCCGGCGCTGACGCCGGGGCCCTTCCTGTTTCGGCTGCCGCGGTCCTCAGCCCTTCACGCGTCCCGCCAGCACACTGGCCCATTGCGCATAGGCCGCCGGGCTTGGGTGAAAACCGTCCCTGGCGACGAATCGGGCCTCGAACGGCATATCCATAGGCACATGGCACATTCCCGGCCTGTGTTCGGCCATATGCACCAGGGCCGTATCCAGCCGCGCCGCATGACAGCCCAGAACCCAGCGCAGCGGTTGCGGCAAAAGCGGGAACCGGCCCATCGGCGGCAACCCCGAGGCGATAATGCAACCCACTCCGAACCGGTGCGCCAGCAGGTCGTGCAGCGCGTGCTGCCGCGCCACCCACTGACGGCGCCCCAGCAGGCGCGTGACATCGTTGACGCCCAGCGCGACGATCGCGACATCGAAGGTTTCGGGACGCAATCGCGACAGGCTGTCAAGCGCCGCGCCAGTCGTGGCGCCGGTTCGCGCCGCCAGACGCCAGCGCACGCGAAAGCGGCGCGACAGCTCGGCCACCAGACGCCCGCTCAGCGCCTCCGATTGCGTCGTTGCGCCGACACCCGCAGCCGAGGAATCACCCGCGATCAGCAGCCGCAAAGCCGGCCCGGCGCCGGTCTCGCCGCTGCGCGGTCCGGGCGGTTCGGGCAGGATCAGCGCACGGCGGCGCACCATGACCGCCTGCGCGGCAAGCAACGGCGCCAACGGCAGCCGTGCCAGCAGATCGGGCGCAATCGGCACGCGATGCCACACAGGCCGCCCCGCTCAGAAATCCAGATTCTCGACGCTCAGCGCGTTCTTCTGAATGAACTCGCGCCGCGGCTCGACCACATCGCCCATCAGCTTGGTGAACAGATCGTCGGCCTCGGCCATGTCCTCGACCCTGACCCTGAGCAGCGTGCGCGCGTCCGGGTCCAGCGTGGTTTCCCAAAGCTGGCCCGGGTTCATTTCGCCCAGACCCTTGTAGCGTTGCAGCGACAGGCCCTTTTCGCCCTCTTCCAGGATCGCGGCCAGCAGGCCCAGGGGGCCGTGGATAACCTGGCTGCGATCACGGCGCACGAGGGTCGCGGCGGTGCCATACACCTCTTGCAGGCTTTGCGTGAAACTGCCGGTCTTGCGCGCCTCGCCCGAGCGCAGCATCGGTCCGTCCAGCGTGCGCACCTCTTCGACGCCACGCAGGATTCGGGCCAGCCTGACGCCATGGTCCTGTGTGATCCGCCCTTGCCAGCCGCGTTCGTATTCCAGCGCGATCAGATCCAGACGCGCCGCGACCCGGTCGGCCACGCCTTGCAGATCGGCATCAACCGCGCCGGGCACGAACGCGCCGGCAACCGCCGCCTGTTCGAGGATATGGCGCGGATAGTGGGTCGGAAACGCATCCAGCACCCTCTTGAGCTGCCGTGCTTCCTCGACCACGCGGGCCAGGTCGGCGCCGGTGATCTCCTCTCCCGACCCAAGGCGCAGCACCGCGCCTTCGACCCCCTGACGGATCAGGTAGTCGTCCAGCGATGCCTGATCCTTGAGATAGACCTCGGACTTGCCGCGCGACACCTTGTAGAGTGGCGGCTGCGCGATATAGAGATGCCCGCCCTCGATCAGTTCCGGCATCTGCCGGTAGAAGAAGGTCAGCAGCAGCGTACGGATATGCGCGCCGTCCACATCGGCATCGGTCATGATGACGATCTTGTGGTAACGCAGCTTCGAGATGTCGAATTCGTCGCGCCCGATCCCGGTGCCCAGGGCCATGACGAGATTGCCGATTTCCTGACTGCTCAGCATCTTGTCAAAGCGCGCGCGCTCCACGTTCAGGATCTTGCCCTTGAGCGGCAGGATCGCCTGTGTCGCCCGGTCGCGCCCGGTCTGGGCCGAGCCGCCGGCGCTGTCGCCCTCCACCAGGAACAGTTCGGTCTTTGCCGGATCCTTTTCGGAACAGTCCTTGAGCTTGCCGGCCAGGAAATTGACATCCATCGCGGTCTTGCGCCGGGTCAGTTCGCGGGCCTTGCGCGCCGCCTCGCGCGCCAGCGCCGCCTCGATGATCTTGCCAACGATCAGCTTGGCCTCGTTCGGGTTTTCCTCGAACCATTCGGCCAGCTTTTCGCCCACCACACCCTCGACCGCCGGGCGCACCTCCGAACTTACCAGCTTGTCCTTGGTCTGGCTGGAAAACTTCGGATCCGGCACCTTGACCGACAAGACGCAGGTCAGCCCCTCGCGGGCATCGTCGCCGGTAAAGCTGACCTTTTCCTTCTTGGCGATGCCGCTGGACTGGGCATAGGCGTTGATGGTCCGGGTCAGGGCGCCGCGAAACCCCGCCAGATGCGCCCCGCCATCGCGCTGCGGGATGTTGTTGGTGAACGGCAGAACAGTCTCGTGATAGCTGTCGTTCCACCACATCGCGACCTCGACGGCGATGTCGTCGCGTTCCCCGGTAATGAAGATCGGTTCGGACAACGCCGGATGCTTGTGCCGGTCCAGATACTTGACGAATTCCTTGACGCCGCCTTCGTAGAACAGCTCGCTGCGCAACGCTTCGGCCGGGCGTTCGTCGATCAGGATGATGCGCACCCCGGAATTCAGGAAGGCCAGTTCGCGCAACCGCCGCTCCAGGGTCTCGAAGGAATAGTCGAGGCTGGAAAACGTCTCGGTCGAGGCCAGAAACCGCACTTCGGTTCCCGTCTGGCCCCCGGCATCGCCGACGACTCGCAGATGCTCAACCGTCTCGCCATGCTCGAAACGTGCGAAATGTTCCTTGCCGCCGCGCCAGATACGCAGTTCAAGCCAGTCGCTCAGCGCGTTCACCACCGACACCCCGACACCGTGCAAGCCGCCCGACACCTTGTAGGAATTGCTGTCGAACTTGCCGCCGGCATGCAGCTGGGTCATGATGACTTCGGCCGCCGAAACGCCTTCTTCCTCGTGAATGCCCACCGGAATTCCGCGACCGTTGTCGCTGACCGAAACGCTGGAATCGGCGCAGATCTTCACCGTCACCGCATCGGCATGACCGGCCAGCGCCTCGTCGATACCGTTATCGACGACCTCGTACACCATGTGGTGCAGGCCCGAGCCATCATCGGTGTCGCCGATATACATGCCGGGGCGTTTGCGGACAGCGTCCAACCCCTTGAGAACCTTAATGGAATCGGCGCCGTATTCTTCCTGCGCCGGTGCGTTGTCGGGCATCCGAAACATCCCCTGCCGTTTGCCCATCTTATACGATCAGTTGGGGCGAATGTCACGCGATCCCCCCATATTTTGTGGCGTATCGGCAGGAATTCCGGTCGAACGCGTTCACCCCACGCGGCGCGTGTGTCAACGCTGTACCACCGACGACGACCCGGCGGCCTCGCTCACCTCGATACGCTGCGTCCGCGCGCCCAGTTCGGCAAAGAACTCCGCCCCGGTTCCGGTCATCCAGGCCTGTGCGCCAAGCGCGCATATCTCGTCATAAAGCGCGGCGCGGCGTCCCGCATCCAGATGCGCCGCCACCTCGTCCAGCAGCAGGATCGGCGGCGCACCGGTCATTCCGGCCAATGCGCGTGCATTGGCCAGGATCAGCGACACCAGAAGCGCCTTCTGCTCGCCGGTCGAGCAATCGGCCGCTGGAACGCCCTTGGCGGCGTAGATGCCGCGCAGATCCGACCGGTGCGGGCCGACCAGCGTCCGCCCGGCGGCCAGATCGCGACCGCGACTCTCGGCCAGCGCCTGCCTCAGCCCGTCCTCGTCCGCGGGCATCTGCCCTTCGCCCTGAACCAGTTCAAGCGCGGCCACGGGAAAGGCGGTTTCCGCCTGTGACTGCGCCGCGGTCAGAAACTCCAGCGCCGCCAGCCGCCCCGCATGGATCTGCCGGCCCGCTGCCGCCATCTGCGCCTCCAGCGCATCATACCATGCCGCGTCCCGCACCTGATCGCGCAACAGGCGGTTGCGTTCGCGCATGGCCTTGTCATAGCTCAGCGAAACCTCGGCATGGACCGGGTCAAAGCTCATCGCCATCCGGTCGAGAAAACGCCGCCGCCCCTCGGCGCCCTCGATCCAGAGGCGGTCCATCGCCGGCACCAGCCACAGCACCCGCGCGATCCGGCCCAGGGCCAACTGACTGGCCGCCTTGCCGTCGATGCGCAACTGCCGGGCCGCGCCGGCATCCGACCAGATCTCGACCTCGTGGAGGCGATCGCCAGACCGCATTTCCCCGGAAATCTTCCAGCCCAGCGACTCGGGCCGGCGCGCCATGTCGGCCGCGCCCGCCCGCCGCATCCCGCGGCCCGGCGAGAACAGCGATACCGCCTCGAGAATATTGGTCTTGCCGGCACCATTCGGCCCGAAGATCGCAACCGGGCGCGCATCCAGCACCAGCCGCGCCAGACGGTGCGAGCGGAAATGCGACAGGGTAAGCCGGGTCAGCGCCAATTCCATCGCACGCTTAGCTCACAGGAAAACTCTTTGAAGAGTCTTCCCAAAGTTCTTGCAAGAAATTTCGCCCTTCACACCCGCATCGGCATGACCACGTAGACCGCGCTCTGGTCGTTGCCCTCGCGCATCAGGGTCGGATCGCCCGAGGAGTTGAACAGGAATACCGCGTTCTCGCGGTCCACCTGGCTGGCGATCTCGAGCAGGTACTTGGCGTTGAAGCCGATCTCGAGCCGCTCGTCGCCATAGGCCACGGCGAGTTCTTCCTCGGCCGCGCCGCTGTCGGGCGCATTCACCGACAGCACCAGGCGATCCTCGTCAAGTTGCAGCTTGACCGCGCGCGAACGTTCCGAACTGACAGTCGCGACCCGGTCGACCGCCTGGGCGAACTCGGCGGCGTCCACCTCCAGCCGCCTGGTGTTGCCCTGCGGGATAACGCGGGTGTAATCGGGGAAGGTACCGTCGATCACCTTCGACGTCAGGGTGATCTCGGGCGTGGCGAAACGCACCTTGGTTTCGCTCACCGAAACCGCGATCTCGGTGGCATCGTCGTCCAGCAGCTTGCGCAACTCGCCCACCGTCTTGCGCGGCACGATCACGCCGGGCATGTCGGTGGCGCCCGCCGGCAGATCGGCGTCGATCCGGGCCAGGCGATGCCCGTCGGTGGCAACGCAACGCAACACCTTGCCGCCGTCGGCCTCGGCGACGTGCATGTAGACACCATTCAGGTAATAGCGCGTCTCTTCGGTCGAGATGGCGAATTTCGACTTGTCGAACAGCCGGCGCAATACAGCGGCCGGGGCGGCAAAGCCCGACTGGTATTCCGATGACGCCATAACCGGGAAATCCTCGCGCGGCAGAGTCGCCAGCGAGAAATGCGACCGCCCCGCCTCGACCGCCAGACGCCCCGCCGCGTTGTCCGCGCTCAGCGTTACCAGCGCCCCGTCGGGCAGCTTGCGCACGATCTCGTGCAGGGTGGTGGCGGCAACGGTCGTGGCACCGGCGCGTTCGACCTGCGCGGGCGTGCGATCCACCACTTCGATATCCAGATCGGTGGCACGGAACTGGACATGTTCGCCTTCGGCCTCGATCAGCACATTGGCCAGGATCGGTATCGTGTTGCGGCGCTCCACGACCGATTGCGCCTGCGACACGGCCTTCAAGAGCGCGCCGCGTTCGATGCTGATCTTCATATCCCTTGTTCCTCTTTAACGGCCGGGAAGGGCAAACTAGCGGTTTGCCCCTGCGACACAAGGTTTTTTATGGGATTTGTCCGCCGGATCGGCGGGGTCGTCAAGGGGGCGGGCGAAACCGGGCTGCCTTGTATGGCATTGCGACACCGGCTGGCCGCCCGCGGCCGCTATGCTTCCAGCGCGCGGCGCAGCATCTCGACATCCTCGGCAATCTGGCCGTCGGTCGCCTTCAGCTCCTCGATCCTGCGGACCCCGTGCATGACGGTGGTGTGGTCCCGCCCGCCGAAGCGGCGCCCGATCTCGGGCAGCGACCGGCTGGTCAGTTGCTTGCACAGATACATCGCCACCTGGCGCGGCCGGGCATAGGATCGCAGACGCTTGGGGCCGATGATGTCGGACATGCGGATGTTGTAATAATCCGAGACCTTACGCTGGATCTCCTCGACCGTGATCTTGCGTTCGGAGGCACGCAACACGTCTGCCAGGCAGTCCTGCGTCAGATCCATGTCGATCTCGCGCCCGACCAGCGAGGCGAACGCGAAAAGCCGGTTCAGCGCCCCTTCGAGAACCCGCACATTGGTCGAAATCCGGTGCGCCAGGAATTCGAGAACCCCGTCCGAGACGGAAAGTCCGGGATAGGTTTCGCGGTACTGCACGACCTTGCTTTGCAGGATACCCAGCCTCAATTCGTAGTCGGTCGGGTGCAGGTCCACCACCAGCCCGCATTGCAGGCGCGATTTGACCCGGTCCTCCAGATCCTTGATTTCGCCCGGCGCGCGGTCGGCGGAGATGATGATCTGCTTGTTCTGGTCGACCAGCGAATTGAAGGTGTGAAAGAACTCCTCCTGCGTATTGTCCTTGCCGGCGATGAACTGCACGTCATCGACCATCAGAACATCGACCGACCGGAACAGATGCTTGAAATCAAGCATCTTGCGTTCGCGCAGCGCCAGGATAAAGCGGTACATGAACTGTTCGGCCGAAAGGTAGACAACGTTCAGGTCGGGCCGCTGGGAACGCAATTCCCAGGCGATCGCGTGCATCAGATGGGTCTTGCCAAGCCCAACCCCGCCATAAAGCACCAGCGGGTTGAACGTGACCGGCCCGCCCTCGCTGACCCGGCGCGCAGCGGCATGGGCCAGTTCGTTTGGCTTGCCGACCACGAAACTGTCGAAGGTGAACCGCGCATCCAGCGGGGCCGCCTGCAAGGCGTCGGCGCCATCGGCCCCGCCGGCGGCTGCGCGCCGCTCCGATGCCTGCATCGGCGTGGCAGCAGGCTGGCCCGATGCCTCTGGCGACGGCGCGCCCGAGGATTTTGCCGGACCCCGCCCCCGCGGCCGGGCAGAGGACGGACGTGCGGCGGAATTCGCCGCCACCCGGAACGCGACCCGCTGAACCGTGGAGCCCGCGCAATTCAGTTCGTAGAGAATCAGATCCGAAAAGTTCTGACCGACATAATTGCCCATGAAGTTGGTCGGTACGCTGAAAACGGCCACGCCGTCCTGCAATTCCATGAATTCCAGCGGTTCGATCCAGGTCGCGTAATTGTTCTTTCCGACGGTCTTAAGCAGCTTCTGTCGGAGTTGGCCCCACTTTTCGTTTGTCATCCAGCGCCCCATGCATCCGGTTTTTTCAGGCCTCACCGGCCTCTTTCCTGCTTGGCCGGACATGTCCGGCAGGATTCACACACACCCAAGGTGCCCGGCCGCAGCGCCCGGACGAAGGCCCCGGCAGGAGCCCCACACAACAGCAGCCGGCAATCGGACCCCAACAACAGAGGCAAACCCGCCCACCCGGTACGCTACCGTTCCATACCCATTTCATGACAGGGCCGCAGACCGGCAGATGCCGGTGCAAACAGCACACAGGAGCGTTCGGATTTCCCGAACGGCCTGATTTCGTCCCCGATCCGGTACAATTGCCTGTCTGCCGGACCCGGGTGCCGCCTGTCCCCCCAAGCGCGTGAATCGCAGAACAAGGGATAGCAACATCGTCTGCGGGGCGGCAATGAATCTATTCTGTTGACTCGGGGTTTGCGGAGAAACGAATCTCTCGCCACCGCAGAAATGTCACAGACCGATTAAACGCAAGAAAGGCGCTGCCACTGGCAACGCCTTTACAGATCGTGATTTTCGGGAATTTCCGCGCCGCGGTATCAGCCCAGCGCCTTCACGCGCGCCGCAAGGCGCGACATCTTGCGCGATGCGGTGTTCTTGTGAAACACACCCTTGGTGACGCCGCGCATCAGTTCGGGCTGGGCGGCGCGCAGCGCGGCAGCGGCGGCATCCTTGTCGCCGGAAGCGATCGCTTCCTCGACCTTGCGCAGATAGGTGCGGATGCGCGACCGGCGCGCCTTGTTGACAGCGGTGCGCGCTTCGATCTGACGCGCGCGTTTCTTTGCCTGGGGCGAATTGGCCATGTTCAGGTACCTCGGATCGGGTTTCTATCGTTTCGCGGACGTGACGAACCCGGAGTCCATCCGGTCACCAAGGTGATTCTGGCCAGAGCGGGCCGCACGCGCATGTATAGCGGCGCCATCTACCCAAGTTTCAGGGCGTTGCCAACCGCAAAGTTCCGCCCCGGCCGGTACGAATCGTCTTACTTGTCGCGGAACTGCGCCTCGCGCTTCTCCAGAAAGGCGGCCATGCCTTCCTTCTGGTCCTCGGTGGAAAACAGCGAATGAAACACCCGGCGCTCGAACAGGATGCCCTCGCTCAGGGTGGTCTCATAGCTGCGGTTTACCGCCTCCTTGGCCGCCATCACGGACAGCGACGACTTTTCGGCGATCTTCTGGGCCGCGCCCAGGGCCTCTTCGAGCAGCTTCTTGGCGGGCACGACGCGGCTCACCAGCCCCGCCCGTTCGGCTTCTTCGGCGTCCATGAAACGCCCGGTCAGGTTCATGTCCATCGCCTTGGACTTGCCGACGAACCGGGTCAGACGCTGGGTGCCGCCCATGCCGGCGATGACGCCCAGGTTGATCTCGGGCTGGCCGAACCTGGCGCTGTCGGCGGCGATGATGAAGTCGCAGGCCATCGCCAGTTCGCACCCCCCGCCCAGCGCATAGCCCGCCACAGCGGCGATGACCGGCTTTCGGATCGCCATGATCCGGTCGCTGGCATCGGCAAACAGGTTCTCGTTGAACACGTCGCCAAAGGTTTTCGACGACATTTCCTTGATGTCGGCCCCGGCGGCAAAGGCCTTTTCGGATCCGGTGACGACGATGCAGCGCACCTTGTCGTTCCCGTCGGCTTCCTCCAGGGCCCGGCACAGTTCATCCAGCAACTGGGTGTTCAGCGCGTTCAGGGCATCGGGCCGGTTCAGTTTGACAAGGGCGACGTGGTCCTCGACTTCGACGATGATCGTCTCAAAGGCCATGAGATCCGCTTTCGATTGTTCCGTTCAGACCCGAAGCCTTATCACGCGGGCGGCACGGTTCAAGCTATCTTTGACAGCGCGGGCAGGCAAAGCTCGACCGCCCCGCCTGCACGATTCGCCTTATGACGCCGCTGCATCCGGGTGTTCGGCACGCCATCCCCTCGCGCCCGTATACGTCGAAACGGTGCTGGAAATAGCCAAGTTCGCCATCGGCACTGCGGAAATCGCGCAAACTCGACCCGCCGGCCTCGATCGCCTCGGCAAGTACCTGCCGTATCACCGGCACCAGCGCCGCAACCCGCGCGGCCGCGATCCGCCCGACCTTGCGCCGCGGGTCGATACCGGCACGGTAGAGCGATTCGCAGACATAGATATTGCCCAGCCCCGCGACGATCCGCTGATCGAGAAGCGCCGACTTGACCGGCGTGTTGCGGCCCCGGAACGCGCCGATCAGGTGGGCTTCGTGAAACGCATTGCCCAGCGGCTCGGGCCCCAGACCGGCCAGCAACCGGTGAGACTCCACCGATTCGGTGGCCGCCAGATCCATCATCCCGAACCGGCGCGGGTCGTTGAAGGCGATGCGCGTGCCGTTCTCCATCTCGATCACAACATGGTCGTGCCTGGCCGGCATCGCATGGGCCTGCACGAACACCCCCGGCGGATCACCCGAAACCGTCATCCGCCCCGACATGCCCAGATGAACAAGCAACGTCTCGCCGCGGTCCAGATCGGCAAGGATGTATTTCGACCGCCGCCGCAACCGAAGCACCCGCGCCCCGGTCAGCCGTTCGGCCATGCCGGGCGGAAACGGCCAGCGCAGATCGGGGCGGTTGACCTGCGCGCGCGCGATCATCACCCCTTCCATCGCCGGCGCCAACCCGCGGCGCACGGTCTCGACCTCTGGCAATTCCGGCATTTTCGCGCTCCCGGTCCAACGGGGCGCATTGTACCCGCGCTGCATCCCCCTATAACAGGGTCGAAATCGCGAAAGACGGCATTATCTCATGGCGGACGACAGCCCCAAGACCACCCATTTCGGATATCAGACCGTGCCCGAGCACGAAAAGGCGGGCCGCGTGCGTGGCGTGTTCAGTTCGGTCGCCTCGAAATACGACGTGATGAACGATGTCATGTCGCTGGGCATCCACCGGCTCTGGAAGGATGCGATGATGGACTGGCTCGCGCCGCGCCCCGGCCAGCGCCTGCTCGACGTGGCCGGCGGCACCGGCGACATCGCGTTCAGGTTTCTCGGGCGCGCGGGGTCGGGCCATGCCACGGTTCTCGACCTGACCGCGCCGATGCTGAGCGAAGGGCGCAAGCGGGCCGAGGCCGAACGCATGGCCGGCAGCCTCGACTGGGTGGTCGGCGACGCCATGGCGCTGCCGTTCCCGGACGCCTGTTTCGACGTCTACACGATCAGTTTCGGCATTCGCAACGTCACCCGCCCGCGGGATGCTCTGGCCGAGGCGTTCCGGGTTCTCAGACCCGGGGGCCGCCTGATGGTGCTGGAATTCAGCCAGGTGCCCAACGACGCCCTGCGAAGGCTCTACGATCTCTACAGCTTCAACGTGATTCCGCGCATGGGCCAGGCGATAGCCCGCGACCGCGACAGCTATCAATACCTGGTCGAATCGATCCGCCGCTTTCCCGATCAGGAGACGTTCTTGCGCATGATCCGCGAGGCGGGATTCGAGAACGCGAAATACCGCAACCTGTCGCTGGGCATCGCCGCCCTGCATTCCGGCTGGAAGCTCTGAGATGCGCGGCCCGCACAACATCTGGCGGCTCGTCCGCACCGGCGCCACGCTGGAACGAACCGGCGCAATGAACGTGGTTCTGGACGCGTTCGAGGCGCCCAAACCGCTGCGCGTGCTGGCGCATGTGCTGGGCTGGCCGTTCATGTGGCTGGGATATCGCGGCGATCCCGCAATGCCGCCGGCCACCCGGGCGCTGACCGCGCTCGGCCCGGCCTATATCAAGTTCGGCCAGGTGCTTTCGACCCGCCCGGACGTCGTGGGCCAGGATCTGGCCGATCAGCTCCGGGTGCTCCAGGACAAGCTGCCGCCGTTTTCGCGCACCGAAGCGATGGCCGAGGTCGAGCGCGCACTCGGCCTTCCCGTCGAGCAGGCGTTCGCCGAGTTCAGCGAACCCATCGCCGCCGCTTCCATCGCCCAGGTTCACCGCGCGCGGCTGGCCGACACCGGACAGGACGTGGCCGTCAAGGTATTGCGCCCGGGCATAGAACGTGCCTTCCGCAAGGATATCGACGCCTTCTATTTCGCCGCGCAGGTGGTCGAACTGCTGGCCCCGGGCGCCCGCCGCCTGCGCCCGATGCAGGTGATCGAACATTTCGACGGCGTCGTGCAGGGAGAGCTCGATCTTAGGCTGGAAAGCGCCGCCGCCTCCGAATACGCCGCCAACACGCAAGACGACGAAGGGTTCGGCCTGCCGCCGGTTTTGTGGAACCTGTCGGCGCGCCGGGTGATGACGCTGGGGTGGGTCGATGGCGTGCCCCTGGGGGACAATGCGGCACTCGACGCGGCCGGGCATGATCGCGCCGACCTCTCCGAACGCGTTCTGAAACTGTTCCTGATGCACGCCCTGCGCGACGGGTTCTTTCACGCCGACATGCACCAGGGCAACCTCAAGGTGGCGCCGAACGGCGAAATCGTGGCCTATGATTTCGGCATCATGGGCCATATCGACGAATACACCCGCCGGGTCTATGCCGAGATCCTGTTCGGCTTCATCCGGCGCGACTACAAGCGCGTGGCCGAGGTGCATTTCGAGGCCGGATATGTCCCTGCCGACCGCGATGTCGATGAATTCGCCCGCGCCCTGCGCGCGGTGGGCGAACCGATCTTCGGCATGGACGCAACGCGTATCTCCATGGGCCGGCTGCTCAGCTATCTGTTCGAAGTGACCGAACGCTTCGGCATGGAAACCCGCACCGAACTGATCCTGCTGCAACGCACCATGGTGGTGGTCGAAGGCGTGGCCCGGTCCCTGAACCCGCACATGAACATCTGGGAGGTGGCCCGGCCCGTTGTAGAGGACTACATCAAGCACTCGATTGGCCCGCGCGCCGTCGCCTCCGACCTCATGAAGACGGCGCGCGTTCTGGCCCGGTTCGGCCCGCGCCTTCCGGGGCTGGTCGAGGCCGCGCTCGTCGCGCAATCCAATCCGCCCGCCAACGCGGCGCGGCCGGGCAGGCGGGCGTTGCTGTGGCCGGCGCTTGCCGGGGCGCTGGCGGGCGGCGCGCTGGTGCTGGTGCTCGGGATGCTGACCTGACCGGACCAACATCCCGACCGCACCATTTCGGCCGGCAGCGGCGCCACGGACCGCGGCGCCGGGCTGCCTGGATGCCGTGCTGACGACTGCGTACGCGGACGATCTACTGATCGCGCGCATGCTCCTGCTTCTTTCTGGTTCGAACTACTCTCGGGGGGCGCCGTCATGGCGCCATCGGCGCCATGACGGCGACGGGGGGCAGACAGCCCCCCGCCCGGCCGCACAAGTCAGATCCGCTCGATCGCCAGCGCGATGCCCTGACCGCCACCGATGCACATGGTGACCAGTCCCCTGGACCCACCCGCGCGCTCCAGTTCATGAAGCGCCTTCAGCGTGATGATCGTACCGGTGGCGCCGACCGGATGGCCCAGCGCGATGGCACCGCCATTGGGGTTCACCTTCGCCGGGTCGAGCCCCAGTTCCATGTTCACCGCCAGCGCCTGGGCCGCGAAGGCCTCGTTGCTTTCGATCACGTCGAAATCGCCGGCCGACAGGCCGGTGCGTTCCAGCAACGCCCGCACCGCCGGTACCGGGCCGATGCCCATCACCTCGGGGCGCACCCCGGCATGGGCATATCCCAAAAGTCGTGCCCTCGGCTTCAGCCCCGCCCTTTCGGCGGCCGCCGCGGTGGCCAGAACGAGCGCCGCCGCCCCGTCGTTGATGCCGCTGGCATTGCCCGCCGTTACGCGCCCGTCCTTGCGGAACACCGGCTTCAGACCGGCAAGCGCCTCGGCGGTGGTCGCCTTGGGATGCTCATCGACCTCGAAAGGCACCGTGTCGCGCTTCACGCGCACCCCGACGGGCACGATCTGGCTGGCGAAATGCCCCGCGGCGATGGCCGCGGCCGCGCGTTTCTGGCTTTCCAGGGCGAAGTCGTCCATCGCCTCGCGGCTGATGTCGTGTTCGTCAGCGACATTCTCGGCGGTGACGCCCATATGGCCGGTCCCGAACGGGCAGTTCAGCGCCCCCAGCATCATGTCGAGCGAGCGGACATCGCCCATCTTCTGCCCCCAGCGCGCGGCCGGCATGACGAACGGGCTGCGCGACATGTTTTCGGCCCCGCCCGCCAGCGCGAATTCGGCATCGCCCAGCATCAGCGCCTGCACCGCCGACACGATTGCCTGGGCGCCGGATCCGCACAGGCGGTTGACATTCATCGCCGGGGTCGAGTCCGGGATGCCGGCCTGCATCGCCGCGACCCGGGACAGGTACATGTCGCGCGGTTCGGTGTTGATGACATGGCCGAACACCACGTGGCCGATGCGGGCCGGTTCGACGCCGGAGCGTTCCATCGCCGCCCGGGACACCTCCGAGGCCAGGTCGATCGGCGGGGTTGCCGCCAGTGCGCCCCCGAAAGTGCCGATGGCGGTGCGGGCGCCGTCCAGAATTACGATATCGGTCATCTTGGGGAATCTCCTCTTGCTGTCGCAGCGCATTATGCACACGCAGCATGGGATGTCTGCCGCGACGTCCCGTCCGGCCCGCGACGCCGCCGCGATTGACAAGCCCACGCCGGTCCCGCAGATAATCCGCCATGACGGAGGACGCCGACGATATCCTGAACCGCCTGCCTGCCCGGCTGAAAGCGGCGCGGCGCGGGCAGGGTCTTTCGCTTGAGGCCGTGGCCAACCTTTCGGGGGTGTCGCGATCCATGGTCAGCCAGATCGAACGCGGCGAAAGTTCGCCCACCATCGCGACTCTGCTGAATCTGACGCGCGCCCTGCAGGTCGATTTCGCAGGTCTGCTGGACGCCCCGAACGAGGCCGCCCCTATCGACGTGCTGCGAGAAGGCGCGGTTCCGCGCATCGACAACATCGGCAAGGGTGTTCGTATCCTCATCCTGTCGCCACCCGGGGAAGCGGGCCGGCACGAGATCTACGACCTGCGCTTCGATCCCGGCGGCGCATTGGTCAGCCAGCCTCATGCCAGGGGTACACACGAGCAACTGATCGTGATCGAGGGCGTCCTGACCGTCACGTCCGGGGGCGCGTCGGAACGGTTGGAGAGCGGCGATACCGCCCGCTACAAGGCCGATGTCGCGCATGAAATCGAGGCTGCGGTACACGCCGCACGGGCCTTTCTGATCGTCAGGGACGCATGAACCGGGGCCAGGTTTCTGAATAGAAATTTGACCAAGGAATTTCGAAATTCCTTGGCTCCATCGCGAGCATCCGGTTTTGCGGAAAATTTTCCGCTATACTGAAATTTCTTGTTCCGGAAACCTGCCGGTCATGGTAGAGAGACGACTCAAAACGGAGGTTCCGGTGTCGCACTCCTTTCTGTCCCATATCCGCGAAACCCTGGCCGAGATCGAGGCCGAGGGCCTGTTGAAACGCGAACGCCTGATCGCCTCGCCGCAGGACGGCGAGATCACGGTCGGGGACCGCCGGGTCATCAACATGTGCGCCAACAACTATCTTGGCCTTGCCGACCATCCCGCCCTGATCGCCGCGGCCACGGCAGCGATGGAACCGCGCGGCTTCGGCATGGCAAGCGTCCGGTTCATCTGCGGCACCCAGGATCTGCACCGCGAGCTGGAACAGCGGCTGGCGGCGTTTCTGGACAAGGACGACGCGATCCTGTTCGCGGCCTGTTTCGACGCCAATGGCGGGCTGTTCGAGGCGCTGCTCGGCCCCGGGGACGCGGTCGTTTCCGACAGTCTCAACCATGCCTCGATCATCGACGGGGTGCGGCTGTGCAAGGCGAAACGCTATCGCTATGCCAACAACGACATGGCCGATCTGGAAGCCCGGCTCAAGCAGGCCCGGGCCGATTCCGCGCGCCACGTCATGATCGCGACCGACGGCGTATTCTCGATGGATGGTTACCTGGCCGACCTGCCCGAAATCGTCCGGCTGGCAAGGGAACACGACGCGATCGTGATGGTGGACGACTGCCACGCCACCGGCGTCATGGGGCAGCGGGGCGCGGGCACGCCGGATCATTTCGGCGTCGATGTGGACATATTGACCGGCACGCTGGGCAAGGCCCTTGGCGGCGCCATCGGCGGCTATGTCGCCGGGCCGCAGCCGGTGATCGACCTGCTGCGCCAGCGGTCGCGGCCCTATCTGTTCTCGAACTCGCTGCCACCTTCCATTGTGGCCGCGGGGCTGGAGGCGATCGGGCTGGTCGAAGCGGGCGCCGCCCTGCGCGCGCAACTGTTCGAGAACACGCGCTACTGGCGCGCCGGGCTTGCGCGGCTTGGCTTTGAACTACTGCCGGGCGAACACCCGATCGTTCCGGTGATGCTGGGCGAAGCACAACTGGCGCAGGACATGGCCGCGCGACTGTTCGATGAAGGCGTATTCGTCTCGGGGTTCTTCTTTCCGGTGGTGCCGCGCGGGCGTGCGCGCATCCGCACCCAGATGAGCGCGGCGCTGTCGCGGAAGCAACTGGACCGGGCGCTTCGCGCCTTCGAGAAAGCGGGCAAGGCGGTGGGAGTCCTGAAATGAGCGGCGAAATGAAATGTCTTGTCAAGGCGCACCCGCGCGAGGGGTTGTGGATGCAGACGGAACCGGTGCCCGAAATCGGCCCCGACGACGTTCTGATAAGGATCCGCAAGACCGGAATCTGCGGCACCGACGTACATATCTGGAACTGGGACGACTGGGCAGGCAAGACAGTACCCGTGCCGCTGATCACCGGCCATGAATTCGCCGGCGAGATCGTCGAACTGGGCCGCAACGTGGACGATCTGAAGATCGGCCAGCGGTGCAGCGGCGAAGGTCACCTGATCGGGCGGCATTCGCGCCAGAGCCGATCCGGGCGGTTTCATCTCGACCCGGAAACGCGCGGCATAGGCGTCAACGAACCGGGCGCATTCGCCGAATATCTGCGGCTGCCGGCGTTCAACGTGATCCCGCTGCCCGATGCCATTCCAGACGAGATCGGCGCGATCCTCGATCCGCTGGGCAACGCGGTGCACACGGCGCTGAGCTTCGATCTGGTGGGCGAGGACGTTCTGATCACCGGCGCCGGGCCGATCGGCATCATGGCGGCGGCGGTGGCACAGCATGTCGGCGCGCGCCATGTCGTGATCACGGACGTGAACCAGGCGAGGCTGGATCTGGCCGCACGGGTAACCGACGTGGTGCCGGTGAACGTGGCCAACACCGATCTGCGCGAGGTCGCTTCCGGGCTGGGCATGAAGGAAGGCTTCGACGTGGGGCTCGAGATGTCGGGCAACGCGGCAGCCTTCGACCAGATGGTCGAGGCGATGGTGATGGGCGGGCGCATCGCGATGCTGGGCATTCCGCCGGGCAAGGCGGCAGTCGACTGGAGCCGCATCGTCTTCAAGGCGCTGACCATCAAGGGCGTCTACGGGCGGGAGATTTTCGAGACCTGGTACAAGATGATCGCCATGCTGGAGGACGGCCTGGATATCGGCCGCATCGTCACGCATCGGTTCGCGGCCGAAGATTTCGAGGCCGCCTTCGACGTCATGCGCTCGGGCCAAAGCGGCAAGGTGGTGCTGGACTGGGCCTGACACAGCGGGCCCGCGCTGCGGGCGTCTGGCCACGGACGCCCGGGCATACGCGAACCCGATGGCAGAAGGCGGGGGTTTTCCCCCCGGCCTTTCAATTCCTCGGATCGTCGAGATCGCAGGCAAAGCGGCGCGGCATCAGGCCGGAGTGGAACCAGCAAACGAAACTCTCGATCGAATAGACCGGCAGCCCGGTTCGTTTTCGGATGTCGGCGGCGTAGGGCACCATGTTGGTGCATTCCAGTACGATGGCCCCGGCATCCGGGCAGTCGCGCAGGATCGTGTCGGCGGCATCCAGCAGATCGGCGCGGCAGGCGGCAAAGTCGATCTCGGGCGCGTCGCCCAGTATGTCGCGGCTGAAGGCGCGGCCGCCATCGGTACCGAAGACCGGCGTACCGGGGGCGACACCGGCAGCGGCCAGGTGATCCGCGCTCAGCGTTGCCCGGGACACGGTCAGGATGACGGCGCGCCGGCCCGGCGGCAGCAACGCCTGCACCATCGGCACCTGCATCAGCGACGAGGCAGCCACCGGCACGCCCAGCGCGGCGCGCAACTGCTCCTGCACCAGCGCCAGAAAACCGCAATTGGTGGTGATGCCGTCACAGCCCGCCGCAATCAGATCGTGCCCCGCGGCAATGAACGCGCCGGTCAGTTCGCGCGGATCGCCGCGCACGACGCGGTCGGGCGAGGCGCCGCGCACCACGCGGTACTGCACGGGAAACGGCCAGGTCAGCGCATTGCCCATGTCGCCGGGGATGCGCGGAAACCGGGTTTCCAGCATCAGGATGCCGACCGTTGCGCCATAAACCGTCTTGCCGCCCCGTTGGGTTCTCATCGCCGCGCCCTCCTGGTTCGGCGGGGTGCCGCCGCATTTGCCGCTTTCCGATCAAAGGCCATGGCGGCTAGGCTTTGGCAAGGGATTTGCGGTGACGGAGGCGGCGATGGACAAGCGGGCGAACGCGCGGGTGAACGGCGCCGAGGCGATGGTGCGCATGTTGCAGGCCCAGGGGGTGCGTCATGTCTTCGGCCTGTGCGGCGATACCACCCTGCCCTTCTATGATGCCATGTTTCGGCTGGATCACGGCATCACCCATATCCTGACCCGCGACGAACGCAGCGCCGCCTACATGGCCGACGGCTATTCCCGCGTTACCGGCCGGGTGGGCGTCTGCGAAGGGCCGTCGGGCGGCGGGGCGACCTATATCCTGCCGGGGTTGATCGAAGCCAATGAAAGCTCGTACGCGGTGCTGGCGATCACGACCGACATTTCGGTCGCCTCCTACGGCAAGTACCCGCTGACCGAGGTCGATCAGGAGGCGCTGATGCGGCCCCTTACCAAGTGGAACAGCGTGATCCGGCGCGCCGATCACATTCCGCGCATGGTGCGCGCCGCGTTCCGTGCGATGACCACCGGGCGGACGGGGGCGGCGCATATCGGGCTGCCCTATGACGTGCAGTACGATCCGGTGGACATGGCCGATATCTGGGCGGATCCGGCGACCCAGACCTATCCGGCCTATCCTCAGGCACCGGCCCCAGGGGCGGCGGAGGCCGCGCTTGGAGCGATCCTGTCGGCGAAAGCGCCCCTGGTGGTCTGTGGCGGCGGCGTGGTGATCGCGGGCGCCTCGGGCGAACTGGCCCGGCTGGCCGAACGGCTGGATCTGGCGGTCGCCACCTCGATCTCAGGCCAGGGGGCGCTTGCCGAGACGCATCCCAACTGCCTGGGCGTGGTCGGATCGAACGGCGGAACTGACGAGACCTGGGAGGCGATGGAGGCCGCCGACCTCGTGGTGTTCATGGGGTGCCGGGCGGGATCGACCACCACAGCGCGCTGGGAGGCGCCCAAACCCGGTACGCGAGTGGTGCATTTCGATGCCGACCCGATGGTGATGAACGCAAACTACCCCACCGAAGTCGCGGTGGTGGGCGATCTGCGCCTGGCGCTGGCCGAGGTCAACGCGCTGCTGGATGGGCGCGACGCCGCCACGGGTTTCGGCGGCGCCGCCGCGGTGGCCGAACGGGTGGCGCGCAAGTTCGCCGCCTTCGAAAGGCTGGCGGCCAGCAACGCCGCACCGATCCGGCCCGAGCGGGTGATTGCGGCGCTGAGCAGGGTGCTGCCCGAGGATGCGACACTGGTTTCCGATCCGGGCACTTCATGTCCCTATGTCTCGGCCTTCTACCGTCTGCCGCGTCCGGGCCGGCACTTTATCACCAACCGGGCGCACGGGGCGCTGGGGTATGCGCTTTCGGCGGCCCTGGGGGCGTGGTTCGGGCGGCCGGAATCCAAGGTGGTCGGGCTGATGGGCGACGGGTCGTTCGGCTTTACATGCGGCGAACTGGAAACCGTCGTCCGCTGCGGCGCGCCGATCACCTACATCGTGTTTTCCAATGCCGGATTCGGCTGGATCAAGGCCAGCCAGGCCGCCGACAAGGGCGGGCGGTTCTACAATGTCGATTTCGCCCGCACCGATCAGGCGGCGGTGGCCGCGGCCTATGGCGTGAAATCCTGGCGGGTCGAGGATCCGGGCGCGCTTGAGAAGGCTCTCGCCGAGGCCATCGCGCATGACGGGCCGACACTGGTCGATGTGCTGGTGCAGCCGCTCGAACAGGCCGCCGCCCCGGTGCGGCGATGGATGGGCTAGGCGGGATCCACCCGCCCCCGGTCAGGCGGTCGGAACGATCACGATCTCGACCCGGCGGTTCTGTGCCTTGCCCGCCTCGGTCAGGTTCGAGGCGACCGGCTGATCCTCGCCCCGGCCAATGGCCGTCAGCCGCGTATAGGATACGCCGCCGGCTTGCAGCACGTCGGCCACCGCATTGGCGCGGCGCTGGGACAGGCCGACATTGTATGCCGCCTCGCCGTCGCTGTCGGTATGGCCGATCACCTGCACCATCGACTTGGGATATTTCAGCAGGATCTGCGACAGCCTTGCCAGATCGGGGCGCAGCGAATCGCGCACCGTGAAACTGTCGCTGGCAAAGGTCAGATCATGGGGCAGCGTGACGACCAGTGTCTCGCCGGTATTGGTGATGGTGATGCCGCCAGTGGCAAGCTGCGCGCGCAGGTCGGCCTCCTGTTCGTCCAGCATGTTGCCGATAACACCGCCCGAGATCGCCCCCAGCGCGGCGCCGCCCAGAACCGCGGCGGTCTTGTTGGACGCACCCGATACCGCGCCCAGACCGGCGCCCAGGATGCCGCCGAAGATGGCGCCCTTCTTGGCGTTTCTCTGCGGGTCGGCGTTGCTGGCCAGACCGGCGGGATCGTTGCACGCACTCAGCGCGAATGCCGCGCAGACGAGCGCGGCGATGGGGGTTTTCAGGGCGATCATGGGCTGCCTTTCTGCTCGGGATCCGTTCGGCGGGACGTGTCCTGGCACAGTATAACACGCCGTTCCGCCCCCGGCTCAAGCGGGAAAGCGGCGCGGTCGGCGAAACCCTGCGTATCAGCCCACGGCGCGGGCTGTCTCGTAGGCCAGCATGGCGCGTTTCACCGGCATGCCCCAGTGATAGCCGCCCAGCCCGCCGGATTTGCGCAGGGCACGGTGGCACGGAATCAGCCAACTGACCGGGTTGCGCCCGACGGCCGTTCCCACGGCGCGCACCGCGCGGGGGCTGCCGATGGCGCGGGCGATCTCGGAATAGGTCGTGACATGGCCCGAGGGTACCCGCAACAGCGCCTCCCAGACCTTGATCTGGAACGGCGCGCCGATCATGTGCAGCGCGGCTTCGCCGTTCTGCGCGAACGCCGCCTCGACCCAGCCGCGCAGCGCCTGCCCGTCCTCGACGAAATCCGCCCGGGGCCAGCGCCCCGTCATGTCGTCCCAGGCGGCCTCGCGCGAACATTCGGCGGAAAATGCCAGCCCGCAAAGGCCGCGGTCGGTGCCCATCGCCAGCACCTCGCCGAACGGGCTGTTCATCCAGCCATACCGGATCGTCAGCCCCGCGCCGCCCCGGGCGAACTCGCCGGGGCTCATCGCTTCCCAGCGCAGGAACAGATCGTGCAGCCGCCCCGTGCCTGAAAGGCCCAGATCGCCAGCGGTTTCCAGTGTCGTAAAGCGGTCGCGCAACAGCGCCTTGGCATGGCCCAGTGCCAGATATTGCTGAAACCGTTTCGGCGACACACCGGCCCAGGCCGAGAACACCCGCTGGAAATGCGCCGGGCTCATGTTCATGCGTGCCGCCAGATCGTCCAGCGACAGGGTGCCCCCGGTGGTGTCGATCAGTTCGATGGCGCGATAGACCACCTTGAAATGATAGCTCGACTCGGCAACTGCAACGTTCATCGATCATTCTCCATCATCAATTCACATGCACGATATGGGACTGCCGTCACAGAAACGATCCGAAACCTGTGCATTCCGCGATCGCCACCAGTTATCTTTGCCGGATTTCAAGACATGAGCCAGATCCTCGCCGCCCGATATTGCGGCGGGTCGGGCACGCCCGGCGGGACCGTCCTGAACGATGGGAAGGCATGGCACGGAGCCTCCCTTTTCGTTCGCAGGTGGTCGCGTGTTGCAGGCCGCGATGGCTTGGGGCATAGCACAGCGGATGGCACGGCAACTCGACTATCATACGATCCGCGAGATATTCGCGCGCTTTCAGGCCGCCGATCCGGCGCCCCGGGGCGAGTTGGAGCATGTCAACGCCTTTACCCTGCTGGTCGCCGTGGCGCTGAGCGCGCAGGCCACCGACGCCGGCGTGAACAAGGCGACCCGGGCGCTGTTTGCCATCGCCGACACGCCCGCGAAAATGCTGGACCTGGGCGAGAACGGGCTTATCGAACATATCAGGACAATCGGTCTATACCGCAACAAGGCCAGGAACGTGATCGCCCTCAGCCGCATTCTGGTCGAGGATTTCGGCGGCGAGGTGCCCAATTCGCGCGCCGCGCTGCAATTGCTTCCCGGGGTCGGGCGCAAGACCGCCAATGTCGTGCTGAACATGTGGTGGCATTTCCCGGCACAGGCGGTCGACACACACATCTTTCGCGTCGGCAATCGCAGCGGCGTTGCAACCGGGCGCGACGTGAACGCGGTCGAACGCGCCGTCGAAGACAACGTACCCACCGATTTCCAGCAACACGCGCATCACTGGCTGATCCTGCACGGCCGCTATCACTGCAAGGCGCGCAAGCCGCTATGTGGCACCTGCCTCATCCGCGACTTGTGCCTGTACGAGGAAAAGAACCTATGAAGACCTATCAGCTTGTCGGGATCGGCAATGCCGTCGTCGATGTGATTTCCCACGCCGACGATGCCTTTCTGTCCACCATGGGCATCGAGAAGGGGATCATGCAACTGGTGGAGCAGGATCGCTCCGAGGCGCTGTATTCGGCCATGACCAGCCGGATTCAGGCCCCGGGCGGATCGGTGGCCAACACCATCGCCGGGGCCGGGGCACTGGGCCTTGACTGCGCCTTCATCGGCCGGGTGCGCGATGACGAACTGGGCCGCTTCTATGCAGACGCGATGAACGAGGACGGGGTCGATTTCGTCAACCCGCCGGTCGCGGGCGGCGAATTGCCGACCTCGCGTTCGATGATCTTCGTCTCGCCCGATGGCGAACGCTCGATGAACACCTATCTCGGAATTTCCTCCGAGCTCGGCTCGGGCGACGTGCCGGGCGACGTGGCGGGCCGGGCCGGGCTGGTGTTTCTCGAAGGCTATCTGTTCGACAAACCCAAGGGCAAGACGGCCTTCATGGAAGCGGCGCGCGACTGCCGGCGCGGCGGCGGCAAGGCCGGCATCGCCATTTCCGATCCGTTCTGCGTGGACCGGCACCGCAGCGATTTCCTGTCGCTGATCGAACACCAGATGGATTTCGTGATCGGCAACGAGGCCGAGATTCAGGCGCTGTTCGAGAACGAACATTTCGACGACGCGCTGATGCTGACCGCGGCGCTGTGCCCGCTCGTGATCTGCACACGTTCGGGCGACGGGGTAACGGTGATGGAAGGCACCACCCGCATCGATGTACCGGTGCAAAAGGTGGTGCCGGTCGATGCCACAGGGGCCGGCGACCAGTTCGCCGCCGGCTTCCTCTACGGCATGGCCACGGGGCGCGACCTGGAAACCTGCGCCCGGATCGGCACGCTTTGCGCGGCCGAGGTCATTTCCCACATCGGCCCGCGCCCGGAAGCCAACATGACCGAGGTGCTGCGCGGCGAGGGGATACTCTAGACACGATGCTGGGCGACGGGTTTCATGACATCCCACCGGGCAAGGTCGCGTCCGTTGTCACGCATCTGGAAATGCGCACGCCGGCGCCCGTGCGCGACTGCCCGGCCCCCGAGGGCGCCGATCTGCGCCGCGTCACGGCCCCCGATACCGGCTGGTACCGCGATCTGTTTTCCCGTGTCGGCGCGCATGACTGGCTGTGGTTCTCGCGCCTGCGCCTGAGCGACCGCGATCTGGACGCGATCCTGAAAGACCCCGATGTCGAGGTTCACGGCCTGTTTCGCGGCGAACGGGCCGAAGGGCTGCTGGAACTTGACTTTCGCGTGCCCGGCGAATGCGAGCTGGCGTTTCTGGGCGTGACCCCGGCCATGATCGGCACAGGCGCCGGGCGCTACCTGATGAACCTAGCCATCGTGCGCGCCTGGCGCCGCCCGATCGCGCGCTTCCATGTTCATACCTGCACGCTGGATCACCCCGGCGCGCTTTCGTTCTACAGGCGCGGCGGGTTCGTGCCCCTGCGCCAGCAGGTCGAGATCGCCGACGACCCGCGCCTGACGGACGGGTTCGCGCCGGACGCCGGCCCGCATGTTCCGATTTTCCGCCCGTGAACGCGGCTCAGCGCGGTTCCGTCCTGCCCAGGCGTTTCCAGTTCAGCAGCGACCAGGCGATTGTGCCGGCATAGACCAGGCACAACACCACCAGAGTGATCCAGGCATAAGACAGGATGGCAGCGCCGAAAAACGCGAACGCGACCAGGAAATACTTCACGTTCTCGCGCGATATGCGCACCCGTTTCAGCGACCATGTGGGAATACGGCTTATCATCAGCAATCCCACCAGTACCATGTAGAAACAGATCACCAGATCGGGCACCAGGATCGCGCCGCGCGAGGCAAACGACAGATACATCGGCAGCAGGACAAGCATGGCGCCCGCCGGGGCGGGCACGCCCACGAAATAACCGGGCCGGATATCGGATTTCTCGGTCTTGGCGGCGACGTTGAACCGCGCCAGACGCACGACACAGCAGACCGCGAAAACCAGAACCGAGATCCAGCCGATGCGGCTGAGATCCTGCAAGGCCCAGAAATACACCACCAGAGCCGGCGCTACCCCGAAATTCAGGAAATCGGCGAGCGAGTCCAGTTCAGCGCCCATCTTGCTGTCGCTGCGCAAGAGCCTCGCCAGACGGCCATCCAGCCCGTCGAGAACGCCAGCCGCCAGGATGAACAGAACCGCCGACCCGAAATGCGCGGACACGCCCGAGCGGATCGCCGTCAGCCCGGCACAGATCGCGGCGATGGTCATCATGTTGGGCAACATATGAACCAGCGAGAAATCCGAGCGCACCTTTTCGGGCACCGATTTGTCCGTTCGCGATGTGTCTTGCGGCCCGCCCATGGCCTAGCCTGCCTTTGATGCGGGCGCGCCATCCAGTTGCGCCAGAACGGTTTCGCCGGCCACCATCGTCTGGCCGATATCGACAAGGGGTTCGACCCCTTCGGGCAGATACACGTCCAGCCGCGAGCCGAAGCGGATCAGCCCGAAGCGTTCGCCGGTCTGCATCTGCATGCCGCTTTCGACGAAACAAACGATACGCCGCGCGACCAGGCCGGCAATCTGCACCACCGCAATCTCGCGCCCGTCGGCCAGCCGCAGGCACAGCCCGTTGCGTTCATTGTCCTCGCTGGCCTTGTCGAGCGATGCGTTGAGGAATTTACCAGGCCGATAGGCCACCGCCGCGACCTCGGCCGCAATGGGAGTGCGGTTCACATGGCAGTTGAACACGTTCATGAACACGCTGACACGGGTCAGGGGCGTCGGGGCCATGCCAAGCTCGGCCGGCGGCACCGCCGGTTCGATCAGCGACACCACCCCGTCGGCGGGGCTGACGATCAGCCCCGGGCGGTTCGGCGTCACCCGTTCGGGGTCGCGGAAGAAATAGTAACACCAGACCGTCAGCCCGATCCCGATCCAGCCCAGGAAATCCGAAACCAGAAACAGTACAAGCGCGATCGCGGCAAAGATTGCCACGAACTTGCGGCCCTCGGGATGCATCGGTTTGATGAAGGTTGCAAGCATGTGCATCGCGGTCCGTTCCCCGTCGCTGATTGAGGCTGCGTTATAAGACCCGCGGTCGCGAAACACCAAGGGATTCCACCCCGGTGCCGCGACGGCGCGGCGGTTCAGTCATGTTCCGACAGGTAAGGAGCGAACTGTTCCAGAGCACCGGCATAAACCTCGCGCTTGAAGGCGACGATCCCGTCGATCAACCGTCCCGGATCCTGCCAGCGCCAGGTTGAGAATTCGGGATGTTCGGTGGCGATGTTCACCTGATCGTCGGTGCCGAGAAACCGCATCAGAAACCACTTCTGCATCTGCCCGCGAAACCGGCCGTTCCAGATATGGGGCACCAGATCGGCCGGCAGATCATAGGGTAGCCAGGTTGCAGTCTCGGCAACGATTTCGACCAGATCGCGCGTGATTCCGGTTTCCTCCTGCAATTCGCGCAGCGCCGCCTCGCGCGGGCTTTCGCCCGGGTCGATCCCGCCCTGCGGCATCTGCCAGGCTTCTTCGAAGCGGTCTCGGCGCTGGCCGGTGAACACCCGGCCCCGGGGGTTTATCAGCATCACGCCGACATTTCGGCGATACGGCAGACGGGCAATGTCTTCGGGAGTCATGGGCGCATCTCCGGATCTTTCGCCACGCTCTGTAAAGCAGTTTGTCGCTGCTGGAAATCCACGCTCCGGTTCATTCGCTCGCCGGGGCAGAGTGGATGGCGGCCTCTATCCCGGCAGCGCAATAGGCCACCAGCTGATCCGGATCCGGTGCGCACTCTCCGCCCGACCCGTCCAGCGCCCCGACCCGCCAGCCTGAGGTGAGAAGCGCCAGCATCGCGGCCACCGAATAGACCAGCCCGGTTGCTATGCGCTGACGATCCGCATCGGGAAACAGCGCCGCGATCTCGTCGATGAACCGTGCCGCCGTGGGGTCGAAACACTCGGCCGCGACAAGGCGCCAGCGCGGATCGGCCGACACATGCGCCACCAGCCGGGCATAGGCCGACCATTGCGGACCGCCCTCGCGGACCCGGTCAAAGAACGGCCCGACAAAGGCCGCCAGCACCGCCGTCAGGGTCGGCGGCCCGGCGGCCTTGCGCGTTTCCAGCGCCGCCAGCCGCAGCGCCGACAGTTCATCGGCCCGGCGCATGACGGTACGGCGGAACAGTTCCTCCTTGCCGCCGCCGTGATGATGCACCAGCCCTGCCGGAACCCCCGCCTCCGCTGCAATGTCGCGGATCGTGGCGCCATCGAATCCGCGCTCGGCAAAGACCCTCTCGGCGGCGTCCAGAATGCGCGCGCGGGTTCTCAGCGAGCGCGCCGACGGCGCCCTCCGGCGTCTGTTCTTTCGGGTTCCCTGCTCAAACATGATTCGATATTGCATTATTTTGGCCGCTCGTTCAATCTAAGCTGAAGAGCCGGAGGCGGACATGCAGGATTCACGCGACAGAATTGCCCTGATCGGGGCCGGTCCAACGGGGCTGGCCGCGGCCAAGGTGCTGAACGAACTGGGCATAGCCTTTCAGGGCTTCGAACTGAACGGCGATGTCGGCGGGCTGTGGGACATCGACGCGCCGCGTTCTACGATGTACGAAAGCGCGCATCTGATCTCGTCGAAGCGAATGACCGAATTCAGCGATTTTCCGATGGACGAGTCGGTCGCCGAGTACCCCTCGCATACCGAGATGAAGCACTATTTTCGCGCCTTCGCCGACCGGTTCGATCTGCGCCGGCATTTCCGTTTCGGCGCCGAGGTGATGCGCACCGAACCTCTGGGCGGCTCGGGCGAGGGCTGGCGCGTGGACTGGCGCGACGCAAAGGGCGATCACAGCGCCGAGTTCGCGGGCGTGATGATTGCCAACGGCACGCTATCCGAACCGAACCTGCCCCAATTCGAGGGCCATTTCGACGGCGAACTGATTCACGCGGCACAGTATCGCCGCCCCGAACAGTTCGCGGGCAAGCGGGTGCTGGTGGTGGGCGGGGGCAATTCCGGCTGCGATATTGCGGTCGATGCGATCCATCACGGCCTCGCCTGCGACCTTTCGATGCGGCGCGGCTATCACTTCGTGCCCAAATACGTCTTTGGCCGCCCCGCCGACACGCTGGGGGGCGCGATACGTCTGCCGATGTGGCTCAAGCGGAAGGTGGACGGAACCATTCTGAAATGGTTCGTCGGCGATCCGGCGAGATACGGGTTTCCCAAACCCGATCACAAGCTTTACCAAAGCCATCCGGTAGTAAATTCGCTGGTCCTCTATCACGCCGGGCATGGCGACCTGAAGGTGCGCCCCGATATCGCACGACTTGACGGCATGACGGTGCATTTCACCGACGGCAGCAGCGGCGAATACGACATGATCCTGACCGCCACGGGCTACAGGCTGCACTATCCGTTCATCGACCGCGCCCTGCTGAACTGGCGCGGCGATGCGCCGCATCTCTTTCTCAACGCGCTGCATCCCGAACGCGACGACCTGTTCATGCTGGGCATGGTCGAGGCGACCGGCCTGGGCTGGCAGGGTCGGCATGAACAGGCCGAGATGGTGGCCCGCTACATTGCCGGTCTGCGCAAGGGCACGCGTGCGGCGGGCGAATTGCAGGCGGCAAAGTCGGGCGCGTTCGAACGCGCCACCGGCGGGATGGATTACCTCGATCTCGCGCGCATGGCCTATTACGTGGACAAGGCGACCTTTCGCGGCAAGGTTACGGGCTGGATAGACCAACTGAGGACGGACGCCGAGGCATGACCGGCATCGACGACATCACGCTGAATTTCAGCCCGGCCTCGCTGCTGGTTCTGAACGCCATCCTGGCGGTGGTGATGTTCTCGATCGCGATCGACCTCAAGCCCGCCGATTTCCTGGCCCTGGCGCGGGCGCCCAAACCGCTGGCGGTCGGGCTGGTATCGCAGTTCATGGTGCTGCCCGCGCTGACCTTCCTTCTGGTGCTGAGCGTCCAGCCGCGCCCGTCCATCGCGCTCGGCCTGATTCTCGTGGCCGCCTGCCCGGGCGGCAACATCTCGAACTTCATCACCTACCGGGCGGGCGGCAACGCCGCGCTTTCGGTTTCGCTGACCGCGCTGGCCACCGTGGGGGCGATCGTGCTGACCCCTCTCAACATCGCGCTTTGGGGCGGCATGTACGAACCGACCCGCGCGCTGCTGCGCCAGACCGCCATCGACCCGGCGCAGGTGGCGGTCACGGTGGGTTTGATGCTGGTACTGCCGCTGGCGTGCGGAGTCTGGCTGAACCATCGCAGCCCGGCCCTGACGCTCAGGATGCGCCGCCCGCTGCACCATGTCTCGATGGCGATCTTCGTGGGCTTCGTCGCGCTGGCACTGGCCGCCAACTGGGGCTTTTTCCTGCGCTTCGCCGGGGCGGTCGCCGGTCTGGTGGTGCTGCACAACGCACTGGCGCTGGGCGGTGGCTGGGTCACGGCCACGCTGGCGCGGCTGACACCTTTCGACCGCCGCGCCGTCACCATCGAAACCGGTATCCAGAATTCCGGCCTCGGGCTGGTGCTGATCTTCGCCTTTTTCGGCGGGTTGGGGGGCATGGCGGTGGTGGCCGCCTTCTGGGGCATCTGGCACGCGCTTTCGGGTATCGCGCTGGCCTCGCTCTGGGCACGGACAAGGGCGGCAGGATGACCCGGATACTCATCACCGGGGCCTCGGGCATGGTCGGGCGGGCGCTGCTGGACGACATCGGCGGCCATCACGTCATCGCCGCCGACCTGGTATCGCCCGGGCGTCTGCCCGACGGCGCCGAATATCACCGCATGGACGTGACCGGCCCCGACCCGGCCCGCGTGATCGCGACGCTTAGACCCGAAGTCATCGTGCATCTAGCCTCGGTCGTCACCCCGCCGAAGGGGACGGGGCGCCAGTTTGCCTACAAGGTGGATGTGACCGGCACCCGCAACGTGCTGCGCGCCGCGATCGGGAATGGCGTGCGCCGGCTGGTTGTCACATCGTCGGGGGCAGCCTATGGCTATCACGCCGACAACCCGGTGCCGTTGCGCGACACCGACCCGCTGCGCGGCAACCCGGAATTCGCCTATTCCGACCACAAGCGCCAGGTCGAGGAAATGCTTGCCGAGGCCCGCCGCGACGCGCCGGCGCTGGAACAGGTGGTGCTGCGCGTCGGCACGGTGCTGGGCAAGGGCACCGACAACCAGATCACCGCCCTGTTCCGCCACAAGCGCCTGCTGGCGGTTGCCGGAGCGGACAGCCCGTTCGTCTTCATCTGGACGCAGGATCTGGCGCGTATCCTGCATCGCGCAGCCACCGATGGCCCGGCGGGCATATTCAACGTCGCCGGTGACGGTGCGATGGGCATCGACGATATCGCGCAGGCATTGGGCAAACCCGTGCTGCGCCTGCCGGCCTGGGCGCTGAAGGCGGCGCTGGGGGTCGCCAGGCCGCTGCGCCTGACCCGGTACGGACCAGAGCAGGTCGGCTTTCTGCAACACCGGCCGGTATTGTCCAACGACGCGCTGAAACGCGATTTCGGGTATGTTCCCGAGATGACCAGCGCCGAAACGTTCGACCTCTGGCGCCGCTGGGCGCGCCTGTAGGGCGGAAGGCGGCTGCACCGGGCCTTGCCCTTTCGGCCAGGCTTTGATTTGCTTTGCCCGGCAATTCCAAGGGGGCCGGAACAATGGCGAGAATCGCATTTCTGGGGTTGGGGGTCATGGGCTTTCCCATGGCCGGGCATCTGGCCGGGGCCGGGCATGACGTGACCGTGTACAACCGGACACAAGCCAGGGCCGACGCCTGGACCGACCGGCACGGCGGCGCGGCCGCGCCGACCCCGGCGGCGGCCGCCAGGGGCGCCGAATTTGTCATGGCCTGTGTCGGCAATGACGACGACCTGCGCGCGATCTGCACCGGGCCGGACGGCGCCTTCGCCGGAATGGACAAGGGCGCGACATTCGTCGATCACACCACCGTTTCGGCATCGGTGACGCGCGAGATGTACGCGGCGGCCGCAACACAGGGCATCGCCTTTGTGGACGCCCCGGTTTCGGGCGGTCAGGCGGGGGCGGAAAACGGCGTGCTCTCGGTCATGTGCGGCGGCGACCAGACGGCCTTTGACGCCGCCGAACCGATGATGCGCGCCTATGGCAGGTCGATCAAGCGGCTGGGCGACAGCGGCGCGGGGCAACTGACCAAGATGGTCAACCAGATCTGCATCGCAGGTCTGGTGCAGGGTCTTTCCGAGGGGCTGCATTTCGCCGAAAGGGCCGGGCTGGACGGGCGCGCGGTCGTCGAGGTGATCTCGGGCGGTGCCGCCGGATCGTGGCAGATGTCCAACCGCCATGAAACCATGCTGGACGATGAGTTCGATCACGGTTTCGCGGTGGACTGGATGCGCAAGGATCTGGGCATCTGCCTGGCGACGGCTGATGAAAACGGCGCCTCGCTGCCGGTCACGGCGCTGGTGGATCAGTTCTACAAGGATGTGCAGAAGCTGGGCGGCGGGCGCTGGGACACGTCAAGCCTGATACGGCGGCTGCGCGCTACGGGCTGAACCGCAACCGCGCGGTCAGGTCACGGCGCGGATCAGCTTGCGTTCAAGCACCCGCAGCACGGTTTTCAGGTCGTGCCCGCGTTTCAGGATCCGGCCATCCATCGCGACCACCGAATACATGCCCTGCCGGTCGCGCAGGCGTGGCGTCTTCTCGACGCGATAGATCGGCTGTTCGGCACTGCGCCGGAAGATCGAGAAGACCGCCATGTCACGCAGGCAGGAAATGCCGTAATCGCGCCATTCGCCGGCGGCGACCATGCGGCCGTAAACGGACAGGATAAAGGACAGCTCGCGCCGGTTGAACGCCACCTGGGCCGGCGCGGGCCCAGGTGGGAACGAACTGGGTGGCAAAGCTGTCATGCAGCCAGCCTTGCCCCAAACGGCGCACAAATCAAGCCCGACTTGGGCAGGTGCGTCAGCCCGACAGACAAGCCCGCGACAAGGGGCCGGTGGCTGGTATCGTCCTGCCGGTCCCTCGGCGTGGTGGTTCCGACCCCGTGTTCACGACAAGGCGGCACCGAAGCGACGGTCAACCCTGCGCCAGAAGCCCGATGAGCGCGGCGCGGTAGCGCGCCACGATCCGCTCGTGCGCGATATGGCGCCCGTCGCGCACCGAATGACGCCCGGCCGACCACAGATCGGTGACGACCCGGTCATTTGCGGCAAAGACCAGGCCGTCAAATATCCGGTCCCGCCCCAGCGCGCACAGGCTGGGCGCGGTGGAGTCGATTGCCACCAGATCGGCAAGGCGGCCCACGGCTATCCCGCCCGCGGCCCGGCCAAGCGCACGCGCCCCGCCCCGCGCGGCGCCCTCGTAAAGCGCCTGTCCGACCGACCCTTCGCCCGCGACCAGCACATTGCGCGACAGGTCGCGCAGGCGCTGGGAGTATTCCAGCATGCGCAGTTCCTCGCTCAGCGATATGTTGACGTTGGAATCCGATCCGATCCCGAAGGCACCGCCTGCCGCAAGGTAGGCCGCCCCGTTGAACGGCCCGTCGCCCAGATTGGCTTCGGTCACCGGGCACAGGCCGGCAACGGCGCCCGATGCGGCCAGGGCGCGGGTTTCCGCGCCGCTCATGTGGGTGGCGTGGACCAGGCACCAGCCGGTATCGACATCGGCGTTCGCCAACAGCCACTCGACCGGGCGGGCGCCCAGCCAGTCGGAGATATCGGCGACTTCGCCGGGCTGTTCGGCGATGTGGATGTGGACGGGACCGCCCCGATGGCGGGCAAGAACCTTGCGCAGATCGTCCGGCGCGGTGGCACGCAGGGAATGCGGCGCGATGCCCATGCGGGCATCGCCGGGCAGGTCGCGAAGGCCGGTCCGCGCGGCCTCAAGCAGCGCACCGTAGCGGTCCACATCGTTGGCAAACCGCAACTGGCCCGGTTCCAGGGCTTTGCGACCGGCGCCGCCGTAACTGTACAGAACCGGCAGATGCGTCAGGCCGATGCCGGTTTCGGATGCGGCGGCGAAGATACGCGATGACAGTTCCGCCAGGTCGGCATAGGGTTCGCCGCCGTGCTGGTGGTGCAGATAGTGGAACTCGCCCACCGCGGCATATCCGGCTTCCTGCATCTCCATGAAGGTCAGCGCGGCGATGGCCTCGATCTGATCGGGTGTCAGACGTTCGACGAACCGGTACATCAGCGCCCGCCAGGTCCAGAAACTGTCGCGCCCGGCGGCGCGGAATTCGGTCATGCCGGCCATTGCCCGCTGAAAACTGTGGCTGTGCAGATTGCCGGGCGCGGGCAGCAGCGTATCGACGCGCACGTCGCCTGGCATCGCCTTCACGTCCGATTGCACGCCAGCGATGATACCGTCCCGGACGCTCAGCCGGACATCGTTCGACCAGCCATCGGCCAGCCTGGCCTGCCTTGCGTGGATCACCGGAAATCCCCCGTGAGTTGGTTTTATGTCTAGACATATTGCATGCAAAACCGTACCAGAAAAGCCGGAAACCACCCAGGGCGGCCCGGTCATGACGACACCCGGACAGGTTCTTTGCGATCTGCGCGCCGCGACCCTGACCGCGACCGGTGCGGCCTACGGGCTGATCGAGGACGCGGCGGTCGCGCTGGCGGGCGGGCGCATCGTCTGGGTCGGCCGAAGGGCGGATCTTCCTGCAAGCCATCGCGGGTTTGCACGCATTTCGCTGGGCGGGCGGCTGGTGACGCCCGGTCTGATCGACTGTCATACCCATATCGTACAAGGCGGCAACCGCGCCGCCGAATTCGAGATGCGCCTGAACGGCGCCAGCTACGAAGAGATCGCGCGTACCGGCGGCGGCATCGTCTCGACGGTCATGGCAACCCGCGGCGCGAGCGACAAGCAGCTTCTGGCCGACGCGCTGACTCGTGCCGATGCGCTGATCGGCGAAGGCGTGACGACGATCGAGATCAAGTCGGGCTATGGCCTGGATATCGAGACCGAGCTGCGCATGTTGCGCGTGGCACGGGCCGTGGCGGCGAACCGCCCCGTGCGGGTGCGCACCAGCTTTCTCGGGGCGCATGCCACGCCGCCCGAATACAGGGGCCGCGAGGACGCCTATGTCGACGAAATGGCCATCCCCGCCCTTCGCGCCGCCCATGCCGCGGGCCTGGCCGATGCGGTGGACGGGTTCTGCGAGGGCATCGCCTTTTCGCCACCCCAGATCGCGCGGGTGTTTGACGTGGCCAAAGAACTGGGCCTGCCGGTCAAGCTGCATGCCGAACAGCTTTCGAACCTCGGCGGGGCGAGACTGGCCGCCGGCCATGGCGCACTTTCGGCCGATCACCTCGAATATCTCGACGCCGAAGGCGTTGCCGCCATGGCGGCGGCGGGCACGGTCGCGGTGGTCCTGCCCGGCGCCTTCTATACCCTGCGCGAAACGCAGGTACCGCCCGTCGATGCCTTGCGCGAACATGGCGTGCCGATCGCGCTGGCCACCGACTGCAACCCCGGATCGTCGCCCCTGACCTCGCTGCTGCTGACGATGAACATGGGCTGCACGCTGTTCCGCCTGACGCCCGAAGAGGCGCTGCGCGGGGTGACGGCACATGCCGCCCGCGCCCTCGGCCTGGCCGATTGCGGAACCATCGCGCCCGGCCAGCGCGCCGAACTGGCGGTCTGGGATGTGGAGCACCCTGCCGAACTTTCCTAGCGCATCGGCTTAAACCCGCTTCACGCCCGCATTTTCGGTGAGATGGCATGAGCGTCCTGACCCTGACCCCCGGTTGTGCCACGCTGGCCGATCTGGCCCGCGTCTACCGGGAAGATTGCGCCGTGCAACTCGACCCGTCCTGCCGCCCGGCAATGGACCGGGCGCAGGCCCGTATCGCCGCCGCCGCGTCCGGCGAGGCGGCAGTTTACGGCATCAACACCGGTTTCGGCAAGCTGGCCAGCGTCAAGATCGCGGCCGGCGATACGGCGGCGCTGCAACGCAACCTTATCCTGTCCCATTGCTGCGGCGTCGGCGCGCCGGTCCCGAGGCCCCATGCGCGGCTGATGATGGCGCTCAAACTGCTGAGCCTCGGGCGCGGCGCATCGGGGGTGCGGCTGGATCTGGTGGATCTGTTGCAAGACATGCTGGCGCGCGGCGTTACCCCGGTCATCCCGGTGCAGGGGTCGGTCGGGGCATCGGGCGACCTGGCGCCGCTGGCGCATATGGCCGCCGTCATGATGGGCGAGGGCGAGGCCGAGTTCGCAGGCAAGACGCTGCCCGGCGGCGAGGCGCTGAAGCGGGCCGGGCTGGCGCCGGTGGTGCTGGGCGCCAAGGAAGGTCTTGCGCTGATCAACGGCACCCAGTTTTCCACCGCCTTCGCACTGGCCGCACTGTTCGGCGCCTGGGGGGCGGCCCGGGCCGCACTGGTCACGGCATCCCTGTCCACCGACGCGATCATGGGTTCGACGGCACCGTTGCAGCCCGGCATTCACGACCTGCGCGGCCATGCCGGGCAGATCGAGGCCGCGGCCGCGATGCGCGCCCTGCTGGCGGGATCGGAAATTCGCGAGAGCCACCGCGACGGCGACAGCCGCGTACAGGACCCCTATTGCATCCGCTGCCAGCCCCAGGTGACGGGTGCCGCCATGGACGTGCTGCGCATGGCCGGGCAGACCCTGCAGACCGAGGCAAACGCCGTCACCGACAACCCGCTTGTTCTTGCCGATGCCGGGCTGATCGTGTCGGGCGGCAATTTCCACGCCGAACCGGTGGGCTTTGCCGCCGACATGATCGCCCTGGCCCTGGCCGAGATAGGCGCCATCGCGCAGCGCCGCGTGGCGCTGATGGTGGATCCGACGCTGAGCCACGACCTGCCGCCCTTTCTGACGCCCGATCCGGGGCTGAATTCGGGCTTCATGATCGCCGAGGTGACGACCGCCGCGCTGATGAGCGAGAACAAGCATCTGGCCAACCCCTGCGTCACCGACAGCACACCGACCTCTGCCAACCAGGAAGATCACGTTTCCATGGCCGCGCATGGCGCGGTGCGGCTGGGCCGCATGGTCGCCAATCTGGAACGCATTCTCGGGGTCGAACTGCTTTGCGCCGCGCAGGGCGTGGAATTTCGCGCGCCCCTGGCGACAAGCCCGGCGCTGGCGCGGGTCGTGGCCGGGTTGCGAACCAACGTGCCGCGCCTGGGCGGCGACCGCTATCTCGCCCCCGATCTGGAACGGGCGGCAAGGCTGGTCGGAGACGGCGACATCGTCTCGTTCGCAGGGGTAAACATGCCGGAGCTGTCGCCATGACCCCCGTCGAGGTGGTTCGCGGCGACGGCCCGGTCGTGCTGGGCCTGCCCCATACCGGCACCCACGTCCCGCCCGAGATCGCAAGCCGCCTGAACCCGCGCGGCCGCGCCCTGGCCGATACCGACTGGCATGTCCATACCCTGTATGACGGGCTGCTTGAGGGTGCGACGACGGTCCGGGCGACCTTTCACCGCTATGTCATCGACGCCAACCGCGATCCCGGCGGCGCCAGCCTCTATCCCGGGCAGAACACAACCGCACTGGTGCCGACGACCGATTTCGACGGGCTGGATATCTGGGACACGCCGCCGACGCGCGACGAGATCGCACGCAGGCGTGCTGCGTACCACGTCCCCTATCACACCGCGCTGACAGACGAACTGGAGCGGGTGAAGGCAAGACATGGCGTTGCAATTCTCTACGATTGCCACTCGATCCGCTCGCGCATCCCGTTCCTGTTCGACGGGAGATTGCCGGATTTCAACATCGGCACCAATAATGGCACGACCTGCGCACCGGCCATCGAAACCGCCACCTACGGGCTGTGCCGCGCCGAAGACGGCTTTAGCACGGTTCTGAACGGCCGCTTCAGGGGCGGGTGGACCACCCGGCACTACGGACGGCCGGCACAGGGCATTCACGCCATCCAGATGGAACTGGCGCAATCCACCTATCTTGCCGCCGAGGCCCCGCCCTGGCGCTATGACGCCGCCGCCGCCGACCGGCTGCGCCGGACCTTGGGGCGGCTGCTTGGCAAGCTTGCCCATATCGCGCTCGACGGAGACCTGACATGACCGACCTACGCAAGAATACCCGCGATGTCTTTCCCCCGACCGGCCCCGGGATCACCGCGAAAAGCTGGCTGACCGAGGCGCCGATGCGGATGCTGATGAACAACCTGCATCCCGACGTGGCCGAGAACCCGCATGAACTCGTGGTCTATGGCGGCATCGGCCGGGCGGCGCGGACATGGAAGGATTTCGACACCATCATCGCCAGCCTCAAGACGCTTGAGGACGACCAGACCCTTCTGGTGCAGTCGGGCAAGCCGGTCGGGGTTTTCAGCACCCACCAGGATGCGCCGCGCGTGCTGATTGCAAATTCCAACCTCGTGCCGCACTGGGCCACCTGGGACCATTTCAACGAACTCGACCGCAAGGGGCTGGCGATGTACGGCCAGATGACCGCCGGGTCGTGGATCTACATCGGCAGCCAGGGCATCGTTCAGGGCACCTATGAAACCTTCGCCGAAGCCGGGCGCCAGCACTATGGCGGCGACCTGAAGGGCCGCTGGATCCTGACCGCCGGCCTTGGCGGCATGGGCGGCGCGCAACCGCTGGCTGCGGTGATGGCCGGGGCCTGCTGTCTGGCGGTGGAATGCGACGAGGCCCGCGCCGGGTTTCGCAAGCGCACGCGCTATGTCGACGAGATCACGCACTCGCTCGACTCCGCACTGGAGATGATCAAACGCTGGACCAGCGCGGGCGAGGCGAAGTCCGTGGCGCTTATCGCCAATGCCGCCGACATCTTTCCCGAACTGGTGCGCCGCGGCGTGCGCCCCGATATGGTCACCGACCAGACCAGCGCCCACGATCCGGTGCATGGCTACCTGCCGCAAGGCTGGAGCGTGGCCGAGTGGCGCGAGAAGCAGGAAAGCGACCCCAAGGCGGTCGAAAAGGCCGCGCGTGCCAGCATGAAGGTACATGTCGCCGCGATGGTCGATTTCTGGAACGCCGGCGTGCCAACGCTGGACTATGGCAACAACATCCGCCAGGTGGCGCTTGAGGAAGGGCTGGAAAACGCCTTCGCCTTTCCCGGTTTCGTGCCGGCCTATATCCGGCCGCTGTTCTGTCGCGGAATCGGCCCGTTCCGCTGGTGCGCGCTTTCGGGCGATCCGCAGGACATCTATGCCACCGATGCCAAAGTCAAGGAACTGGTGGACGATCCGCACCTGCACAACTGGCTCGACCTCGCCCGCGAGCGCATCGCCTTTCAGGGCCTGCCGGCGCGCATCTGCTGGGTCGGGCTTGGCGTGCGGCACAAGCTGGGGCTCGCCTTCAACGAGATGGTGCGAACCGGCGAACTGAAGGCGCCCATCGTCATCGGGCGCGACCATCTGGATTCGGGCTCGGTCGCCTCGCCCAACCGCGAGACCGAGGCGATGAAGGACGGCTCGGACGCGGTTTCCGACTGGCCGCTGCTGAACGCGCTGCTGAACACCGCGTCGGGCGCGACCTGGGTTTCGCTGCATCATGGAGGCGGCGTCGGAATGGGGTTTTCGCAGCATTCCGGCATGGTGATATGCTGTGACGGGACTGCGGCCGCCGACGCCCGCATAGCCCGCGTGCTCTGGAACGATCCGGCAACCGGCGTGATGCGCCATGCCGATGCGGGCTATGACATCGCGCTGGATTGCGCCCGCGAACACGGGCTGAACCTGCCGGGCATCCTGTAGCGCCCGGTTGCCCGCCTCAATAGCGGGTTGTCATCCTGTGTCCGCGGCGGAAATACAGCCGAACGAAAGTGATCGCGCGGCCCTGCCACCAGGTCGAGCGTTCGGTCTGAAACAGCGCATCGCCGGGGTTGCAATCCAGGTGCGCGGCGAGCGTTTCATCCGCGGGCACCGCCAGGAAGCTGATCTCGGCATCCGAAAACGGGATGGCACCCACCAGCCATTCGTTCGGACCGGAACGGGAAAAATCCGCGTCGCGCGCCTGCGGCAGGATATCCAGGCTGATCCAGCGATCCTCGAACTGATAGGGAATACCATCGCCAAAGTGCATGCAGACCAGATGCAGCGCGTCGGCCTTGCCGGTCAGCTTCAGGCGGGCGCGCAGCCAGTCCGGCGCCGGCAGAACCTCGCGGTGTACCAGCGAATATCGGTAGGCAGCCCCCTGATCCTCGATTTCCTTGCGCACCAGCGGGATATCAAAGCGCGCCTGGCGCACCGGCGCCATGCGCACCCGCGTACCGGCCTTGCGGCGCCGCTCGACCATGCCGGCATCGGCCAGTTCGCGCACAGCCCGATTGACGGTGGCACGGGCACATTCATAGGTTTCGGCCAGTTCCACCTCGTTGGGAATGAGACTGCCGGGTGCCCAGACGCCGCTTGTGATCTTGTCGAGGATGTCCGCTTTCACATCCCGGAAATTCCTTGCCATGACAAGCGGCCCCTGCCCGTTTCATATGAACATATTTGCATCAAGTCTGATTGTATAGGCCACGGAACCGCGTGCCGTCCGGCAGTCGGAGTCTCAAAACGCAATGGACACCGTACGCAATATTTGCATCTATGCCCGAGGGCGGTAAGCGTCGTCCGGCCCTTGCCGGGACCGTTCTGCTGCCGTTTCGCAAGAAAAGACAAGGGAGTCCTCTCATGGATCGTCGTTCATTCATTGCCAAAGCCGGGCTTCTCGGCGCTGGCGCCGCTTCGGCCGCACTGGCGGCCCCCGCCATCGCGCAGGGCAACACCACCTGGCGCATGGTCACGACCTGGCCCAAGAACTTTCCCGGCCTGGGCGTCGGCGCGCAACGGCTTGCCGACCGCATCACCGCCGCATCCGGGGGCCGGCTGACCGTGCAGGTCTATTCCGCCGGCGAACTGGTTCCGCCGCTGCAATCGCTTGATGCGGTGATCGACGGCACCGCCGAGATGAGCCATGGCGCCGCCTATTACTGGCAGAACAAGTCGCCCGCGCTGTCCTTCTTCACCGGCGTACCCTACGGCATGACCACGCCCGAACTGACCGCATGGGTGCGGTTCCTGGGCGGTCAGGAAATCTGGGACGAAATCTATGACCAGTTCGGCGTGAAGGGGTTTCTTTCGGGCAACACCGGCACCCAGACCGGTGGCTGGTTCCGCAAGGAACTCAACAGCGTCGAGGACATCAATGGCGTCCGGTTCAGGACACCCGGCCTTGGCGGACGGGTCTGGGAAAAGCTTGGCGCGACGGTCACCAACATGGCCGCGGGCGAGATTTTTCAGGCGCTGCAATCGGGCACGCTGGACGCCGCTGAATTCGTCGGCCCCTACAACGACCTCGCGCTTGGTTTCTATCAGGTCGCCAAGAACTACTACATGCCGTCCTTCGTGGAATCGGGGCTGGCCACCGAAGTCGTGGTGGACAAGAAGAAGTATCTCGACCTGCCCGACGACCTTCAGGCGATCATCCGCGACGTCAGCCAGGCAGAATATGACCAGGTGTCGGCAGACTTTATCGCCAACGATCCGCGGGCGCTGAAAACGCTCGTCGACGATCACGGCGTGATCGTTCGCAACTTCCCCGACGACATCATGGAAGCGGGCGCGAAGGCATCGGTCGAGGTGGTCGAGGAGTTGCGCAACAGCGACGATCCGCTGGTCAAGAAGACGACCGAAAGCTTCATCGAGGCGCTGAACCTCGTTCGTACGCGCACCGAGAAGATCGACTCGCCCTATGTCCGGGCGCGCGAGCAGTATCTCAAGTACTGAGCCCGGCCGGCGCGAGACTCGAAAGGCCCGGTGGCAACACCGGGCCTTTCTTTGTGCACCTCAGCCCGCGATCATCCGGGGCAGCCAGGTCACGATGCCCGGAAAGGCGAACAGTATGGCGATGGCGACGATCTGAAGCACCACGAAAGGCAGGATGCCCTTGTAGATCGCGGATGTCGGCAACCCCGTCGGTGCGACCCCGCGCAGATAGAACAGGGCGAACCCGAAAGGCGGCGTCAGAAACGACGTTTGCAGGTTCACGCCGACGATGACACCCAGCCACACCGGATCGACATCGAGCGCAAGCAGAATCGGGGCGGTGATCGGAATGACGATGAAGATGATCTCGAACGTGTCGAGGATGAACCCGAGAACGAACATGATCGCCATCACCACCGCGACGGCCGCCAGCGTGCCGCCGGGAAGATTGGCGAGGAATTCGTGCACCAGGTTGTCGCCGCCCATCAGGCGGAACACCACCGAAAACACCGACGCCCCAAGCAGGATCACGAATACCATGCTGGTGATCGTGGCCGTCGCGACGGCGGTTTCGCGCAGCACACGGAAGGACAGCCGCCAGCGCAGCGCGGCCAGGATCATGGCGCCCACGGCCCCGACCGACGCGGCCTCGGTCGGGGTGGCGATACCGCCCAGGATCGAACCCAGCACAGCCAGGATCAGCAATAGCGGCGGCACCAGCGCGGTCAGGACCTCGCGCAGCAGATTGCCGCTTTCCTCGGGCGGCACCGGCACCGCCGGGCACGAGGCGGGATCCGCCACGGCCTTGAAGATGGTGTAGGCAAGGTACAGCCCGACCAGCAGGAACCCGGGCAGCAGGGCACCGGCGAACAGGTCACCCACCGAAACCGGGACGGGGGCGAAATTGCCCTTGGCCATCTGGACCTGAGAATTGATGCCCGACAGCATGTCGCCCATGAAGATCAGGACAGTCGAGGGCGGAACGATCTGGCCCAGCGTGCCGCTGGCGCAGATGACGCCGGTGGCGAGTTTCGGGTTGTAGCCCGCCCGCAGCATCGCCGGCAGCGAGATCAGCCCCATGGTCACGACGGTCGCCCCGACAACGCCGGTGGATGCCGCCAGCAGCGCGCCGACGATGATGACCGAAATTCCAAGCCCGCCGCGCAGGCTGCCGAACAGCTTGCCCATGGTCATCAGCAATTGTTCGGCGATGTTGGAGCGTTCCAGCATCACCCCCATGAAGATGAACAGCGGTACCGCGACCAGAACCTCATTGGTCATGAATCCGATGTAGCGGTTGGGCAGGGACCCGAAGTTCGACGGGTCGAACACCCCGAACCACATTCCCGCCAGCCCGAACATGAGAGACACCCCGGCCAGGGTGAACGCCACGGGGAACCCCAGCAGCAGAAAGCCGATGATGCCAAAGAACATCAGCCCCGAAAGCAGCTCTCCGATCGCGACCGGATCCATCAGGACGCCACCGTTGCGGAATCCGCGTCATGGGGCGCATCGTATCGCATGCGGGGCGGTACCAGGTCGGCCCGTCCGGCCAGAACGAGAACCGAGCGCAGGGCGATCGCCACGCCCTGAAGCGCCAGCAGGGCGGCAAAGGCAACGATAAAGCTCTTCAGGATGAACAGGCCCGGCATCCCGCCGACATTCGCCGAGGCCTCGTGATAGGTCCAGGAACGCAGGACGAACGGGACGGAATAGGTATAGACGACCCAGGTGAACGGCAGCAGGAAGGCACAGACGCCCAGCAGATCGACCAACGCCTTGCTGCGAATGCGGGCCGGCCGGTAGAAGATGTCGACGCGCACATGATCGTCGCGCAGAAGTGCAAAGCCCGCGACGGCGGTGAACATCGCACCGTTGAGCCAGATATACAGATCCTGCATCCACACAAAGCTTGTGGAAAAGACATAACGCTGCACCACGACGGTGAAACAGACCGCGACGATAGCCAGCGACAGCCACGAGAACGCCCGGCCGATCCAGAGATTGACCAGGCCTATCGCCTGGATACAAAAAGCCATTGCGCGCATGCTTGTCCCCTGTTGTCCAATTGCAGGTTTCTAGTGGAACGGGCGGTTTTGCAACCCTTCGCGGCATGGATGCCGTTCGGGTGCGGCGCCTTACACCCTTGCAATGCGCCCGGAATTGTCGGAAATCTGCGCCGAACTCGGCATGAGTATCAACCTGATAACCGATTCCCGAAAGAGGAACCATGAATTCGATCGACGAAAAACTGCAACCTATCCTCAGCACGGTGCTGCACCGAAACGCCGGTGAAGCGGAATTTCATCAGGCCGTTCACGAAGTCCTGGAAAGCCTTGGCCGGGTCATCTCGAAACATCCCGAATATGCCGACGAGGCATTGATCGAACGCATCTGCGAACCCGAACGCCAGATCATCTTTCGGGTACCGTGGATCGACGACAGGGGCGACGTGCAGATCAACCGCGGCTTCCGGGTGCAGTTCAATTCGGCACTTGGCCCCTACAAGGGCGGATTGCGATTTCATCCCTCGGTCAATGTCGGGATTATCAAGTTCCTCGGCTTCGAACAGACTTTCAAGAATGCCCTGACCGGCCTGCCCATCGGCGGCGGCAAGGGCGGCTCCGACTTCGACCCCAAGGGCCGGTCGGACCGTGAAATCATGCGCTTCTGCCAGTCCTTCATGATCGAACTGCACCGGCATGTCGGCGAATACATCGACGTGCCCGCAGGCGATATCGGCGTCGGCGGCCGCGAGATCGGCTTCATGTTCGGAATGTACAAGCGGCTGACCAACCGCTACGAGGCGGGTGTGCTGACCGGCAAGGGGCTGTCCTATGGCGGGTCGCGCGCCCGTACCGAGGCCACCGGATTCGGCACCACCTATTTCGTACAGCGGATGCTGGGTACCCGCGATACCGGTTTCGAGGGCAAACGCTGCGTGGTGTCGGGATCGGGCAACGTGGCCGTCTATGCGATGGAAAAGATCCTGTCCTACGGCGGTATCGTCGTCGCCTGTTCCGATTCCGACGGCTACGTCGTGGACGAAGCCGGAATCGACCTTGGTCTGGTCAAGGAAATCAAGGAGGTCCGGCGCGGGCGAATATCGGAATATGTGCGCCTCAAGGGGCCGGGATGTCACTACGTCAAGGGCGGCTCGGTCTGGGAAGTGCCCTGCGACGTGGCCATGCCCTCGGCCACCCAGAACGAGTTGACCGGCGCCGACGCAAGGACGCTTGTCAAGAACGGCGTGATCGCGGTGGGCGAAGGCGCGAACATGCCCTGCACGCCCGATGCGGTGCATCATTTCCAGAAGGCCGGTGTGCTGTTCGCGCCCGGCAAGGCGGCAAATGCCGGGGGCGTTGCGACTTCGGCGCTGGAAATGCAGCAGAACGCCAGCCGCGACAGCTGGTCCTTCGAAAAGACCGAGGAGCGCCTGGCCGAAATCATGCACAACATTCACGATGCCTGCGCCGCCACCGCCGAAGAATACGGTGCGCCCGGCAACTATGTGCTGGGCGCCAACATAACCGGCTTCGTGCGCGTGGCCGAGGCCATGCGCGCCATGGGCGTGATCTGAATAGCTGTCCCCCGGGCGGGCCTCAGGCCAGGGCCAGCGCGACCAGATCGCGCGCCGCCATGCCCGGGCGCGCGCCCAGGGCCTCGGCGGCGGCGTTGCAGGCGGAAACCGTGCCGTCCCGCCAGGTCGAGCGCGCCTCGCCAATCCGCGCCGACATCGCCGCGACCGTAGCGGCGGCGATGCCACGGGTCTGCAATACCGGCAGGCGCGAGGTTCCCGCACCTCCACCGGCATCGTTGAACAGGGCCAGACGCGCATCCGCCTTGAGCGCGTTCGCCGGGTCGGTGCCGAACAGCGCCCCGTGCGAGCCGGTGGCGACAACCTGACCTGCATCTTCGGCGACCACCAGCCCGGCGGAATCGACCAGCACCAGCCGCCGCCGCGCGCCCGGCAGCACCAGCGCCTCGCGGCCTTCGCGGATCTCGGGGCAATCGCCCGCGGGCAGCGGTGCGGCGCGCATCAGCCCGGCGGCGTCGGCACAGGTCATGCCGGGCATCAGGCCCAGCCGCGCGGCGGGGGCGTTGACATGCGATATCACTCCTTGCGAGAGCATCATGGCCGCCTTGCCGATATCGGCGCTGGCATGGCCGATCGCGGCAGCCGCCATACCCTGCGCGGCCAGCCAGTCCAGACCGCCGATTCCCGCCCGGTCCAGCCCGACCCCGGCATCGTTGAAGATAGCCGCGCGACAGCCTGACCTGCGCGCCAGACAGGCCGCATATACGCCGCCATGCGAACCGGTGACAACGACCCGGCCCGCCACGTCACCGGGCAGCCGGGTGATGCTGTCGGCCAGCGCAGGCTCAGGCAATCCGGTCGCCTTTCCTTACCTTGACGGCGCGGCTGTCGGCGGCGGGCAGCATCTTGCCCGGATCGCGCGTCACCACCACGTCAAGAACGGTGGGCCGCCCGCTTTCGGCAATTGCGCGCTGCAGGGCACCGGCCAGGGCATCCGGCGTGTCGACCCGGATACCGACACAGCCCATCGCCTCTGCGACGGCGGCATAGTCGGTCTCGGCCAGGTCGCTGGATTGGTAGTTTCCTTCGCCATACATCAGGTGTTGCAGCGCCTTGACGTACCCCGACGCGGCATTGTTCACGACGATGATCGTCGGCGCCAGCCCGAGGCGGCGCGCCGTCTCGATCTCGCCCAGCACCATGTTGAAGCCGCCGTCCCCGGTAAGCGCAACCACCGCCCGGCCCGGCGCGGCCAGGCAGGCGCCGATGGCGCCGGGCAGCCCGTACCCGATCGAGGCAAAGCCCCGGTCGGGCACGAAGCCGCGCCCGGCCTGTCGGCTGTCATACAAGAGCCCGCCCCAATGCGCCGCGAATCCGCCATCGGCGATCAGTATCGCGTCATCGGGCAGATGCGCGTTCAACTCGCCCATGAGACGGCCCATGGACACTGGCGTTTCGTCGCTTTCCAGACGCGCGCGCGCCATTTCGCGCCAGGCGTCCATGCGGCTGAGTACGCCTGCGCACCAGTCCTCGCGGGCCGCGGGCCGGTCGGCCCCGTCCAATGCCGCGCGCAGGTCGCGTATCCCCTCGCGCGCATCGCCCCAAAGCGGCAGGGTGGCATTGTAGGTGCGCCCGATCTCATCGGCCACGCAGTCAAGGTGGATCAGGGTCTTGCCGGGTGTCGGCACGGTGTAGCGTTTGGTCGCGATCTCGCCCAGCTTGCAGCCGATCACCAGCAGGCAGTCGGACTCCTCGATCAACCCGTTCGCGATCCGGTCGTAGCGGCCGAACAGCCCTGCCGAAAGCGGGCTGGTGCAGGCGATCGCGCCCTTGCCGCTCATGGTGTGGGCAACCGGGATCCGCGCGGCTTCGGCGAAAGCCTGCAAATCGGGCGCGGCGCCCGATATGTGAACGCCGCCGCCCGCCAGGATCAGCGGCCGCTCGGCAGCCCCCAGCAATGCCGCGGCACGCACCAGGCCGTCGGCATCGGGCCGGCAGCGCAGCGCCGGCGCCGCCTCATAGCGCGGGTCGCAGGCGAAATCGTCCTCGGCAAACCCGTGGGTGCCGTGGCAGACATCCTCCGGCACGATCACCACCACCGGGCCGGGGCGGCCGGTGGTGGCCACCGTGAAGGCCCGGCGCAGCAGTTCGGGGATTCGCACGATGGTTTCGACACGGATCACCTCCTTTACGGCGGGGCGCAGGATTTCGGCCTGGTGGGTTTCCTGGGTCATGTTCTTCCAGGAATGGTCGCGGTGGGTATCCCCGACGATGGCGACGATCGGCGAGCCCGCGTTCAGCGCCTCGACCAGCCCCGTCACGAGGTTCGTGGCCCCCGGCCCCAGCGTCGCGTCTACCAGACCGACCCGGCCGGTCAGCTTGGCATAGGCGTCCGCCGCGAACACGCCGCAGCGTTCGTCGTTGATCAGGTGATGGGCCAGCCCCAGCCGCCGCGCCGCGTCGTAGAACGGCAATAGCTGGAATCCGCCCATGCCGAAGATCGGCCCGGCACCCATTGCCAGCAGCATCAGCGCCAGCGCCTCTCCGCCGGTCGTCTCGTTGGTTTCGGTCATGTCAGCCTCGAGTCATGTGATACGATAGCCCAGCAGCCGTGGCAGCCAGAGCGCGATTTCGGGGAATGCGATGATAAGCGCCAGCGCCACGGCCATCGCGACCAGCAGCCAGCCGACCCAGCGAAACGTGGATTCCAGCGGTACGCCAGCGATCTTGGCCGTGACCATCAGGTTGACGGCAACGGGCGGCGTGAACTGGCCCATGGCAATGTTGATCGCCATGACCACGCCGAACCAGACATAGGACCACCCGAACGCCTCGATGATCGGCACCAGAAGCGGCAGCGTGATGAGATAGATCGACACCCCGTCCAGCACCATGCCCGCCAGCAGCAGCACGACCATCACCAGCGCCAGGATAACCCACTGGTTGGAGCTGACCGAGAGGATCAGGTCTGCCGTTCCGGAAAACGCGCCCATGGTGGACCCGGCCCAGGCGAACAGGCCGGCCAGCGACAGGATGATCATCAGTACGCCCGAGATGCGCGCGCTTTCGGCCAATACGTCGTAGACCTCGCGCCAGCCCATCGTGCGGTAAAGCACGGTGCCGACAAACAGGCCGTAGAACACCGCGACGACGGCGGTTTCGGTCGGCGTGAACAGGCCCGAGCGCAACCCGCCCAGGATGATGACCGGGGCCATCAGGCCGGGAAGGGCGCGCCGCAGGCTGGGCCAGAACGGCGGGCGCTCGGGCTGTTCGGCGGCGCCGAAATCGTGGCGGCGCGACAGGATCAGCGTCGGCACCGCGATGGCCACGCCAAGCAGCAGGCCGGGGAAAAGCCCGGCGGCGAACAGCGCCCTAAGATCCATGCCCGGAATGATCACAGAATAGACGATCATGGCGATCGAGGGCGGTATCAGGATAGCGGTCGAGGCGCTGGCGGCGATGACGCTGGCGGTAAAGGGTCTGGGATAGCCGGCGCGCACCATCGAAGGCAGCATGACGGTGGCAACCGCGGCGGCGTCCGCCGGGCCCGAGCCCGACATCCCCCCCATGATCAGGCACACGATGATGGCCACCAGCGCAAGCCCGCCGCGGCGCGGCCCGATCAGCGCCTGCGCGAATTCGACCAGACGGGCCGCCACGCCCGAGCGTTCGAATACGGTGCCGGTCAGGATGAACAGCGGGATCGCGATCAGCGGATACTTGGCGACGGCGGCATAGGTGTTGGGGCCGATCATGCCCAGCGCCGTCAGATCCAGCCCCAGCCAGACACCGACGGCGCCCCCCAGCCCGAGCGCCACGGCAATCGGCGTGCCGATCAGCATCAGCCCGACGAATACCGCCAGGAGCATGACATTGGCGAGAATCATGCCGCGCGCCCCCGGCGCAAATGCGCCCAGCCTCGCCCCAGCACCCGCAGAAGGATGGCTACCGACAGGATCGGCATCCAGATCGTATATATCCAGGTCGGGTTGCCCAGCCCCGGCGTGGTTTCCTCCCAGTACCATTCGGAATAGGTCACGCGCGCACCGTAATAGATGATCAGCGAGAACATCAGCGTACAGGCCAGCAGCGTCACGATCTCGGCCAGCCAGCGCAGACCGCGCGGCATCCGGTCCAGAAAGAACGTGATGCGGATATGTTCATTGCCCGCGAACGCAGCCGAGGCGCCGACGAAGGTCATGAAGACCAGCAGGAACACGGAATATTCCTCGGTGAAGGCAAAAGAAAAGTTGGTCGCGTAGCGAGCAATGACGTTGCCGAAGGAAATCAGGCAGATCAGCGCCATGGCGGCGGCGCCCAACACTTCCTCGACGCGCACCGGAATGATGGTGTGATCGGTGCCGGTATCGTCCTGCGGCGCCTGTTTCGGGTCTTGCTCCATCGTTCGCTCCGTTCCTGCGGTGAACGGGCCCGTCCTGGCCGGGCCCGTTCGGATGCTGCGATCAGCGGTTGGCGATGGATTTTTCGGCCATGTCGACCAGATCGGCGCCGATCTTTTCCTTCCACGCGTCATAGACCGGCCGGGTCTTGTCGACGAAGGCCTGGCGCTCTTCCCCGGTCAGGCTGATGATATCGACACCCTTGGAGCGGATATCCTCGATCAGGCTCTGATCGTCGTCGGTCAACCCCTTGCGGGCGACATCGACCCCGTGGGCGCCGGCATCAATCGCGGCCTGGCGCAGGATCTGCTGATCCTCGGGTGTGAAGCTGTCCCAGACCTGCTGGTTGACAACGAAGATCAGCGGATCGGCAATGTAATGCCAGAGCGTCACGTTCTTCTGGCCCAGATCCTGCATGTTCAGCACCGAATAGATGGTCAGCGGGTTTTCCTGCCCGTCGACCGCGCCGGTGGTCAGTGCCGGCTGCGCGTCGGCCCAGCTCATCTGGGTCGGGTTGGCACCCAGCGCCGTGAAGATGTCGCTGAAGATCGGCGAACCGACCACGCGCAGTTTCAGCCCTTCCATGTCGGCTGGCGTGCGGATCGGGTGTTTCGAGTTGGTCACTTCGCGGAACCCGTTTTCGGCCCATGCCAGCGGCACCGCGCCCTTGGCCTGCACGATCTCGAAGATCTTCTCGCCCACCGGCCCCTGGGTCAGCGCGTCGATCGCCGCGTAGTCCGGCATCAGGAAGGGCAGCGAGAACAGGTTCAGTTCGGTGATCTGCGGCGACCAGTTGATCGTCGATCCCACCGCCATGTCGATCACGCCCTGACGGATCGCGGTAAATTCGCGGGTCTGGTCGCCCTGTACCAGCTGCACGCCAGGATATACCTTGAGCTTGATGCGCCCGTCGGTGCGCTCGGCTGTCAGTTCGGCCCATTTCTCGGCCGCGATGCCCCAGGGAAACGGCGCGGGAACCACGGTCGAAACCCGGTACTCGTCCTTGTAGTCCGCGGCCGTCGCGGCTCCTACGCCCAGGGCCGCGACGGCGGCGCCTGCGGCGATCATGGTCTTGAACATCTGCATGGTCTTTCCTCCACTTGGTCAGGAGACGGCGCCGCCCGGCGCCGCCGGTTCAGGTTACGGGCCGGGGCGCGACAAGCCCCCGGACAGCGTCGGCAATGGCATCGTCGCCGACACGCGCGCGATCCTCCAGGGGCGGCGCATAGGCGATAGGAATGCGCGGCGCGCCCAGACGGCGCACCGGTGCCTTCAGGTCGTGATGCAGCGCCTCGGCAACGCTGGCGGCGATCTCGGCGCCAAAGCCGGCCACGCTGACCGCCTCCTGAACCACCAGAAGCCGCCCGGTTCGCCGCACCGAGGCGAATACCGCTTCGCGGTCCCAGGGCCAGAGGGTGCGCAGGTCGATCACCTCGGCCTCGATGCCCTCGGCGGCCAGCACCGCGGCGGCGCGCAGGCAGCCATGGCGCATTCCCGACCATGTGACGATGGTCGCGGCGTCACCCTGGCGCGCGATGTCGGCCCGGCCCAGCGGCACCAGATGTTCGCCCTCGGGCACCTCGCCTTCCAGCGCCCATAGGTTCTTGTGTTCGAGATAGACCACCGGGTCGTCGTTGCGGATCGCCGATTTGAGCAGGCCCAGATTGTCAGCGGGCGTTGCGGGCGCCACCACCACCAGACCGGGGATATGGGCATACCATGCCTCAAGCGACTGCGAATGCTGCGCCGCCGAGGACCGCCACATGCCGACGGGTTCGCGCACCACCATCGGCACCCGCATCTGGCCGCCGAACATGAAACGCGCCTTGGCGGCCTGGTTCACCAGTTCGTCCACGGCGCACAACGCGAAATCGGAAAACCGCATCTCGACGATGGGCCGCGTGCCGGTCATGGCGGCGCCCACCGCGGCGCCCATGATGCAGGCCTCGGAAATCGGCGTGTCGGCGATGCGCCCGGCACCGAACATCGCTTGAAGCCCGGCATACTGGCCAAAGACCCCGCCGCGCCCAAGGTCTTCGCCAAGTGCCCAGACCGAAGCGTCGCGCTGCATTTCCTCGATCACCGCGCGCCGCCCGGCCTCGAGATAGGTTGATTTCGCCATCAGAAAGCCCTCTCGCGCGGGTCGCCCATATCCTGCACATCCTCAAAGGCGGTCTCCGCCTCGGGCCAGCCTGTATCGCGGGCCTGCGCCGCGATACCCGCCATTTCGGCCGCCGCATCTTCCCGGGCGGCGCTGAGTGACGCGTCGCTTTCGCCGGCCATTCGCAATGCTGCCTCCAGCCGGGCGATGGGGCAGTTGGCGCGCTGAGCCTCGACCTCGCGGGCAGGCCGGTAGCTGGCCGGATCGACCGCCGTATGGCCGGTGATGCGGTAAGTGCGGCAATGCAGCAGGATCGGCCCGCCGCCGGCACGGATCGTAGCGATCGCGGCGCGCGCGGCGCTGTCGATGGCCAGCACGTCGTTGCCATCGACCGAAACCGCCGCAAGCCCGAGGCTTTCGGCCCGCGCAACCGCGCCCGCGCCCCCCGTCATCGACTGCGTGCGGGTGGTAGCGGAATACCCGTTGTCCTCGCAGACGAACAGCACGGGCAGATCGAACACCCGCGCCCAGTTCAACCCTTCCAGGAACGGGCCGCGATTGATCGCGCCGTCGCCGAAAATGCAGGTCACGATCTGGCGCGAACCCTTCAGCTTCAGCGCGTGCGCCGCGCCCGTGGCGATGGGGATATTGGCGCCGACCACGCCATTGGCGCCAAGCATGCCAACCCCGAAATCGGCGATATGCATGGAACCGCCCTTGCCGCCGCAGGTGCCGCCCGCGCGTCCGAACAGTTCGCGCATCATCGCCAGCGGATCGGCACCCTTGGCCAGCGTGTGACCATGGCCGCGATGCGTCGACAGCAGCAGATCGGCGGTTTCCAGATTGGCGCAGACGCCGGCGGCCACCGCTTCCTGTCCGATCGAGGGATGGATCGCGCCCAGCACGAGACCATCCTTCTGGGCCGCGATCGCCGCTTCCTCGAAGGCGCGGATGCGGTGCATCAGGCGCAGTACCTTGGCAAAGCGGCCACGGTCCAGATTGCCAGCCGATGTTTCGTTCATCAGAGTTTCTCCTCCACCCGCCTGTTCGCGGGCCGCGCGGCGGCGCGGCGGCGCCCGTCCAGCAGCCCGCCCAGTTCGGACGCTTCCTGTTTCAGCCGCCCGACGATCCCGGCCAGCCGGTCCGGTGCCATCCGTTCGCGGATCGCGGCCACCGACAGCGCCGCCGCGACGCGCCCGGCCTCGTCCAGTACCGGCACCCCCACCGCGTTCATCGCGGTCACGATTCGGCCGTCGTTGAAGGCATGGCCGGACTGCCGCGCCGCAACGATCATTGCCCGCAACGCCGCGTCGGTGAACCCTGGATAGGCGCGCCTCTCGGCAGCGTTGGCCGCCAGCACGCGATCAATCTCGGCGTCGGATTCGAAGGCCAGCAGCGCCAGTGACCCGGCGCCGACGCCAAGCGGCCGCCTGTCACCCACTGACAAGGTCAGGGTACGGATCGGGTAGGAACCGGTGCGCCGGTCGATGCAATGCGCCACGTCGCCGTCGCGGACCGACAGGAACACGGTATCCCCGGTCGTCGCGGCCAAACGGTCCAGACCTGCGCGGGCCAGGTCGATGATGTGGAACCGCCGCGCCGACTGCCCCAGCAGAAACAGCCCATAGCCAAGCCGGTAAAGCCGGGCATCATCGTCGAATTCGGCATAGCCGACCTCGGCCAGCGCCTTGAGCAGCCGAAGCGCCGTGGTCTTGCCCAGCCCCGCCGCCCCGGCCACGGCGGAAAGGCGCATACCGTCGGCCGGGCCTTCGGCCAGCGCGCGCAAGACCTGCGATACGCGCCCGATCGTCTGTACCGATGCCGGTTGCGGTTTATCCACCCGTTTCCCCCGTGCGGCCCGATTCGCCCCAGTTGTTCCGTAGAATGAAACATATGGCAAGAAATATTGGAACATATTTCTTGTAACGCCCGGCACGCCGATCAAGCTGCGGCAGCAACCGTTCAGTCAGGCGCGCCGCCGCGATAGGTTCGCTCGGCAATGCCGACCCTTGCGATCAGATCGTCAAACATGTCCAGCAGAACGGTTTCGGCGGGCGATTTCTTGCGGCGCGGATTGGTCAGAAGAAAGATATCGACCGCAGGCAGCCTGGAATAAGGAGGCAACTGACGAAGATTGCCAAGCTTCACATCCCGTTCGCCGACATGCAGCGGCAGCGCGCCTATGCCGATATTGGCGACGATCATCCGCCGCACTTCGGGCAGGTTCGACGACACGCCGCGCAACCCCGGAGCCAGGCGGGCGCGCTCGCGCAACCGCGCGACCGACATCAGCGGACCGCCTTCGGCCTCGGTCTGGAAGGATACCGACGGTTCGCCATGCAGATCCGGCAGGGTGATGTTCTCGGCGGCGAAAAGACGATGCCGCGGCCCGCAATACAGCCCGAAATATTCGCGAAACAGCACCCGGGCATCAAGGTTTCTCGGCGGATCGTTGAGAAGGCAGATACCGAAACTGGCCCGGCCCTGCCGGATGCGGCTGACCACTTCGGCGCTTTCGGCGATCACGATGGAATAAGTGACCTTGGGATGCAGGCGCGCGAAGTCCTGCAACACACCGTCGAAATGCGGCGACACGACATGGCTGGCCAGCACCATGGCGATATGGCCGGTGATCTCTTCCTTCTCGGCGCCGAGAACGCTTGGCAGTTGCGCCACCGACCCGAAAATGGTCGAGCATTCGAGATACAGCACCTCGCCGGCGCGGGTGATCTGGAACCGGTTGGGCTTGCGGTCGATCAGTTTGTGCCCGGTCGTTTCCTCCAACCGCTTCAGGGCACTGCTGATCGTCGGCTGTTTCAGGCCCAGGAAATCCGCGGCCCTGGATACACTCTGCTGCTCCACCACCACCATGAAGGTGCGCAGAAGATTCCAGTCGAGATTCCATGGGAACCTTTGTTCATATGGTTTCAGCATAGATTTCGTCAATGTTCACAATTCTCTATATCTATTTGCATGATATCAAGGCGCATGCAATCGTTGCCATCGGGCGTGCGGAGACGGCGCGCGCGAGGCATGCGCGGGCCGCCCTTGGGCGCACGTGGCAGACAAGGGAGACAGAAATGACGACGCGCAGAACACTCATGACCACGGCAATGGCGGCGGGGCTGGCGGCAATTTGCGGGTTCGGCCCGGCCGGCATGGCGATTGCCGACGAACTGGATGCGATCAAGGAAAAGGGCGTGATCCGGATCGCGATGAGCGGCGCCTATCCGCCGTTCAACTTCGTGAACGAACAGAACGAGGTGGTCGGCTTCGACCCGTCGATCGGCAAGGAGATCGCGCGCCGCATGGGGCTCGAGGCCGAAATCGTCACGACGGCCTGGGACGGCATCATCGGCGGGCTGCTGGCCAACAAGTACGACGCAATCGTCGGTTCGATGTCGATCACCGAGGAACGCGACAAGGTGGTCGATTTCGTCGGACCCTACTACTCGACCAAGCGGGCGATCTTCACCAAGCCCGATTCCGGCATCACCAGCGCCTCGCAGCTTGACGGCATCACAGTCGGCGTGACGCTGGGCGAAACGCACGAGGAATGGGCCCGCAACCAGGGTTATACGGTGCGCACCTACAAGGGGCTGCCCGAACTGCTGCTTGAACTGGAAAACGGCCGCGTCGATGTCATCGTCAACGATTCCATCGCGGCCATTCTGGCGATGAAGGAAACCGGCCAGGACTATGTGATGCTGCCGGATCTGGAAACCGAGGTGATCGGGGCCGGCATCGCCATCCGAGAAGGCAACCCCGAACTGGCGGCTGCCATGCAGTCGGCATTGGCTTCGATGATGGAAGACGGCACCTATGTCGAAATCGCCAACAAGTGGGTAGGCGGCGACATCCGCTGAACACGCTCCGGGCCTGCCGAATCCTCCGGCGGGCCCGCGCAACGGGACGGGGCGGATGACGACAGAATACGGAAAACTGACCTGGCAGGACGTGCGCGACGCCGACAAGGATCGCGTGGTGATCCTGAACGTGTCCGCGACCGAAGACCACGGGCCGCACATGCCGCTCGATACCGATACGGTCCTGGGCATGGCGGTTGCCAACGGCGTTGCCGAAACGGCGCCCGACGAGGTGTTCGTGATGCCGCCGGTCCCCTACGGGTTCAACGAACATCACAAGGATTTCCCGGGGGTGATCTGGATTCAGCCCGAAACCCTTATCGCCTTCGTGACCGATATCACCGGGTCGCTGGCGCATCACGGATTCAGGCGCATTCTGCTGCTGAACTCGCACGGGTCAAACCATCCGGTTCTCGACCTCGCCGCGCGCAAGACGGTGATCGAGACGGGCATCATATGCGTGTCCGCCTCGTACTGGAACCTCTGCGCCGATCGCATCAACGAAATTCGCAAGTCCGACATCGGCGGTATTGCCCATGCCGGCGAATTCGAAGCGGCGATGTACAAGTACCTGCATCCCGATCTGGTGCATCTGGAAAAATCCGAAACCCGGAACCTGCACGATCCGGAAAGCAGGTTCTTCAACCTCGATCTGGCGCGCGGCGGCGGCAAGGCGATGCTGATGCGCTGGTGGTCCGAGGTTTCGCCGGATGGCACGATGGGCGACCCGACGGTCGCAGACGCCGAAACCGGACGGAAATTCCTGCAAGCGGCCATCGAGGAAACCGTCGCGCTGGTGCGCGAAATTCGTGCCTTGCCGATCCTGCGCCGAACCGATCATCACTAGAACAGGGCGGCACGATGGATTTCGATCTGATGCTCAGGGTCTACCCCTTCTTTCTGAAGGCGGCCCTTGTGACCATCGAACTTTCGGTCCTTACCGCCCTTCTGGGCCTTGTCTGCGGATCGCTGGGTGCGGCGGCGCGTCTGTCGCGCCTGTCAGCACTGCGCTGGATCGGCGCGGCCTATGTCAGCCTCATCCGCGGCACGCCGGCACTGATCCAGTTGTTCCTGCTGTATTTCGGCGGGCCGCAGATCGGCATTCAACTCGATGCGTTCTCGGCCGGGGTGATCGGGCTTGGCGTGAACATCGGCGCCTACATGACCGAAACGATCCGCGGCGCCATCGTCGCGGTCGACAAGGGCCAGACCGAAGCCGCACGCACGCTGGGCCTCGGCGGGTGGCAGACCATGCGCAAGGTGGTGCTACCGCAGGCGGCGCGGCTGATGGTCCGCCCCCTGGGTGTGAATATCAATGCCCTGATCAAGGGTACCGCGCTGGTCGCCCCGATTTCAGTCATCGAACTGACCTATACCGCGCAACGCTATATCGGCTCGACTTACAAGCCGTTTGAAATGTTCATGATTTCCGGGGCGCTTTACATGATCATCATCTATGTCACGGGCCAGGGCATTGCCTGGCTCGACCGCAGGGTCCGTATCGCATGACCGGCGCGCCAACAGGGAGTCTCGACCATGGGGCTTGATTTCTCGGTCGTGCCGAAATTCATGGACGTGATCCTTCTGGGCGCGCTCTGGACCATAGCCATTACCATTGCCGCCGCGATCCTGAGCTTTTTCGGCGGCATTATGTTCGCGGTCATAGCCCTTTACGCCCCGACGCTCATCCGCCTGCCGATCCGTTTCTTCGCCTGGCTGTTCATGGGCACGCCTTTGTTGTTGCAACTGTTCCTGATCTATTTCGGGCTCGTGCAGGTCGGCATCGACCTGCCGGCCTTCGTGGCCGGCGTGATCGGCCTGGGCCTCCATTTCGCGGTGTACAATTCGGAACTTATCCAGTCCTCTATCCTGGCCGTGGATCGCGGCCAGACCGAGGCCGCGCGCACGCTGGGGCTGAGCCGGATGCAGGCCTTGCGCAAGGTGGTGATCCCGCAAGCGGTACGCGATGTGGTTCCGCCTATCGGCAACAACATGATCGCGCTGCTGAAGGATTCGGCACTGGTGTCGGTGATCGGCGTTTCCGAACTGACCTTGTCGGCGCAGCTTGCCATCGGGCGTACCTACCGTCCGTTCGAATTCTACGTCGTCGCCGCCGTCTTCTACTATCTCATCAACCTTTGCATGGAAGCGGTTCTCAGACGCATCGAACGCCGCACTCAGGCATCGCGCTGATCGCCGGGAGAGCAACCATGACCGACCAGAAACCCTTCGTGGATATCCGCAACGCGCAAAAGAGCTATGGCAGCCTAGAGGTGCTGAAAGATATCAGCCTTCAGGTTCAGCGGGGCCAGATCGTCGCCATCATCGGCCCGTCGGGGTCGGGCAAGAGCACTCTCCTGCGCGCGATCAACGATCTCGATCCGCTGACGGGGGGCGAGGTCTGGCTTGAAGACATGCAGATCAACCGGAAACTGCCGCACCGGCAGTACGAGGCGCACATCAACCAGGTGCGCCAGGACATCGGAATGGTGTTTCAGCACTTCAACCTGTTCCCGCATCTCAGCGTGCGCGGCAACATCACGCTGGCGCCGAAGATGCTCAAGCATCTGTCCGATGCCGAGGCCGACGCGCTCGCCGAGGAGCAGCTTGAGAAGGTCGGCCTGCTGGACCGGATCGACTATTACCCATCGCAGTTGTCGGGCGGTCAGAAGCAACGTGTCGCCATCGCCCGGGCGCTGGCGATGAAACCCAAGGTGATGCTGTTTGACGAGGCAACCTCGGCGCTGGACCCGGAACTGGTGGACGAGGTCAACCAGGTGATGAAAAAGCTCGCCGAGGAACACATGACGATGATCATCGTCACCCATGAGATGGGCTTTGCCGAAAGCGTTTGCGACCGCGTGCTGTTCATGGATCAGGGCGTCGTGGTCGAGGAAGGCCCGCCCGAGGTGATCTTCCGCAATCCGCAGAACGAACGGACCAGGAATTTCCTTCGCAAGCACCTTGAGGGCGCCAAACGATGACGCAGGCATCGCACCTGTTCTATCAGACCCGGCAACCGCGGCCGTTTCTGGATCGCGGCGAGGGAATCTATCTGTTCGACGTGAACGGCAAACGCTATATTGACGGGTCGTCCGGCGCGATGGTGTCCAATATCGGCCATTCCAACCCGCGCGTCCTGGCCGCGATGAAACAGCAGATGGACCGGGCGACATTCGGCTACCGGCTGCATTTCCGCACCGAAGCGTCGGAGAACCTGGCCGCGCGGACCGCCGCGATGATGCCCGAGGGGCTGGACCGCGTTTTTTTCGTCTCGGGCGGCTCCGAGGCGGTGGAAAGCGCAATCAAGCTGGCCCGGCAATACGCGCTGACCCGGGGACAGGGCAACAGATGGAAGGTGATCTCGCGGTTCCCGTCCTATCACGGCTGCACGCTGGGCGCGCTGGCGCTGACCGGGTACGACCCTCTGACCGAACCGTTCGCGCCGATGATGCGCGCCATGCCGCGGATCGCGGCGCCGACCTGCTATCTCGACCGCGACAATCTGAGCGACGCGGAACGCGGGCTGAAATACGCCAACCTGCTGCGCGATGAAATCATCGCGCAGGGGCCGGAATCGGTGCTGGCATTCATTATGGAGCCGGTCGGGGGCGCAGCGACCGGCGCGCTGGTGGCACCCGACAGCTACTATGGCCGCATCCGCGAGATCTGCGACGAGTTCGGCATTCTGCTGATCTATGACGAGGTCATGTCGGGCGCAGGCCGGACCGGCCGGTTCCTGGCCGCCGAACACTGGGGCATCACCCCCGATATCGTGGCCTTGTCCAAGGGATTCGCGGCAGGCTATGCGCCGCTTGGCGCCACCGTCGCACGTCACGATATCGTCGACGCGATCCTTGACGGGGGCGGTTTCCAGCACGGATTCACCTATGCCGGCAATGCGCTCGCCTGTTCGGCGGGGCTGGCGGTACTGACAGAGATCGAGGAACGGGGCCTGATCGCCAACGCGGCGCGCATGGGCGCGATGCTGAAGTCGCGGCTTGAAGGGTTGATGCCGCGCTATCCGTTTATCGGCGACGTGCGCGGCAAGGGGCTGTTGCTGGCCTTCGAACTGGTCGCCGATCGCGCCAGCATGGCGCCCTTGCCACGCCACCTGAACGCCTATCTGCGCCTGGTCGAGATCGCATACGATCTTGGCCTGATCATCTATTCTCGCCGCACCCGCGGGGGCCGCGAAGGCGATCACTTCCTGGTTTGCCCGCCGATGATCGTGACCCCGGACCAGATCGACGAAATCATGGCGGTTCTGGTGGCCTCGCTTGACCTTTTCGCGGCCGAGGCCGGGCTCGAAACGGGTGGCCCGGCGTGACGCGCCCCTTGATCCGACTTGCCACGGCCGCGGATAGCGCCGTCATCGCGCAGATGCTGGCACGGCTGGCGGACGAAATCGGCGACGGCGCCCGCTTTGCCTCGACCGCCGAGACCATCCGCGCGCATGGATTCGGGGAACAGCCGTTCTTTTCCGCCCTGCTGGCCGGCGACAAGGCCGACCCCCGGGGGCTGGCGCTGTTCACCCGGCATTTCTCGACCGCGCGAGGGATGCCGGGGGTCTTTCTGCTGGATCTGTGGGTGGCGCTCGCCATGCGCGGGCGCGGGCTGGGCGAACGGCTTGTCCGGGCCGTCGCCCGCCATGGCGCGACGGCATGGCAGGCCGGATATCTGGCCCTTACGGTCTACCGAGACAACCCCGATGCGGCGCGTTTCTATGCGCGCATCGGGTTTGATACCCGCGACAACGACATCGCGCTGAGCCTTGCCGGATCCGGGTTCCGGGACATGATCGGACAAGCGGAAGACGCGACATGAGGCTGCCCGACAAGACCACGACCATCGAAGAGGCGATCGCACGCATACCCGACGGCGCCACCGTGATGCTGGGCGGTTTCGGCGTGCCCGGCACACCCTTCACGCTGATCCGCGAACTGGTGCGCCAGGGCCAGAAGAACCTGACGATCATCAAGAACGACGCCAACGAAAAGGGCATGGGGGTCGACCATCTGCTGTCCAACGGTCAGGTGGCGCGGCTGGTGACGACCCATATCGGGCTCAACCCGCGGGCCATCGCGATGAAGAACGCGGGAAGCCTGGAGGTCGAATTCTGCGCCCAGGGCATACTGGCCGAACGCGTGCGCGCAGGCGGTGCGGGGCTGAAGGCGGTGGTCGCCGATATCGGCCTCGATACCGACCTGACGCGCGGCAAGCCGCGGATCGAGATCGACGGCGCGGCCGCGGTCATGGAAACCGCGCTTCGGGCCGACGCGGCGCTGCTCCATGCCGGAATGTCGGACACGTTCGGCAATCTGCGCTATGCCGCCACCGCGCGCAATTTCAACCCGCTGATGGCGATGGCCGGCGACATGGTGATCGCCGAAGCCGAGATCGTCCTGCCGCCCGGCGGAATCGCCCCCGAGGACATCCACACACCGGGGCCGTTCGTCGATCACGTCGTGCATCTGGCACAAATGGGCGAGGAGTATGGCGTTGTCCGACGCTAGAACCAGAATGATCGCCCGTGCCGCACGCGAGATCGCGGCCGGCATGGTGGTGAATCTCGGCATCGGCCTGCCGTCGCGGGTGGTGGATCATCTTCCGCCGGGGTTTCCGGTGTGCCTGCACACAGAAAACGGCCTGACGGGCATTGGCCCGACGCTTCCGCCGGATGCCGCCGACCGCAACCTGATCGACGCCGGCGGCGCCTATGTCTCGACGGTTCCGGGCAGCGCCTTTTGCGACAGCGCCGTTTCCTTCGCGCTGGTGCGGAGCGGGCGGCTGGACCTGACGATGCTGGGCGCCTTCGAGGTGTCGCAAGCCGGGGATCTCGCCAACTGGATCATCCCGGGACGGTTTTCGCCCGGCGCGGGCGGGGGTATCGAACTGGCCCAGAAGGCACGGCGGGTTGCGGTGCTGACGATGCACACTGACCGCGACGGCAAACCCAAGCTTGTGGCGGACTGTTCGTTGCCGCTGACGGCGCGGGGCTGCGTCAGCCGCATATTTTCGGATCTGGCGGTGATCGACGTGACGCCGGAGGGTTTTGTCCTGCGCGAAACCGCCAAAGGCGTGTCGCCCGAACAGGTGATCGCGGCAACCGCTGCGCCGCTGGCGGTTCCCGATGGCGATATCATGGTGTTCTGAAGGGGTTTCGGCATGGACAAGCAGGTACAGACCCGGATTCTGGCCGCGGTGGACGCACGGTTCGACGATCAGGTTGCGTTCCTGTCAGAACTCGTGAGCCATCCCTCCACCCGCGGCAACGAACAGGGCGCGCAGGATTTCATGGCCGGCGAACTGGCCGGTCGCGGCTATGGCGTGGATCGCTGGCGGATCGACCTGGACGAAATTCGCCACCTGCCGGGGTTTTCTCCGGTCATAGGCGGATACGATGATGCGGTGAACGTGGTCGCCAGCCATCGCAGCGTGACGCGCAAGGGCCGCTCGCTGATCCTGAACGGCCATATCGACGTGGTGCCCGAAGGCCCCGCCGCGATGTGGGACACACCGCCCTATTGCGCGCGTGTCGATGATGGCTGGATGTACGGCCGCGGCGCAGGCGACATGAAGGCGGGCCTTGCCTCGAACCTTTTCGCGCTTGACGCGCTGCGCGATTGCGGCCTGGCGCCGGGCGCCGATGTCTTCGTTCAATCCGTGGTCGAGGAGGAATGCACCGGCAACGGCGCGCTGGCCTGTCTGCAACGCGGATACCGGGCCGATGCCGCGCTGATTCCGGAACCGTTCGGTGAAACGCTGGTGACGGCCCAGCTTGGGGTGATCTGGTTTCAGGTGCATCTGATGGGGATGCCGACGCATGTCGCCTATGCCGGTGCCGGATCGAACGCGATCGAGGCGGCGATCCCCCTGATTGCCGCGCTGCACCGGCTTGAGGACCGCTGGAACGCGCCCGATCGGCGCCACGGCGAATACGAGCATGTTCATCACCCGCTGAACCTGAACGTCGGCAAGATCGCCGGCGGTGACTGGGCCAGTTCGGTCCCGTCCTGGTGCGTGTTCGACGTGCGCATGGGCATCTTTCCCGGCCAGGACATCGACGAGGCCAGACGCGAGATCGAAACTGCGCTGGCCGAAGCCGCCCGGCAAAGCGATTTCCTGCGCAACAACCTGCCCGAGATCGTCTATCACGGGTTCCGGGCAGAGGGCTATGCGCTGGCCGAAGACAGGGGCGAGGCCGCAAGGTCGGCCATCGGCGCGCTGGAAGGTGCACATATGGCGGTGTTCGGCGACCCGCTGGACCGGATTTCGATCACCGCCACCACCGATGCGCGGTTCTTCGGGCTGTATGCCGATACGCCCGCGCTGGTCTATGGCCCCCGCGCCGAGGCGATCCACGGGTTCAACGAACGCGTTCACCTGGAAAGCATGCGAAGGCTCACCCAGGCGACGGCCCTGTTCGTCGCCGACTGGTGCGGGCTGGAGCCGCTCTGACGAGATCTGCCCGCACCCGGTCATTGCGGAACCCCGTTCGCGTTCATAAGTCGAATCTGGTGACGGTGGTGAAACCGGCAGGTTCGCGGTTGCGCGGTGGCGATGATCGCGTTGCCCCTTCCGGCCCGCTTCGCCCCGGACGTTCAGGACATGCAGGAGGCGAACCATGGACATTCCTCTCGAAATAGCCTGGCGCAATGTCGAGAAATCCCAAGCACTCGAAACGAGAATAAGGGAGCGGGTCGACAAGTTGCACCGCTATTTCAACCGTATCAACAGCTGCCGCATCGTGGTCGAGGTGCCTCATCGCAGCCAGTATCACGCCAAGGCGTTTCATCTGCGCATCGAGGTCCGCGTACCCGAACACGAACTGGTGGTCAGCAACGACCCCGGCGATCACAACGCGCATTTCGATCCCGCTATCGCGATCCGCGATGCTTTCGATGCAATGGATCGCCGCCTTGAGGCCCATTCCCAGAAGATGCGCGGTGAAACCAAGACGCTGAACGGCCCGCCGCATGGGCGGGTGGTGCGCAAGTTCGCGGATTACGGTTTCGTGAAGATGAACGACGGGCAGGAGATCTATTTCGCGCCCAACGCGGTGGTATCAGGCGATTTCGGTTCGCTTGAAGTCGGCGCGCCCGTGGAACTGACGGTCGCGCACGGCGAGGGCGCGATGGGTCCGCAGGCGTCGATGGTCCGCCCCATCAGCGCCATGAGCATGGATCCGGGAAAACGCGAGGCGATCTGATCGGGTTGCGCACCGCCGCGCGGCGATGCGGGAGCCGCAACCGGGGCCAGGAGCGTATCAGACGACCACTGCGATGCGTTCCTGTTCGCCCACGTCGAACACGCGCTTGTAGCGTTCGATCTCAGAAGCCGGACCCATCGCCTTTTCGGGATTGTCCGACAGCTTGACCGTCGGACGCCCGTTGGCGGACACGGCCTTGCAGACCAGCGAAAACGGCGCCAGCGCGTCACCCGGCACCAGCCCGCGGAAATCGTTGGTCAGCAACGTCCCCCAGCCGAACGAAACCTGCACCCGCCCGGCGAATTGACGGTGCAGATCGAGTATCCTGCCCACGTCCAGCCCGTCGGAAAAGATGATCCGCTTCCGCTTTGGATCCTCGCCGCGCGATTTCCACCACGCGATGGCGGTCTCGGCCCCGGTCGCGGGATCGCCGCTGTCGATGCGCATACCCGTCCATCCCGCCAGCCAGTCCGGCGCATTGTCCAAGAACCCCTTGGTACCGTAGGTGTCGGGAAGAATGATGTGCAGGTTGCCGTCGTGTTCGTCGTGCCAGTCCGACAGAACGTCATAGGGGGCCTGCGCCAGTTCCGTGTCGCTGTTTGCCAGCGCGGCATAGACCATCGGCAATTCATGGGCGTTGGTCCCGATCGCCTCAAGGTCGTGCTGTTTGGCGATCAGGCAGTTCGAGGTACCGACGAACCGTTCGCCCAGGCCTTCGCGCATGGCCTGAACGCACCAGTCCTGCCAGAGGTAGGAATGCCGCCGCCGCGTTCCGAAGTCGGCGATCAGCACGCCATCTGCGCGGCGCAGGGTTTCGACCTTTTCCCATAGCTTGGTCATGGCGCGGGCATAAAGCACCTGCAGTTCGAACCTGCGCATGTCGTTCAGTACGGCGCGGCCGCGCAGTTCCATCAGCACCGCCAGCGCAGGAATCTCCCAAAGCATGACTTCGTGCCACTTGCCCTCGAATGTCAGTTCGTATTGGCCGTCGCGTTTTTCCAGGTGATAGGGCGGCAGGCGCAGCCCTTCGAACCACTCCATGAAATCGGGGCGGAACATCTGCCGCTTGCCGTAGAACATGTTGCCGCGCAGCCATGTGCTGTCGCCCCGGCTAAGCGAAAGGGAGCGGATATGATCCAACTGTTCGCGCAACTCGCCTTCGTCCACCAGGTCAGCCAGCCGAATATGGCTGGACCGGTTGATAAGCGAGAAGGTGACGGTGGTGTCGGGCTTGTTGCGGAACACCGACTGGCACATCAGCAGCTTGTAGAAATCGGTGTCGATCAGCGACCGAACGATCGGGTCGATCTTCCACTTGTGGTTCCAGACGCGGGTGGCGATATCGACCATTACGCAGCCTTTCAGATAAAGTTGGGCGGTGACAGGCCACCACATAGGCAGACCCGACAATAGCCGGGGACGGTGCAGAGTCCACATGCCCGGCCCAACTCGCGGGCCGCGCCTTGCGTTCTCGCGTCAGGACAGCCTGACGCCCGCGTCCTGCATCGCCGCCACCGCCGCCGCGAGCGAACCGTCCAGGTCGATGGCGCGGCAGGCGTCCATCCGCACGGTTACGTCAAAACCCAGCCGCGCCGCATCCACCGCCGAGAAATGCACGCAGAAATCGGTCGCCAGACCCGCCAGCGTCAGCCGCGCGATGCCGCGGGTGCGCAGATAGCCTTCCAGCCCGGTGGGCGTGGTGCGGTCGTTCTCGAAGAAGGCCGAATAGCTGTCAATGCTCTGGTTGAACCCCTTGCGGATCACCAGATCGGCCGGGTCGGTATCGAGGCGCGCATGAAATGCCGCCCCCTGCGTACCCTGAACGCAATGGTCGGGCCACAACACCTGCGGCCCGTAGGGCATTTCCAGCATGTCGTAGGGCGCCTTGCCCGCATGCGCGGACGCAAACGACGAGTGCCCCCGAGGGTGCCAATCCTGCGTCAGGATCACCACATCGAAATCGCCCATCATGGCGTTGATCGGCGCCACCACCGCGTCGCCATCGGGCACGGCCAGGGCGCCGCCGGGGCAGAAATCGTGCTGCACGTCGATCACGATCAGGGCTTGGGTCATGGGTCGCCTTTCGCTTGTCTGCCCCTATCGGTAGGCGGCAGCGGACGGCGGGTCAATCCGGGGCCTGCGCGGGCGGGGGCGCGGCACCAGCCCGCCGCCAATGCACGGCATGACTGAGCCGTATCCAGCATTCAGCCCAGCGCCCAGACGGTCATGACATCCTCGATGCCGCGAATGCGCTGATCGGGCAGGCGGGTAAAGCCGGACAGCCCTCCGGTCTGCGGACCCGATTCCGAGAGTACCCGCGCGCGCAGTGCATCGCTCATGACAAGGCGGACGCCATGATCGCGGGTCAGCCTCTCCAGCCGGCTCGAAATGTTGACCGTCGTGCCGATCACCGCGTATTCAAGCCGGTTGGCCCCGATATCGCCCAGAACCGCCGGGCCGTAGTGGATGCCGACCCCGATCTCGATTCCGGACCGGCCGGCATGGCGGCGTTCACGGTTCCACGCCTCCATCTCTCTAAGCATGGCCCGGGCGCAGTCCAGCGCGTCGGTCGCATCGTGTTCGCCCGCGACCGGCGTTCCGAAGGTCGCCATCAATCCGTCGCCAAGATACTTGTCCAGCGTCCCGCCATGGCGGAAGACGGCCGCTTCCATCCGGGCGTGGAACCCGCGCAACACGGCGATCACGTCGTTGGGGTCGCAGTCGGCGGAATAGCGGGTAAAGCCGACGATATCGACGAACAGGACCGCGATGTCATGACTTCGGGTCTGTTTCAGCGGTTCGTCGTTTTGCGACAGTTCCTCGACCACGTTGGGCGAGAAGTAGCGCGACAGGTTGGCGCGTTCGCGTTCAAGCCCGGCATTGTTCAGCAGCAGCCGGTTGAAGCGCCGCACCGAGAACCCCAGCGTGAACGCCACCAGCACGAAGACCACGATTTCCTGTATCCGCAACTCGATCTGCAAGCTGTTGGGATCCAGTGCGCGGGAGAGGCCGGGAAAGTCGGCAAACGCGACCGATGCGGCCTGGCTGAGGCCGGGAACGGGATCGGAGAACCACCAGACCGCCGCCAGCGCCACGGCCCACATGGCCGCGGTCCAGATCCCCATCACGATCACGGTGCGCCATGAAAAGGCCAGCGTCCCTGCCGCCAGGATAACGAAGAAATACAGGAAATAGTCCAGCCGGTACTGCATCGCCAGCGGCAATTCGTTATGGCTCAGCGGGTTGGGAAGAACCATCCCGACAGTCATGATCAGCAGGTCGAGAAATATCAGCGCCAGTTCAGCCCGCGATCTTTCGACCTGCCCGACACGGCGTATCAGCCAGCCGTTGAACGCGATCAGCGCCAGGATGCCGTGGTAGTACAGCACATCCCAATGCGGGTTGAGATAGACCAGAAGAACCGCGATCAGCGCCATCGCGATCCAGCGGGCCTTGACGGCCAGTTCCTGCCCCTCGCGCTTGTGCCGCTCCAGCGCCGCCTCGGTATACCGGTTGTGCGGGATCGCGGGCGATCTTGGCCAGAGCCGGAACCCGCGACGGGGCGGGGCGGTCGCCGTATCAGTCATATTCCGAGTTCCTTATATGGCAGAGGGACAGATAACCCCGCCGGGGCCGGACCGCACCCCCCGGCAGGCAGGCAACTATGTCGCAGCAACCGCAGGAACGATCAATGACCGCAGTTCGCAGCAAAGCGGACGTTGGGGCAACTGCGTTGACTTTCCAGGCAGTTCGTTTCTCCTGCGGTTGCCAGATCGGGAGGAAGACATGGCAAGAAAGCTGGATTTCAAGAAGGAGCTGAGTACCTTTTTCCAACCGCCGGCTGGCAGGTTTGTAGAGGTCGGTCTGCCGGAAATGCGGTTCGTCATGGTGGACGGCGAAGGCAATCCAAACACGGCACCGGCCTATCGCGAAGCTTTGGAATGGCTGTATTCGCTCAGCTTCGCGATGAAGTTCGCATCAAAGGACAAGCTTGGGCGCGATTATGTCGTGCCCCCGCTGGAAGGTCTGTGGTGGGCCGACGACCCGGCCGATTTCGTTCGCCGGAACAAGGACGTATGGAAATGGACGATGCTTATCATGGCGCCCGATTTCGTCACCGAGGAAATGTTTCACGGCGCCCGGCAAAGGACGTCGCAGAAGCTGGATACCCCACCTGAAACCCTTCGGCTTGCTCCGTTGCACGAGGGGCGATGCCTGCAAACAATGCATATCGGCAGCTATGACGATGAAGGCCCGACGCTGGCGCGTCTCCACGACGAGATCATGCCGCAGGGCAAGCTTACCTTTAACGGACCTCATCACGAGATATATATCGGCGATCCGCGCCGGGTTGCGCCGGACCGGCTGAAAACCGTGCTGCGTCAGCCCGTAAGATCTGTTGAACCAAGTTAGCGGCCTGGCAATGCCTGATCGGGGATAGAACCCGCGATTGGAGGGGCTATTGCGCCCGCGCGGCATCACCCGGCGCGCTTGGCAGTCGCCCAGATGAAAAATGCCCCGCCGGATCGGCGGGGCCAGGTGTGGTACCTTGTGACAGGCCACAGGTACCGGCGGTGTCCTGTTTATTGAGGGTGGGTTCCGGAGGGCCGTATCGTGTAGACCTCAGGCCTGCATTTCCGATCGTATCTGCTGGCGCAGCACGTCGATGGGCACGGTCTTGCCGTCGCGGCGGAAACACCAGTCGGTCCAGCCGTTGCAACTGGGCGCGCCTTCCAGATGTGCGCCGACCTGATGGATCGAGCCCTTCACATCCGAACCGACCAGCGTTCCGTCGGCGCGCACCTTGGCGCGGTGGCGTCCGTTCATGCTGAGCAGTTCCTCGCCCGGGCGCAGCATGCCGCGTTCGACAAGCTGGCCGAAGGGCACACGCGGTTCGGCGCGCCTGGAGGCGCTGACCTGCAACGCCTCGCGGTCGAAGCGGCGCACCTTGGCGATGCGCCTGGCGGCAATCTCGCGGTAGCCCTGTTCGCGTTCGATACCGATGAAATCGCGGCCCAGCATCTTGGCAACGGCGCCGGTGGTGCCGGTGCCGAAGAACGGATCGAGCACCACGTCGCCGGGATTGGTCGAACCCACGAGAACCCGGTGCAGCAGGCTTTCGGGTTTCTGCGTCGGATGCGCCTTGCCGCCGGCATCGTCCTTCAGCCGCTCATGGCCGGTGCAGATCGGCAGAACCCAGTCGCTGCGCATCTGGATGCCTTCGTTCAGCGCCTTCAGCGCCTCGTAGTTGAACGTATATTTCGCGCCTTCCGATTTCGACGCCCAGATCAACGTTTCATGGGCGTTGGTGAACCGCTTGCCGCGAAAGTTCGGCATGGGGTTCGACTTGCGCCACACCACGTCGTTGAGAATCCAGAATCCGGCGTCCTGCATCGCCGCACCGACGCGAAAGATGTTATGATAGCTGCCGATGACCCAGATCGCGCCGGCCGGCTTGAGCAGCCGCCGCGCCGCCGTCAGCCAGTCACGGGTGAACCTGTCATAGGCCGCGAACGAAGAAAACTGATCCCAGTGATCGTTCACCGCGTCGACCATGGAATTGTCGGGGCGATGAAGTTCACCCCTGAGTTGGAGATTGTACGGCGGATCGGCAAAGACCAGGTCGACCGACGCCTCGGGCAACCGGTTCATCACCTCGATGCAATCGCCACCGACAATCGTGTTCAACTCAAGCGCCGCGGCGCCCTTTTGTCCGGTCTTGGTCATTCTCTGCCTCTGTCCCCGGCGCTTTTGCGCTCGTTTGATGGCTGGCAGGATGAGTCAAAGCCGATTCGCCGTCAATTTCTTTTTTGAATCAGTTACTTACTGATTTTTCTTGATACAAGATGTTGTGGACGGGTTTAAACGAACGCCTATGGTGAGGGGTCACGCCAAGATTTTGCAGCGCGTTCCTGTGGCTTTTCGACGGATAACCGGCATTGGTTTCCCAGCCATAGCCGGGGTGCTGTTGCGCCAAATCCACCATGATCCTGTCGCGGCAGGTTTTTGCCACGATCGACGCCGCGGCGATCGAAACCGACCGGGCATCGCCCCGGACCACGGCACGCGCCGGGATAATCAGCCCGCGCGGGATCAGATGACCGTCGATCAGCAGGAAGTCCGGCGCAGGTGTCAGCGCACCAATAGCGCGCAGCATCGCCAGATGGCTGGCGCGCAGGATGTTCATCTCGTCGATCTCGGCCACGCTGGCATGGGCCACGGCAACCTCGCCACAGGCCATGATCTCGGCCGCCAGGGCCGCGCGCCGTTTCGCGGTCAGCTTCTTGGAATCGTTCAGCCCGGGCGGCACCCGCCTTGCATCCAGTATCACCGCCGCGGCGGTCACCGGCCCGGCCAGAGGCCCACGCCCGACCTCGTCGACCCCGGCAATACGCAAATGGCCAAGCCGGCGGGCTTCGTGTTCCAGGCTGTCGTCGGGCAGATCCATGCCCCTTTGCGTGCCCGAAATGCAGATGTCCGGCAAGGACGAAAAGAAGGGCCGCATGGCCCTCCTTCGCCGGATCGCGCGCCGGGGCGAGTGCGGCCCGTTCAGTTGCGCGACAAACGGTAGCCGCGATTTTCCAGGCATTCCAGGCTGTAGCCCCGGCGCGGGCCGCGCTCGGTACGGGCCTCGAGCCGGCAATTCTGCGGCAGCCTGCGCATGTGCCCGAAATTGCGCTGCATGCAACGTTCGCCCACCACAAGCTTGCGGTCGCCCAGGCTGTTCAGCTCGCGCAGACATTGGCGCGGCAGGACGTAGCGTTGCAAGTCTTGGGGAAGCGGGCGCGGTTTCAGTTGCGGGTGCAGCGGGAAGTCACCGCCCGGCCGGTTCCGACTGCCATGGTGGCGGGGTTCTTCCTTCCAGACCGGGATGTCAGGCCGGAGGTCGCGGCTGACCTGCTGGCGCTCGCGCTTGCGGTCCCGGTGTTCCTTGACGGCGATGCCGAGTACCGCCAGCGCGGCTAGCCCGGCCAGCACGCGCCCGGTATCGCCGGCCCGGGCCGGCGCGGCCGTCAGGCCGGTGATGGCCATGGCGGCACCGACGACCAGGGCAATGAATCTGCGATGGGTGAGACGGGGCATGGATCGGGTCATATGTCGGGTATCCTTTGCTGACGGGTCATGATCTGATCGAACCTTGTCCGGTATGTGCGGACCGGCGATGAGCTCAGACTGGGGCGGCCCCCGCAAGACAGGCAATATCGGTGCGATGCTATCGGATATCGGCTGCGCCAACGTCCTGCGGTTATTGAATAACACCCTGGCAAGGCGCAGGGTGGGAACATGAGACACACATTGCCTTTCCTCACCCTGACCGCCTTTCTGGCCACGGCTTTGCCGGCCGGTGCGGCAAGCTGCTATGCCGATTACAAGGCCAAGCAGGACGATCCCCTGCGCCTGCACTATGGAGTCGCGCAAGTGCAGGGCGAATGCACCGCGACCGCAGCGCGCGCCGAAATCGCCGCGCGCCTGGCGGCCGCCGGCTGGACATTGCTGAACGTGCTTTCGGTCTTCGGGCCGGAGGGGCTTGAGGAAAGGAAGACCAATGCCGGGCCCTACTATCTCCGTTACTGATGCGCGCCGTTCGGGAACCCTGATCGTCGGTTTCGGAATCGCCGCCATCGTGGCGATCCTGGTGGCCGCCGGTGCCGTGCTCCTGCTGACGCTGCCCGACGCGAACGCCTTCAACGCGCGGGTCGAACGGCTGTTCGTCGAAAACGATCTGACGGCACAGACCGAGATCAAGCTGCTGGAAATCCTCGCCCAGTCCGGCACGGCCTTTTCCGACACGCTGGCCAGCTACCGGATGGTGATCTTCGTGCTGTTGGTCTTTGCCGCCGCGATGATGATCGCGGCACTGGTGTTCCTGATCATGCTGGTCACGCTCAACCGGCGAATGGCGCAGATCGAGCGCACCGGCATCCAAGTGACATCGCTGATCATCAGCCGCGAGGAAAACACCGTCTATCTCAACAATCTCGACTTCCAGTTGACCGCGGCGGCAATGGAAACCCTGGCGGTGCTGGCCGAGGCACGGATGGATGACGAAGTTCTGTCGGGCGCCGAAATCGAGGCGACAATATCGGGCCGCGACGCCGCCGATTGCGACGAAGCGGCGGGCGCCACGCGGATCAAGCGGTTGCGCGACACGTTGGGCAACCAGATCGTCAGTGCATTGCTGGTCAAGAACATCGCCCGGCGCGGTTACATGCTGGCCATCGAAAAAGACGTGATCAGCATGGTTTGAATCGCGGCGACAGCCACGCCGACAATGGCGCCTCGAATCTGTCTTGACATGGTGACGACTTCGCAATGGCGCGGGTTCTTCGGGAAGCCCCGTGAATCCTCCCAGCGGCCACCCCGACGCCGCGAGGCGATGCGTTGCGCATCATCACGATGCGCCGTGCCCGGCATGAGGAGATCGGATGCCATGACGGCGGCCGAGTTGGACAAGACGACCGACGCCGGTAAGGGCGCGCGATGCAGTCGACCGGTCGCAGCGGCGTGACCCGGCAATCGCTGATCGGGCTTTGGATTGCAGAGCGTCTGATATAGGAACCGCTGCATGAACATGCGCAACATGCCGCTTCGGGCCGGGTTGCGATAATCCGAGGAGTCCGCGATATGACCGCGCATCTGTTCGACCTGCCCGCCACACCCGCCATCCCGGTACGGGGCGAAGCCGCCGCCTATCCCATTGGCCGCATCTTCTGTGTCGGGCGCAACTATGCGGCACACGCCGCCGAGATGGGCCACGAGGTAGACCGCGCGGCGCCGTTCTACTTCACCAAGTCGCCGGCCAACGCGATCCTCGGCGGTGCCAGCATCCCCTACCCGCCCGGCACGGAGGATTTCCATTTTGAGATGGAACTGGCTTTGGCAATCGGCAAGCCGGTATTTCGGGCCGCCCCCGACCGGGCCGGGCGGGCGATCTATGGCTACGGGTGCGCGCTCGACATGACGCGGCGCGACCTTCAAATCCGCGAGCGCAACAGGCAAAGACCCTGGGATCTGGGCAAGGACGCGGAAAATTCGGCGGTGTTCGCCCCCCTGACCCGCGCCGCCGACTGGGCACCCGACGGCGGCAGGCGCATCCACCTGGCGGTGAACGGCGAAGTCAGGCAAGACGCCACCCTGGCCGAAATGACATGGAAGGCGGACGAGATCGTAAGCCATCTGTCCGGCTTCTATCACCTGCGCCCCGGCGACCTGATCCTGACCGGTACGCCGGCCGGGGTTGGCCCCGTGGTCGCCGGCGATGCGATTGTCGGGGGAATCGACGGCCTCGACCCGGTCACACTGAGCATTGCCACAGCGCAATAGGCGCCAACCCGCCCCTGTCGCCGATGGTGGCATAGGCGGGCCGGCGCCAGGGGATGCGGCATGCTCTCGCGGATTGTTTCCCGAACCGCCACGGGCGTGGATTGCGTGTTCAATGGAATCCGCGCTTGCACAAGGCCCGTATTCGGTTGCAGTCTTGCAGAGTCGGCAACGATGCGTATCGCCGCGCCGTGGCGCATCTCGCGCTTCGCGGTGGCCGGTACGTACATCGGGGGGCAGGTTCGTACAGGCGGACCGGATTCCCGGCGGCAACCGGCCGGGGGCGTGATGTCGCCAGAAACCCGGTGCTGCAAGGAGATGTGACAAACGCAAGCCAGATGTTGCAATATGTTGCGTCTTTGGCATTATATTGCCCAGATACGGTCTAAGGGAGGAATCATATGACCAATCGGAGAAGCATTCTGGGCTTTGTGGGGGCAGCGGCGATCGCCGCGCTGGCCACGGGCTTTACCACGACTTCGGCCATGGCACAGGAAGTTACCCTGAAACTGCACCAGTTTCTGCCGGCGCAGGGTACCGTTCCCAAGAAGGTTCTGGATGTCTGGGCGGACAAGGTCGAGGCTGATTCGAACGGTCGGATCAAGGTGGACCGTTATCCCTCGATGCAGTTGGGCGGCAAGCCGCCAGAACTTTACGACCAGGCCGTCGATGGCGTCGCCGACATCATCTGGACCGTGGTCGCCTACACGCCGGGCCGCTTTCCCGGTACCGAGGTGTTCGAACTGCCGTTCATGATGACCAACGCACGGGCGACCTCGCGCGCCTATTGGCAGATGTTCGAGAAGCACTGGAAAGACACCGACTTCAAGGATACCAAGATCCTTGCCGCCTGGGTGCATGGCCCCGGCCTGTTCCACACCAAGGACCCGGTGGAAAAACCCGAAGACCTGCAAGGCATGAAGATCCGCGGCGGCGGGCGGTCGGTCAACACCCTGCTGACCGCGCTGGGCGCAACCCCGGTCGGCATGCCGGTACCGGCGGTGTCCGAAGGTCTGTCCAAGGGCGTGATCGACGGCACCACGATCCCGTGGGAAGTCACCACCGCGCTCAAGGTTCAGGAACTGGTGCATAACCACACGGAATTCGAAGGCGCGGCGCTTTACACGCTGACCTTCGTCCTGGCGATGAACAAGGAGAAGTACGACAGCCTGCCCGACGACCTGAAGAAGGTGATCGACGACAATTCCGGCGAGGAATTCTCGGTCTTCGCCGGCGGCACCCAGGCCGATGGCGACCTGCCGGCCCGCGAACTGGCGCTGGACCTGGGCAACAACATCGTCGTCATCGACGAACAAGGCACCAAGGAATGGCGTGCCTTGGCACAGCCGATCTATGACGATTGGGTTGCCGATATGAACTCCAAGGGTATCGACGGCCAAGCCCTGATCGACGAAGCCCAGATGCTGATCAAGAAGTACACCGAATAACGGTTCAGACAGCGCAACCGGCCGTGGCGGCCCCGCCGCCGCGGCCGATCCGTACCAAGGGAATGGGCAGCCAATTCATGTACAAAACCATGCTCAGCCTGGCCCGCCTCATGGCGGTACTGGGCGGTATCGTCCTTTCGTTGCTGGTCGTTCTGACCTGCGCGTCGATCGCCGGCCGGATTCTGAACGGCCTGCTGCACAGCAACTTCATGCAATCAGTCGCGCCCGGATTTTCGGATTGGGCTATCGGCACCGGCATCGGGCCGGTCAACGGCGATTACGAACTGGTCGAGGCCGGGGTGGCATTCGCCATCTTCGCCTTCCTGCCGCTGTGTCAGATCACCGCCGGACATGCCTCGGTCGATATCCTGACGAACGCCTTTTCGGCGCGGGTCAACCGCTTCCTGCGGATGCTGACCGATGTGCTGTTCGGCGCGGTCCTGGTGCTGATTTCCGTGCAACTGTTCAAGGGTACGGTATCGAAGTTCGACAATTCAGAAACCTCGCTCCTTCTGGAATTTCCGATCTGGTGGGCCTATGGCGCCAGCTTCCTCGCCTCGGTCACGGCGGCCATCCTGGGCGTATACATGGCCGGGGTCCGCATCGTTGAGTTCGTTACCCGCCGCATGCTCGTGCAGGACGGGGTGGAGACAGTCCATTGACCACACTTGAGATCGGGATCTACTCCTTTCCCGCCCTGCTCACCCTGATCTTCCTGCGTGTACCGATCGGGCTGGCGATGTTCGTGGTCGGCCTTGTGGGGCTGTACTTCGTGACCGGCGGCAACACGGTCGGCCTCGCCCGGCTCAAGAGCGAGACCTACTCGACTTTTTCCAGCTACTCGCTGACCATCGTGCCGATGTTCCTGCTGATGGGGCATTTCGCCACCCTCGGCGGCATGTCCACGTCACTCTTCAAGGCCGCCGAAGGGTTTCTCGGGCACCGCAAGGGCGGTATCGCCATGGCCTCGATCGGCGCCTGTGCCGGATTCGGCGCGATCTGTGGCAGTTCGCTGGCCACTGCGGCCACCATGGGCCGCGTCGCCCTGCCGGAACTCAGGGCCTATGGCTATGCCGGCGGATTGTCCTCGGCCACGCTCGCCGCCGGCGGCACGCTGGGCATCCTGATCCCGCCCTCGGTCGTTCTGGTGATCTACGCGATCCTGACCGAACAGAACATCGCCAAGCTGTTTCTCGCCGCGTTCATTCCCGGCGTCCTGGCCGCGATCGGCTATGTCATCGCAATTTCGATCTATGTGCGGCTATATCCCGACTCGGCGGGCGTGCGCCCGCCGGTGCCGTGGTCGGAACGCTTTGCCGCGCTGTTCCGCGTCTGGCCCGTCCTGCTGGTTTTCGGGCTGGTTGTCGGTGGCATCTATCTTGGCTGGTTCACGCCGACCGAGGGCGCGGCGGTCGGCGCGTTCGGAACCGGCCTGATCGCATTCATCAATGGCGGGCTGAACCGGGAAACCCTGATCGACAGCTTCATGGTGACGGCGCGCTCCACAGCGATGATCTTCTTCATCGTTCTGGGGGCGGCGTTCTACAACGGCTTTCTGGCCCTGACACAGGTGCCCCAGGAGTTGTCGAACTATGTGGTGAGCCAGGGTTTCAGCCCGATCGTGGTGCTGACTCTGATCCTGTGTTTCTATCTGCTGTTCGGTTGCGTCATGGACAGCCTCTCGATGATCCTGCTGACAATCCCGATCTTCTTCCCGGTCATCTCGGCCATGGATTTCAACCTGATCTCGCTGCCGGAATTGCAAGCCGACGCGGCGATGGAGGTGTTGCGCAACGGCATTCCGCAAGGCATGGCATCTGATATGCTGGCCTCTATCCAGGGCGCGATCGCCGACGGGGCCGAACTGACCCGCGAGCAGATGAAGGCGCTCGACATTCGCATGACGCAGGGCATGGCCAACAGGATCGAGGCCGAACATGTGGCAATCTGGTTCGGCATCCTGGTGCTTATCGTCGTCGAGGTCGGGCTGATAACTCCGCCGGTCGGGATGAACCTGTTCATTCTGAACGCAATGGATCCCAAAACGCCCATGATGGAGACCTACAAGGCAGTGGTGTTCTTCGTCGGCTCCGACCTGGTGCGGGTCGTGCTGTTGGTGATGTTCCCGCCCATTACGCTGTTCCTGCTGGCATTCTGATCCGGCCCCCGCCCGATTGACTGGCGCCCGACCCGGGCGCCGGTTCACGACGCTCGGCCGCCGTCTGCGCGGGTTTTCGGGCCTTCCAGGCGCAAGATATGCAAAATAATGCGTATCTGATGAGCAATATGTTGCACAAATCCCGTTCAGGTGCATTATTGCTCGCGGGCGAGTCGCCTGTTCGTGCAAGCGCGGTCAGGCGGCAGGGAAGAACCAGGGACCCTGCCCCGGGCAGGGAGGAGGATACATGACGCAATCTGGGAATGCCGCGAACTATTTCGTTGACCGGCATGTCAAGGAGGGGCGCGGCGACAAGGTCGCGTTCCGCGAAGCCGGTGGACGGAAGCGGTCGATCACTTATGGCGGTCTGGCGGAGGCGACGGGCCGCGTGGCGGCGGCCCTGAAGCGGGCCCGAATTCCGCGCGAATCTCGGGCGGTGATGCTGATTCTCGATCAGCTCGAATTTCCCCAGGTCTTCTGGGGCTGCATCAAGGCCGGAATCGTTCCGGTGCCGCTGAACACGCTGCTGGCGACCGACATATACGATGCGATCCTCAAAGACAGCCGCGCCGGCTGCCTGTTCGTGTCCGAGGAGTTGTGGCCGGTCGTGGAGCGCGCGGCAAAGGCATCGCCGCATCTGGAACGCATCGTCATGGTGGGCGCCAGCACCCCGGACGGTACCGAGAACTTCACCGATTTCCTGGATGGCTGCGATCCGGCGCCCGCCATCGACTGTTCGACCGACGATACCGCCTTCTGGCTTTATTCCTCTGGCTCCACCGGAGTTCCCAAGGGGGTACGCCACCACCATGGCGCGTTGCAGGCCACGTCCGACACCTATGGCGCCAAGGTGCTGCAGATCGAGGAAGACGACGTGATCTTTTCCGCGGCCAAGCTGTTCTTTGCCTACGGGATGGGCAACGGCATGACATTTCCAATGTCTGTCGGGGCGACCGCGGTACTCTATGACGGCCGTCCGACCCCCGAAAGCGTGATGGACGTTCTCACGGCGGAACAACCGACGCTGTATGGCGGCGTGCCAACTCTCTATGCCGCCATGGTCGCGTTGCTGGAAAAGACCGGGTGCCCAGAGGTCAGGCTGCGCCGCTGCATCTCGGCCGGTGAGGCCCTGCCCGAAGAGGTGGGCCGCAAGTGGCACGACATCTGGGGCGTGAATATTCTCGACGGTGTCGGATCGACCGAGATGCTGCACATCTTCCTGTCGAACACACCCGATGACGTGGTCTATGGCACGTCGGGCAAGGCTGTTCCCGGCTATGACATCCGCCTGATCGGCGAATTCGGCAAGGAGGTTCATACCGGCGAGGTCGGCGAGCTTCTGGTGCGTGGCGATTCGGCGGCCGACGGCTACTGGAACAAGCGCGCCCAGACCCGCGACACCTTCGAAGGCGAATGGACCCGCACCGGCGACAAGTACGAACGCACCGAAAACGGCCGCTATATCTACTGCGGGCGCACCGACGACATGTTCAAGGTTTCGGGCATCTGGCTGTCGCCGTTCGAGGTGGAACAGGCGCTTATCGCGCATCCCCAGGTGCTTGAGGCGGCGGTGGTCGCCGCCCGCGACGACAAGGGGCTGGAAAAACCCAAGGCTTTCGTCGTGCTCAAGGGCGAGGCCGACCGCGAGGCACTGGCCGTCGAACTGAAGGAGTTCGTCAAGGAAAAGGTCGGCAAGTGGAAGTATCCGCGCTGGATCGAATTCATCGACGAACTGCCCAAAACGGCGACGGGCAAGATCCAGAGGTTCAAGCTGCGCGAGGGCTGCTGATGCCCGCAATCGACTGGTCGGAAACCCCGCAAACACCTCTGGCGGTGGGCGGGGTCGAACTGGAATATGCCTGTTATGGCCCAGCGCCCGACGCCGCCCCGACCATCGTCATGCTGCACGAGGGGCTGGGCTGCGTCGCGCTATGGCGCGATTTTCCGCGCCGGGTGGCCGAGCGCACCGGCATGGGCGTGTTCGTCTATTCGCGGCAGGGTTATGGCCGCTCCGATCCGGTGAACCTGCCCCGGCCGCTGGATTTCATGACCCGCGAGGCGGTGGACATCCTGCCGCCTCTGCTGGATGAAATCGGGTTCCGGCGGGGTATCCTGTTCGGACATTCCGACGGAGCCACCATCGCCGCGATCCATGGCGGCAGCGTCGCGGATCATCGGGTATGCGGGCTGATCCTGATGGCGCCGCATTTCTTTACCGAACCCATGGGGCTGGCCGAGATAGGGCTCGCTCGCGTGGTCTTTGCCACGACCGATCTGAAGCAGAAGTTGGCCAAGTATCACGACGACCCCGTGGGCGCCTTTCGGGGCTGGAACGATGTCTGGCTTGCGCCCGGGTTCGAGGCCTGGAACGTGGCTGACGTTATTGACTATATCCGCGTGCCGGTCCTGGCGATCCAGGGCCGCGACGACCAGTACGGAACGCTGGCCCAGATCGAGGAGATCGAAACCCGCTGCTATGCGCCGGTCGATATGGCGATACTCGACGATTGCCGTCATGCGCCCTATCTTGAACAGCCAGAGGCGGTTCTGGACGCCGTGGCAGATTTCTGCGCCCGTCTCGAACGGATCGAGGCGGCCGACGTCATTCCGGCCTGAGCCGTGGTGCGCTTTGCCCTGCCGGCGCATGCGCATGTTCCGGGCGCGAACCCGCGCCACGCCGACGATGCGTTCGACGCGTTGCGCCGGACGGCGCGACCGGGACTTGCCGCGGAGGTGCTTGCGCAAAGCGATGCCTGGAGGGCAGGATGGGAATTTCTGAAAGGCGGATTTTTCTGGGAGGCACACGAGGTCTGGGAGCCGGTCTGGATGGCCCTGCCGGAAGCCTCGGACGAACGCCGCATGGTGCGCGCGGCGATCCAGACGGCGAATGCGGCGCTCAAACTGGAAATGGACCAGCCCGGCGCAGTGCTGCGACTGTGCGCCATGGTCGAGGATCTGCTGAACGGGCTGGAGGCCGGTGAGGTGATGCAGACAGATCCGCAGTGGCTGCGCGACTATGTGCAATCGCTGCGGCGGCGGGCGAATCTCCGCCACAGACCATGAATCGATGTGCACAATAATGCATAGATTCTGGACAGATCGGGGGTAGAGATGTAGAATATTTGTTAATATACTGTTTTCACGGGATAAAAAATAGGCACTATTATGCACAATCCTGTTTACCTGTGAAGCAATCGGCGTTAAAGTGCATCTCAAGTGATCCTTTTGCGGAGCGTGCGACATGACCAAAGTCATCGACTTTCAGACCAACCCGACGAAGTACCGCCACTGGCGGGTGAGCTATGATGGCGAGATCGCCAATCTCTACATGGACGTGGACGAGGCAGGCGGGCTGTTTGACGGCTACGAACTCAAGCTGAATTCCTACGATCTGGGTGTCGATATCGAACTTGCCGACGTGGTTCAGCGGATGCGGTTCGAACACCCCGAGGTCAAGGTGGTGGTCATGCAGTCGGGCAAGGACAAGGTGTTCTGCGCCGGCGCCAATATCCGCATGCTGGGCGGCGCCAGCCATGCGCACAAGGTCAACTTCTGCAAATTCACCAACGAGACCCGCAACACCTTCGAGGCGGCCGAGGCCGATTCGGGGCAGAAATACATCGCCGCGGTCAAGGGCGCCTGCGCGGGCGGCGGATACGAACTGGCGCTGGCCTGCAACTACATCATGCTGACCAACGACAGCGCGTCCTCGGTCGCGCTGCCCGAGGTGCCGCTGCTGGCGGTGCTGCCGGGAACCGGCGGGCTGACCCGCGTGACCGACAAGCGCAAGATGCGCCGTGATCTGGCCGACGTGTTCTGCACGCTCGAAGAGGGCATCAAGGGCCAGCGCGCGGTGGACTGGCGCCTGGTTGACGAGGTCGTGGCGAATTCGAAATTCGACGAAACCGTGCAGGAACGCGCGCGTGAATTCGCCGCCCGCTCGGACAAGCCGTCGGGGCTGAAGGGTATCGAACTCACGCCGCTGGCCCGCACCGTGGGCGAGGATGGATCGCTTGTCTATTCCACCGTCGAAGTGACGATCGACCGCGATACCGGGCGGGCGACGGTCACGATCAACGGGCCCCAGGACGATGCACCCGACAGCACCGAGACCCTGCAGCAACAGGGCGCCGCCACCTGGACCCTGCGCGCAGCACGCGAACTGGACGATGCCCTGCTGCATCTGCGCCTGAACGAACGCCAGGTGGGGCTGGTCGTTTTCCGCACCCAGGGCGACCCCGAAAGGGTCGCCGCTCACGAGGCTTTCCTGCTGAAGAACGCCGACTTCTGGCTGGCCAACGAAATCACGCAGTACTGGAAGCGGGTGTTGAAACGGGTCGACATGACATCGCGGTCGCTGGTGGCGCTGGTCGAACACGGGTCGTGTTTCGCCGGGATGTTGGCGGAACTGCTTTGGGCGTCCGACCGGGGCTACATGATGGAGGGCGAATTCGAGGGCGATAACCGCCCGCTGGCGACCATCACCCTGACCGAGGGCAATTTCGGCCCCTACCCGATGGGCAACGACCTGACCCGGCTGCAAACCCGGTTTCTCGGCACGCCCGAGGCGGTGGATGCCGCCAGCGACCGCCGCGACGAACCGCTTGACGCCGACGCGGCCGAAGAACTGGGCCTTGTCACCTATGCCTACGACGATATCGACTGGGAAGACGAGGTGCGCATCTTCCTTGAAGAGCGCGCCAGCTTCTCGCCCGATGCGATGACGGGCATGGAGGCGAACCTGCGCTTTGCCGGCCCCGAAACCATGGAGACCCGGATTTTCGGCCGCCTGACCGCCTGGCAGAACTGGATATTCCAGCGCCCCAACGCGGTCGGCCCCGATGGCGCCCTGCAACGCTATGGCAGCGGTATCCGCGGCGACTACAACATGGAACGCGTGTAACGGAAACAATGGTGGGCCGGCGCCCGCCTGCGATTGGTCCCGGCGCAAGGAGGGGATAACCCCGCCGCTTCGCCAGAATAGTGGAGAAAACGAATGCTCGATCTCATCAATGTCAGCTACGACACCCAGATTCCCAACAACGTCGGCCTCAGCTCGGACAAGCGCGTCCTCAAGGCGCTGGAAAAGTGGCACCCCGGCTATATCAACTGGTGGAACGACCTGATCCCGCAGAACTTCCAGAAAAGCATGGTCTATCTGCGCACCGCCGTTTCGGTAGACCCCAAGGGCTGGGCAAAGTTCGATTACGTCAAGATGCCCGAATACCGCTGGGGCGTCCTGCTGGCGCCGCAGGTCGAGGACCGGCGTATCCCCTGCGGTGAACACTACGGCGAACCGGCCTGGCAGGAGGTGCCGGGCGAATACCGCTCGCTCATGCGTCGGCTGATCGTGATCCAGGGCGACACCGAACCCGCCAGCGTCGAACAGCAGCGGTTTCTCGGGCTGACGGCGCCTTCGCTTTACGACATGCGCAACCTGTTCCAGGTCAACGTGGAAGAGGGGCGGCATCTGTGGGCCATGGTCTATCTGCTGCACAAGTATTTCGGCCGTGACGGGCGGGAAGAGGCCGACGACCTGCTGCGCCGCCAGTCGGGCAGCGAGGAAGCGCCGCGTATGCTGGGCGCCTTCAACGAGGAAACCCCGGACTGGCTGTCCTTCTTCATGTTCACCTATTTTACCGACCGCGACGGCAAGATGCAGCTTGAAAGCCTGGCGCAATCCGGCTTCGATCCGCTGAGCCGCACCTGCCGGTTCATGCTGACCGAAGAGGCGCACCACATGTTCGTGGGCGAAACCGGCGTCGGGCGCACCATCCAGCGCACCTGCGAGGCGATGAACGAGGCCGGTATCACCGACCCCTACGACATCGACAAGATCCGCGATCTGGGCGTCATCGACCTGCCGACCATCCAGAAAAAGCTGAACCTGCACTATACCCTGTCGCTCGACCTGTTCGGCCAGGAAGTGTCGACCAACGCCGCCAACGCCTTCAACGCCGGCATCAAGGGGCGCTATCAGGAAATCAAGCTGGGCGACGACCACAAGCTGACGGACGACACCTATGCAGTCTGGGATTTCGAGGATGGCAAGCTTGTGCGCAAGGATGTTCCGGCGCTGACCGCGATCAACATGCGGCTGCGGGACGACTATACCAGAGATGCCGCCGGTGGCGTCGGACGCTGGAACAAGATCATCGAAAAGGCCGGGATCGAGTTCGAGCTCAAGCTGCCGCACGAGGCGTTTCACCGCAAGATCGGCGTGTTCGCAGACAAGCTGTTCGCCCCTGACGGGACTCTGCTGTCGGGCGCCGAGTACGATGCAAGGTTCAACGACTGGCTGCCCAGCAAGTCAGACGGCGATTTCATCCAGTCGCTGATGAAACCCTGTACCGAGCCGGGCAAATACGCCAGCTGGATCGCACCGCCGAAGGTCGGGATCGACAACAAGCCGGGCGATTTCGAGTACGTCAAGCTGCACATGGCGTAAGCCACCCAACAGGTCGCGCGCCCTGCGGAATTCGGCAGGGCGCGGACCGGCACAGACCAATCAAACGAGCGATGGGCCATCTCATGACCAAGCCGTTCAGACAACACCTGATCGACCCGGAAATCTGCATCCGCTGCTATACCTGCGAGATGACCTGCACAAAGGACGCCATCGAACACGACGACAACAACGTGGTGATCGACGTTTCCAAGTGCGAGTTCTGCATGGATTGCATCCCCGTCTGTCCGACCGGCGCCATCGACGAATGGCGCGTCGTGACCAAGGCATATTCGCTGGAACAGCAATACAGCTGGACCGAACTGCCCGAACAGGAAGACATCCCCGAAGGCGATGACAACCGCGGCGCCGATACCGAAGCCTATGACGACTCGATCGCGGCATTGCTGGCCGAGGCGCATAAAGGTGCGGGCGGCAAGGCAAAGGCACCGGCAAGCGCATCCAAGGCAACGATCAACCTTTACAACCTGGGCAAACCGGCCGAGGCGCGGGTGCAGGGCAACTACCGGCTGACCGATGCGGGCAGCGACGCCGACGTGCGCCATATCATCCTGGATCTGGGCGGCCAGCCCTTCCCGGTGCTGGAAGGCCAGAGCGTCGGTATCATCCCGCCGGGAACCGATGCCGAGGGCAATCCGCATCTGCCGCGGCTTTACTCGGTCTCCAGCCCGCGCGACGGCGAGCGGCCGAATTTCAACAACCTGTCCCTGACCGTCAAGCGCGAGCCGAACGGCATCTGCTCAAACTATGTCTGCGATCTGCAAAAGGGCGATACGGTCAGGCTGACCGGCCCGTTCGGATCGACCTTCCTGCTGCCCTCGGACCCGGAGGCGCACCTGCTGATGATCTGCACGGGAACCGGTTCGGCACCGTTCCGCGGCTTTACCATGCGCCGCCAGCGCGAGAACCCATCGCTCAGGGAATCCCTGACGCTGGTGTTCGGGGCGCGCCGTCCCGGCGATCTGCCGTATTTCGGGCCTCTGAAGAAGGTGCCCGAAAGCTTCATGAAGAAACTGTTCGCCTTCTCGCGCCAACAGGACGAGCCCAAGCAATACGTGCAGGACAAACTGCGCCAGGAGGCGGGGCGGGTGCAGGAAATTTTGCAGAACCCCAAGGGATACATCTATATCTGCGGCCTGAAAGCAATGGAACATGGCGTGGAAGAGGCGCTGTCGGACATTGCCAGGGGCGTCGGGTTGAATTGGTCCGACGTGCGTGATGCAATGCGGGGCGACGGTCGCTATCATGTGGAAACCTATTGAATGAACAGTCAGACGCAAGCGCGCGGGCCCGCGCCATACATCCACGAGGTTCGTGTTGGCTGGGGCCATTGCGACCCGGCCCAGATCGCCTTTACCGGCCATATCCCCTGGTTCGCACTCGAGGCCATAGACGCCTGGTGGCAGGCGCATCTTGGCGGCGCAGGCTGGTTCCAGCTCAATATCGACCGCAATGTCGGCACGCCCTTCGTGCACATGAGCCTGGACTTCAGCTCACCCGTCACGCCCCGGCATCCGCTCGTGTGCGAGGTGGCGCCGGTGCGTCTTGGCACCAAGTCGATCGAGTTTCAGGTGATTGGCCGGCAGGACGGGAAAAAGTGCTTTCAGGGCCGGTTTGTCAGCGTCTTCGTGATATCCGATCAGCACGGCGTTTCGATCCCGGCGCCCGACGATATCCGCGCCGTGGTGGAGGCGCATCTGTTGCCCGAGCCGCAGCCACAAGACGCAGAATAGTGCAGAAAGCTGGCGACGATCCGCAATTTTGTTTGAATACAACCGCAGCCCGTCGTAGGTTTTTGCAATATTTTTCATAATCGGCCTTCGACATGACCGAGATTACGAACTTTCGCGGCGAGGCAACGCGCCAGTCCGGCGAGGCCGGCGCCGATGAGTCGGTCGCGGCACTGATCCAGAGGGTCGGAGACCGGGTGCGGCGCGCGCGCGAACGCCGCGGCATACCACGCCGGGTCTTGTCGGACATGTCCGGTGTCTCGCCGCGGTATCTGGCACAACTCGAAGCGGGTGAAGGCAACATCTCGATAGGCCTGTTGCAGCGCGTGGCGATCGCGCTCGACCATCGGATCGAATGGCTTGTGGGCGAAGACGACCCCTGGAACTCGGACGCGCTGCGCGTGGCCGACCTGTTTCGAACCGCCAGCGGCGAAACGCAGCAATCGGTCCTGCGGGTGCTAAGCCCGGAACCCGAGGAGATTCTGCGCGCCCGCCGGATTTGTCTTATCGGGCTGCGCGGGGCCGGCAAGTCTACCCTTGGTTCGCTGGCCGGGAAGGCGCTTGGCATCCCTTTCGTCGAACTCAATTCCGAGATCGAAGAGCAAAGCGGCATGCCGGTGGAGGAGGTGATCGCGCTTTATGGTCAGGAAGGATACCGCAAGCTGGAGGCGCAGGCCGTTACCCGGGTCATTGCGACGCACGACACGATGATTCTCGCGGTTGCCGGCGGCATCGTCGGAGAGCCGGAGACCTTCAACACATTGATGGGCCACTTCCATACCGTCTGGCTCAAGGCCGCGCCCGACGAACACATGGCGCGGGTGCGCGCCCAGGGCGATGAACGCCCGATGGCCGGAAACCCGGAGGCCATGGAACAGTTGAGGTCGATCCTGACCAGCCGCGAGGCGTTGTACGGCAAGGCGCTGGCGCAGCTGGACACCACCGGTCAGAGCGCCGAGGAGGCGTTGGCGCAGCTTCTGGCCCTGATCGAGGAGCGCAAGTTCCTGTCCTGATCCGGGCCCCCCGCGCCGGACCGGATATTGCTATCGGCGCTTCAGCGTGTCCCCAAAGCTGATGGTTGGCGTGAGGATGATCTGGTCTTCGGTCCCGCGCCGCGCGGGATCTTTCTGCCGCGCCGCGATGATCCCGGCCGCCCTGCGCCCGATCTCCAGCCGGCAGGCATCCATCGTCGCCAGTTGCCGCGGCAATCCCTGCAACAGCTCGACGCCGTTGAACCCGGCCAGCCCGATCCGGCCGGGAATGTCGATACCCTGATCCAGCAGGTACAACAGCCCGCCAGCGCCGATCATGTCATTGGAATAATACAGAAAATCAAGCTCTGGCGAACGGTCGAGCATGGCCTTGGTCATTTCGCGCCCCTTGGCCAGCGCCGAGCCGCCGGAATAGAATTCGCGGTCGTCGATCTCGATCCCGTCCTTGGCCAGCGCCTCGGTGAACCCCTCGAAACGTTTGCGGGCGCGATGGTCCAGCGGCATCTTGGTGCCCATGAACCCGATATGGCGATACCCGGCCCGAACGATGGCCCGCGCCATTTCCCGGCCCGCCCGGCGGTGAGATATGCCGACCATGGCATCCACCGGCTTGCCATCGGTATCCATGATCTCGACCACGGGGATACCGGCGGATTTCAGCATCGCGTTCGACGCCTCGGAATGCTCCAGCCCGGCAATGATGACGCCCGAGGGCCGCCAGGACAGCATTTCGTAAAGAACCTTCTCTTCCTTTTCGGGCAGATAGTCCGTGACCCCGACAACCGGTTGCAGTCCGGTGCCTTCCAGCACCTCGTTGATTCCGGTCAGAACCTCGGGGAACACCATGTTCTTGAAAGACGGGATGATGACCGCCACCAGGTTGACGCGGTTCGAGGCCAGCGCGCCGGCGATCTTGTTGGGCACATAGCCCAGTTCCTTGGCAGCGGCCAGAACCCGCACCCGAGTCTTGTCAGAGACCTCGCCTCGGTTGCGAAGCACCCGGCTGACAGTCATTTCCGATACCCCCGACGCCTGTGAGACATCGCGCAGGGTGAGCGGGCGTTTGGATTCTGTGGACAAGGCCGCGTTTCCTGTCGTTCATCGCCTTGATGTTATCGCAATCGCGCAATCATGCACAAGCATGCGCAAAGACGATGACAAGCGCGCCAAGGCCCGCTAAGAGAGGCGCGTCGGCCCCGTGGCTCAACTGGATAGAGCAATCCCCTCCTAAGGGATAGGTTGCAGGTTCAAGTCCTGCCGGGGTCACCAACGCCTTCTTAAGCATATGTTTATCCTTACTTTTTCTGAAGGTTTGGAACTTTGGTCGGTTGAGTTGGAACTTTTTGTTCCTTTTTCGTGCTGCTGAGCACCTTCCGCTTGTTGAAATCGCGGATGTATCGTTCGATCTCTGACAGGCTTTCATGCCCCGTCCAGGCTCCAATTTGAGCCGAGGTTCCTTCGGCTTCGGCGAGCGCCCGCGCCCGGCTTTTCCGCAAACCATGCGCCGAGCGACCTGAGACCCCCGCAGCTCTGGCTTTGGCAGCAAACCACTGGCCCGCTGCTTTCACGCTCCGGGATTTGCCGTGCGCGGTGGTCATCCATGTCATGTGCTTGTCTTCACGGGCACTCAGGACGCCATGAAGATAGGCGAGGTCTGTTTCCATGCCTTCTGCGAAATCTGGTAGCGCGCGATCAAAGGGGATTGCGACTTCGCCGCCAGTCTTTTGCTGACGAAACACGATCCAACCGTCTCGGTCCACGTTGCCGTGTCCCAACCGGACTGCATCCGAGATACGCGCGCCGGTCCAGAAGATCACCTCGAACGCCAGACGTTCCGGCGTGTCGATCGACCAGTGCGCGCGAAAAGCCTCGATCTCGTCTTCTGACCACGGGGGGTGCCCATCTGACTGCGCGACAGGCGCTTTCTTGGCGTCTGTGGTCGGATCAGCGATCTTGTATGTCTCTGCGAGCCATTTTCCGAAGCCCCGCCATGCTTTCAGATGGTTGTTCCGGGCGTGTCCGGTGAACCGGCTCAGGTCAGCCTCGATATGCTTGGTTCGAAGGTCGATCACTCGGCCGTGCCCGTATCGCTCGCGAATTTCATCCAACATGGGCCGTCTGGCGGATCGTGTGCCTTCCTTCAGACCGACGAGAAAAACATCCGATTTCAGGTATCCCTCAACTGCCAACGCAAGACTGCCGGAGCGGACCTTTGCGCGCACCGGTTTGGTGCTACCCGCAGCCTCTGCATAGGCCGCAAGGAAATCAGGGTGGTCCGGGGGACGGTCGGGCATTGCGATGCCCTTTTGCCCCTTTGGGCGGTAGTAATAGCGAACATTGCCACTGGGGAACCGCCCGGATGGGTTGAGATGTTTCATCCTTGTCAGCAACCGAACGCCTCGTCACAACTATTTCCTTCGCTCCACATTTGTCCCCCAATGGTAGGTAAGTCGGCAAGCGCGGAGTCCAGTTCCCACCGCAGCCATACGGCCACCCCATCAGCGTTCCTTCCGGGCGGGTAGATTCCATTTCTTACCAGCTTGTCGAAATGCCCCGGCGAATGGCCGCAATACCGGGCTGCGTCCGCTCGACGCAGGGCACCGCCCCAATCTGCTGGAAGACGTGGACCTATTATCATCTCAG